>CANQPL010000045.1 GCA_947625735.1 uncultured Clostridia bacterium
CTAAATTCCGCCCATTCTCACACTAAATTCCGCACTCTTTCCTACTGTGGAATTTACTTTGGGAATTTACGTTTTTTCATTTACCACATAAGGCAGAAAACGGCGCAAAGGCAACCCCTTTGCGCCGAAGTGTTTATCAGTATTTTTTCAGTACGGAAACTGCGCCTATTACTATCTCAGATGCCTTTTCAAGATTTTTGCTCATGCGATCCGCATCGTTATTTGACTTTGCCATTTCCATTGCTTTTGCAACGGTCTCACGTCCGACCTCCACCTGTGTGCGGTAGATGTCGTCCAGCTGCTGCATGGCAAAGGCCTCAAAATTCCTGTAGCACTCTTTCAGATCCTTGATAACGCTGTTGCGGATATCATCATAATTTTCAAGCGCACAGTCAATGATCTCCGACTGCTGCTTTTTCTTTAATACATTGCTGAGGAACGGTATAGCTGCTGACGGGAAGCCCGCTCTGTCTGCACCCTGTGCCGCAGCTTCTCTTACCTTATCTGCCACAAATGTATTTACATTTACCGATTCGCTGCATGATATGCGTATTCCCGCAAGGCTTTCCAGTCCCAGCTTTCTTGAAAGCTCTGCACCCATATCGTTTATGATGTCGTTGAGCCTTGACTGGTGTATCTCAATGCAGCGCCTGTAAGCCTCTCCTACCTTGTCCACAAGGTAGGAATAGAAGTGCCTTTCCACGTCCTCATCGCTTGCGGTAGTGCGGCAGGAAAGTATATCCTCCCTGAGCTTGGAGAAAAATTCATACATCCAATGCTCTGCTTCCTGCATCATCTCGGTTATGGAGAGAATGAGCTTCGGCTTCTGATTTTCCAGTGCTGCCGCCAGTGTGCTGCATTCCTTTTCAAAATCCACAGACAGCTTGTCCAGCTTCTGTCTGTCCAGCTTCATCATGTCGCTTATTATGTTAAGACGGTTGAGCGTATCGGTAAGCATGAGCCTTAGCATGGAGAATACTCTTTGTGTTCTTATGGTATCCTTCTGCATGATGATCTCACGGGAAAGAGCAAGCTCGAACTTTAAAAACTGATTCTCGTAATGATCCTGAAAGCCCTTTATATCGGGACGGTTAAGCCCTATCTTCCTGCGGTACTCGTCAATGCCGCTTATGCCGTAGACCTCCGCATTCGGGAGGAGCTGTGAGCAGATATCCCGTATACGTCCGGTTATCCTCTCGATATCCTCCATGGTGTTCATGGCGTCGATCATATTCACAAGGACAAAGACCTTGCTGAAATTCTGGGGCGCTATGTACTCGGCAATGAAATACTGCTCGCTCTCCGAAAAGGGGGAAAGCGCCGATGCCACATATATTACCGCATCTGCCTTTACAAGAAAATCCTTTACCTGCTTGTCAAGATCGTCAAGATCGGAAAGTCCCGGAGTGTCAACGATCTGTATTTCCTTTAAAATGGGAGCATCGCTGCGCACGTCTATATATTCAAGCTCTCCCGGGAAATAGTCAAGCAGCTCTATAAGTCTGCGGCGGCTCAGATCGTCTACGGTAAGTGTAACACGCTTGCCGTTGTGCAGCACTGCCTCCACAGAGGGGTGATCTCCGTAGGAAATGCAGTTTATGGTAAATGTTTCGGGGGCAACGTTTACAGGTGCGATCGAACGCCCGAGGATCGCATTTATAATAGTACTCTTTCCCCGTTTGAAGTCGCCTATTACCATAAGGGAAAAGGGTTCATTCATCTTTTTCCCGATAATGTCGTCCCACCTTGACATACGTTCCACGACTTCATCGCCGAGGATCACCGATATTTCGGGGTCGTTTACAAGCCTTTTTATCTCATTGCGGACAAGCTCGATATCCTGTGCAGAATTGTCATAATTCTTTTCCAATTATCCCGCCCCCTTTATGCCGAATGTGAGCCGTCGGCGTCTGCGATTATATCGCAGCGTATCTCCAGCGACTGCTTGTTGCTTACGTGTGTATCGGGACGGACAAGATCGGGACGCCATATATAAAGGATCTCACAGCTTACAAATTCCATTCCCGCAATGATCCTGCGCTCGTCAGATGAGCAGTCATCGCCCATTTTCAGATCTCTTACCGTGGTAACATGGAGCGTTTCGTAACGCTTCATTACAGCAGCCTCGTCAATATCCTTGTTTACTCTGCCGAATGAATCGGGTACGCCCTTTCTGCGCACCGATGTGTAGACAGATGCAAAGGCTTCGGGCTTGTCAAGACAGATGATCCCCGCTCTGTCGGCGGTGATGTCGCCTAAGATGAGCCATTTGTTAAGGCTGTAGTTAAGCTCCCGCACATTGCTTTTCACGCTCATATCCCCGCTGCTGTCGGAAACGTTGTCCCCTCTGCTTATGCCGGGATATGTAAACGCAAAATTGAATGCGCAGTGACGGTTCTGCAGTCTGCCGCACTCGCAGCCGATAAGATAGCAAAGCTCCTCATCGGTGCAGCCCTCGGCAATATCGCTTGTCATAATAATGCACGGCTCTATGGATTCTCCCGCAAGTGAGGTTATCTCGGGTACTTCTCCCGCTTTTCGCACCAGTACAACGGGAATGCTTATCTGTAGTCTTTCGCTGCATTTCTTTGCCGCCTCGTATGCCTTGGCATAGTGCATAGAGCCTGCGCTGTCGCTGCTCTGAAAATATCTCTTGAAACGATTGGGAATATCGGTTGTCACGATCGCCTTGTAAAGTCTTGACCAGCCTGAAAAGCTGCCTATCTTCTGACGCATTGCAAAATCGGCGTCAAAGGCATAGTCGAGAGTCCCTCCCACAACGTGTTCCTGAAAGGAGCGTGTGCGGGCAACAAGGTAATCGCTGAATGATGTATTTATATCCAGAAGCGGATTGTGATTGTTTGTCATCGCTTACCTCCCTATTGTTATTCCTCATCGGAAAGTATCTCGGTAAGGGTCTTGTGCAGATTATAGGTCTCGGCAAGCATACTGCCCACGCTTTCGGCAATGTTCTGAAGCCGTATTTTTTCATTGTCGGACATGGTTTTCTTCTGCTGCTTTACCTCGTTGAGATCGTCAAGTGTTTTCTGGGTATCTTTAAGAATGATCTCTGTTTCCTCCTCGATCTGGGATTTAAGTCCCGCAAAGGAATTATACACCTGTTTACGCACCGACTCGGTAAAGTCGGAATTTATCTTCATTTCATGGAACTGCTTGCTTACCGATGCCTTTACATTGGCTTTGAATTTGTCTATCCTCTCCTGTACAAGGAACTTGTCAACGGCAAATTTGCCCGTAAATGTGCCTGCAAAGCCTGCAAGTGCCATGATGCACAGTCCCGCAGGTGAGAGGAACACGCCCCCTACCATTGTGGTGACAAGCAGGAAAGATGTGGCAAGCCATGTGGTAAGACCCGTAAGTCCACCCAGAAGCGCTCCCTTTACACCCGCTTCCCTGAATCCGATGAACAGTCCGCCGATGCCGCCTGTGCCGATAACAGAGCCTATAATGCTGTCTACTGTGCCGCCGTTTCTGCTGTACTGCCGGGGAACAGAGAAAAGCTCCTGTATACGGTTGAGGGATTCAAAAAATTCGTCTTGGAAGGATTGCAGGCGCACTGCCTCTTCTGAAAGTCCCACATTTATGTCGTTCTGGATCTGCTCACAGATAAGCTGAGCCTTGTTTTCGATATTTTCCTTTATGCGCTGAGTGAGCTTTTCGTAAACGATCTTCAGCTTCTCACGCTTTAAGTCCTCGCCGCTCATCTGATACTCGTCAATTACCTGCATTGCAGTGTCCTCTATCTTTACCCAGTAATCGTCAAGTATAGGCTGGAGCTGCTCAAACACCTTATTGGCGGCGTTGTTTATGCGGACGAACTCCTCACGCTTTTTGGTGCGTATGCCCTCTATCTCCTCAATGGCAAGCTGATATTTCTCCATAAATTCGTCAGTTTCCATAACGAGGGCGTTTTCATGTATAACAATAGAGTTTATTATCTCAGAACCCGAACTGATTATTTTGTTGGCAAGGATCTGTAAAGTAATAGAGCCTCTTTCCTTTGTGAGCATGGTTTCAAGGACGCTTTCAAAGCGGGGGAAATTACTTTCCTCGAGCATCTGCATATCGCCCGCTTCCTTTGCCATGAGCGCCTTTTTGGCATAGACGCCTATTACCTTCGGTTTGCCTATCTTGCGCTTATATACGCCGAACTCCTTTGAGCTTTCGCCCATGACCTTTTTCGCCTTATCCATGACATAGGAGCATATGCGCCGCTCAACAGTTTCGACTATCCTGTCCTCGTCCTCCTTGGAGAATGTGCCGAAACAGTTGACCGCAAAAATGATACGCCCGAGATCGCTTGTGAGCATTTTATTTTCCAGAAATTCCTTTTCAAACTGTGAGAAGGGGGAGTTTGCGCTTATCACAAATACCGCTGCGTCTATTTCGGGAAGAATGGACATGGTGACATTTGTCATCTGCTCATCATCGTTAAGACCCGGAGTATCAATGATATCCACATTGTTTTTGCAGAAATCCGTGTCATAATAGACAGTCGCTTCCTTGACAGTTTCCGCTTTCTTTTCCGAATCATAGGAGAGCTTCGTCACATAGTCCGCCAGACGGTCGATATCCACTCTTTCGCTGCTGCCGTCCTTATACTCCACTTCAACGTATGGCTCTTTGCTGTATGTAACACGGTTGAGGGTAGCTGTTGCGGGCAGCACATCAGCAGGAAGTACCTCCTGACCCAGTATCGCATTGATAAGAGTAGATTTTCCCCGCTTGAACTCGCCCACTATTGCGACTTCAAAATGCTCTCCTGCCGCTTTATCAATGATATCTCCGATGGATCGTGCAGTGTTGTCGAGATTCAGAGAAGCCGCATATTCCCTGAGCTGACCGAGGGAATCCGTCAGATCGCCCACCGTTTCCTTGAACGCCGCATAGCTTCCGAAATCAAAGGTCTGTGTCTGTTCCATTATATACCTCCTGTAGCTTGGGATCGCCGCAAAAGCGGCATTGTATATTTTTACCATGCAGGATAGTTTTTAAATTTTACCCCATATATGCTTATTATACCATATTTAATAAGGTAAAGTCAATCAGAATAAACCTGCAAAATATACAAATTAAACAATATTTTTTAGACACTTATAACAATTTTTTGCAATATAGCCGGAGATACCGGCAAAATAGTTACAAATATGTTACCGTAATTGTAAAAAAGCATATGCAATTTTTAGTTTTATCTTGACAAAACAGAAAAAATGTAGTATAATACAGATATTGTATTTGTACGTTTCTGACAAACTTTTACTGCGAAAGGAAGAAAAACTATGTCCTCCCAAAGAAAAATAACAAATCTGTCAGGCGGCTGGGAATTTTCAAAAAATCCCATTGATACAGGGTATTCAGACGCTCTCTGCTGGTCTCCCGTGCAGCTGCCCCACGACTGGATGATCTATAATACTCACGATCTTTACGAGACTTCCACAGGCTGGTACAGAAGAAAGCTCCTTGTCACAAAAGCCGATGACAAGCGGATAGCTGTCAGGTTTGAGGGAGTTTACATGGACAGTAAGGTCTATGTGAACGGCGCTCTTGCAGGCGAGTGGAAATACGGCTACTCCACCTTTGAATTTGACATTACCGATCTTTTAAAAGACGGCGAAAATCTTATTGCAGTACGTGTGGATTACCGTTCGCCCAATACAAGGTGGTATTCGGGAGCGGGAATATTCCGCAAGGTGCGGCTTTGCGAGTATAACGTCTGCCACATTGTAAGCGACGGCTTGTACATCTCCGCCGACATTGACGGAAATGTGACAGTTACCGCAGAGACCGAACGCCCCGCAGGAGTTCCCGTGTCAGAGCTTTCCTTGACAAGGAAAATATATGACGGGGATATCTTAAAGGCGCAGGTCACTTCTCCCTGCTGTGCGTATGACAGGAGCCGCATATCCGCATATATTCTCCGTGACGGCTGCTCCTACTCGGTAAATACCGATACTGTTAAAATTTCCGACCCCGTTTTGTGGGATATTGATTCTCCTCATCTTTACAGGTGCGTCTGTGAGCTTTACCGCAAGGGCGAGCTTATTGACACAGCCGAAAGTGTTTTCGGTCTGAGAAAAGCGGAATTTACCACTGATGAGGGATTCTTCTTAAACGGCAGACACTTAAAGATACACGGCTGCTGTGAGCATCACGATCTGGGAGCGCTGGGCGCGGCGGTAAACAGGGCGGCTATAAGGAGAAAGCTTGTAAAGCTCCGTGAAATGGGGATAAATGCGATCCGCACAAGTCACAATATGCCCGCAGTGGAGCTTATGGAGCTTGCTGACGAGATGGGATTTCTTGTGCTGTCCGAGGGCTTTGATATGTGGGAAATGCACAAGACCGACTATGATTATGCGGGATTTTTCACCGGGTGGGTCGCAAAGGACGTGGCATCATGGGTACGCCGTGACCGCAACCACCCCTCGCTTATCGGCTGGAGCGTAGGAAACGAGATCTACGACACCCACGCCTCAGAAAGAGGTCAGGAGATAGCTTCTCTGCTTTACGGGCTGGTCCGTGAGCATGACCCCCGCAAAAACGGCTATGTGACTATCGGCTCTAACTTCATGCAGTGGGAAAATGCTCAGAAGTGCGCCGATATTGTAAAGCTGGCAGGATATAACTATGCCGAAAGACTTTATGAGGAGCAGCACAAGGCGCACCCTGACTGGATGATCTACGGTTCGGAAACTGCCTCCACGCTCCAGAGCAGGGGAGTATATCATTTTCCCCTTTCTCAGCTCATGCTTTCCGATGATGATGAGCAGTGTTCCTCTCTCGGAAACTGCACCACGGGCTGGGGCGCTCCCAATACCGAAGCGGTCATAATTCTTGACCGTGATGCGGAGTTCTGTGCAGGACAGTTTATCTGGACGGGCTTTGACTACATAGGCGAGCCTACGCCCTACTCCACAAAAAACAGCTATTTCGGTCAGCTTGATACTGCGGGCTTCCCCAAAGACAGCTTTTACATATATAAAGCGGGCTGGACGGACTACAGGACTTCTCCGTTTATTTACATTTTCCCGTACTGGGATTTTATGGAGGGTCAGCCTATAGATATAAGAGTGACTACAAATGCGCCCCATGCCGCTCTTTTCTTCAACGGCAGGAAAATCGCCGAAAAGGACTTTGACCGGCTCCACGGAAAAGAGTTTACTCTTGATACGATCATAGACTATACGGAAGGAGAGCTTTCAGCCGTAGCCTATGATGAAAAGGGCAATGAAATAGCACGAGATGTGAGACGTTCTTTCAAAGATACCGCAGAGCTTCGTCTTACTCCCGATAAAACAGAGCTTGCCGCAGACGGCGAGGACATGATATTTGTTGAAATTGCTGCTTATGATAAAAACGGAACCCATGTTGCCAACGCCAACAACCGTGTTACCGTAAAAGTCAGCGGTGCAGGCAGGCTGGTAGGTCTTGACAACGGCGATTCCTCCGATTATGAGCAGTACAAGGGCATTTCCCGCAGACTTTTTTCGGGAAAGCTCCTTGCCATGATAGCCGCTTCTGATAAAACGGGAGATATAAATGTTACCGTTTCCTCTCCGTCACTGCCCGACAGCAGCATTACCCTTACCGCTGTTGCCGCAGACAGGTGTGAGGTGGAATATTTTGAGGAAAATACCCATACTCCTGCCGAGTGTCCTGATGAGGAAAACGATATCCCTATCAGAAAAATATCCTTTGAAAGCGAGAGCCGCATCTTTGACCCGGACAGAAAGCAGATAACCTTCAAAACTGTAGTTTCTCCCGAAAATGCCTCCTACAAGGAGGATATCGAGTACAGGATAACCACTGTGCTGGGGATAGCTTCAAATCTTGCGGAGATCGTTTCTTCGGATAAGGACAGCGTCACCGTAAAATGCAAGGGCGACGGAGAATTTTACCTGAGAGCGCTGTGCAAAAACGGTACAGACAAATATCACATTCTTGCACCTCTTAAGCTCTGCGGTGAGGGACTTGGTGCGGCAACATTCGATCCCTACGGCTTTGTTACGGGAGGACTTTTCACAGTCCAGAACGGCAAGGCGGGCAACGGTATTGAGAGGGGAGCGGCTTTCTCCAATGAGAACAGCTGGTTCGGCTTTGAGAATGTAGATTTCGGAAATATCGGCAGCGATACGGTGACAGTGCCTATTTACGCCAACTGCACCACGCCTGTAAAGATCCGCTTCTATGACGGTATTCCCGGAGAGGGCGGCGAGGTGATAGGTGAATTTACCTACCATGAGCCTCCCGAGTGGCTCACCTACAAGCCCAATACCTTTAAGCTGTCAAAGACTCTCAAGGGTCTGCACACATTTGTTATGGAGTCCTCAGACGGATATCATGTAAAGGGCTTTACTTTCCAGAAGCCCGAAAAGGAAACGGCTGAGATAAACGCCGCCTGCAACTACAGCATTTACGGAGACAAATTTACCCGTGAAGCTGATGCGGTCACGGGTATCGGAAACAATGTAGTGCTTGATTTCGGCGAATTTGACTTTACGGAAAGGAAACCCGTAAAGCTCATCATCACGGGAAGATCTTCTCTGCCGCTCAACAGTATCCACGCTATTTTTAAGGGCGGAAGCGAAACAAGGGTACTTTGTGAATTTGAAAAGGCTGAGGAGTATACGCCGAGGGAATTTGAGATAACGGGAATAAGCGGCAGATGCAGCGTATCCTTTACATTCCTGCCGGGCAGCGATTTTGACTTCAAGAGCTTCCGCTTTGTGACGGAATAACGCAAAACACGCACTGCGGGGGTTATACAAAAAATAAATGGGCAGGAAATTTGCGTTTCCTGCCCTTTGCTTATTGTATTTGATGTTTGCATTTGTAAGTGCGGTCAGATATTATAATAGTGTCGGAATTTTTTAAGAGTGGAGTGTGGAGTGTGGAGTGTGGAGTGATGAGAGTTGAAATATTAAAAATTTTAACAAATAATAGTTACCGAGTTACTATTGAAATGTTTATGCAAAACACATCAACGACCTGCCTGCGGGGTCACCCCGCCGAGGTGCAAGGAGGTTCAACCCGCTGAAAGTTACCGAGTCACTATTGAAATGTTTATGCAAAACACACCAACGACCCGGCTGCGGGTTCCACCCGCCGACCTGACTGCGGGGTTCCACCCGCCGAGGTGCCTGCGGGGTCACCCCGCCCGCCCGCACGGGGGTCAATTTGCATCGATGAGAGCCGACATATCGTAAAGTCCCGCACCCTGACCGGAGAGGAAAACAGCCGCATTTACCGCACCTACCGCAAAAACCTCCTTGGACGCTGCCGAGTGACTCAGGGTTATGACCTCGTCCCTGCCCGCAAAGATAATATCATGCTCTCCTACGATAGTGCCGCCCCTTATTGCGTGCATACCTATCTCGTATTTTTCACGCTTCATGCGGCGGGAGTGACGGTCATAAACATAATGATACTTATCCTCCAGAACGCCGTTAATGGCATTTCCCAGCATTATCGCCGTGCCGCTGGGAGCGTCTATCTTCTGATTGTGATGCTTTTCCACTATCTCAATGTCAAACTGTCCCCCCAGCAGCTTTGCGGCGGTCTTTGCAAGGTTTGCAAGGAGATTTATTCCCAGCGACATATTAAATGAGAAGAATACGGGTATTTGTTCCGCCGCCTTCTTTATCTGAGCTGTCTGCTCCTCGGAATAGCCTGTGGTTGCGATAACAACGGCTGTTCCTGTTTCAAGACAATATTCAAGGAGCTTGTCAAGGGCGGAGGGGTGAGAAAAATCTATGATAACATCGGGCTTTTCGGGGAGCAGGGCAGGCTCGCTGACAATGGGGAATCTGCCGTTTTCCGCAGTGTTAAGATCAACACCCGCTATTACCATGCAATCCTCTCTGCCCTCGATAATATTCGCTATAACTCTGCCCATTTTTCCGTTGGCACCGGTAATGGCTGCTTTTACCATGTATTTGCACTTCCCTTTTTGATTTATTGTTTTTCACGGGAGGGGCGCAGCTTATACGCATACCGGCGCTCCCCCAATGTTATATCCTGTCAGGCGATAAGTCCTGCCTCTTTAAGCACCGCTCTGACCGCCTCTTTTTTGCTGTCCTCCATATCGCACAGCGGCAGACGGCAGTGACCTGCATTTATTCCCATCATGTTGAGCGCTTCTTTTACGGGAATGGGGTTTACGTCTATAAACAGGGAATTGGCAAGCTTTAAGTATTTTGCCGCTAATTTTGCAGCCTCGGCGCAGTTATTTTCAAGACAGAGCTGTGCTATCATATGAGTTTCACGGGGGAGGATATTGGAAAGCACGGAAATTACGCCCTTGCCGCCCAGAGCCATAATAGGCACTATCTGATCGTCATTGCCGCTGTAAACGTCCAGCTTGTCGCCGCACTCGGCAATGAGCTTTGCAATTGCGGAGATATTGCCGCTTGCTTCCTTTGCCGCAACTATATTTTTATGATCTGCAAGCACCTTAAAGGTGTCCACCGAAATGGTAACTCCCGTTCTGGAGGGAATATTATAAAGTATCATGGGAATATTTACCGCATCGGCAATTTTTGTATAATGCTCAATAAGTCCCCTTTGTGACGCCTTGTTGTAGTAGGGCGTTACCAGCAGAAGCCCGTCAGCCCCCAGCCTTTCGGCTTCCTTTGAAAGCTCAACGGCATAGGCGGTGTCATTGCTGCCTGTACCCGCAATTACGGGGATACGCTTTGCTGTCTTTTCAATGGTATATTTTATGCAGGCAATATGCTCTTCATCGCTGAGTGTGGAGGATTCGCCTGTGGTGCCGCAGATAATAATAGCGTCCGTGCCGCCCGATATCTGCATTTCGATAAGCTCTCCCAGTGCATCAAAATTTACGCTGCCGTCCTCATTCATGGGAGTGACAATTGCAACGCCCGCACCTGTGAAGATAGTATTTTTCATGGTATATCGTTCCTTTCATAAAAATATTATCAGAGATAAGCCGTATATGTAAGCCATTCGTCATCAGAGATGCCGCCCATTTTCTCATAGAACCTGCGGGCGTTTTCATTCCACGCAAGGCATTTCCATTCGATCTTTACAGCATCAAGCTCCCTTGCGGCTTTTTTAAGTTCCTCAAAGATCATTCTGCCTATGCCGCAGCCCCGCATTTCCTCCTCAATGAAAATATCCTCAAGGTATACCACCCGCCGTCCTGAGAAGCCTGCAAGCCTGTAGGTGGTATAAGCTGCGATCCCTGCGGTTCTGCCGTCCTTTTCTGCGATTATCCCACGCAGACCGTTTTCATCTGACATCATTCGGACGATCGCTTCGGGGGATACCCTGAATTTTTCGCCCATTCTTTCAAATTCCGCAAGACTGCGTATCAGTCTGCAAATTTCCGGAGCGTCTGAGATCACTGCACGTCTGATGATGACATTATCCGTATTCATCAGTCAAAATAACCCTTTGCAGCCAAAAGCTCAGCCATTAAAACAGCTCCGCCCGCAGCGCCTCTCAGTGTGTTGTGGGAAAGGCAGACAAACTTATAGTCAAAGATAATATCCTCTCTCAGTCTGCCTACGCAAACAGCCATGCCCTTTTCCGTATCACGGTCAAGCCTTGCCTGAGGACGGTTATCCTCCTCAAAATAATGAATAAACTGACGGGGCGCAGAGGGAAGCTCCAGCTCCTGCGGAACACCCGAAAAGTTCTTCCATGCGGTGAGGATCTCCTCCTTTGAGGGCTTTTTCTCAAACCGGACAAAAATTGCGGCAGTGTGACCGTCTGACACGGGTACTCTCAGACACTGTGCGCTTATCTTCGGGGAGAGGGCATTTACTATCCTGTCACCTTCGATATGACCCCATATTTTCAGCGGCTCCTGCTCGGACTTTTCCTCCTCGCCGCCGATGTAGGGGATAACATTGTCGATTATTTCGGGCATTGTTTCAAATGTCTTGCCTGCTCCCGAAATAGCCTGATAGGTGCAGACCATTGCCTGCTTTACTCCGAAATCCTTCATCAGCGGGTGAAGTGCGGGAACATAGCTCTGGAGAGAGCAGTTTGACTTTACCGCAATAAAGCCCTTTTTTGTACCAAGGCGCTTTCTTTGTGCGGATATTATTTCAATATGTCCGGGATTTATTTCCGGTACAACCATAGGCACATCGGGCGTTCCTCTGTGGGCGGAGTTGTTGGAAACGACAGGACATTCAGCCTTTGCATAACGCTCCTCCAGCGCCCTTATCTCGTCCTTTTTCATATCCACAGCGCAGAACACAAAATCTACCTCGGACGCTATTTTATCAATATCGGCAGTGGCATCTAAAACGATCATATCCTTGTATTTTTCGGGAATGGGAGTTTTCATTGCCCATTTTGCGCCGACAGCGTCCTCATAGCGCTTGCCTGCGCTTCTGGGAGATGCAGCCAGCACCTTTACATTAAACCACGGGTGATTTTCCAGCAGAAGTGAAAAACGCTGTCCCACCATGCCCGTAGCGCCGATGATGCCAACATTATACTGTTTCATTTGTAAACAGCTCCTTTATAATTTAATAAAATTTTACAGGATCAATAAAAAAATCGGTTGAAAAACCGATCCTCATAGCTTATAATGTTGTAGTGCCGTAAAAATACATATACCTTGATCGGATAGCACTCCATCATAACGCCATGATGACAAGCATATACCTGTTCGGCATATACTCAGAAAACGGCATCTCCCGGGATAACCGTTATCTTCGGCGGTATTGCCTTTCACCGTGCAAAGCTCGGGACAATGTATATTTTAGATGCACCACATCTTCGATATACCGTCACGGGTACTGATCTTTACCGCGCCTCTATCGTGTTTTTTCCTGAAAATTTATGCGTTATCTTTATATTAACACGTTACTTGCCTTTTGTCAAGAGAAATTTTTTATTATTTTGTTAATTTGATATTTTGAAAGGAAATTTAAAATGCTGAGATCGGATTTTTACTATGATCTTCCCGAGGAGCTTATCGCCCAGACACCCATTGAACCGAGAAACGCCTCACGGCTTATGTGTGCGGACAGGAGGAGCGGGGAGATAGTTCACGATCACTTCTATAATCTATGCGATCATCTTAAAAAAGGTGATTTGCTTGTTATGAATGATTCAAGGGTGCTGCCCGCCCGTCTTTACGGGGAAAAGGAGGGGACAGGGTCGTTTATCGAGTTTCTTCTTCTTGAGCAGAAGGGGGACAAGGTCTGGGAGATACTTACCCGTCCCGGAAAAAAAGCAAAGCCCGGCACAAAATTTTCATTCGGCGGCGGCAGACTGAAAGCGGAGATACTTGATATCGCCGAGGGCGGCAACCGTATTGCAAAGTTTACCTGTGAGGGAAATTTTTTTACCGCCCTTGAAGATGTGGGGCAGACCCCCCTCCCGCCCTATATAACGAAAAAATTAGAGGACAAGGAAAGGTATCAGACTGTATATTCCCGTGAAAACGGGTCAGCTGCTGCGCCTACTGCGGGGCTGCATTTTACAAAAGAAATGCTGGAGGATATCCGCAGCCGAGGGATAGATACCGCCTTTGTGACGCTCCATGTAGGGCTTGGCACATTCCGTCCCGTAAAGGAGGACGATGTGTTAAAGCACAAAATGCACTCGGAGCATTATCATCTTCCCCGTGAAACGGCGGAGCTTATCAAAAAGACCAAGGCACGGGGCGGCAGAGTAATTGCGGTGGGTACTACCTCCTGTCGGACGCTCGAGAGCGTGGGTACGTTTTTCGGGGATATGGAGGAGCATGAGGGGTATACGGATATTTTTATTTATCCCGGCTATGAGTTTAAGGTGATAGACGGGCTTATCACAAATTTTCATCTTCCCGAAAGCACTCTTATAATGCTTGTATCCGCTTTTCTCGGGTATGACAATACCATGAACGCATACAAAAAGGCAGTGGAGGAGAGGTATCGGTTTTTCAGCTTCGGAGATGCTATGCTTATTATATAGACCACGCTTATCTGTTCCCGACAGTGCCGTATATTGCTATTTTTTATTCGATATCTTTTTTTCTTGACTTTTGTCTGCTTTTCTGCTATAATCAAATTAATCAATGAAATCAAAAGGAACGGATATAAATGTTTACACTTATCAAAACCGACGGGAAAGCCAGACGGGGAAGCTTTGAAACTGTCCACGGTACATTTCAGACTCCCTGCTTTATGAATGTAGGCACTGCCGCTGCCATAAAGGGCGGCGTATCCTCCCTTGACCTGCGGGAGCTTAAATGTCAGGTGGAGCTGTGCAATACCTATCATCTCCATGTACGTCCTACGGACAGGGTAATAAAGGAAATGGGCGGGCTTCATCGGTTCATGAACTGGGATAAGCCCATTCTCACCGACAGCGGCGGTTTTCAGGTCTTTTCCCTTGCAAAGCTGAGACGGATAAAGGAGGAGGGAGTTTATTTCAATTCTCATGTAGACGGGCGTAAAATATTCATGGGTCCCGAGGAATCCATGCAGATACAGTCCAATCTCGGCTCTACCATTGCAATGGCTTTTGACGAGTGTGTGGAAAATCCCGCCTCCTACGAATATGCAAAAAACTCCTGCGACAGGACGGTGCGCTGGCTTGTCCGCTGTAAGGAGGAAATGGAGAGACTCAATTCCCTCCATGATACTATTAATAAAAGTCAGCTTCTTTTCGGAATAAATCAGGGCTGCACCTATAAGGAACTGCGCATTTCCCATATGGAGCAGATAGCGGCTCTTGACCTTGACGGCTATGCGGTGGGCGGTCTTGCTGTGGGCGAGCCTACAGAGGTAATGTACGATATACTTGATACGGTGGTTCCTGTTATGCCCGAAAATAAGATACGCTATCTTATGGGTGTGGGAACGCCCTCAAATATAATAGAGGGCGTGGCAAGGGGCATTGATCTTTTCGACTGCGTTATGCCAAGCCGCAATGCCCGCCACGGAACGGTGTTCACATGGGAGGGGATACTCCATATCACAAATGCAAGATATGAAACGGACGATCGTCCTCTTGACCCGCAGTGTGACTGTCCTGTGTGCAGAAATTTCACAAGAGCATATATCCGTCATCTGTTCAAGGCGGAGGAGCAGCTGGGCGGCAGGCTTGCGGTTATGCATAATCTTTATTTTTACAACACCCTTGCCGAAAGGATAAGGAATGCTATAGAGGAGGACAGCTTTGAGGCTTTCCGTTCGGCTTATTCGGAAACTCTTGCAAAAAGGATCTGAAATTATGGTGGAAACGGAAAACGGCGGCGGTCTCAGGCTGTTCCTGCTTGATCTTTTATTTCCAAACCGCTGCCCGTTCTGTGACGGATTTATAAACTACAAAAAGCTTTGCTGTGACGAGTGCTTCGGAGATATAATGTGGGCAGATGATAAGATCTGTAAAGTGTGCGGCAAGCTCCTGTATAAAAGCTGTACCTGCGGTCAGAATAAAAATTATGACATATGTGTTCCCGCTGCCTATTACAAAGGCAAGGCAAGAGAGGGAGTGCTGAGCTTCAAATTCCATAAGGGTCTTAATGCGGCGGAGGTGTTCGGCAGAGTGCTGCGTGAACGGCTTTCTGACAGGGGTCTGCTTGATGAAATAGACATTGCAGTGCCTGTTCCCATGGAGAAAAAGCATCAGCGGAAAAGAGGCTATAATCAGGCGGAGCTGCTTGCACGGGTAATAGTCAGGGATACGGAGATACCATTGCGTACCGATATACTTACAAGGACAAATGTAAAACGCTCCCAGCATACACTGGGAGCAGAGGAGAGACATGAGGCTGTGAAGCACCAGTTTTCTGCATCGGAAGGTGTGTGGCTTGACGGAAAGACCGTCCTGCTTACCGATGATGTGATAACAACGGGTTCTACTCTTGACTACTGCGCAGGACTGCTAAAGGGGAAGGGAGCGCATAAGGTTATATGTGCTGTCTGTACTACTGTCTGAGCCGGGATCCTTTTCCATGAAATTCCCTGATATCTTTGATTCCAGCTCCATTGTAAGAGCTGCCACAAGTGAATGATCGGAGCCATGGCTTTTTATCTGAATGATATAGGCATTATCCTCGGGTTCGGGAAGAATGATACCCCGCTTTCTGAGGGCGGCGGGAGATATGTGCGGCGATGTAAAACGCAGACGGTCTGTCTGTGAGGGCGAAACCTTAATTTCAATATTATTAAGACATTCGGTAAGGTAATGCCTTTCACGTATGATGCGTTGACGGTTGAATGAAAGGGTTTGTATATCGGTATGTGCAAGGGCGTAAAGGACGGAGCTGTCAACGATATTTTCAGGAGCGTTTTGTCTGAGCATTGCGGCAGTATCGGCATCGGGACAGAAAGCAAAGCTGACCTTGGGAGCGGTCTGCGGGCAGCTTTCGGGAAAGCTCATTATAATAATGCTGCTCCCTGTTGGGATAAAGGGTTCATCGGGAAGATATCTGCGGTCGGCAATAACAACAAGCCTTGCACCCGCCCTGCTGCATTTGTCTGACAGGCTGTACAGCTGTTCAGGCGGAATCCCCATTTTATACCGATCGGAGAATACATCTATAAACACAAGCTCTGTATCCTCAGGGAGCGGCTCATCGGGCGAGTTTTGGACCGAAAAAACGCAGTTATTTGCGCTGAGCGCACGCACACAATCGTCACGATCTCCGATAACAGCGGTCATACGAGGCTTAAATGCTCTTATGATACGAAAGATAAGCTCCTCTGTGACGGAGGAGCAAATGATACCGTCCGCAGAAAATCCCGTGTATTCGCAGATCTTTTCAAACAGAGCTTTGATGAGCATGGGAGTGGCGTCTATTTTTGGAGAGGGGATAAAGCTAAGGGCAGTTTCTTGTTCCATAGTGCATTCATCTCCATATTAAACAAAATATTATAAAAATATTATAGCAGATATGTTTATAATAGTCAAGATTTTTATTTTAAACAGAAAAAAGAAAATATTATAATGACAAATCCTTTAAGGTGTGTTATTATAAGAAGTGCAGACAAAGGAGGACGATCACATATGCAAAAGCGTATAGCCGTTTTTATGGCAGTTATGACAATGCTGTGTGTTCTTGCGGGCTGTTCACGGGATAACGGGACAAGCGGGAATGATATATCCGATGCGGCAAGTACCGAACAGGTAAGCATGACGGAGGAGCCTGCCTTAACCGAACCCGCTGTGGAGGAGACAACTGTTATAGGTCATGACCTTGATCCCCTTGCAATAGCTCACAGCGATGAGATGATACCCTATTTTTTCAGTACGGAATGTGAGGAGGTCACATTTTACCCCTCTGAGGACGCTGTAAAGCGCATGGGCAGATATATTGAATACAAGGATATATATTATCTGAGCTATAGCTGTTCGGGCGTATCGTTCCTGTTTACGGGTGACCGTGTGGAGGCGGTGCTTACCTCAAACGGCAGTGTATATTCGGATAATCAGCAGGGCTTTGTGGGAGTTATCATAAACGGCGAGCTTACAAAGCGCATACAGCTTGAATCGGGCGACAATACCTACACTCTTTACGATGGTGAGATGCTGGAAAATGCCGAATTTGCCATTGTGAAGCTTTCGGAAAATCAGATGGCTACCACGGGTATAGTGAGCATTACGGCAAATGCAAAAAAGATAGCGCCAAAGGGAAAATCCGATCTTCAGATAGAATTTATAGGCGACTCGATCGCCTGCGGCTACGGAAACGAAGCGGACGATCCCTCTGACGGTTACAACAGCGCACAGCAGAATGCGACAGCGACCTACTGTTATTATACGGCGGAGGATCTGAATGCTGATTTCAGCGTGGTAGCGATCAGCGGTATAGGTCTTATAAGCGATTATACCGACACTGTGGGAGAGCGGGAGGATTATCTTCTTATGCCCGATGTGTACGGATATACCGACGCAAATTTTGAGCTGCGCCGAGGATATGAGGAGCTGACACCGTGGGATTTTAAGGGCGGCAGTGATATTGTTGTCATAAATCTCGGCACAAACGATTACAGCTATACGGGCAGAGATGAGTATTATCAGGGCGAATTTTTTGACGCATATTATAAATTTCTCGGAACGGTAAGGGAGGCAAATCCCGATGCCGAGATCGTATGCACCCTCGGTATTATGGGTTCTGAGCTTCTGGGTCAGATCGAAGGGGCTGCAAATGCCTATTCGGAGGACACGGGGGACGAAAGGGTACATATAATGAAGTTTGACTATCAGGACGAGGAGGACGGCTACGGCGGGGACTATCACCCGTCGGTTGCGACTCAGCGCAAGGCGGCAGATCAGCTTACAGAGTATCTGAGAGGACTGCTTTCAGGTGAGGAGGAGACTGCCGAAAGTGAAACAGCAGAGACGGAGAATGATACCGAAGCCGATATGGATATTGAGCAAGATGCACAGTAAGCAGGGATTTTTCAAAGAATAATACAGCAAATGCAACAAACCTAAAAAACTTTAAAAAAACCCCTTGACAAACGCTCGAAAGTATGATAAAATAAAAAAGCTGTCGGACGAG
>CANQPL010000046.1 GCA_947625735.1 uncultured Clostridia bacterium
GTCATTTTTATCACCCATTTTTATTATATCACTTTTAGTTTGCTTTGTCAAGTAAATAATTGGGGATTAGTATGAAACCTTTGTGGACTGAAAGGAGGCGGAAAATATGACGGGAGTAAAAAACATTGCAAGGAATGTCCGGGCAAGACGCTCGGCGGCGAACCTTATGCAAAAGGAGCTGGCGGAGAGATCGGGAGTAACACCTGCGTTCATCTGCTGTCTGGAAAAAGGCGAAAAGCAGCCGTCACTGGGGACGCTGGAAAAGCTGGCGGCAGCTCTTGGCTGCACGATCTCAGATCTGATCGGGGAGGATAGCCATGAGCCGCGAACAGCTTGAAAAGAAGATTTTTACCGAAAACCATTTGCAGGCACTTGTAAAGGCGTTCAACCCCTATGTGGTGTGTCTGGAATTTCAGGCGCGCTCCCCTGCATCTGAATATGTTATAATATCTTTCCGAAGCGGCAGCCCCAAAATAATCAACGTCAGCGGGGACAGCCTGCAATACATCGCTATAGATGTGCTTGGAAAACTTTAGCGGGGAGGTGAATAAGGTGGTGCCAACAAGGGTCAGAAGATATGAGGTCATGCTTCATGTTGAAACGGTGGACGGAATGTTCAATGATGTCTACACCGTCAACGCACGGGACAGCGGAGAGGCACGGGCTAAGGCGGTTAAACGGTTCAGGGAAGAAAACGGTTTAACAGGTGTGAAAATGATACAGGTCATAGATACAGCGGAGTGACCCCGCAAATCTGACAATAGCCGAAACGGCTGTTTTCCTGCGCTTGTGGGAAATACAGCCGTCTGCGGAAGGACGACCGCTCCCGCACTGATGATGGCAGGTCAAAGGCGTTTTTCAAAACGCAGTCCATAAAAACGGAAGGACGTGATAAGATAGATACCGATCGCAGAAATAACAACAGACAATACTTCGGAAAGGAGGTGCGGACATGGAATATATAACCGTTAAGCAGATGGCAAAGCTGAAAGGCTGCTCTGTAAGGTACATAAAGCGTATAGCCCATGACGGGAAACTGGAAACAGTGCAGGAAATGAACCCGCAAAATCACTGTATGCAGTACAAAATACCCGTATCCGCACTTCCGGAGGAGCTGAGGACAAGATACTATTCATTTAATATGGAGATCGTCCCCGATTCGGCGGAACAGCCGCCCGACACACCGAAAAAGGATAAGCGTCAGCGTGAAAAGCGTGATATGGGCAGTTTTTCCGCAGAGGAACGAGAGGTCATTGCTTTCTGGAGCGATACTATCAGAGAATGGCGGATAAAGCGCAGAGAATACGAAAGTCTTGACGAGGGCGACACCGTATTTATCGCACATCTCAAAGCAGAAAAAAAGAACTTCCTGCGGGAACACGGCATCACGGTCAGCCGTCAGATCCTCTACCGCAAATACAGGTACTTTAAGGACGGTGATCTTATGGGACTTTGTGAAGCAAGGGGCGGTCACAACCGGGGGAAAAACAGCTTATCCCCCCAGCTTGAAAAGGTATTCTATGACCTTTACCTGTGCGACAGGGAGCTGCCGATCTCCGACTGCTGCCGTCTTACGGCAGAATGGGCAAGGGAGAATTGCCCGGAGCTTGCGGCGGCAATGCCCTCGGAAAGAACATTCAGACGGGCGGCGGAACGTCTGCCGCAGGCGGTGGTGAAATACTTCCGTTACTCCGAAAAGGAGTGCCGTGATGAGTGTCTGCCCTACATCATACGTCTTTATGACGACATTGAAGCCAATGATGTATGGGTAGCGGATAACCACACCCTTGACTTCATGACCCGCACAAATGACGGCTCCAAAGTCCACAGACTCTACATAACCGGCATTCTCGACGCCAAAACACAGGTGCTTGTGGGGTGGAACATCACCGAAAACCCAAGCTCCGAATCTACAGTGCTTGCCCTGCGCCATGCCATCATGCGGTGCGGTGTTCCGAAAATGCTTTATGTGGACAACGGCAGAGAGTTCCTGACACACGACATAGGCGGAAAGGGTCACAGGCGAAGAAAATCTCAGGAAAACGTCACAGACCCGCCTACCATTCTTGAACATCTGGGCGTGAAGATGATAAACGCCATTCCCGAAAACGGACGTGCAAAGCCTATTGAGCGAATGTTTTTAACGCTTAAAAACACCATTTCAAGGGTAGTAGCTACCTTTACGGGCGGCAATATCATGGAACGACCGGAGAGCCTGCGGTGGCAGCTAAAACACGGTTTCGTCCCCTATGACAGTCAGATACGCGAGCAGCTGGATATTCTGTTAGAGGGCTACAACGGCAGCCTGTACAGCGGCTGCGAACCTCAGTTTGCGGGGCTTACCCGTGCGGAGGCGTGGTGCAGATCCATACGGCGCAGAACGTTCCTTGCCTGTGATGAGGGAACGCTCAACCTGCTGCTCATGAGGACGACACGTTATCAGAAGGTACGGGAAAACGGCGTTTTTGTCACCTACGGCGGCGAAAAGCTGTGGTACAACTGCGGTGCGGACAACTGGAAGTATGTGGGCAAAGAGGTTTATGTGCGCTACGATCCTGCGGAGCTTGATACTGTGCGTATCTACGACAGGGACGACCGCTATATGGGCGACTGGTATCTGGATATGTCGGTATTTGTGGACTACATCACCGCAGAGGGCGGGGATATTGCAGACAGGCAGCGGCTTATCGCTCATCAGATCAGAGCCATACGGCAGATGGGCAGCGAGCTTACAGGAGATATGCGGATAGATGCGCTTGCACTGGCAGTATCTGAGGCAAACCGCAAGGTAGGAGCGGTATCGCTGCAAAAGCCCGATAATATCGAGATGATAACCGCAGAAGAACGTCAGCTCCCCAAGGCAGCAGGCGAGCACGAGGAGCTTGATTACAAGCGTCTGATACAAGGCGCAGAAAATCGTTTAAAGAACGAAAACAATTAAGGAGAAAAAGCCATGGATAACGAAAGACTGAGTGCGGCTCTTGAAATGGTAGAGCAGTACAGAAATGAACACCCCGACAGCAGCGGTCAGCCCATGTCCTACACACAGGCGGGGAAGAATATCGGTGTTTCCGGTTCTATCCTGTCCTCACTGCGGACGGGAAATTACAAGGGCGACAGCGAAAAGCAGGTGCGTATAATCGAGGACTACTTTGCCGTGAAATCCCACGGGGCAGAGGTTTACAGGGAGGTGGACTACGCTCCCACCTTTGTATCGGAAACGGTTTACAGCGTCATAAAGCTCTGTCACATCAAGGGCGGGCTGTCCATGTTTGCGGGAGATGCGGGGCTATCGGAAAGATATTGGGGATCACCGCATTCCCTGAGCAGCCTTTCCGGTTCATAACCGCAGAACAGGGCAGGACGCTTATTGAGGGGCTGAAACGCTATGCCGAATCCGCCGAAAGAAAAGCTATACGGGAAGGGCGAACGGGCAGAAAAAACAGCGTTTAAAACGCAGAAAGAGAGGCATATCATGACAGATTTTTATGATAACAAGGTCGTAAAGCAGCTTACAACGGAATGTTATCTCGCTGCACTTAACGGAAAGCCCTTTGATGTCGGGGGCTTTCCTGCGGCGGAATACAAGTATTTTGACAAGCTCTACAAGTTATACAGCAGCTATGACCGGGGCAATATATCCGCAGCAGAAGCGGAGAAGATTAAAAAGGAGTATGAACGCCGCTACATCAGTGACAGGGATCTGTGCATCAGGGACTACAAGCTGCGGCAAAGGGTTAAGGAGCTGACGGAAACGGCGGACAAGTTATGCAAGGCGATAACGAAGGTAACCGTTCCGCTCCCCGCAGAGGTCAATTCGGCATATGCGGAGCTGCTTGTTATACTCAGAAAGGATATTGAGGTGGAAATATGATAGTTGATGATGTAAAAATTACGGTGAACGGCGGAGAACTGCTGCCTGAGGAGCTTACGGCATACATAGAACACGGAAGAAAGAAGTATCCCCACAACCGCATTATCGGCATGGACGTCCGCATTGACGGGGAATATGCCGATCTGAAATATTACTTTGACGCTGTTCCTTTTGAACGTATCAGACGAATAACAGGCTACCTTGTGGGAACTCTTGACCGCTTCAACGATGCCAAGCGGTGTGAGGAGCGGGAGAGGGTCAAACACAATATATGAAAGGAGTGGGGTAAATGCGTGAAATGGTTTTTGAAGTCTGCCCGGAATGCGGTTATGAAATGGCTCTGTTCTGGGATATGCAAGAGGGTCATTCAGTATTCTGTCCCTCCTGCGGCAGACGGGATATGCTGTGCAGCGAATGCCCGGCAACCAATGACAAGGCAAGCTGTGACTGGTCGGAAGATGATCCGGAGCATATGTGTTTCTGGGATCATGACCCGCCCGGTCAGAATGATGAAACCGGCGGGGAGCGAAAGGAAATGACAAATGCGGAGCGGATCGGCTCCATGGGATTCGATGAACTTCTGGATTTTCTTTTCCGTTTTAATGACGGTGCCTACCACTGGTGGGGATTCTGCGAGATGTGTGACGGCAATGGAACAGACAGATGCAGGAGCTGTCTTGAAACGTGGCTCAGGACGTTCAGCACGGACTATGCCGGTATTGACCGGCTGTGAAAGGAAGGTGAACCCCATGGAAGAAAAGAAAAAAATCGTTATGGAATGCCTGCTGCGCTTCTCTGAGTACGTAACGGCAAAGGAAGTCGCAGACCGCACGGGGCTGTCGCTCTACCGTGTCGGAGCGGCACTGCGCTCATTGAGAGATGAGGAGCTTGCAGAGAGCATAACGGTCCGGACACCGCAGAACCGGTCAGCCGCCATGTGGCGGATAAGCGTAAAAGGCAGAGCGGCACTGAGCGGCACGCAGAAAAAACCGAGAGAAAAGCCCGAGAATATGGACGTGCCGCACATCTGCGATATATGCGGCATGAATATCCCGAGAAAGACCGCAAGTCACATTCATTTAGAAGTAAACGAGGAGGGGGAGCTTTCCCTTTATCTTTGTAAAACTTGCGCTGCTGATTTTAAAAAGACTGTGGAAAGATGTCAGGGGGCTGATGATGTACGGCGGATAATTGAGGGGCTTAAAAAACGAAAGGAGGCAGGATCATGACACAGGCAGAGTGGCAGAAGGCGGAAAGAGAGCTGATGAAGAACGGCTATGTAAATTTCATGATCGACGGGTACAAGGTCACGGTCGTGCAAGCACAGATTACCGCTACAAGATCGGTGCTGATACCGTTTATTGACGGCGAATATTCATTGAAATGGCTCATCAACGACAAAGAGATAGTGCGCAGATTTTTCCCCGCTGTGAAAAAAGGGAAAAAGTCGGCAAATAAACAGGAAGAAGCTGTAAAAAAGCCGGGTAAAAAGGGATTTGAAATTATCAAAACGATTTATCCGAAACCGGTAAACGGGACAGAGGCAAACGAAGGATATTACACATCGTTCAAGACCATGAAAGCTACCTTTACCGCCAATAACAGCAGTATCAGGCTTATCTGAAACCGTATCGGAGGGAGCGAAAATGAAACTGCTTGACGAGCTTACCTATGACGATCTTGACGAGGAGCAGAAAGAGCTTGCCGACTGCATAGGGCTTGACGCATACAAGAAACTGGTGGCGACCTATGCAGGAAGCTCCATTAACATCAGAATGCCGAAAAAGCTCACGCTCAAAAGCCGGAACAGATACATAGTCAGGGACTTTAATGGGTATAATTTCGGGGAGCTGTCAAGGCTCTACGGTCTGACCGAGCGGCAGATCCGGAACATTGTTTCAGAAAATACAGAAAAATGCCGCAGCACGCTCCCCGGGCAGATAAACTTTTTTGACGGCGATGAGGAAAATTGAAATTATTTAGTGAAATATTTCAATGGCGCATTTCACAAAAATGGTGTATAGTTATATCGGAAGATAGAACTGTACACCATATTTTTTTTTGGAAAGGGGGAAAAACATGGCGGCGGAAATATACATGACGATCATCACCGTACTGCTTGGTATCGTGGGATTTTTCCTTGCCCGCTCCTTTGCGGCACTTGACAAGAAAGCCGACAAGAACGAGCTGGAAAGTCTGAAGCGGGAGATCGAAACAACCCGCAGCACTATTGCTGACATAAAGGACAATTATCTCACAAAAGAGGACTTTCTCCGGGAGCAGGTCAAGACCGAAAAGAAACTTGACAAGATCATGGATATTCTTATGGAGATGAAAGGAGGCGTGCGGAATGAATGAGGAGGATATTCGCAGGAAACTCCGTGCAGACGGCTTTTTTGAAAATAACGGCATAGTGCTGCGGGCTATCAACATCGGCAGGACGGTGTTCAACAGCCTTGCAGCCGTAAGAAGGGCACTTGACGGTGAAATGGACAGGCAGGCATTTACCGACTGCGTTAATTATCTGAGCATGGAGGGATATATTATCCTGCGGCTGTGCGGCAGCAAACAGCCCGCCAACGTTTCCGACAACGATATTGACGATATCGAAGCTAAGGTGTCGGGAAAAGGCGTAAGGCTGCTGGCGGGCGTTATCAATGACCCGTGTATAAGGGCGTGATAAGATGAGCAGAAGAAAACACAGCAAAATAGACAGGCTCCGACCGGAGATAAAGGCGGCTGTTGAGGAGATGATACTCTCCGCAGACTTCACCTACAAAGATATTTCGGAGTATATTGCCGACAGTGCGGGAGAAAGCGTTTCACAGGCGGCAATATGCAACTATGCAAAGGGCTTTTGCGAGGATATGGCAGCTATCCGCATGGCGCAGGAAAATTTCAAGAACATAATGCGGGAGTGTGCTAAGTATCCCGACCTTGACACTACCGAGGGTATGGTGCAGATAATGTCCGGATTGATGATGTCGGCAGTGCGGGAGCTTTCCCCGGAAGATCTGAGGGAAACAGACCCGGTAAAGCTAATCAAGCAGGCATCGGAGCTGGTGCGGGCGGTATCCTACAAGCGCAGTCTGGACGTGAAGTCAAAGGAGCTTACCGAGGCGGGTTTTGATGCGGTAAAAGAGAAATTCTTTGCGGCACTTTCCAAGGAGAAACCCGAGCTTTACAGACAGCTTGCAGAGTATCTTGAACAGAAAAAAGGTGAGGAAAAGTGATCTATGTTGTACAGACCGTTCCCGGTGAGGAAATGTGCGTTATGACGGCACTGAACCGTGAAAATATCCCCGCCTTTGTCCCACGCCGTGAACTGCTGCTCAGAAAGGGCGGCAGGTGGGAAAAGGTCACCGACAAGCTGTTTCCCTGTTATGTGTTCCTCGAATGCAATTACACGCCCGAAATGCACAGGGCAGTGACCGCTCTCCCGGGCGTGATACGGTGGCTGGGAAAGCCCTCACCTATACAAAGCAGTGAAGAACCTTTTTTGCGGCTGCTCATCAATAACGGTTTGCCTATCGGGCAGAGCAGAGCGGTCATCGCTCCCGACAGAACGGTAACGGTAACAGACGGCTGGCTCAGTGACAAGACCCGATACATAAAGGGTTACAATTTCCGCAAGCAGCGGGCATATCTGGAGCTGAAATTCGGCGGCAGGACACACAGGACAAGTGTCAGTGCTGTATTTACAAAGGTCTTGCTTTAAGGCGGGGTCGATACGTTCCCCCGCAAAGGGTAAGGCTGTCATAGGAAAAGCCAACGGACAGAGAATAGGTACTCTGCGCCGAATGGCGGAGCATACCCTATTAGAGGATAGAGGTTAGAAGTTAGAGGATAGAAGTTCGTTTGACCTATCAGGTCAAACGAGCGTCAAATAAGTGTCGTGCAAATTTTTTCTATCCTCTAACATCTATCCTCTGACTTCTGAAAGGTTGACTATGCTTTTAAACGCTTTAAAATGCCGTTTAAATTTAACGGAAAGCATTTGAGCGTTAAATTACCCGTCAAAAACAAACGCCCCTCAGCGGGGCGGCATTTCGCTTATATGAGGTGATGAGAACGGAAAGCAGAGAAAAGGCACTGCGGGATATTGCCGCTGCAATGGATCCGCAGGAGGAAAAATCGGATATCTCCCCGGGAACGGTGGGTGATATGCTCAGAGCCGTTATGCGGGAACCGAATGCAGGAAAACGAAAGAAAATTATGAAGAATTTCTCCGCCCGTCATGCTGATGCGGCGGATTTTATTGCGCAGAATGAAGCGCTTATCAACGCAGAAGCCGAGGCTGCTCTTATCGGTGCGGCGGTTGGCGGAACGGTGACGGAAAAGGAGATATCCTACAAGGGCGGCAGAAAACACGTTGTCATGCGTGAAAAGCGTAATGCCCCCAACATGGCGGCGCTTTCTCTTTTCCTCAAAAACCGTATGCCCGACAGGTACACCGACAAGCCGCAAACGGAAACAGAGGTGGAAGACCTGTCGGAGCTGGAGGAGGATATCCGTAATGCGGAAGATAAGAAAAGCTAAAACTATCCCCTATAATTTCGGCGAAAAGCACCTGCGCTACATCAGAGCCGCCGAGGATTGCCGTATCAATATTGCCGAGGGAGCTGTCAGAGCAGGCAAGACCGTTGATAATGTGGTAGCGTTCTGCCGGGCATTGTGCAGGAGCAGGGACAAGCTGCACCTTGCCACTGCCTCAACACTGTCCACTGCCCGAACCATTTTAGGCGACTGCAACGGCTTTGGAATAGAGCATTACTTCCGTGGGCAGTGCCGCTGGGGAAAGTATGAGGAGAATATGGCACTTATCATTAAAGGTCCTTTTACCCGAGGGCGGGAAAGGATAGTCATATTCTTAGGGGGCGGCAAGTCCGACAGTTACGAAAAATTCAGAGGTATGTCAATAGGAATGTGGATCGCTACCGAGATAGATCTGCACCACGAAAACACCATAAATGAAGCCCTTGCCCGTCAGGCAGCAGCCCTTGACCCCCGTACATTCTGGGATCTGAACCCTGCCGCCCCACGGGCAAAAATCTACACCGAATACATTGACAGATACTCCCGCAGAGCGGAAAGCGGTGAGCTGAAAGGCGGCTATAATTATGAACGGTTCACCATTTACGATAATACCAACATCAGTGAGGAACGCCGTGAGGAGTTTATCTCACAGTTCGACCGGAACACGGCAGAATACCGCAGGAAGATAGAGGGTAAACGCTGTGCAGCCGAGGGGCTTATCTTCCAGACCTTTGCCGACCGGACGGCGGACTATATCACCGACACACTGCCTGCAGGACTTCGCATGATAAATATCGGCGTGGACTTCGGCGGGAATATGTCTAAGACCTCTTTTGTGGCAGCGGGCATTCAGGGGGAGTTTAAAAAGCTGTATGTTATCGCCGACCACAAGATAAAGGGCGGCAAGGGAACCATTGATGCTAACCGTATCGCACGGGAGCTGTACGACTTTTACATCTATGTCCGCAGTCTTTACAAGAGCGTTCCCATACCCGCAATTTACTGTGATTGTGCGGAGCAGACACTTATCAACACTATCAGAGGATATTTTGCCGCAAAGCATATCCCGGTTAAAATTCTTGACTGCTACAAGGGCAGGATAACAAACCGAATCAACACACTTAATTCCCTTATCATCACGGGAAGATTTGAGGTTTACAGGGACTGCACAAACGTTATCGACAGTCTGTGCGAACAGGTCTGGGACAGCAAGCACACCGAGGGAGATGTGCGGCTTGATGACGGTACGGTGGATATAGATACGGCTGATGCCCTTGAATATTCCTTTGCAAATTATCTTAATTATTTTGACCTGAAAGGTGTGATCCCGAACGAATAACAGAATGATAGAATGGGAACGCTGCTAGAGGCAAGAAATTCAGAGGCAAGAAGCAAGAAAAGGTTCAGCAAAATTTTTCTTGCCTCTTGCTTCTTGCCTCTTGCTTCTAGCAGCGCAAATTATCTTAATTATTTTGACCTGAAAGGGGTGATTCCGAACGAATAACAGAATGATAGAATGGGTACGCAGTAATTACGGCTGCTGCGCTTATGCCGATTATTACAGCGCACATATTGAACTGTGGCAGGACTGGTGGCGGGGCTATTACAAGCCGTTTCATCGTTACTCGGTCAACAACGGGAAAAAGCATCTGCACCGTGACCTGTACACACTGAAAATGGCAAAAAAGGTTTGCGAGGACTGGGCGTCAATCCTGCTCAACGAAAAAACAGAGGTAAAGATCGGCGATGATGCGGTGAACCGCTTTGTGCAGGGGGAGAAAGGCACAGGCGGCGTGCTGGGCGACAACCATTTCTGGGTGGAAGCCAACCGTCTTGTGGAAAAGGCTTTTGCCATGGGTACGGGTGCGGTGACGATACGCCTTGAAAATGCGGGACTTCGCAGTGACGGCACTCTCACAGGCACTGAGGATACACGTATCCGTCTGGAATACATATCCGCAGGGCAGATAATTCCCGTATCAGTCCGCAGCGGCAGGATCACCGAGGCAGCGTTCTGCTCTGAGCATATGGAAAAAGGCAGGCACTTTACATTTCTTGAAGTGCATACCTTTGAAAAGGGCGGCTATGTGATACGAAATCACCTTTTTGACACGGAAAACGGGGATATGAAAGAAGTGCCGCTGCCCGCAGGACTGCTCCCCGAGGTGCGGACAGGTTCTGCTGTGCCGTGGTTTGCAATTGCAGAGCCAAACATTGAAAACAATATCCCCCACAACGGCGGCATGGGGCTGTCGGTGTTCGACTGCGCCCTTGACGTTCTCAAAGGTCTTGACCTTGCCTACAATAATCTTGTGCAGGATATTTTCCTTGGTCAGAAGAAAATTTTTCTTAAAAAAGATCTGGTGGAGGACGTTATGACCGCAGACGGTGAAAATGTCGCTGTCACGCCAAATGACGTGGGGCAGCAGCTTTTTACCTTTGTAAATTTCCCCATGTCCACCGAAAACAGCGACAAGGAATTTATCTATGAATTTAACCCCCAGCTGAGGATCGGCGATAATACCGCAGCCGTGCAGGCGCAGCTTGACTATCTGTCTTTTAAATGCGGTCTGGGAAACAAGCATTATCAGTTCAATAACTCCACGGTGGTGACCGCCACTCAGTACACGGGCGACAGGCAGGATCTGATACAAAACGCACATAAGCATTACATAACGGTCGAGGAATTTGTGCTGTCGGTGATTTGGGCTGTAATAGGGATAGGCAGGGACTTTTTCGGTCTTAACGTTCCCGAAGATATTGAGGTGGAGGTGGAATTTGACAAATCAGTCATAATAGATGAGGACGCCGAACGGGAGAAAGACCGTCAGGACGTTCGGGACAGCCTCATGGCGCCCCGTGAATACCGCATGAAATGGTACGGCGAGACAGAGGACGAGGCGAGAGCCATGATAGCGGAGATAAACGGCGAAAACGTGAATTTATATGGGAGTGATGTTGAATGATCTCTCCCGCAAAGCTTGACAAGCTGCCGAATGATGTGCTATACTTAGTAGAGGAGCTGCAGGGGCAGCTTATCTCAGACGTATGCAGACGGGTAAGCAAGGCAAATTATCTGACGCCCTCGGCACAGTGGCAGCTTTACAAGGCAAATGAGCTGAGGCTTTCCGCCAAGGAGATAAACAAGAGGATAGCAAAGCAGCTGGGTCGGCGTGAAAAAGCGATCGAGGAGCTTTACACCGACACCATAAAAGAGGCACTCAAAGAGGACGCCGACATATTCAGAACGGCGGCGCAAATGGGGAAAATGCCCGCCGGAACGGGTGCAAGGATAGACAAATATTTCCGTTCCGCTGCTCTTTCCCAGCTGCTTGCCAAGGGCATGAAAAACAGCAGCGGAGCAATGAGAAATCTCTGTAATTCTCTTGCATCGGAAACAAACAGAACGCTGTCTGACGCTATGGATCTTGCGCATCTGAAAGTCATTTCGGGGGCATATTCCTACAATGACGCTATCTTTTCGGCAGTGCAGGAGCTTGTAAAAAAGGGGCTTACCGAGGTAACATACCCGAGCGGGCGGCGCAGTCAGGTGGACGTTTGCGTGCGCCGTGCAGTTCTTTCCTCGGTAAACAAGGCTTGCTGTGATGTGCAGCTTGACCTTGCAAATGAGCTGGGGTCGAGATATGTGGAGGTTTCCTCACATTTCGGAGCAAGACCCTCTCATGCCGAATGGCAGGGGCAGATATATTCACTGAAAAAGGGCGATCCGAAATACCCGTATTTTTACGATGCCACGGGCTACGGCACGGGTGACGGGCTTGGGGGCTGGAACTGCCGGCACAATTTTTTTCCGTACTTCGAGGGCATTGACACACCGTTCCACACACCGGACTTTACCAAAGAGGAGAATAACGCTTATTACGCCCTGACTCAGAAGCAGCGGGCATATGAACGGGCGGTCAGGGATTCAAAACGGCAGCTTGCAGCCGTTGACGGGGCGAGGAACGCAGAGGGAATTGACCCGCAGCTTAAGGCTAAGCTGGATGCTGATTTTGAACGGCGTGCTGTTACGCTCAAAGTCAGAGAGGAACGGCTTGATAAGTTTATCAAGGATAATGACCTGCCGAGGGATAATGCAAGGGTAAGGACGGCAGGTTTCGGAAAATCGGTATCGCAGAAAGCGGTTTGGGCGGTCAAAAAAGCGAATACCCCCTTGACAAGCGGGGTAAAAGGTGGTACAATGGAATCAGAACTCGGAAAGTTCAAAAAATTTGTATATGCCAATGACACCATAACCAAAGATTATGCAGCTGTTCTTATTGATAAATTTTCTCACGGCAGAACGTTAGGAAAAAAAGCATTTATGAAATATGTGCCGGAAAACTCCGTGGGCGATTTCACGTTTTTAGGCACTCCAAACTACAACCTTGTATCAAAGAAAATCTCATTGAACTATCTGGACGACATTGCAAACGGAAGAGGTCCGGGGGCAACGTGGTTTCACGAACACGGTCACATGATAGATGACTTGGCTGGCACACTTTCCGATGATAAGCAGTTTTTGGATATTCTCAGAAGTGATGTTAATGCCTATCAAATGAAAACCATAAGGAAATTCAAAATTCAGGATTTAGCAAAAGCAAATGAAATAATTTCCGGAGAGTTAGGCGATTTCCGTACACAGTCGGCTGTCTCCGACATATTCAGTGCAATAACGCACAATGAGGTCAGAGGGTGCGGATTCCATGAAAATGGCTATTGGGACGGAAATCCACTCAATGTTACAGCAGAACCGTTTGCTCATATGTTTGAAGCACAGTTTGATAGACAAAGGCACGCAGAGATGAAAAAATATTTTCCTAATGCCTTGAATTATTTTGAAAAGAAACTTGAGAGGGCGATAAAATGAGCCGTAAGAATGATTTAGACTGGGTCAGTGCCATGTCGAGGTTTACCCACCATTTTGGTTATAACATCTGGGTTCCGAGCCATATGAACTTACTTTCCAAAGAAGACTTCAAAGAGTTTTCAGATACCATTGACAAAAGCATTGCAGACGATTTTGATTATACAATCGAAAAATACGGAACCGTAAAGCCAAAAAGTTTTGAAAAACCGGATATTTATTGGGATTAGCAGAAATCAAGAGAATATGTATAAAAGCACTCTGAAAAGGGTGCTTTAAATTTGCCCAAAAACGAAAGGAGCCTGATAAAATGAGCAGAAAAAGAAAGACCCGACAGAGGATCGCCGCACTGATGAAAGGCGGTGCGGCAGTGATTTTTGCTGCCGCTGTGGTACAGCACACGGAGTGGCTGTGGCTTTTCCTAAAAGAAAAAGCCGAAAACTTCATACTCAGTGTCAGACGTTAAAAGATAAAAAAACACCGATTAAAGGTGCTTTTTTTATGCTTAAAATCAAATTTAAAAGAGGAGGAATTTTCAATGAAAAAGGAAGAACTGACTGCCCTCGGTCTGAGCGAGGAGCAGGCAGGCAAGGTCATGGAGCTGCACAAGGCGGAGCAGGACGCAGCCGCTAACGAGCTGAGCGAAGCAAAGGCACAGCTTACCGCCGCAGAGAAAAACGCCGCAGAGCTTACCGAAAAGGTGAAAGCATTTGACGGCGTGGACGTGGAAGCCCTGAAAAAGTCCGTCAGCGACTGGGAGAAAAAGTATAACGCCGACATTGCCGCCGCAAAGGTGGACAGCGCTATCTCTCTTGCCCTGACACGTGCAGGGGCTAAGGACGTTGACCTTGCAAAGCACCTTATCGACAGCTCCCTTGTGAAGCTGGACGGGGACAAGGTGTCGGGACTTTCCGAACAGATAGAACGTGCGAGGAGCGAAAAAGCGTTCATGTTCGGCGGGGATAATAAGCCCGTGGCGACTGTTTCCACGGGGGCAGGAGGCACGGCAGAAACAATGGCAAACGACAGCCGGATCCGTCAGGCAATGGGTCTGGCAGTGAATGAATAGGAGGAATGAACAATGGCAGCAAGCGTTACCACTATCGAACTTATCAAGAGGTATATCCCTTATCTTGACGAGGTGTACCGTCAGGCTTCGGCTACGTCCGTACTTGACATAGACAACAGCCTTATCCGTGAGGGCGCTACCGCAAAAACGGTCGTTATCCCCATTATGGACATGGACGGTCTTGCGGATTACTCCCGTAACAACGGCTATGTGGACAGAGCTACCAAGCTCACATATAAGGAGTATACCTACAACTACGACAGGGGCGGCAGATATCAGATAGATTCAATGGACGATGCCGAAACAGATTCCGTAGCTTTCGGCAAGCTCTCCGCTCAGCTCATGCGGGACAAGGTCGTGCCGGAGCTGGACGCCTACCGATTTGCCACCTATGCAAGCGCCGATCAGGTGACTTCAAAGGAGATGAGCATTGAAACAGCCGAGGCGGGCATTGCCGCTCTCCGTGAGGGCATGAACACCATGGACGAAAACGAGGTAAGCGGCGGCAGGATACTGTTCATCACGCCCACCATTGCCAATATGATAAACGACATGGACACATACCATTCCAAGGCGATAATGAGCGAATTTTCACAGGTAATAAAAGTACCCCAGAGAAGATTCTACACTGCTATTGACCTGCTGGACGGAACTACCGCTGATGAGGAGGTAGGTGGTTTCAAAAAGGCAGAGGGAGCGCAGGAGATAAACTTCATGATCGTGGAGAAGTCCGCCATAATTCAGCACACAAAGCACATGGTAAACAAGATCATAACCCCCGAGCAGAATCAGTCCGCCGATGCGTATATGCTTTTCATGCGTTTTTACGGCATTGCTGAGGTCTGCAAGAACAAGACAGCGGGCATTTATGTAAGCAAAAAGCCCGCCGCAGAGTGAGGAGGAACGCCATGAGGACTATCGGAAAACCCGCACCGAAAAAGCCCCGCAAGCCTAAGCCCACCGCAGGAGCGTGAAGAAATGTTTGCGGACTGGACATTCTATCATGATGAATACAAGGGCAGTCTGACCGAGGAGGAGTATGCACCTCTTGCCCGTTTTGCCGATGCGTACATCAATGCGGCAACGTGTTACGCCTTTGCAGAGATGCCTCCCCCTGCGGGGAGTTCTCTGCAAACCCGTCTGAAACTGTGCGCCTGCGCTCTTGCCGATGAGAAGAACATCACCGACAAGGGGAGCGGTGTGCGGACTTCTGAAACGGTGGGAAATCATTCGGTTTCCTATGCAGTGGGAACGGTAAGGAGCAGCAGCGAACGGTATGCAGAAGTGCTTTCCCTGTACCTTTCAGATGTGGTAAGGACGGTGGAATGGGTATGATAACAAACGGCAGCTGCACGGTCGTCCGTCCCGATGAGGAGGGCGGAGCTGTGGTGTACAGCGGTGAGTGTATGTGGCAGGCGAGCTTCGGATTTCAGGTGAAAGGGTACGGCGAAGAACGTTCGGACGGAATTGCCGTATTTATCCCGGGTATCGTGGAAATCAAAGAGGGCGACATGATCGCAAGAGGGAGCGGGGCGGATATAATGCGGGAGGGCTTTACCGTTATGAAGGTATATCCCCGTGATTACGGCTCTCCCGCAATGCAGCACACGGAGCTGGAGGTGAAATAGCGGCATGATGCCGCCTGCACCCGCTAATTTAATTCGTTTGGGAACGGATATTCAGCAGCCCGACCGGTCAGCGGAAATAACCGAACCGAAAAAATAACCGGATCGGAGGTGAAATAATGGTACAAGTCAGAATGAAAAGTGCTGAGGAGCTGCTCAGGGCAAGGGGAATCGAAAAAGGCGGCAAAGTTCAGAAGTACATTGACAGTACCGTGGTGCGGCTCTGTGACAAGTATTGCCCTTTTCTGAATGGTGTTCTCAAACGTGCCCTCGGTACCGTCTACGGCAGCGGTTACGTTCGTTACAGCGTACCTTATGCCGCCAATCAGTATTACAACAACAAAGGCGGCGGTCGTGAGGGTATCGCTAAAGGCGGACTGCGGGGGCGGTTCTGGTTCGAGAGAATGAAAGCTGTTCACAGGGAAGAAATTCTGGAGAGTGCTGCACGGCTTGCAGGCGCACGGGCAAGGAGGCGATAACATGAGCATTATTGCAGCTATGCGGGAATATATAGCGTCCTGTCCCCTGATGAGCGAATTTGATACTAAAAAAATACACATTGACTGGACTGAATCTGAGAATGAAAATTACGGCATTTTCCCCGATTCGGACGATATTCTGAGCAGCTATATTGACGGCACTCAGATAAGGCAGTATTCCTGTCAGATAACTGTCCGCCGTCTTGCAAAGCCGGACGCCGACAGGCTCCGCAACAGTGAATTTATGGAACGGTTGCAGGCGTGGTTCGATTCGCAGTATAACATCGGGAATCTGCCCGCACTGCCCGCAGGCTGCACCGCATCAAGGATACGGGCAGCCAACGCCATGCTCTCGGAAATGGATATTACGGGGAAAAAAGGCGTTTACACGGTACAGATAATAATGGAATATATCAAGGAATAGGAGGAGTTATCATGGCTGAAACAAAAACAACGGGAACCGTTTCACGCTCGAAAATACATCACTATCTTAACATGAGTTCATCGGAGGAACCACAGTGGGAGCGCATGGGTAAGGGCTGGAGCCAGATGAACGAGAACCCCAACGCCCAGACCGAATCCGTCCGTTACATCTGCGATGATGCGGACACCACCAACACCACAGGCTACACGCCCAATTACGCCTTTACTGCCGATCTTATGAGCAAGCAGGAGACGGTTAAAAAGGTCTACGAAATCTGTCAGGATCGCAAGACCTACGATGAGTGCCTTGTGGATATGCTCAAAGTGCTTGCATTTGAGGCAGAAAGCGATGAGGGAACGGTGACTGCCTACCGTGAACAGGCGGCAGTGGCGGTAAGCAGCATTGACGGAACTAACAAGATGACACTTTCGGGCAATTTTAACGTGCAGGGTGATCCCGTCAAGGGCAAATTTGACCTTAAAACAAAGACATTCACGCCCGATCAGGCATCGAAAGCGGTTTGAGATGAAAGGAAGATAAGCTATGAAGTACGAGTACAAGCGCAGTGATTTTATCAAGGATACGACCCTCGAGGCATACGGAAAGGTATTTGAGATACCTCCTAAGACCTCGTCTATGGCGGACAGCCTTATTTCCGTAAGTGAGAGGATCGCCAAGAACGGAGCGACAGCAATGGAACAGGCTGCTGCCATGCGTGACGGGATAGCCGTGTTTATCGGTGAAAAAAATGCAGAGGAGATATTTCCCAAGGGCAAGCTCGCCGACATCGATACCAACGAAATGTCCGCTTTCTGGCTGCTCCTTAACAACATAAGCAACGAGGAGACAAGAGCAGTCTTGCAGAAATATTCGCCCCGTCCTGCAAAAGAAATACTCATGCCAAAAAAGTAACAAAGCTGCCTACATCGGCAGTGATTGACGGAAAAGAGTATCCGTTTCACTCCGATTTCAGGCAGTGGATGCGCTATGAGCTTCTTATGAATGACGGCGATGTGGATATGCGGTTTAAAAAGGTAATGGCAGCTGACCTTATCTTTCCGCCCGGGCTTGGTGTTCCTCTGAATGAAGATACACTGAGCTTTATCGGATGGTTTTACCGCTGTGGGCAGGACGTTCCTCTGCGTGATGAGGAGAACAGGGAGGAAATGATATTATCGTCACGTCTGCCCTACCGTTTTGATGTGGATCATCCCTATATCTATGCGGCATTCAAGGAGAAGTACGGCATTGATATTTATGATACAGATTATCTTCACTGGTGGAAATTCCGTGCGCTGCTCAACGGTCTGCACGACTGCAAGTTTACCGATATAGTAGGTTACAGAATGGCAGATACCTCGGATATGCCCGATAAGATGAAAGCCCGTTATAACAGAATGCAGGAGCTTTACGAGATACCTAAGAGCGTTACGGAAAAACGCATGGTGGAGGACGCCATGAATTTCTACA
>CANQPL010000047.1 GCA_947625735.1 uncultured Clostridia bacterium
CAATCTGCCAATATTCAAGTGACAGGATATGAGAAAACGAGCTTTGAAAATAACAGCTTTGATGTGGCTGTGGGTAACGTGCCTTTCGGCAGCTACAAAGTCAATGACAAGGATTATAACCGACTGAATATGAATATCCATGACTTCTTTTTTGCCAAATCTCTTGATAAGGTTCATGCGGGCGGCATTGTGGCATTTGTTACATCAAGCGGAACACTTGATAAAGAAAATCCATCGGTAAGAAAATATCTTGCCGAACGTGCCGAGCTGCTTGGTGCGATCCGTCTGCCGAGCAACGCATTTAAATCCAATGCGGGGACAGAGGTAACGACAGATATTATCTTTCTGCAAAAACGGGATAAACCTGTAAGCATTGAAAAAAATACTCCCGAATGGGTATTTAAGGGCATTCTTGATAACGGCATTGCGGTAAATAAATATTTTGCCGATAATCCCGATATGATACTCGGTGAAATGGCTGAGGGCAACAAACTGTACGGTTCGGGAACAATGTGCATACCGAAAGAGGGAGCTGATCTGAAGCAGCAGCTGACAGAAGCTGTCAATAAAATTAAGGGCGAATACAGAAAAGCCGAAAAAGAAACAGAGCGGACGGAAGAACACTTGCAGGATATTGTAAGCTGTCCGCCTGATGCGCCGAAATTCAGCTTTATAGTTGAAAATGACAGGCTGTATTATCACGAAGCTGATGATACAATGACGGCGGTCAAGGGCAAAGACAGCGATATAGCACGGATAAAGGAAATGGCTGCACTTCGTGAAACCGTAAATGATCTTCTGCGGCTGCAAATTGAAAATTCAGACGGCACTCTTGAAAAAAGCATATCGGAAACGCAGCATAAGCTCAATGATATGTATGATTGCTTTGTTGAGAAATACGGCAGGATCAGCAGCAAGGATAATCAGAAGCTGTTTTCAGATGATAATGCATATCATCTGATAAAAAATCTGGAAGTGTTTGACGATGACGGAAATTTCAGCCGAAAGGCAGATATATTTGATAAGATAACAATTAATCCTCAGATAATTATTGATCATTGCGACAATGCAAATGATGCGCTTATACTTTCCCTTGCTGAAAAAGTGAGCGTGGATATGGAATATATGTCCGAGCTTACAGGAAAAAGTGAAGATGAACTTATAGCGGAGCTGGGTGACAAGATATATCAGGATCCGCAGAACGGCATGAGGTGGGAAAGCGCAGATGAATATTTAACAGGAAACATTCGTACAAAACTTGCAGCAGCACAGGAAGCAGGACTTGAAAGAAATATCAAAGCACTGGAAGCGGTCATGCCGGAAAGAATAGAAGCAGCTGACATTTCCGTTAAATTGGGCGCTTCATGGATAGACCCTAAATACATAAAGCAGTTTATTGTAGAAACATTAAAGCCTGACTTTTTTACCCGTCAGAAGCTGAATGTTGTTTACTCAGAAGCTGCCGACAAGTGGAAGATCGAGGGATATAATACGACAGGATACCATAATACCCTTGCTACGGAAACATACGGCACGGCGGATATGAACGCATATGAGATCATTGAAGCAGCACTTAACTTGAAAAAAATCGAAATCAAGGATCGTAAAAAGGACGAGCAGGGGCGGGAAATGCGTGATGATAAGGGTAATTACATATTGGAGGTAAATCACCGCAAAACAACCGTTGCTCAGAGCAAGAAAGAGGAAATCGAAAGAAAATTTGCCGACTGGATATTTGATGATGTTGACAGAAGAAAAACTCTGACAGATCTGTACAATGAGAAATTCAACTCTGTCAGACTGCGTGAATATGACGGCTCACACCTTAACTTTGTGGGTATGAACAATAGCATAGAACTGAAAGATCATCAGAAAAATGCAGTGGCAAGAGCTTTGTACAGCAATGGAAATACACTTCTTGCTCATGAGGTAGGCGCAGGGAAAAGCTACGAGATGATAGCCATAGCAATGGAGGGAAAACGTCTGGGTTTGCACAGCAAATCAATGATAGCCGTTCCAAACGCACTTACCGAGCAGCTTGGAAATGAATTCAGAAAGCTGTATCCAAATGCAAACGTACTTGTTGCCACAGAAAAGGATTTCAGAAAAGAAAACAGACGGGATCTTTTTGCAAAAATAGCAACAGGTGATTGGGATGCGGTCATTGTCGGTCATACTCAACTGGATTCAATACATCTTTCAGATGAAAGAGAGCTTCAGATGCTCAACCGTGAAACAGAAACATTAAGAGAAGCACTTATAGAAGCAAAGGCAGCATCGGTAGGAGGTTCTTCTTTTTCGGTCAAGCAAATCGAAAGATCAATAAAGACCTACGAAGATAAGATAACAAAGCTCCTTGCAAAGACACCGGAGGACGATATGCTGAATTTTGAAAGTCTGGGTATTGACAAGCTGTTTGTTGATGAATCGCAGAATTATAAAAATCTCAATGTTCCAACGAAAATGCAGAATGTTGCAGGGCTGGGCGGCAGTGCGGCAGGAAAGTCGATGGAGCTGCTGATGAAATGCCATTATCTTGATGAAATAACAGGCGGTAAAGGAACCATTTTTGCCTCGGGAACGCCAATTTCTAATTCCATGTCAGAAATGTATTCTCTGCTCAGATATTTGCAGAACAGTAAACTGGAGGAATTGGGTATAAGCAGCTTTGACCGGTGGGCTTCGGTATTCGGAGAAACGACAACCTCTCTTGAATTATCGCCGGAGGGCAACGGAAAATATCAGAGCAAGACAAGATTTTCAAAATTTCAGAATCTTCCGGAGCTTATGACGCTTTTCAGAGAATGTGCTGATATTAAAACGGCTGAAAGCCTGAATCTGCCACGTCCGGAGTGTGAGGTGCATAATGTCAATATTCCTGCTTCCGCATTGCAAAGATCGCTTATCAATGAACTGGGAGAGCGTGCAAGGCTTGTCCGTTCCGGAGCAGTAAAGCCTAACGAGGACAATATGCTTGTTATAACAAGTGACGGACGGAAAATAGGACTTGATGTGCGCTGCATAGATCCGTCACTTCCCGATGATCCGAATTCAAAGGTAAATGTTTGCGTTAAAAATGTTTTTGACATTTATCAGAAAACCGGTGACAACAAAGGTACACAGCTTATTTTCTGTGACCTTGCAACACCGCAGGCAAAATCCAACGAAAATTATTTTGAGATACTGAGAAAAGACGAAAACGGAGAGTTTAACTCAATTTTTAAAGGTACACTCGGTGAAAAGGACAATGCCGAAAGGATACTTAAAAATTCCAAAGGCAAAAGGCTGTCAAAGGCAATGGAGAGTATCGGCGGTATCAGTGACGGCGATATTATAATGACATCGAGGGTAAATTATGATGAACAGGCAGCGTACAAGACAGCACATAGTGTAAAGGACGGAAAGACTGCGGAAATCCCGACGGAAATGTGGGAGGAACTGCACACATCACCTGTAGAATCATTTAAATCGGAACGCCGTTTCTCTGTTTATGATGATATCAAGCAAAAACTTGTAGATATGGGAATACCCGAAAAGGAAATAGCCTTTATCCACGATGCCGATACATCACAGCAGAAACAGGAAATGTTCGACCGCATGAATAACGGTGAAATCAGAGTGATGATAGGTTCAACGCAGAAATGCGGAGCAGGAATGAATGCTCAGAAGCGCATGGCAGCACTGCATGACCTTGACTGTCCTATTCGTCCATCAGACATGACCCAACGTCACGGGAGAATTCTCAGACAAGGCAACAGCTATGACAAGGTGGATATATTCAGATATACTACGGACAATACATTTGATGCGTATCTGTATCAGATGCTTGAAAACAAGCAGAAGTTTATTTCGCAGATCATGACAGAAAAAACGCCTGTGCGCTCCTGTGAGGACGTTGATGAAGCTGTTCTGGACTATGCGGAGGTAAAGGCACTATGCGCAGGAAAACCCAATAAAACAAGAGGAGCCGATAAGAAAAAGGCGATTTTACGTTACTTTTATCATGCAAAAAAAACGGCAAACAACTTTTCAATTCTGTTTGCCGTTTTTAATTTACGGTTCAAGTATTCTGTATAATCAATTTCAATTTGTTTTTCAACGCCGCAAATCCCTCTTTCGGATCGGAAATATTTTTCACCGTTTCTTCCATGGGGCATATGCCATCGCCGTTTCTGTTAATGATGCTTTGTGTAAGTTCATCAAATTCATAAACAATATTGTAATTCTTGAAAACTTCCGCAGCCGATTCGCTCATAACAGGGGAATAAACTTCTTTCACTCCGAGAATAACATAAAGCATTGCCGCAGCTTTTCCTACGATCTTATCAGCTGCACTGAAACCTTTCATATCCGTATGATTTTCGATAAATTCAACAAGCGGTTTTATGCCGCGTTCCGTGCTTGTAAAAACTATTTCATCACGGCACAGAACGCAAGTATCACCGTAAGTTTCCATAATTTCTTTTGCTTTTTGAAGATCACTTTTCATGCTTTTTCAGATCCTCAACACGGTAAACTATCAGCGGAAGAAGCGCCCATTGCAATGCTATTCCGAAAAGTCCTGATATAATACTTGTCCAAATAGAAGCCACGCGGACACTTTCATTTCCTAAAAGATAAACTGCCGCAAGAATTGCAATTGCACGGACTGCACGTCCCGAAATCTGCGATATGATAACTTTTCCGAAAGTCGGAATTTTTGCGTTTCTGAGAAGTCCTGCGGAAAGTCCGTAACCGCAAAGTTCTATCATCATAAAGGGCAGCATTGCCGCACCGGGCATTCCCGAAAGTGCAAAGCTTGCAAGAGGTCCTAAAAGCCCTGCGATCGCTCCGGCATAAGGTCCTGCAAGAAGTCCAACAAGAATTATCGGTAAGTGCATTGGCAGGAATGCTTCACCAAGGGACGTTCCAAGTCCCGACGCTGCGCCTAAAACGTGAAATACCTGCGGAACTGCTACTGCTCCGATAATTGCAGCAAGTGCCGCAAGAGTTTGTACCTTTACCGAAAGGCGGGGTTTTTCCATAGTCTGAATTGCTGTTGACATAATTTTCGCTCCTTTTATTTAATTTTACGCTTCATCAATGCTTATCATTTCATAAGTGCGGCTGCCAAGTCCGATCTCCTCGGCGTGTTCAAGGGTGTGTATGCCTTGCTGCTGTTCAACACGTCTTTGTAAAGACTCGCTTCCCTCTGCCGCAAAACAAAGGTCTATTGCCGCCTGATCTATTGCCACGGGATCCGTTGATGCAAGTATGCCGATGTCGTGAATATCCGGTTCTGCAGGATTTCCGTCACAGTCGCAGTCTATTGAAATATTGTTTAAAACGCTGATATAAACAATTTTATTGCCGTTGTCAAGGTAATCTGAAACCGCTTTTCCTGCTTCTGCCATTGACTCGGTAAATGCGATCTGATCGCCGCCCCAAGGGCTTGTATGGCTCTGACCGCCCGTATGTATCAGACATTTGCCCTCTTGAGAACCAAGTCCTATGGAGATATTCTTTATTGCTCCGCCGAAGCCCGCCATTGCGTGTCCTTTGAAATGAGAAAGCACAATGTATGAATCGTAATTTGTAAAATGCGAGCCTACATAGTCCGTTTCAAGATGACTTCCGCCCTCCACTTCAAGCTGTACCGAACCTTCTTCATCAAGAATATCCACATCGGCAATATCGGTAAAACCGTGGTCTTTTGCCACCTGTTTGTGCATTTCCGTTTCGGAACGTGAGCCGCCGTATGCGGTGTTACATTCAACAATAGTTCCGTCAACGGACTGCACAAGATCTTTTATCAGTTCGGGACGAAGATAATTGCTTGCGGGAGGTTCTCCCGTGGAAAGTTTTATCGCTACCTTTCCTTCGGGAGTCCAGCCGAGCGCTTCATATATAGCCATCATTCCGTCAGAAGAAATGTCGGAAGTAAAATACACCGTGGAGGCTTCGTCGTCGGTCGTTTCCTGTGCCGATGAAGTTTCCGCAGATAAGGCTTCCTTATTTGGCGAAGTCACCACGGGAGCATCACTGTCGGGAACGATATTTGCCGTTCCGCAAGATGAAAGCCCAAAGGCGATGATCGCGCTGAGTACGCCTTTTAATAATTTTTTCATACGATCACTCCGGTCATAAAATTAAATTAACGATAAGTCCCGTTGCAAGGGAAAATATCATTACAAAAGCTATGTAAATAATGAACCGTTTCACTCCGAGAACGATTTTAAGCGCGCCTAAATTGGTGATCTTCGTGGCAGGACCTGTTATCATAAAAGCCGATGCGCTGCCCATACTCATTCCCATGGCAAGCCATTCACGGATAAGTGGTATCGTCCCGCCTCCGCAGGCATAAAGGGGAACGCCTATCGTTGCCGCCATAAGAACTCCGAATCCCTCGTTTGATTTTCCGAAAAGCTTCGCAAAATCATCTGCGGGAACATATCTCTGAAACAGTGCGGAAAGCAGAACTCCCAAAAGAAACCACAATGCCGTTGCTTTTATATTTCTGCCTAAATTGAACAGGAAACGCAGAAACAGATTTGGGTTCGTATCGTGACTTGCTCTCGGTTCAAAACCGTTAAAATTGAAAAACGGTTTGTCCTTATAGAAAATATGCACCACAATTCCCGCAATAATTCCGCACAATGTGCAGGAAATTATCCGTATTGCAAGAGCCGTTCCGCCAAGGGCAGTGGAATACATAATAAGCTGCGGATTTAACAGCACGCTTGACATCATAAATGCCGCAAGCCAATCATGGCGCATACCGTGTTTTGAAAATGAAGCTGCAATTGGTATTGTCCCGTACATACAAAGGGGAGAAGCAATACCCAGAATACTCGCGGGGATAACTCCCCATATGCCCCATTTTTTATCACGGATACGGTCAAAAGCGTTGTGGATAGTGTCTTTTGCAAATACCGACACAAGCGAACCTATCACCATTCCCAGCGCCCAATAGCCTGCTATCTGCCGCAGCTGCACCATGAAATAGTAACTTATATATACAAATTCTCGGTGCAGGATCTCAATTATTTCATTCATATTTTTTACCCGAATAAAGATACAAAAGCTTTATACTGCCGTTTCAGATCTGCTGCATTGCAAGTTCCCTTATCATATTCATGACAGCAATTTTTTCAGGGCAGCAGGAAGTACAAGCGCCGCACTCAATGCAATCTTCCGTAAATGATGCGGCGGACAGTATTTTCATTCTTTCCGTTTCATTACTCTCATTTGCTTTATATAAGCTGTAAATTTCTATCATTCCGGGAACGTCGATCCCTGCCGGACAGACATCTCTGCACCTGCTGCATCGGGAGCAGTTTTTTATTATATCAATGTTGTCAATTGTTTTACTTGGTCTGCTCATCTTTTTTCTCCTTTGTTTTCAAATTATCAAGTCTTTTCAGTCCTTTTGAAATGACTGCACCGACACAGGCAAAAAGACACATTATCGCAGCTTGGTCAACCATAAATAATATCCGGGACTGCTCAGGATCAAGGAAAACAAACTGATTTTTCAGAAAAAGATAGGAAGGTATATCACGATCTGCAAATGCGTATGCTCCATAGATCGACACGGCAATGGCAAAGATTAATAAAATAACGGTAAAATTATTTTTCTTTTCCGCAGAATGTGTTCCGGCGTGATTTCCCACATGAACGGACATCAGGATAACTCCCCAATATGATGCAAGAAGATGAATTGTCCGCGCGATCGACAGCCCGCCGATGCCCGAAAAATGAAAAATGTGCTTTGACATAATTATCCCACTGACAGGAAGCAGCAGCATGATCGCTAAAAGCAGAACATTTATTATTGTAATGTAAATTCTGTATGGGGAATATCTGCCTTTGAAAAGCGTTTTCAGCCACGCAAAATTTATGATATGGTGCAGAACAAACAGTGCAAACATAGCAAACCCAAACCATTCGTGCGCCGTTTCTCCTATAAGAGAATACGCCATAAGCAGCGGCAGAAGAATGAGCATTGCTATGTCTATTATTATTTTTATCAACTTTTTGGCTTTCATATTTGTTGCTCACACGATCTTTTTACGCTTTCGATCCATTCTTCAACTTTTGCATTTGGCGTTTCCATATGATCTCCGCCGGAAGGATCAAATTGTATCTCCATTTCACAGATAGATCTTGCGCCTTTGCAGGTGTTTTGTATATCTTTTATAACGTGACCGGGCCAACCGCCGTTAGTCATAAACGGAATAACTGTTTTCCCGTTCCAGTTCTGACTGTTAAGATAAGTCAGCACAGCGGGAGCCATTGTGTACCACCATGTAGGCGTTCCAACGGCGATAACATCATAGTCGGCGGCAGAATACGCCAATGGTCTGATCTCAGGCTGAAAACCGTTGTCAACCTCACGTTGTCCCTGATCTACAACGTCCTGATAGCTGCCCTCATAAAGCTTGACCGTTTCAATTTCTGCAATATCCGCACCGGTGGCTTTTTGCAGCATTTTTGCAATTTTCTTTGTATTACCATTCGACCACGAATAGTAAACTATCAGCATCTTTTTCATGTTCTGTACTCCCTTTCGTCAGTCTGCCGGAGCCCAACCGGAAAAATTGCGCTCCTGTTCTTCCAATGTTGCAGTATAGAACCTTTTGCCGCAGTCAAGTTTTGCGATCTCTGTCATTTCCTCGGCGGTAAGTTTAAAATCGAAAATATCGAAATTATCGCGGATATGCTGAGGATTTGTAGATTTCGGGAAAATAATGTTGCCCGCCTGAATGTGCCAGCGGAGAATTATTTGTACATTGGTCTTGCTGTATTTTTTTGCAAGCTCCGAAAATAAACGCTCATTTATCAGTCCTTTATCTCCGTGACCTATCGGGTACCAAGATTCTATGACCGTGCCGTATTTCGCAACGCGTTTTTTAAGCTCGTTCTGCTGAAAGTATGGGTGACATTCGACCTGCAGTGCGGCAGGCTTGATCGTCGCCGCTTCGCAGACTTCCTCAAGCCGCTCGGATTCAAAGTTGGAAAGTCCGATAGAGCGCACTTTTCCCTGTGCGACAGCTTTTTCCATATCCCGCCAAGCACCCATATAATCTCCTACCTGTTGGTGCAAAAGCAGCAGATCAATATAACCGATATTCAGTCGGGAAAGCATTTTGTCAATGCCCGCCATAGTTTTTCCCTCGCCGTACTCTGAAACCCAAAGTTTCGAGGTAACCCATATTTTCTCACGGGGAATGCCGCTCTCCCGAACTGCTGCGCCGACACTGCGTTCGTTCTGATAAGCGTGAGCAGTGTCAATATGGCGATAACCCATGCGGAGCGCCGAAAGACACGCTTGTTTTGTTTCTTCTCCCTCCGGCACCATATAAACGCCCATGCCGAATTGCGGGATCTTTGCTCCGTTATTGAGTGTAAGATATTCTGTTCCATAATTTTTTCCTCCTATTTCAAACCAATCTTATTTATTCATTTTTCAAGGTCTTTATCGCAGGTCGCCGCATTGTCGCCGTTTATGGCAAGTCCTTCGGTAATTTTTGCGTTCGGGCATAATTTTGCAATATCTTTTAATGAATTTGAAAATCCGCTGCCGCCGTGAGTGATAAGCGGACATATGGTCTTGCCCGAAAGATCATAGCTTTCAAGGAAAGTAAACAGTGCCATTGGCATAGTAGTCCACCAGTTTGGAAATGCAAGAATTATCGTGTCATATCCGTCCATATTTTCCACCTGCGCGGTAAGTTCCGGACGGGCGTTCTGCTCATATTCCTTTTTTGCAATCTCGATTTTCTTCATATGATCGTCGGGATATTTCTGCACCGTGTCAATATAAAAAAGGTCGCTTTGAAGCATTGCATGGAGTTTCTTTGCCACAACTTCGGTGTTGCCGACGGTAAGGTCACGGATCCCGCCGTGAGAATAATTCTGCCCTGCATGGGAAAAGTATGCGATCAGAATTTTTGCCATTTTAATTTCCTCCTATCTTATGCGAAGATCAAATTTTCCGCTTTTTAAAGATGCGATAACGCCGCCGTCTATAAGCAAGTCCGTTCCCGTTATAAATCCTGCGTCAGACGAAAGCAGAAATGCTCCTGCCGCTGCGATCTCGTCAGATGTTCCCGCACGGCGCACAGCGGAACAGTCTATCATATTCTGATAAGTGTTGTCGGGAGCGTTGAACTCGTCATATGCCAAAGGCGTTACGATAATTCCGGGACTGATAGAGTTTATTCTTGCGCCCCTGTCCGCCCATGAAGTAGCCGCCGCTGTGCGGACACGAAGCTGATTTGCCCTTTTGGAAACGATATATGCCGCTCCGGGATTGGGCGTTTTTGAACCGTCAAGACAGGGGAGAGCCGCAAGCTGCGCTGTGGGTGTCATGGCGAGAGCTTGTTCATCTTCGGCGGTTAAAGCATGGGGCATATATCCTGTCTGACTGGAAACGATAAGACCTGCACCGCCACGCGCCATTACTTCTCCGAAAGCATCAATTGCATAGGAAGTGCCGATAAGGTCAAGTTTTATGATATGTTCGGGGCTTGCCTGACTTGGAGATGCGCCTGCCGTATGGATATAGTACATAACAGGACCGAGAGATGCAGCCTTTTGCGCAAATTTCCGTATAGACTGTTCATCACAAGCGTCTACGATCTGCGTTTCAACGTCATAACCGCTGTAAGTAAACTCATGGGACACCCGCTCCAAAGCCTTTTCACTGATGTCGCCCAACAATATTTTCTTCCCCGCGGCAATGCGGCGGACAATGGTAGTTCCCATACTGCCTGCACCTAAAAGTACAACAACTTCTTTGTTTTCGTTCCTATCAAGTATCATTGCAAATTCCTCCTATGTTTATTACATGGCGTTTTCACGCGCACCGTTTATTCTATTATATTGTTTTTCCTTGAAACACACAACAACAATTTTGCTAAAAAAGAGGTTTATGCCACACTTTCTGCAAAAATGCGGCATAAGTTTTTTATCGTCTGTCATTTTTACCGGTTTGAGGTGTTGACGGAGATCCATTTACCGTCTTGTTTCTCCCAATGATGCGTTCCGCTCATGCGATAAGTTCCTTTTGCGCCATAAGCATTGGCATTCAGTACGGAGGTAAATGTAACGCTTGCCGTGTCGCCCTCCACAGTGACGATCGGACAGTCAATGCCGATAGTAAAATATTGCAGTTCACCGTTTTCAATATCCGCAAAGTATTCTTCCCGTGTCTGCTGCCGTCCGCTCATGTGAGTAAAGGTCGCATCCTCCGAGACCAGTTCCCGAAGGGTATTTGTATCTGCATCGGTCATTGCCTGACAGTATCTTGCCTGCTCATACAGCACTTCAAGCTGCTCATCGCTCATACCGTCAAGGTCTGCACCAATCAGTTCCACGTTTGGAAAATCTGAAAAATCAACTTGTTTCATATTTGTCTCCTCACTGATCTCCACGATCTCGCCCTGTTCGTTCCTGCGAAAGTGTTTCATAAAGTCCCAAGCAAGCCGGGCGTGGGGTTTTCTTGCCCAATGGATCCCGTCCTGTACAAGAATGAGCTGCCCGAATGGAGCGGTAAAACCGTCCTTAGTGTAGTTTGATACCGTCCAATCTTTTCCGTCAAATTGCAGAACTTCCGCAGAGTCTGCCGGATAGCCCCAATATGGGGTGGAATCATAATCCGGTACAAAAGATCCCTCTGTCATTTCATTGAACAGCATGAGATCCGAAAGTGCTTCCTGCTCGTCACGCATAATAGCCATAGCACCACTATCCGTGGCGTAAGTATATTCATCTGTGCCTTGAATTATCTGAAACGGCATATCGTGATCTGTACCCTTTGCCCGCTGATCCTGCATTCCTACCATCCAGCCTTCCGGGGCAATTGCGGCAAACAGTTCAGGGTGCTGATCGGTCAGTGCAACAGCAGCCGCACCGCCGTTAGAAAAGCCGGTCACATATACCCGACTTTTATCTATCATCGGATAACGCTCAAATGCGTCGCGGACGATGTCGGCAAAATATTCTGTATGATTATACACGCTGTCATAGCTGTCATAAAAGGGAGCGATCATCAGAAAGCCCTCTTTTTCAGATACTTCAAGCCATCCGTTTTCTGACACCTGTTCTTCCGGCGTTCCGCTTGTCCAATGCAGATTCAGCACAAGCGGTATAGTTCCGTCTGCGCTGTCCTTGATACAGTTCGGTATATAAGCGATTATTCTATCCTCTGTTCCCAGATAATAAGTTTCCGTCTGCATTCCTTCAATTTGCTCCTTTTGCGTAATATCAAGCGATCCCTCTGCCGTAATTTCTTCGTTTAGCATTTGCAGCAGCTCATCGGAACCTGTCGGCGCATCTGTTTTCGTACAGCCTGAAAAATAAGTCAGCACAAAAGCAAATGAAAGCAGTACCGAAATTTTTCTCATAGGCAAGTCCTCCGTTATCCTCGTCCCATGTTCATTTATTTCTCCAACATTTCAGCGCACTGTTTCAGAAATTTCGTAATTTTCAAATGCTGCGGGCAGGCATTTTCACACTGCTTGCAGCCGATACAATCGGAAGCACGGTGTCCTTCTGCAATGGCTAAGTAGCGTTCCTTTGCCTGTGCAGTCTGACCGTTTCCAAGCTGTAGATTTGCAGCGGCGAAAATATCGGGAATGGGAATTTGTTTCGGGCAGCCGTCAGTGCAGTAGTGACAGGCGGTGCAGGGGATCTCTGCAGAATTACCGAGAATTTTCTGCGCTTCACGGATAATTTTCTGTTCCTCTGCGTTCAGCGGTTGGAAGTTTTTCATGTAAGAAAGGTTATCTTCCATCTGCGCCACACTGGACATTCCCGAAAGCACCGTAATTATGCCGTCCAAACTTGCGACAAAACGAATCGCCCATGATGCAGGAGATGCGTCAGGCGCGTAATCAGAGAACAGCTTTTTGACTTCTTTGGGAGGGTTTGCCAGCTTACCGCCTTTTACCGGCTCCATTACAACAATGGATTTCCCATGCTTTCTTGCCACTTCATAATTCAAGCGGGAATTTACTGTCGGGTTATTCCAGTCGGCATAATTGAGCTGAAGCTGGATAAAGTCCACTTCCGGGTGTTCGGTAAGAAGTCTGTCAAGAAGTTCAGGTCCTGCATGGAATGAAAAACCGAAATTCTTGATAAGTCCTTCCGCTTTGCGTTCCTTGACGAAATCCCAGATATGATACTCGTTGTACTTTGTGTAGTTGTTCTCCATAAATGCGTGCATAAGATAATAATCAAAATATCCCGCACCCGTGCGTTCAAGGCTTTTGTAGAACTGCTCCTTTGCGCTTTTTTCGTCGTGGCACATCATAAATGCGTTAAGTTTTGTGGCAAGGGTATAGGAATCCCTCGGATAGCGGTCAACAAGTGCTTTTTTGATGTCCTGTTCCGAAGTGCCGTACACAAAAGCAGTGTCAAAGTATGTAAATCCTGCTTCTATAAACAGATCGACCATCTTTTTTACCTGTTCGATGTCGGTTTGCGCTCCTTTTTGGGGCAGCCGCATCAGACCAAATCCAAGTTTCGGCGTTTCTTTTCCAAAATAATCAGACATTGTTTTTCCTCCTTATGATCTAATCATAGTCAGGCTTCGGAACACCCAACTTTTCTCCTGCTTCCTTGCATCGCAGGAACCAAGTCATATTTTTAGCCAGAATACGCAGATTCCGCATTCCTTCTATATCTTCTCTGACCTGTTCGGGCGTACTGCCGTATACCATATTCCAGTAGCGAGAGGAAATGATCGGCATATGTCCCCAAAGAAAAAATTTGTTGATCTGATCCAGTGTAGCCGTTGTCCCGGCTCGCCTTGCAGATACCACAGCCGCAGCGGGTTTCAGATAAAAACGATTCTTTCCGGAGTGCAGGTCGGCAAAAAACGCACGTCCCATAAATGAAGTAAGTGCTCCGGTCGCCCCTGCATAATGAACAGGGGAGGCAAATATAAATCCGTCATGATCGTCAGAAGCATCAAGAAATTCATTTACCCGATCTTCAAATACACATCTGCCTGTTTCACTGCATTTACCGCAATCAACGCAGCTATAAAGCGGTTTATTCCCGATATGGAAAATTTCTGTGCCAATGCCTTCTTTTTCAAATACAGCAGCAAGTTCTGCAAGTGCCGTATATGTGCAACCCTTTTCGTGCGGGCTGCCGTTTACCAACATTACTTTCATTTTTATATCCTCAGCTTATCTTTTAATATCCGTTATCTTCCAGCCATTCTGTCACGCTGTTTTTTGCACTTTCCGGATCCTCTTGTGCGGTACTTCCGCGGACATCAAGACCGTTTCCTATTGTGGAATCGGGACAAAGTTCACCGATCGTCCTGTCTGTTCCCGAAAGTCCGCTGCCTGCGTGTGTACAGAACGGAATTATCGTCTTTCCCGAAAAATCATAACTTTGCAAAAAGACTTTGATGATCGTGGGCGTATCGCCCCACCAGATCGGATAACCAATGAAAATCGTATCGTAATCGTCCATGTTGTCCACAGTATCCGCGATCTCAGGAGGATCATCTTCCTCTTTTCGGGAGATGTCAAGAAGCCCGTCGTAAGTGGTGGGGTATTCTTCGGTAGATTCGATCTTGAACATATCCGCGCCTGTTGCATCAGCGATCATTTCCGCTACGATCTCAGTGTTTCCTTTTTCAATAACACCTACCTCATACTGTTCACCTGCAAGAGAAAAGTATGCCACAAGGATATGACTGCCCGTTCCGGTTTCATCGGGAGTTGGTTCGGTTATAGTTTCCGGATCCGTAACGGATATATCGGGTGTATTTTCACTTTGACGGCTATCTTCCGAATTGCTCTCACTCGAACTGATTTCACTTGAACTGCTTTCACTTATGATATTTTCTGTTTCACTGCCATTTGTCGCTCCGCTGCAAGCGGTAACAGTTATGCAAAGACAGGTACAAAGCCAGATTAACAATAATTTTTTCATAACGTCCTCCTACTTAATCAATATATTCCGATCCCATATTAACATCCCGTCGGTGACCGTAAACCGTAAGCCCGGCAAGGGCGTTTTCCATTTCCGCAAATTCTTCATCTGTCAGCTTTACCCGGCTTGCTCCGAGATTTTCAAGTATCCGCTCCTTGTTTTTGGAGCCGGGGATAGGCACTACATGGGGATATTTATGGAGCATCCAAGCAAGGGAGATCTGTGCGTTTGTCGCATCTTTGCGCTTAGCCATGTCCGATACCAGTTCGATAAACGGTCGATTGGCGTTTATGTTTTTCTTTGATAGCTGCGGCACCCATTTACGAACATCATCACCCGTAAATTTTGTTTCCGACGTAACTTTGCCGGAAAGGTAGCCGCTTGCAATGGGCGAAAAAGAAACGAAACCGATGTTATGCTCACGGCAATAGGGGATCACTTTCTTTTCATAGTCCCGCTCCATCATTGAGTAGATGTTCTGGATTGCAGTCACAGGTGTCACTTTATGCGCCCTGTCAATGAAATCAGTGGTTACCATGGAAAGCCCCCAACCGCGGATCAGTCCGTCCGCAATGAGTTTTCCCATACCTTCCGCTACCCGTTCTACCGACACGGAAGGGTTTATTCTATGCAGATAATATAGGTCAACATAGTCTGTTCCCAACCGTTTCAGGGAAGCCTCCAGATGGCGGCGGAGCGTATCGCAGACATTTCTTGTTTCTCCTGTTCCGATAAAAAGCTTTGTTGCGAGAACCACATCTTTCCGGCGACCGCGGATAGCTTTTCCTACGATTTTTTCATTGTGTCCTGTTTCAGACAGGTATGGTCCATAAGCTTCCGAGGTGTCCAGAAAAGTACAGCCGTGATCCAGTGCCGTCCGTATTGCTTCTATGCTGTACTCTTCCGATGGGATCTCACCATATCCGTGAGAAAATCCCATGCAGCCCATGCCTATTTCTGAAACCGTCAGATTTCCAAGCTTTCTTTTCTCCATGAGATACCTCCGTCACTATAAATTCTCTTATGTGTATTATATCGCTTGTGTAATTTTGTTTCCACATCATTTTTTCAGAAAAAGAGGTTTATGCCACATTCTGTGCAAAAATGCGGCTAATTACATTTGTGTTGACTTTTTACACACATATGGTTTATAATAAAGATAATATAAACATCGGGAGGTATGGTTATGAACAACAAAGAAAAAGAAGATCTGCGGGTGATCCGCACAAAAGAAGCGATACGCAGTACATTTGAAGAAATGATATGCGAAATGGATTACGATAAGATAACCATAAAGGAACTGACTGAACGGGCAAGGATCAACCGCAAAACATTTTATCTGCACTATAATTCTCTGGACGATCTTTTGCTTGAAATGCAGAACGAAATGGCAAAGAATTTCATTGAGCGCACAAAAAATCTTGAACGTCCCCGTGACATGGACAAGATAACGCGGGAATTCTTTATGGTAAGTGAAAGTTCCGGACAGCTTCACGAAAAACTGATGTGCAGCGGCAGTTATCACTACATCAGCCGCAAGATCACAAAGGAGATAATGTCCAAAACATGGGGTACGGACAGCATGGAAAAGAAGATCGATCCATATATTCAGAACATCATTATAGCATTTGTTTCACAAAGTACAATTGAGATATATAAACAGTGGGTAAGTGACGGTAAGAAGATCCCGCTGGAAGAAATTATTGCTCTGACCACAAAACTTGTATGTAATGGCATAAACGGTTTTGCGTCAGAATAAAGGCAAGACCGTTATGGAAGTAATTTTCTATTTTAATCGAATGGGAAAATTTGAATTACGATTAAAATTTTTAAAACAAATCAAGAAACATATTGATTTTTCAGTTCCCTCGCCAGATCCTGCAAGTCCTGACACGCATCAAAGCACATCTGATTGTAGCGGTCAATATCATCAGAACTGCTGCGAGAGGTAAGTCCCTTTTTCACCGCCCGTATCTTTTCACGGAATCCGTCAAAGGCGACGTTGTACTTTTCGAGGAGTTCGGGAGAATCGGAAAGTTTCTTGCGGTAACTTCTGCACTTGTTGTCGAAATTGAGATAAACTTCCCTGATCGGATCAGCCATAGCACGCTTTTTGTAATCGTCATTCGCCTTGTACAAACGCTCTTTCTTGCAAATCGTTCTTCCGCAAGTTAGCGAAGCGTTGGCACGGTTCGTTATCATAAGCTGATCGCAGTTTTCGCAGTTGGTGACAATTCGTCCTGCTGCCGACATAATATCAACGTAAATGTCAAGCAGAGTGATGATAGAATCATTTGACACATATAGCTTTTTGTTTCCGTTTTCGGTATGAAGTTTGTAAACACTGATGTCGAAAACGAAATTGCTGTTCCTTATGACTTTTGCAATATCAAACTTTTTCTCCGCTCTTGCCGAGATGAACGGATTGAAAATCCTGTCGCTTTCTGCTTTGAAAAAAGAAACATATTTCTCCGCACGATCGTGGTTGCCCTTTACGGACAACCCGATTTTTTTGTTGAAATCACGCTGATATAGTCTGAATTTGCTGTACAAAAAGTAAATCATATAGTTTTTGATGATGTTTGCATATTCCGAATTGTCGTAATACTGCGAAAGCTCGTCCAGAACAGAACCGCAGCTACCGTCACAAAGCATATCCGCATTGCACAGCTTTTTGCATATCTCCACTATCTCGTTGAGTTCATAATTCACCTTTATCAGCCTGTTAATGTCTTTGATGAGATTGCCCGCTTTATTGCTATGGCGCATAAGTCCCTTTGTCGTCTTTTGCGGACAGCCGGAATATGCCCATTTCTTTATGTCGGCAGGAGTACCCACAATGTAGGTTTCCACATCTTCCGAAAAATCAACAATGACACCTACCGAAGCACTCTCTCCGCACTTTTCAAACAAATAGTTCATCACAAAACTGCCCCTTTCCGAATTGAGTAAAACAAAAATGTTTCAAAAAATTTTATAGATTTATTCTATCACGTTTTGCACGTTTTGTCAATATAAAATACGGAATTAAACAGGTTTGTAT
>CANQPL010000048.1 GCA_947625735.1 uncultured Clostridia bacterium
AAGCCGATTGTTCCTATTATTTTCTTCTAATAATATCCCTCTGCGAGGGAGATACATTTGCGCGTTTAACAGCGCACGCCGCATAGCATACCGTCAATGCGGATTCGATCATCATTATAAAAAAGTTCCACGCATTTTTCTTCAGAATAATATGAAAATATATTCTGAATTTGTTTAATAGTCTTACCATAGTATTTTCCTTTTTCTGTCAGCGGCTTTTGTAGCTGACGGGATTTTTTCTGAAAAGAAAAATTGTTCTTATCAGCCCGATAATAATATTTACAAAAATAAAACCGCTTATGATCGGTAATGCATGATAAAATCGGGTGAGCATATCGACCGCCTGTGAATTTTGTATAATGCTGAAAACAGCAAACTCCGGTATCGCTATACAAAGCGCCAGAATATTGTATATGATAAATTCCAGAAACAGCAACACAGCAAGCTGCGGGAAATTCATTCCATACAAACGCATAATATTAAAATCCTTTGATCTTTTTAAATACATATATTTGAAAATGCCGAAATAATTTACCACACACGCACAAAGCAATATAAAAGTAAAGATCAGTGATCCTTTATAGGACTCGGCGCTGAGTTCGGATAATTCACGATGAATAACCGATTCGCTGTCCGGATAAATGCTTTTTATTTTTTCGATGATTTTCTGATAAGTCTTGTCAGCGGCAAGAGCATTAAGCACTATTATCATTTTATCTGTGCTGTCAAATTCCATAAATCGGTCATATGGTATAGTCAGATCAGCATCACTCACAGACAGCGCACAGATATCCCCGATCATAAATTCCCTGTCATCTATTGTAACAGTATTTTTATAGAGCAGATCCTTTCCGTTTTTTTGTGTCGTAATGAGAAAACTCAGATATGCTTCCTGTGCCTGCGGTTCTTTTCCCAATGCTTCCTTTGTAATGTTGGAATAAATATAGCGGTAGGGATTTTTATTTTTCTCAACAAAGGTACACATGGAACTGATCCCGAGACTTGTGCCCTTTGTTTTTCTGAACAGCATTATGTAATCTGCATGATAGTCCATCTGTTCAAGAAGAGTCTTTATACTGTCCGAACTGATGGCATTATTAAAAACAACCTCTATGCTGCGTGTTTCTACTTGTGAAGAAACATAGGATTCCTGACTTACCCAGAATGAATCATTTACTATTATAAGCATAAGAAAACATACCGATATGTTTAAAACAAATACCGCAAAAAGCAGCGGCGACATCAGATAATTCTTCTTGATATTTAATTTCAGAATTTTTATTACTTTCATATATTTCTGATCCTTTTTCAGATAAAGTCCGTCCGCAGGTTTTTCCTGCCGTACATTTAAGATACAATAAAAATCGTCAGAATACGTCAATTTTTCCGGAAAAAGTATAATTTTGTATGTTTATACAACATATTCAAAAATAAATTGTAAAAAGCGCAAATAAAATCAGAGTCTTAATAATGACAATACTCACTTAACATTTTCAACGATCTTTTCATATTCTTCAAAGGGCAATTTTCCGTATAAGGTAAAATAATATCCGTCATTGTACCACACAAGAGTATCAAGTTCATTTGCATTGACCGCTTTGTAAAAGTAGACTGTTATTCCCGATAAAGATACCTCTGTCATTTCATGACGTTCATTGTCAACAGAAATTTGTGAATTTTCCGACTTACCATAATCAAGTGTCAAAGCATTTCCGTCATCTGATTCATAAAATAACGAACCGTCATTTTTATAGAAGGTGGCAGAAACAAAGTAATAATTTTCCGGAAGATAATTCGGTGCGATCGTTCTGTCAAATTCGTCTTTATTTTCCTTTCCCGTATAAAAATAGCTGTCGTGATCGGAGAAAAAAGAAATTACAACATTTTCAACCGCAGCGTAAACAGTCGGTCGGGTCATGAGCATTCCAAAGGATACCGAAATTATAAAAGCAAATGATGTGAGGATCGCTTTGCTGATTTTAACAAAACAATTTATTTTCTCAGGCAGACCTATTTTACTTGTCATACGCTTTATGTTTTTTTCAAATGTTTTTGACATTTCCTCAGCAGAGCCTTGCTTTCTGAATGCGTTTGCCTCATTCCTGTATACATCAATAAGGGCTCTTCTGAGCATAACATCAAAAATTTCTTCACTCATAGACTCATTCGTTTTCATATTTTTCCTCCAATTTTCTGCGAATGATTTTCCTCCCCCTGTAAAGCCTTGTTTCCACTGTTCGTTTTGGAATACCCAGAATTTGGGAAATTTCATCACACTCGTACCCATATACGATTTTCATTATCATAATGTCTCTGTAAATATGATCTGTTCCCGAAATAACAGCAATAAGCTCGTTATAACCATCTTGTGAAATTATCTTTTTCAGAATATCCAACGAAAGATCAGGAATGTCCTCCTTTGACGTAAGTGATTCTGTTTCATTGATATGTTCTGATTTGATCATGTTAAGTGATATATTTCTGACAATTATGAGGATCAGAGCAGCAGTTTTATCATCATTTTCGGATAATTGAGAAATGATTTTTGCAATCTTTAAAAAGCTCTCCTGAACCGCTTCTTCCGAAAGAGCATGATTATGTAATATGGACATAGCTTTGTTCATCATCTGTGATTTATATTTTTTGTAAATATAAATAAATTTTTCCTTATCTGACGGCTCATCTATAAGTGCAAGACATATTCCGATCATTATCTCACCTGTTTTTCATTTTTAGAAAAGTTTTTTCACCCGTAAAATCTGCCCAGATATTTTACAATAAGCTGCGCACAAAGACCCGTAAATCCTCCTGCAAGACACCCCGACAGAATAAGGAACGGAAAATACACAAGTACGCTTGACCCCATAAGAAAAAAAGCCGCAATGAGCTGTCCTGCATTATGCAGAACAGCACCGATAACACTTCCGAACCATATATGTTCCGCGTCAAGAAATTTTTTAAGAGGTATCATTCCCGCAAGGCAAAGCACACTTCCCGAAACGCTGTATAGAAGTGAGGATATATTACCGCAGAAAACCGATGCAAGGATTATCCTTGCAAAAACGACCATTGCCGCCTCCTCAGCCCGATAGCGATAAACCGCATAAACCGTTATTATATTTGCAAGTCCCGGTTTTATGCCGGGTATGGGGAACGGGTAAGGGAGCTGCATTTCCACCGCAAACAATATAAGCGCTGTTCCCGTAAGCAGCGCAAGCCGTGTCAGCTTATGCGTATTCATATTTTCACCACCCTTATCCGACATCAGCATCTGTGCTGCCGTCATTATCCTTATCCGCAAATTTTATGATAAGATGATTCGGCAGACAGACTATAGGAAGTCCGTCTGAATGCAAAGGTCCTGTTTTAACGCAGATCTTGTCGGGGCAGTCCGCTTCTTCAACATATATCTGTCCGTTTTCCAGCCTGACCCTGTTTATTCTTCCGTTATATTCTATATCTATTGTCCTGTCTGCGGCAGACGAAAGATCAAAGCTGTACAGAATTTTTCCGTCCTGAATAATATCCACCCTGCTGCCGTGGGGACGCGTCATGACATAAATACTTCCGAGTATTCCTGCTAAAAAAATTGCGGCGATAATTAAAATAAAAATTTTATTTTTCATTGCTTATCACATTGACCCTCATATCTGAATGGGAATTATCCGTTGTGAATTTTTGAAATATATTTTCCGTAATAAAAATTTCTCTATTTTTTGTAATAATTATCATGTCAAAAAACGGATCATTCTGCCAGAATTTTATTCCTTTTTCCAAACCCATAACAAAAACCGCCGTTGATAACGCATCACAGCTCCTGCCCGTATCCGAAATAATTGTAACGGATAAAATATCGTTATCAACGGGATAACCTGTTGACGGGTCAATGATGTGACCGTATTTTTTACCGTCCTCACCAATAAAAAAACGCTCATAATTTCCCGATGAAGCTGCTGCCTTGTCTGCTATACATATAACTCCCGCATTTCCGTTACCATCGGGGTCTTTTATTCCCACCCGCCAGTCTGAGCCGTCGGGCTTGCTCCCGACAGTAAGAATATTTCCTCCTATATCCAGAAGCGCGCAGTCAATGCCGTTTTCACGCAGGATTTCCGCTGCCATATCTCCCGCAAAGCCTTTTCCCACTGAGCCTAAGTCTATCATCATATTTTCGGGCAGCCGCACCGAAACGCCGTTAAGCCCGACATTCCCATATCCCACAAGCGGCAGCAGATCTTTTATCTCATCATCTGAGGGGATACGGTTTTCATCGGTTGTAAAGCCCCATGATCTGAGTATGGGATAGACAGTCGGGTCAAGAGCGCCCCCTGTCCGCTCCGACATATCAAGTGCAAATTCAAGTATTTCAGCCGTTTCAGCACTTACATTCACAGCCTGACCGCCGCTGTGATTTAAAGCATATATTTCGCTGTTTTCGTTTGTCACAGACCACAGCCTTTCCGACTCGGTAAATTTTTCACGGGCGGCAGAAACTGCTTTTTCTGCATTATCGCCGTAAGCCGTGAATGTAATGAAGGTATCGTCTGCAAAAAATGATTCGGAATATCCCGCTTCATCGGGCTGTCCGCAGGCAGACATAAGCAGAAAACAACATATACAAAATGATATTTTTTTAAATTTCATTACATTATCTGCTCCTTTTTTTCGCTCTTTCGGACAGAAATAATTTTTGCAAATTTATTTTTTTGCGTATTTAATTTGGATGATAAATCAGTTGGTACTTCCGTAAATTTTTGCCCTGTTATGGGTAAAATTATGTACCCGTTTAATGCGGATACAAGCTCTTACAAGTCTTAATATAATAAATGAATTATATCATGTAAAAAAATATTTGTCAAGCGGAATTGTTATTTCAGACATGATCTGATTTTAAACAACAAAACATTAGTATGCTTTCAAAGAAAAACGCACAAGAAACGTCCTGCAACTGCATGACGTTTCCTGTGCGGTTTTGTCTTAAAATTATGCTTTCTTATCAGCACACTTTTTTAATTATTCATCTGTCGGGGTAAAGCGCACCCATTCATATTCTGCGGTAAGAGGAACATTCTCATCGGTAAAAGCATTGAGCCAGCTGTCAACGCCCGTGCCGCACCATGCATTCATCATGATCTTTCCTTCGGTCACGGGAATGTTTGCATCGGCAGTATAAGCCTCCTTGCCGTCAACAAGCCATACTATCCTGTCTTTATGCCATTCAAAGCCGTAGGTATGGAAATCCTCCGAGGCATCAAAACCGAGATCGTAAAGATATTCATGATTACCCTGACCGTCTGTGAAATAATTGAACTGCACCTTTGAGGTGTCCTTTCCCAGAATTTCCACATCTATTTCGTCCCACGGATTGTTGTCGGTAGGTCCTGTGTACGTAAAGAACGATGATACCACTCCGTCATTTTTTATGGCTTTCATGCTGACCTCATACAGACCATAGCCGTAGAAATCATTGCTGCGGAATTCTCCTCCGGAATAAGGTATTCCCTGTTGAGGATCGCTGTCCTTGTCAATGATAAGCTGCATTTTTCCGTTTTCAAAGGTAACGTTGCTGCCTCTCCAGAATACATTGAACATACTGCCGTTTGTCCAGCCGTCAGATGCCGAAAAGAAATCGGGCATTCCGTGGGAAAGGTCGGCATACATAGAGCCGTCCTCATTTCTTGCGGAGAGATCCTCCTGTGCCGCTGCCTCAGTCTGCGCCTGAGCATCATTTGCGGATACGGTAGCTTCGTTCTCCTTTCCAGAGCAGGCGGTAAGTATAAGTGCGGCAGCGAAAAGTGCAAATAATTTTTGGTTTTTCATATTTCTTCCTCCAACGGATTTTTATTTTTCTGATTATTATTATATCCTCATCGGAATATAAATTATATCACACATCTGTCTTTTATGTCAGATTTTTGCTCAAAAATAGTGCGGCAGTACAGACGGAAACCCAAAAAAATTTCTTTTCTGTAAGAGCAGATTCCTGCCGCTTTTTAAAAGGTTAAAACGGGTATATTCGGCAGAAAGACAAGTATAATATAGGTAAGGGGGCGGTAATGTGGAAAAACGCAGCAGAGAAAACATAATGCTGTTAGTGGCGGCTTTTTTGGGAGCAGCGTTTCTGTTCCGACCCGAAATATTTACATCTTTGTGGAAAAGGCTTTCGGGAGTTGTGATCCCCGTGGCGCTGGGGATCGTTCTGTCGGTGGTTATCTTTCCTGCGGTAAACGGTACCGAAAAATATTTTTTAAAGCTTTCCATGAAAAAAAGAGCCGCACGTTTCGGGGCGATAACCGCAGTATACCTTGCCATTGCGGGAGCTGCGGCGGGAGCGGTATGGATAGTGATCCCCCGTCTTGCCGACAGCATAAGTCTGTTCATATCATGCTTTGACGTATACTACAGCGATCTTATGGAAAGGCTGCGTGCATCTTCCGCAGATGATCCTGTGGGACTTGCAGGAGCGGTGGGAACTCTTGCTGCGGCACTTTACGAAAAACTGCCCGTACTGTTTGCACGGGTATGCACCGCTGCGGCAGGAGCGGTCAAAAGTGCGGGTAATATTCTGGTGGGATTGGTGCTGTCGGTATATATCCTTGCGGGCAGAGAGCAGATAACGGATTTTATCGGCGGAGCGGCGCAGGCTGTGATGAGTGCTGAAAATTACCGCAGAATGTGTACAGTCCTCAGAACTCTGGGAAAAAGTCTTGTTAATTTTATAGGCGGTCAGCTTACCGAGGCGGTGGTGCTGGGAACGCTGTGCTTTGTGGGAATGGTAATATTCGGGTTTGAATATCCGCTGCTCATCAGTGTGATGATCGGCGTTACGGCGCTTATTCCCGTAGTGGGGGCGATAGCGGGAGCAGTACCCTCGGCGCTTATATTATTTCTTGCAAAGCCCTCATCGGCACTCTGGTTCATAGTTTTTATAATAGTTTTACAGCAGCTTGAAAATAATCTTATCTATCCGAGGATAGTAGGCAGGAGCGTAGGACTACCGCCCATACTTATACTCATTGCCATAATAATGGGAGCGCAGCTTGGGGGAGCGGGAGGAATAATGATCGCCGTACCGCTGTTGTCTGCATTTTACGTACTTGCGGGGAGCTGTATTCTCAGGGAAAGGGAGGAGCAGTGCGCAAATGATGAGAGGCTGAACGACAGAGAACGGGAGAGCTGATCTTCACGTCCTTTTCGGGGAATAAATCGACAGGGGAGGGGAATATTAAAAAGGACAAAACAACAGGAGGGAAAAAACATGAATGTTTCCGATATATCCGTATACGCACCCGCAGAAAAGGAGCTGCCTGTCCTTATGTATCACAGTGTGCTTGAAGATCCTGCCCGCACGGGAGAGTATGTGATAACTCCCGCAGCACTTGAGGAGGATCTTGAATATCTTTCACGAAAAGGCTACACCTCCGTTACTCCGCAGATGATAGAAGATTTCTGCGAAAGGGGAGTACCTCTGCCGGAAAAGCCGATTTTTCTCACCTTTGATGACGGACATCTCAACAATATGACCTATGCTCTGCCGCTGCTTGAAAAATACAACATGAAAGCAGTGGTAAACACGGTAGGAGCATTTACGGTGCAGGCAGAAAAGGAGAACGACCCCAATCCCCGGTACGCTTATCTTACAAGAGAAAATATGGAGGAACTTTGCAGCGGCGACAGCTTTTATGTGGGCTGTCATACCTATAATATGCATACTCTCGGTATGCGCAGAGGCGCACAGATGATGTATAACGAAAGCAGCGAGGATTATATAAATGCATTCAGGGAAGATATTCTTAAATGGAGGGAGCTTATGGCAGGAGAGATATCCGACAGTGCAGATGTCTTTGCATACCCCTACGGCTTCAGCTCCGAGGAGGGCTTTTCCGTACTGGAGGAGTGCGGCTTTAAGATAATGCTCACCTGTAGAGAGCGGTCAAATACGCTGGTATTTGACGGGAAACCCCATGAGGGCATTATCACTCTTGACCGATTTAACCGCTCCGGACTTGTGCAGACTGACAAATTTATGCAGGCACATGAAATTTATTAAATAATTCATGAATTATAAATACCTTTATGGTATACTTATGGATAAATAATTTATCCATAACGGAGGTATTTTATCATGAAGAAATTTGTATGTTCTATCTGCGGATATGTATATGAGGGCGAAGCTGCTCCCGAAAAATGTCCCCAGTGCGGTGCGCCCGCATCTAAGTTTAACGAGGTCGCAGGCGGCGAGGGACTGAAATTTGCCTGTGAGCATATCGTAGGTATTGCCAAGGAGTGCGGCGATGCTCAGATAATCGAGGGTCTTAATCAGAACTTCACAGGTGAATGCACAGAGGTAGGTATGTATCTTGCTATGTCAAGAGTTGCCGACAGAGAGGGTTATCCCGAGGTAGCAGAGGCTTACAAGAGGATCGCTTTTGAGGAAGCTGAGCACGCCGCTAAGTTTGCAGAGCTTTTAGGCGATGTGGTTACCGATTCCACAAAGAAAAATCTGGAAATGAGAGTTATGGCAGAGCATGGCGCAACACAGGGCAAGCTCGATCTTGCTGTAAGAGCAAAGCAGCTCAATCTTGACGCTATCCATGACACCGTTCATGAAATGGCAAAGGACGAGGCAAGGCACGGCAAGGCATTTGAGGGACTTTTAAACCGTTATTTCAAGTAAGGATATATTCCTGACAACAGCATATTCTGTGCGGGAGCAGGAACCGATAAAGCAAGCCGTCATGGGGATATTCTCATGACGGCAGCGTTATTCTGACATGAAAGGATAAAACACGGTATGAAGGTCGATAAAAATTTTTTAAAAAATAATCCCATTGACAAGATCTCATCGGCATATTTTTCATATTTGATGATAAATATGAAAGGGTCGGGAAATACCCTTAAAAAACTGACAGGTATTGCCGAGGAGCTTTTTGATGACAGCAGACGTGAAGAGATCATGCGGGAACGTGAGAGGATATCTTCTATCAGCTCAGGGGAAGAGCTTGTGGACTTTATGCGGCGCAACAAGGAAATTCCCCTGCGGTATGATGCCGCAGAGCGGGGAATTGAACTGGGAGATGAGGCTGTTTGCGCTGTGGTAAAGGCATATTACAGACAGAGAAATGATTTTTTTATAGAAACAGCAGCAATTCTTCTTTATAAAGCCGATGAGAGCTTTCTGACAGAGCTTAGGGAAAATTACAAGGAGATCCGTTCTCCCTATGCCGCAGCCCAGCTTTGCCTTGTGCTTGCAATGAGAGGACTTGCAGATGATGATTTCCTTTTAAGAGAATATAACGGGTTTAAAAGGGGCTATCCCGATGAATGTTTCTCAGAGTTTCCCCTTTTAGGGCTTTATATTAATCACAATATGATAGATAAAAATTTATAAAATATCTTATTTTGCCTCTTGACAAACGAATAAAAGAGTGGTATAATTCTTTTATAATTTAATATTTTTAAAATCCTGTGAGCAAAAGCAAGTAATGTAGGAAAGGTTGTCACAGAGAGTCGGCGGCGGTGAAAGTCCGATACGTACGTCTTACATGAATGGGTTTGTGAGGAGCGGGGTGAAGATGTGTGAGCATTTGTAGCCTTTGCCGTAATTCCTGCGTAAAAGGAAAGGGTATTGATGCGTAAGCTGCGTACTTTTTGTTTTAATGAGTATGGCGGCATTATCGTTTTTCGGTAATGCTTTTTTTACGGCAGTATCCCAAAGAGATGTGCATAAAGCACATAAAAAGGGTGGCACCGCGTCAGGGCAGAACCTGTCGTCCCTTGAAATTACATTCCGGTAATTTCATAGGACGGCTTTTTTATTTATGAAAGGAGAGTAAATTTATGATCTATCCCGCACTTGAGGACGTGAAAAGCTATCTGAAAAGCTACGGGAGCGTCCCCGTGTTTTATGAGCTGCTGACAGACAGCTTCACGCCTGTGAGAATGTTTTCAATTTTAAAGGAGAATTACGAGAACTGTTTTATACTCGAATCGGTGGATAATTCCAATATGTGGGGTCGCTACTCCTATATCGGTCTTGACCCAAAAGCTGAGATACGTGTCAAGGATAAAAAAGCCGTTATTCTTTACACAGACGGCAGGAAAGAGGAAATGGACGCTTCCGATCCTGTAAGTCTTTTTTCGGGACTTATGGAGAAGTACAAGTCGCCGAAGTTTGTTGATCGTCCTAAGCTCACGGGAGGACTTTTAGGGTATTTCGGCTACGATATGGTAAGATATTATGAGAAGAAGCTTACAAATATTCCCCATGACGATCTGGATATGCCAGATGCAAATATGTTCATCTACAATGAAATAGTGGCATACGATCATCTTTCCAACCGTGCTGTTATAATCCTCAATATGGTCCGTGAGGAGATAGAAGCTGCGGCGGAGCGTATGGACAGCGGATTTGATGAGGCGGCGGAGTTTATGTACGGCACTTTAGAGGATCGTGCGGAGAAACTGGGAAAGCTCCTGTGCAGATACGTCCCCGAGCCTGCCCCGAAAATGCTTTCCCCGAAGGAAACGCAGGTCACCTCAAATTATACCCGTGAACAGTTCTGTGAAATGGTTGAAGCGTGCAAGGAGCATATTATCGGCGGCGATATAAGTCAGGTGGTAGTTTCCCAAAGATTTGAAGTGGAAAATCCCCCCGCACCTTTTGATGTATACAGAATGCTGCGCTCCACAAATCCCTCTCCCTATCTTTATTATTTTGATCATAAGGATTACTGCATAGCGGGGGCATCTCCCGAAATGCTGGTAAGCGTTACGGACGGCAAGGTGCTTAACAAGCCAATTGCGGGAACTTATCCGAGAGGTACGACAGCCGAGCAGGATATACGGTATGAAAAGGCATTGCTTTCCGATCCAAAAGAGCGTTCGGAGCATACCATGCTTGTGGATCTGGGAAGAAACGATGTGGGACGTGTATCAAAGCCCGGCAGCGTAAGGGTGACGGATTTTATGAGAGTGGAGAGATATTCAAAGCTCATGCACCTTGTTTCGGACGTGGAGGGCGAGCTTGCAGAGGACAAGACTGCTGTGGACGCGCTTATGTCCGTACTGCCCGCAGGTACTCTTTCGGGTGCGCCAAAGGTAAAGGCAATGGAGATAATAGACAGTCTGGAAAATGTAAAGCGCGGTCTTTACGGCGGCACGGTGGGGTATATGGCGTGGAACGGCGACATTGACACCTGCATTGCGATAAGGACCGTGCTGTTCAGGAACGGCAAGGCGTATGTACAGGCGGGAGCGGGAATTGTTTACGACAGTGTCCCCGAAAGCGAGTACGAGGAAACAAAGCGGAAAGCGTCTGCGGTCATCAATGCCATTACGGCGGCAGCACAGATGTGACAGCAGCAGGCGGCAAAAAAGGGGGTGTACCCATGTCATTCAGACTCGACAGCGTAGTCCCATGGGGCAGAAATGCCGAGGAATACCGTTTGATGTTCTGTCCGGGTGACAGGGAGCTTTCGGGCAGGATAGCCGATTTCGGCGGAGGTCCCTCCTCATTTAATGCCGAATTTAATTCGCACTTTTCAAGGGCGGGCAGCACGGTGGTTTCCTTTGACCCTCTCTACAGCTTTTCCGCTGAAAAGATACGGCAAAGGATTGAGGAGGTACGCCCCATTGTCATGAAACAGACAAGGCAGAACAGGGATAAGTATATATGGAAGAACATACCCGATCCCGATGCACTGGAAAGACAGCGCCTGTCCGCTATGGAGATGTTTCTGTCCGACTTTGAAAAGGGCAGATCGGAGGGACGGTATATTCCCCATTCTCTGCCCGAAAGGATACCCTTTGAGGACAACGCCTTTGATTTAGGACTCAGCTCTCATTTTCTGCTGATGTATACTTCCCTCGGGTATGATTTTCATATCCGCTCTGTTGAGGAGATGCTGAGGGTATGCAGAGAGGTAAGGATATTTCCGATAGTAGACCTGAGCGGGGAGGGCGATCCGATGATATCCGATGTTATCGAATATTTCAAGAAAAAATATACCGTTCATATTATGGATACAGAGTATGAATTTCAGAAGGGCGGGAAAAAGTTGCTTATCATAGACCATGCGCCCGCCGAACGGGTTTAGTTAAAAATTAAAATTATCTATAAAATTATAATGAAAGGATATGATCATCATGATCGTTATGATCGACAATTACGACAGCTTTACCTACAACGTTTATCAGGCAATGGCAGGACTTTACAACAACATAAAGGTGTTCCGCAACGATGAGATCACCGTGGAGGAAATAGAAAAGCTCTCTCCCGAAGCGCTCATTATCTCCCCGGGACCCTCTTACCCCAAGGACGCAGGCATATCCGTAGAGGCGATAAAGCATTTTGCGGGCAAGCTGCCCATTCTCGGAATATGTCTCGGACATCAGTCTATCGGCGAGGCATTCGGCGGAAAGGTGGTAAGAGCGGCTATCCCCATGCACGGCAAGGCATCTGAAATAAAGATAGACGGCTCCTGCCCTATATTTACGGGACTTCCCGAAAAAATAAGCGCAGCAAGGTATCACTCTCTTATTGTGGAAAGAGAGTCCCTCCCCGATTGTCTGAAGATCACCGCCGAAACAGCAGACGGCGAGATAATGGCTCTTGCTCATAAGGAATACCCTGTTTACGGCGTGCAGTTCCACCCCGAGTCCGTTCTTGCGGAAATGGGCGTGAATATCCTTTCAAATTTTCTTACCGAGGTAGTAGGCATTAAGTCCGCAGCCGCAGCCGCACCCTCCATTCCCGCAGCAAAGAGAACGGCTTTAAAACCTTATATAGCTAAAGCTGTAAGCCGCACCGATCTTACCGAGGACGAGGCATATGCTGCCATGAATATTATCATGGGAGATGCCGCAACTCCCGCACAGACAGGCGCTTTCCTTACAGCAATGGGAATGAAAGGCGAGAACATACACGAGATAACAGGCTTTGCAAAGGGTATGAGAAGCAAGGCTACAAAGGTAGACAGATTCCGCTCTGCCATTGATATAGTGGGAACAGGCGGCGATATGGCAGGTACATTCAATATCTCCACCACATCATCATTTGTAATTGCCGCAGCAGGTATACCTGTAGCAAAGCACGGCAACAGGGCTGCCTCCAGCAAGAGCGGCGCAGCGGACTGTCTTGAGGCACTGGGAGTGAATATCAAGATAAATGCGGCACAGGCGGCAGAGTGTCTGGAGAAAAATGACATTTCATTCCTCTTTGCACAGACCTTCCACGGTGCAATGAAATATGTAGCTCCCGTAAGACGTGAGATAGGCGTTCCCACATTCTTCAACATCTTAGGACCTCTCACAAATCCCGCTCTTGCCGATTATATCGTGCTTGGTATGTATGATAAAAAGCGCATGAACCTTATTGCCGAGGTGCTTATAAATCTGGGTATAAAGGGAGCAATGGTGGTAAGAGGCTCTGACGGTCTTGATGAGGTGACAATGACAGGTGTAACAGATGTAGTAGAGGTAAAGGACGGCAGGATAACAGAATATACTCTCGATCCCGCTGATTTCGGCTTTGAGTACGGCACAGCAGAGGATATGAAAGGCGGCACTCCCGCAGAGAATGCACAGATAACCCTTGATATCCTGAGCGGCAAGGAGCAGGGCGTCAAGAGAAATACTATTCTTATGAACGCAGGCTGTGCAATATACTGTGCAGGCAAGGCGGCTGACGTTGCAGAGGGCATAAAAATCGCCGCAGAGATGATAGACAGCGGCAAGGCGCTTGAAAAGCTGAACGCCATGAAAGACTTTACCAACGCCTGCAAGGAGAACTGAGTATGTTTCTTGATGAGATAATCGAAAAGAGAAAGGTGCAGCTTGAACGTGAAAAAAGCTGCACTCCTCCCGAAGAAATGAAAAGAATGGGGGAGAACAGCACTCTCCCTTTGAGGGGCTTTAAAAAAAGCCTTTTGAAAATGGAAATGTCCGTCATTGCGGAGGTAAAAAAGGCATCTCCCTCAAAAGGACTTATACAGCCTGATTTTGACCCGGTGAAGATCGCACTTGCCTATGAAGAAAGCGGTGCGGACGCAATTTCCTGTCTTACGGAGGAGAGCTATTTTCAAGGCTCTGCTGCGTATCTGCGGGATATCTGCAAAAATGTGACTATTCCCGTTCTGCGGAAGGATTTTATCATAGACCCCTATCAGATCTACGAAGCAAGGGCTCTGGGAGCATCAGCAGTGCTGCTCATTGCTGCAGCACTTGACGACAGTACCCTGTCAGAATTTTACGAATTGGCACAGTCACTGGGACTGGACGTTCTTGCCGAGGCTCATGATGAGGAGGAGATCTCACGTCTTGCAGATATAGGCTGTGATATTATTGGAATAAACAACCGTAACCTTAAAACCTTTGAAGTTTCTCTTGAAAATACAGGACGGCTGGCGGAATATATTCCCGAGGGTACACTGTTTGTATGTGAAAGCGGGATAAAGACAAATGAGGATATGCTCTATGCCCGTGACAGCGGAGCAAACGGCGTGCTTATCGGTGAAACGCTTATGCGAAGCGGACTTGCAGGTATCCCGCAGTGTATGAAAACGCTGAGAAAGGGTATGTTATGATAAAGCTGTGCGGGATAAGGCGTGGGGAGGACGTTTCCTATGTAAACGAATTTCTCCCCGACTATATAGGAATGATCCTTGCGGAGGGCTTTCGCCGTACCGTTGATATACAGACTGCCCGCACAATAACCCGTGCCCTTGACAGCAGGATAAAAAAGGTGGGAGTTTTTGTGGATACGCCTGTGGACAGGGTAAGGCAGGCAGCGGACATACTTTCACTTGATGTGATACAGCTCCACGGTCACGAGGACAGAAGCTATATAGAAAAGGTGCGCAGTATTGGGATACCTGTCTGGAAAGCGGTGAGAGTAAAAAGCCGTGAGGATATCCGCTCTGCCGAGGTTTTAGACTGCGATATGCTGCTGCTTGACAGCTTTGTGAGCGGCAAGGTGGGCGGTACAGGCACAGTATCCGACTGGGAGCTTATCCGCAGCACAAGGATAGATATTCCTTTCTTTCTTGCAGGAGGGATCAGTGAGGAAAATCTGAAAGACGCCCTTACAGTTTCCCCCAATATTGATATATCGGGGGGCATTGAAACAAACGGCGTCAAGGACAGAGAAAAAATACGCAGGATAATGAATATATATAAAGGAGCAGTTTCATGAATACAAAGGGAAGATTCGGAGAGTTCGGAGGACAGTATGTTCCCGAGACCGTAATGAATGCGGTAAACGAGCTGGAAGCAGCTTATGAAAAATATAAGGACGACCCCGATTTTAAAGCGGAGCTGGCATCGCTTTACCGCAGCTATGCCAACCGCCCGTCCATGCTCTACTATGCAGAGCATATGACAAAGGATCTTGGTGGCGCTAAAATCTACATCAAGCGTGAGGATCTCAACCACACAGGCGCACATAAGATAAACAACGTCTTAGGACAGATACTTCTTGCAAAGCGCATGGGAAAAAAGAGGATAATCGCCGAAACAGGAGCAGGTCAGCACGGCGTTGCCACTGCTACTGTCTGCGCTCTCATGGGGCTTGAATGCTGCGTTTACATGGGTAAGGAGGACACCGACAGGCAGTCCCTCAATGTCTACAGAATGGAGCTTTTAGGCGCAAAGGTAGTCCCCGTAAACAGCGGAACGGCTACCCTTAAAGACGCTATCAACGAGGCAATGCGTGACTGGTGTACAAATATAGAAACAACATTTTACTGCATAGGCTCTGTTATGGGACCCCACCCCTATCCCGCAATGGTAAGGGATTTTCAGAAGATAATCGGCGAGGAGATAAAATCTCAGCTCAAAGAGCGTGAGGGCAGGCTCCCCGATGCAGTTGTAGCCTGTGTAGGGGGCGGCTCAAACGCAATGGGCGCATTCTACGACTTTATTCCCGACGGCTCTGTACGTCTTATCGGCGCTGAGGCAGCAGGGAGAGGAATAGACACCGCAGAAACTGCTGCAACACTTTCTAAGGGTAGTCTCGGCATTTTCCACGGCATGAAGTCTATTTTCCTGCAAAACGAGTACGGACAGATAGCGCCTGTATATTCCATTTCCGCAGGTCTTGATTATCCCGGCATAGGACCCGAACACGCAGAGCTGTGGAAAAGCGGCAGGGCGGAATATCTTCCCATTACCGATGAGGAGGCGGTCTGCGCCTTTGAGTATCTGTCAAAGACCGAGGGGATAATCCCCGCCATTGAGTCGGCTCATGCTGTGGCGGCAGCTATAAAGATCGCTCCGACAATGGGAAAGGATAAGATAATGGTGATAAACCTTTCGGGCAGAGGAGATAAAGATGTTTACTCCATAGCCCGTTACAGAGGTCACAACATCGAAAATTCATGATGTGAGAAAGGATAATATGCAGATGAATCGTATAGATAAATGCTTTGCTGAGCTTAAAGACCAAGGCAGAAAGGCGCTGATCACCTTTATCACTGCAGGAGATCCGGATATGGAAACTACCGAAAAAACAGCCCTTGCCATGTTTGAGAGCGGTGCGGATATCATAGAGCTGGGCGTTCCCTTTTCTGACCCAATAGCAGAGGGTGTTACCATACAGCGTTCATCGCTGCGCTCTCTTAACGGAGGAACAACTCTTGATAAAATTTTCGGCTGCATCGAAAGGATAAGGGCAAAGACGGATAAGCCTCTGATCCTTATGATGTATCTTAATACTATATTTGTATACGGTACAGACAGGTTCTTCTCCCTTTGCCGTGAAAAGGGGGTAGACGGCGTTATCGTCCCCGATATGCCCTATGAGGAGCGGGAGGAGATACTGCCCTATGCAAAAAAATACGGCATACATAACATAAATCTTGTTTCCCCCGCATCTCACGACAGGATAAAGAGGATAGCGGCAGATTCTGAGGGTTTTCTATACTGTGTGTCCTCTAACGGCGTAACGGGGGTAAGAAGCGAGTTCAAAACCGATTTTGACGAATTTTTCGGCATAATAAAGGAGAATGTGAAGTGCCCTTACTGTGTGGGATTCGGCATATCCTCACCTGAGCAGGCAAAGAAAATGTCGGGCTACTGTGACGGCGTGATAGTCGGCAGCGCAATAGTCCGCATTATGGAGGAATACGGAAAGGAATCTGCCGGAAAGGTGGCTGAATTTACGGGCAGCCTGTCGGCTGTTCTGGGATAAACACAAAAGGCGGGGCGGAGATTTCTTCGTTCCGCTTTTTTTGGGGGTACCCGGGATTTTTATGCCTGAGTTTAAGAAAAAACCGTAAATTCCCAAAGTAAATTCCACAGTAGGAAAGAGTGCGGAATTTAGTGTGAGAATGGGCGGAATTTAGT
>CANQPL010000049.1 GCA_947625735.1 uncultured Clostridia bacterium
CCAGTGTCATTTGTCTGTTCATGTTATCATTATATCACATTTTCTTGAGTTTGTCAATTGTGCGGTGTTGCCTTAAGTTTTTCTTTAAGGTCTTTGCTGTAAGCCACTGCCGAGCTTGTTGCGCTTGAAAATAATGCCGGTATTTTTTTTAAGGTTGTCGTGGCTTTTTCGCTGAGTGTTTTAATGAGGTCTTTTACACTGTCAGTAACACGTTGTATCGAAGGAGAGGCTTTGATTAGCTCCTTAGTTATTTTTGATACCGTGCCGATCGCACTTTTTATAATTTTAAATATCTCCGTTAAAAAAGTAAACTTTACCTCCGAGAATTTCTTGAAAATCCCCGTCAGCTCTTCCACTCTTTTTGTTATCTTGTAAAGAGTATCCGCAGTGACAGGAGGAAAAATCGAAGAAAAAGTTTCCTTTAATCTGCTCCCTATTTTTATCATGCCCTGCATAATATTTCTTGCAGACTCAATAAGGGAATCCCGTCCGCCCAACTGTTTCCAGCCTTCCAGAAGAGCATTCCTTTTGTCGGAAGACGCATTTATTATTTCGCTGAGAGTATCGCTTATTTCGGTAAGAAATTCTTTTGCTTCTTCAAAGTCTCCTATAAGCAGCTCCCAGCTTTGTGTCCAGCCCGACTGCATAGCTTCCTTTAAAGTGTCAAAAAGCTGAGTAAAAGTTTTTACTTTGGTGGCAGCGTCATTTGCAGTCTGCCCCATTTTGATTATTTTCTCTATCTGCTCGTCCGAATAACCGATAGCTTTAAGCTGCTCTGCTGTAAGGTCGCCTGTAAATTTGGCAAGGGTTTCTGTAAGAATGTCTGAGGTTATCCAGCCGCTTGAAAGCGTTTCTCTGAATGACCCCTCTTTTTTTATCATGTCGTCAATGGCTATTCCATGTACCCTTGCAGTTTCTTTTAATGCGTCCTGAAATACCTGACCGCCCATGCCCGCATTTACTACCGAGTTCCAGTCCTGAAGTTTCAGAGTGCCTGTGGATAAAGCCTGAGAAAGCTGATACATTGCCCTGCTTGCCTGTTCTGAGTTGGAACCCGACACCGCAGCCAAGTTTGCAATACCCTTAATAGCCTGCACCGATGTATCAAGGTCGACGCCCGCCGCTGTAAACGTACCGATGTTGCGTGTCATTTCCGTAAAATTGTAAATTGTTTTGTCAGCGTATAAATTCAGCTCGTCCAGAGCTTTGTTTACATCGTCAATAGTCGTTCCCTTGCTTTCGGTGTTTGCAAGTATTGTCTGAACAGCGTTTATCTGCGTTTCATACTCACTAAAGCCCGACTTTACAGGTTCAATAACCAACGCATCGGCAATTTTCTTTCCCGCATTCATTGCACTGTCAACAAGATTGTTAAGTACCTCGGTGCTGATAATTCCCATAGTCGTGAATCCGTCCGAGATCTGCTCAATATTGCTGCTCATTGTTTCAAAGGCTTTCCCGACACGCATTTCATCTTTGAAATTATTGATAGAAGATATGCTGTTTTTTATTCCGTCTTTAAGCTGCCCCAGATACCCGAGTGCGCTTTTTACACCGCTTGCAAACTTTTCTCCCTCATACCCGAGCTTTATAATACCGTCTTCAATAACATTGCTCACAGCTTATCCGCCTCCCTTCTTATCTCTCTTGCGATCTCATCAAATATGGGGCGCAGTGCGGGGTTCACATAATCCGTTCCCCGTACATAACCGCCGTTTCTTGTACCGTGTCCGTACTGAATAAGTATGGCTACGTGTACTCCATTTTGAATATTTGAATTTGTAAAAACAAGAGATAGATTTTCTCCGTTTTTTTCAATGCTGTACCCCCACGAATCAGCAGTTCTGCCCGTGTCGGCAGGAGTTGCGTTTCTTAAAGCGGCAACACCTTTTTTGCCGTACTTTTCAAGTATTTTTGTAAAGCTTATCTCCGAAAGCCTTTTCAGGTATTTTTCCGTTTTCTTAAAATCCCCTTTAAAAGACGCAGTCACCATTTCACTGCACCTCACATACTCAGTATTTTTTTGATAAGCTTTTCTATCCTTTCGGGGTCGTAGCCTGCATTGATAAGACCGTTTTCACGTTCTTTTCCGTCGCCCCATTCGCCTCGTATTACCTCGCAGGCGATCTCCTCCTCTGTTTTCCTGTATTCCATAAACACTATCCTCCCGAACCGTATTTTGCACGTCTTGCTTTATTCAGTGAACGGTAATCGTTCATAACATCTCTGCCTTTCCGTTTTTTCTTCGGAGTATTTTTGATACCGCAGACCCTGATAAGCGCCATAAGCCTGTTTAAATGCCAGTTCTCACATTCAAAGGGAATATTAAGAGCGGTCAGCCAGTAATAAATTATTTCGGCGGTAATAACTTCTTTTCTGCCTGATTTGTCGGTGCTTGCATTATTAAAGGTGGACGCAGTCATAGGGTCATTTATGTAATTTTTTATCCTGCAAATAACATTATCCGACAGGAAAGATAAGACCGATAAAGGTACCTCCTCCATACTCATGCACCAAATATAATCTATAAATTCCTCTGTTGAAAACTCCGTGCTTAAAAACGGTTTATGCCACCTTGATTCCCATTTTGAAACAGAGGCGAGAGAATGCTCCAGCCGTAAAGTCACAGCCTTTTGTGTGATGAACCTTTCGTTTTCTTCATCAAAAAATTCCATTTCGGGAATGCTTATCACCAGCATTTTCCCGCCTCCTTTCGTATTATTTATTCAACTGTTATCTGCGGTTTCTGAACTATCTGCTGCTGAACTATCTGCTGCTGAGCTTTCTGCGGAATAATACCCTTTACGAAAGCTTTCATTGCATTAAGATTTGTACACAGCTCGGTAAACAGCTCTGCAAACGCCTCTGTCTGGGAAAATGCCTCAGAAATTTCAGGCGATTTTTTAAAGCGGTTACCGTCCATAGTCTTTTCACCATAGCTTTTAAGAATAATATTCTTGATAAAGGACACTATTGCGGCAGTGTCATTTTCGGCTACCATACGCCTGATCTCAGCTTCAAGACCTCCCTTAAAGGACGCCTCTAATTCCGTAATCTCCACCACATTCAGATTGAAATAGAATGTGTCGGTTTTCTCGGTACCGTTGTAATTTACATAAGTAATATCTTTTTTAAGCATGATAGATCCTCCTTCCGTTTAAATATCCGTGTTATGCGGCAGCGCCGTTCAGTATTGTGTATACTTCCTTCGGGCTTGGGAGTTCGGGGTCACCCTCATCACCGTACAGCTTCTTTTCAAGCTCTGCAAGTTTTTTCTTGTCTACAGTCCTTGAATCAATGACAATATGAGCTGTAGGCTTGTAGGTCTTTCCGTCTTCAAGTTCAACAGGCACAGGCACTGTTTCAAACTCAAAGGAAAGAGTAGCCGCATCGGGGCTGTCGTTTATCGTTTCATGATCCTGCGAGAACGGTGAAGCAGTAGCCCCGTAAACCAGATGCAGCTTGTATTCGGTTGCATCGGGGTCGGTGTCGCTGCCTATTGCGTTTCTGTAGGAAAGTCCGAACGTGCTTCTTCCCTGCTGTGTTACCTTCATGCCCTTTACGGGTTCTGCGTAACCAAGACAAGGCTCAAACTCATCGGGGTATGTGTAGCACTCAATACTTCCCTTAAAGTCCTCTGCCGAACGGAAGGAAGCGTACTTCTGATCGTCAGCCCAGAGATTGGTAGCCTCTGCACCCTCGGGTTCATCTCCGACTTTGGTAAGACCGTTCCAAGCCACGCCCGGAGCATACTTCTTTTCGGTGGAGGAGTAAGGATAGAGTACGCCCATTCTTACACCCATTTCGTAAAACTTTTTTCCTACCTCGTCCCATACTATTCTTGGCATAATAAAATCCTCCTTTTGTTAAGTTAATATATTATTGAGAACACGTCATGATACAGATTATCCGACACAAAATGCCTGTCGAATCTGCATCTTGGAAGCCTTGCTATCCTGTCGGATAATTCACCCTCGGGGTCTGTATCAATGACGGTTATCTCGTAGGTTTTCCGATGAATATACGGCTTATCATCGGCGTGAATATTCTGTATCCTGCTGCGTTCATAAACTATTGCAGGATACTTCAGTTTAAGTGATTCGGGCGGCTGAAAATACACATTCCTGCTGCCTGCAACATCGCATAATAATTCGTGAAGTACAAGTCTGCGATCACCCATTGTAAATATCACCCACCGTAAGATCAAGTCTGGGATAGCGTACCTCAACGGCTGAAACCTTCCATTTCGTACCCATAAACACCACATAGCGCATGGCATGAAAATTTTCCATTGCATACGGGTCAGCAATAATGCTTATAGTGTTTGCAATGTTCACATTATCGTTTAATTGCCCCGATGTCTGCAAATTACGGACGTTTCGGGTGATGTCACCGAAATAGAGCCTTTCGGTTATCCTTTCGGTGTACACCCCCGGGGAAGTTTCAACAGTTTCGGCATATCCCACTTTTCCGCAGAATTTCGCCATTTTGATTTTTATTCCGCAGCCTTTGCTTCAAGAGCGATAGCGCTGTAGGGGACAATAAGCGCACCCGAGCAGCGTGTTTCGATAAGGTACTTCTGAGCGTTGTAGTCGATATCAAAATCATCAAACATATTGACAGCTCCGCCCTTGTCTGCGCCTACGTTATAGTCGGAAAGATTTGCGATAATACCCAGCAGATCTCCGCCGTTTTTACCCTTCTGACCCTCCATAACAGGAACAGTGACTATCTCCTTTACACGCAGCTTTTTGGCAAGTTTAGACTCGTCCTCATACAGATCCCGCCCCGTCGTGTCGGTGAGCAGCAGCATTTTTGTAAGCATATCCTCTGTTGTATACAAGGTAGGCGCACCCGAACCCTTGTAGTTCTTTCTTGCCTTGATAGCGGAAACGATAAACATTGATGCAAGAGCGTCGTCCTCGGGTTCTGTGCCTGCGTCCACTTCCACCTTGATTGTGTAGAAGTCGTCGTCATTATAGATAGGTCTGATGTGTGTTTCATTTATCTTGTCATCAGAGGAACCCATTCTGCCGTCACCGATAAGAATTGCTCTTGCAATTTCCTCATCAAGCATCATTCTCATTTCGCTTTTGATCCATGCTACCACATCGAAATCGGTAATATCAACAACGTCGTCCCTGTCAAGTTTCTGCTTCTTATATACCGTTGTGGGGTCGGTAGTTCTCTTGATAAGCGAGAACACCTCGTCTTTTTTCTGTTTCCCCTTGATGTAGCCCTTTGCCCTTGCGTCCTCCTCGGTGATATTCGCAAAGGTAGATTTAATGCGTGAGAAAGGCGTGTGATGAACAGAACTCATTACCTTTTTCACCCAGCCCATATCACGGGAAACGAATGAGGGCGGTGTGTTTATCTCTCTGTTTTCGGGGAACAGATACTCGATATTTGTGATACCGTGGGCAAGAACGCTGTCCTTCAGACTTCCGTAACGTTTAGCGTCCGAGAAAATAGCCTCCTGTTCGGAATGGCTGAGAGTGTTGCCCATCTCCTCGTCGTTCATGTCAAATACATTGTGTTTCATAGAATCATTTCCTCCCTTTTCTTTTTTATCGTTATTTTCATTTCCGTCACCGTTTTCCTTTGCGTCTTCCACAGCCTGTGCAACAATGGCAAAAACTGCATTTTTCTGTTTTTCACTGAGAGCGTCCCATATATCGCCTATAGTTTCGTCTTCATTTTCGGGGTTTTTCTTTTTTTCGTCCATATCCGTTTCCTCCTTGTCGTTTTCATTATCGGCATGGCTTAAAACAATATTTTCGCCCGTATAGATAGTGCCTTCCTCATCAATATACTCATCTTCGCCGTGAGTAAGCACCGAATCTATATATGCGCCCGGGTTCGCACCTGCCAGCACAAGACTTACCTCGCATATCTTTCCATGCACAACATTTGAACCGTTATGTCTGAGCTGATTTGCATAAATGGAAAGTGCGCTTACGTCCCCATGCTGCACCAGCTTTCTTGCCGCAAGCCCCTGCTCCGAATCGTTAAAGGTGCAGTAGGCATAAACACCCTCAGGTCTGTTTTCAAGCAGTGCATGACCTAAAACGTTAAACGGGTCGTCATGGCGGTGGTTCCATACAAGCGGCACTGTCTGACCGTCATTTACCTTAAATGCATCTTTCATGATGACACGTCCGTCCGAACATTTCAGATTATTCTTTGTTGCCCAGCCTTGAAAGTCATAATCCTTCATTTTGAATTTCCTCCTTATCTGTAATTTTGTTTTCGCTCTGCTGTTCCTCTGCGGGCTGACTGATGTTCTTGTTTTTCAGCTTGTCCGCATTCGGGTCTTCCGACGGTTTAAGACCGATACGCTGCCTTACTTCGTTTGAAGAAAGTATCTCATTTCTTGTGAACTTGTCCGATGCCTCTGCAAGCTCACCTATGGGAACAAGTCCGAACGGATCACGGAAATACATGACAGACTGCCCCTGAGAACGTGCTGTCTTAGTCAGAAACTTCCTTTTCATTTCGTCTGCAACAGCGTTAAGGAGAGGTTCAACAGAACGGTGGTAATAGTTGAGCATTGTCTTTTCGTCTGCCGTTCCGTCCATTACACTCTGAGTAATGCCCAGTTGGCTATGGAGCATATTGGTCAGATACTCAACCTGATTGAGAAGATTATTCTCAATAGGACGGTTGAGCTGCGTCACACGCTCAGTGGCGTCTATATATGCAACGCCGTATTTGCCGCCCATAAGCTGCTTTTCAATGTCAAGAAGTCTTTCCTTCGCCTGCTGCTGACGTGTCTTTGTCCTTACGGTAAATGGCAGCTGAATGATAAGATCAAGTTTCCCCGAGCTGCTCTGTTCGTCCACAGCGTCAAGAAGATTGAGCTTTCGTATCAGTCTTTGCATAGTGGAGTTAGGCTCATTTGTAACAGCATACAAAGGGTTTTCCACAATAGCCGTTATTGCTTTCGGAACGACTATATCCTCACGCTTCCCCGTCCGTTCATCATAAGCACGGACTTTTACGTGATAGGGGCGCCATTCTGTTATCTTTGCCGTCCGCAGCTTTGTGATGTTGTATGAGCCGTGTACTGTCGGGTCGGTATCGGTTTCCACAGGGATTATTGCAACGCAGCCTTCGTCCAGCATCGACATAATAACGTCCTGAATAAATGCCCGCCCCGACTGGTCATTATTCGCTTCCTCAGCCAGACAATAGTTAAGGCTTGAATTTATTTCGGAAAGAAAATATCCGTCCTCGTCTGTTCTGACGTGACGGATCTTCATAGCTGCCGCATCAATTGCGATACGGTTATATATCGACGTTACTATTGAGCGTTCATGACCTCCCGAGAAACGCATTCTGTCAGGACGGTAGGAATAGTTTGTTTCCTCCCCGTAATTAAACATGGTGGGACTTCTTGCCGTAAATGCATTCCATGCATTTTTCAGCCTTGCCCCGAGTGAGATCGCCATTTTGATTTTTCATCTCCAATCATTCAAATGCATCACGGTTGACCTTATACGCCACATAAGCGTCCATCATAGCCGCAACAGCATCTATTTTACGGTCATATCTTTTTTTGAAAAGTTTTCTGTTGCCGTTGCTGTCCTCCAATGTAATGCAGTTTCCCATGGTGTAGCACATAAGCTGTTCGTCAAACAGCAGCAGCCTGTCTTCTGCGAGCTTTCGCAGTTCGCCCAAAGGCACAGATTCCGTTTTTGCTCCCTGAATGACCTTTTCAATTCCGAAAGGACCGTTTTCGCTCTGCCAGCGTTCCACAAAATCCTTTGCATTGTACGGGTCATATCCTAAACACCTTACGTCATAATCCCTCTCGCAGATATGAGCGTCCATATCCTCATAGACCTGCATCATGTCAAGAACCGTGCCGTCCATAACGATGAGGCTGCCCTCCTCCATAAATTCCTCATACTTTATCCGCATAGCCGAGGGGAGCTTTGCCATAGTGCGGGAGGTTATGTAGTTTCTTGTCTTTACTCCGAAAGAACAGTCCCCCAGCGGAAACAAAAATGTGAAAGCGCAGAAGTCATCACCTTGTGACAGGTCTGCCCCCAAAGCACATGGCATACCCCAGTATTCTCTTTTGCGGTGTGGCAGAGTCTGCTCATATGTGAAGAAGTATGTGTAGCCCTCCATAGGTATGCCGAAACGTTTTGCAAGAATATCATTCCTTGCAGCGGGGGCGTTTTCCGCTCTTTCAACGTCAAGCTGATAGGTTTCATAGCTTACGGTCTTTCCAAGATTCGGATTTGCTTTGAGCCACATATGAGGGTCAGCGACTTCATCAACAGAATCCAGCTTGTACCACCATATAGACACGTGAGGGGCGATGTAATCACCTTTCAGGATACTCATAAGCTCCATTTTGATTGTGTCGCCAACGCCGTTCCTGACTGTTCCCTCCGAGCTTACCGCAAGTATAAGGTAATCGTCCACCTTTGCCGCACCCTGTTCAATTGCACCGATAGGGTCTTCTCTGATGTCACAGGAAAGCCACTCGTCCACCGATGCGACCTTGCAGCGAAGTCCTTGCAGCCTGTCGACCGACATGGGGCGTACCTCTAAAAGCGAATTTGTCAGTGAATTTTCAATGCCCTTTTTTGAGGGGAACAGTTTCTGACGTTTCGCTTTTGAACCTGTGGTATTCTGTGGGGAACCCTCAGTGAGAAATTTAAACAGCGGACCTCTTGACCGTGCAACAGCCGTCTTGATAGGCGACATTATTTCCTCAGCCTGCCTCATGGTGGGGGCGGTTGTTATCTGGTGAGTAGTGGAGGGGTCTACGATCAGGAAATACGCCTGTATATCAGAGCAGTAAAGGGATTTTGCCGCACTTCTTCCCACGATAAGGAACTGTTTGTTGATAAGGCGTTTCTTTTTCCGTTTGCGTACATACCGTCCGCCGTGACCGTCAGGGGAAGGCTCATAGACGCTGTTCTCCACAAAATAATACCACCCGAAAACCTGCTCGCCCCACAGCTTGAATGTGTCAAGTAATCTCATGTCCGAACCGTCTGTAAGGGTAAGCTCATTTTCGCAGTAATCTATCCATGCCTCAACGGCTTCGCTGTCATAGTACACTCCGGGGTTTGCGATAAGGTCGTCTATGCGGTACATCTCCATAACTATTTCCTTGCACACGGGTATCTCTCCCCGCAGTACCCTATCCCGGAATCTTCCGTAATATACGGGCGTTTCTGTGTTGGATAATGGCATGATTTTTTCCTTTCCGTTTTATAAATTTTTGGTGAAATGTATAGACAAATGGGGTGGGGTGTGGTATAATGTAAGTGATAATCAAATGTTGCAATGGAGGTAAATTAAAAATGTCCGAAAATACATTCGATCTTGATAGGGTATCAAATGAACTTCATTTTGAAATTTCCGATGCGGGGGACGTTAATTTTGACAACGACCGTTATATGAAAATGAATTTATCACCCGAACAGACAATACATATGAGTGCGCTTATGCAGCAAATGCCTACGCTTTTAGCAGCAGGTGCAATGGCAAATTCATATAAATTAGTTTTCCCGGAAGGTGTACAGGGAACACTTATGCAGTACAAATCTACCGGTGGTCTGAGTAACATTATTCGAGGGGAAGACGGTAAAATTGTCGGTCACGCATCATTATTTGATATGAAAACAGAAGCTGTAATACTCGGCGCTTTTACGGTTATGTCCGCTGTTACAAGCCAATATTTTCTTGCTGAGATAAACTCAAAAATGGAGCATCTCAATCAGAAACTTGACCAGATAATGGAATTTCTCTACGGCGATAAAAAAGCGGAGCTTCTTGCCGAGATTGGATTTGTACAGTATGCGCAGGAAAATTACAGCTCTATCATGGCTCACGATGCTCAGAGAACAGCAACTATTTCCGGGTTACAGGAGGCACGTAAAACAGCCATGAAAGACATTGAATTTTATATGGGCGACCTTAGCCGTAAGGTTCAGACCTCCGAGAAAATCTTTGCTAAATTAAAGGACGTTGCCGATACTGTCATTCGCATAAGTGAAAGCCTTGAACTTTCCAAACAGCTTTTTGTTATGGGAAGTATTATGGAAACATATTTTGCTCAGAATTTTGACAAATCATATGTAAAGTCCGTCAGCGAAACAGCCAAATATTACATAACCAAATGTGACAAGCGTATGTTAGGTGATATCCGTGTAATGCGGTCAAAACTTGATTCCTTAAAAGATAATGATGCCGTTACAGGGTATAAGAAAAAGTTTGACAGCATTATCACTTCCCTTGACGGCGGCGATGATTCACCCGTAATCAAAAGCATGATCTCTGTATTGGAAATGGCAACAAGCAGAAAGGAATACTTCTTAAACCGCAGGGGCGAGGTATATATGCGTGCGGTGTAAGATGTTAGGACCCGCCTTTTAATCCTTTGATAGTAGTTATAACTCCCAGCGTTGAAGCGGTTATCCCGACAACATTTCCTATCACATTTAATACAGAGCTTACACGGTCGCTTCCCTCTTTTATTCTCTCTGAAGATAGGTTTTTATACTGTTTTTCCAGATTCATTCTTGTAATAAGTTCCTGTAATTCTTTGTTTGAGAGTGAGTCAATACCTTTTCCCACGTTTCTTTTATTTTTAGAATCCAATATTGTTTGGTGTGCCTGAGATAAGTTATTTAAAGCGTTGCTTGTGTCCGAAGCTATTTTTTCGGCAGGCGATAGTGGTTCTTTGTCTTTGCCCCTTTTTATAGTTTTATCGAACAATTTATTTGATATCGTTTCTGCTCCGTCAGCAGACCCGTATCTCTTTCTTCCCGCAGGCGTAAGTGAGCCGTCTGTATTCTGGTAACGTCTTACACCCCAGCGCATACCTTTTATTCCGGAATGATAAATAGCGTTATTGTACACCCACATTTATGCATTTCCCTCCTCTTTGTTTTCAATAGTTATTCTCCATTCAAGCTCATCTGCTATGCGTTTCAGAGAATCGGCAACAGATGAGCTTACAGGTGGGTCAAACATCAGCCGTACCCTTAAAGTAATGTATGATTTGACAAGTTCAAGCTGCGGGCTGTCGGGTGAAAAATCACTCCACACCGCAGTTTTATCTTTTATGCAAAAGCCCTCTGGAGGACCTGCACCAAGCTGAGTCAATACCCCAAAAATCGAGTTTATAAACATGATAATATCAGTATCAAAGTGTTCATACTCCTCAGGTATCCCGCCCAAAGCCTTTTTTACCGATGTAAGAATACTTTCCATTTTTGTCTCCTTGTACAGAAATAAGGAAATAGTTACATATCATTCGTGGTCATGCCACCACAAAAATTTTAACCTCTTTTAAAACATTAATAACTTTCTTCCGACAAACACCAGATCAGAAAAACGCTGCTGACCAAGTGTTGTGTTCTCGACATTTTTCAATACAACCTGTTCCATATCAAAAACGATCACAGGACTTTTAGCTTTAAACCCACCGTAAATAGCGTCATTTGTGTCAAGAACAGCTCCATAACCGGCTTTTTTACACGCATCGAAGAACTTTGCTCTTTGTGCCTGCATATCTTTCCCGTTTCTTGCATTACCTGCGCCGTCATATGGGATAACATAGTTGAACATTCTGTAAACCTTTTGCAAATCATCAGATGTGGGAATAAAATTTTTGTCTTTCATTTTTGTTAATACTTCTCGTGATTCTCTGTATCCTCGGAATTTGTATTTGTCCTTTACAAAATAACTTTCCATTCGTTTTGAATCGGTAACAAAATTGTAAAAGTCACGGTCTTTTTTATAAAGTTCCGAAAATATTTTTGCGCCTGAGTCTTCGCTTGCTATTTTCACATTGTTCTTTACAGTGTTGTTTATACGCCATTTCATATATGTCCCCGTTCCGAGTTCATTTCCATTTGCGTCATATACAGGTTGTGTTATCGGTTTGTTGAAAAGTGCATTATACTGGTGTTTGTCAAACTTATCATGTGCTGCGTAGAACATATCAGCGTTTTGTGTTCTGTTTTTGTCGTAGGACAAAGTAGACAGAACCGTTTTATTTGCTTCCAGAACTTCATCAAAGTGTCTTTTGTTGTAGATGCTGTTACGTTGTTTTCTCTTTTTATAAATAGCCTTGACCTCGGCTTTGGAGTAATCGCCGCCTCCTAACGGATAAGGCGGACCGTTCCGTTTGCCCCATTCCTGTCCGAGAATGCCGTGATGATACATTTCTCTTGGGTAGGCGCTGTAGTTATACTGCCACAAAATTTTTCACCTCTTATTCCGAAACTGCACAAAGAAAAGAGACCATGCATAAAGCACGATCTCTCGTCCATAAATATCACTTTAAAACCTTCAGTTCACTTAAAATGTCAGCCAGTCTTTCACCCTGAGCCTTGCGTTTGTCGATCTCGACCCATTCCTTATTGGAGAGCTTTCTGCGGAGTCGCCAGTAATGACCCAAAGAACGGTCATAGCAATACAGATCCTGCAAGTCCTGCTCCTTTTTAGTGTTAATGCTTCTGCTTATAGCGGTTATGCTTTTTGCAGTAAGCCCCAACACTGCGGGGGCAAGAATCACAATGGCTTCTTTATTGCAGTATAACCAATACTTCAGTCTTGCTTTCTTCTCCTCAAACTCCTCTCTTCTCTGAGCCTTTTTCTTCGCCCTTTCAAGATCCTCATTTGTGATAACCTCAATTTTCATAATAAAAAATCTCCTTTCAGATTAAAAGTTTATTCTTCATTAAAGGAGATGTAATTTCTGCGAAAAGACAAAAGCAAAAGCACCCTTATGCAGAGTGCTTTCTCCTTTGTTTAATAAATTCTTCGATGTTTACGGGTGTTGTTTTGTCTGAATATTCGCTGATAAATTCTGTAAATAACAGAAATGAAAGTTTTTCTGTTGCTTTGTTTACACGGTACATTCCATTATCATAGTAGTCTTCGATTTTAGTACGGATATAATAATCTTTTTCGTCCTCAGCCATAAAAACTATTCCTGCACTAATCAGTTCATCAAGATTTTCATAATCAATACAGCCACTGACCTTGTTTCTATACATTTTTCTCATCTCCTCATAAAAGTTAAATATTCACTGTGCAGAAATATATTTTCCAATATTCTCCCAGTTTATTTCCAATCCGTCCAATCTTGCTAATTTCAAGTATCCGTCTATATCAGCAAAACGCCAGTATTGGTCAACGCTTGTTCCTTGCTTTCCCCGCTGAAAGTCAATGAAATTAACCGTGCCATCTGAAACTTCCCAATTGAAGCAATGACCGCCTGTTCCGTCTTTCCAAGAAAGCGTACAAATACCGGAAGCATTATTGCCAAATTGCTTAACGATCATCTCTGCGGCATCGTTTCTGGACTTTGCGAATAAGGCAGAAGAACCCTCAATTACTCTCGCACCTTTAAAACAATTTTTAATAATTTCGGAGGTATCCTGCATTTCACTTCCGGCTACTACATCATACCCTTGTCTTCGCATAAAACCGGCTACCGAACAAAAAGTGCAATTATTTTTGCCTGTTTCAAAATTAGAAAGAGGGTTTGTCTTTTTCAAAGATTCTTCCAATGTTTCCGGCTTCTCTAAACGTCTGATCTCACTGCTTTTATGTTGTGTTGTTGCACCTAATACGGAATCAACAATCTGCTTTCCTTTAGCAACGATGTCTTTATCGGTTAATATTGTTTCTTTACCCTTATTATACTCTCCCTCTCCGTTTTTGTCAAGAGATTTTCTCCAACCCGCTTTCTTCTCCGAAGCAGAATGTTCACTTGCTCCGAGCGGATACGGCGGACCGTTTTTCTTACCCCCCACTTCTGCCCGAGAATACCGTGATGATAAAGTTCTCTTTGGAAAGTATAATTATACTGCCACAAGTTTTTTCACCTCCCTGCATAAAGAAAAAAGAGATCGTGCAAACCACGATCTCTCCTCATCTTCTACCCTCCTTAAAGAATTATTCTCCAAAATTGTTATCAAACACTTCGCCAACCTTATCCCATATTGTGGAACCACTTGCAACCCAGCACAGATACGTTCCAATTACAGCGATAACCTGCAAAATTGTTCTGATAATCTTTTTCATAGTAAAGAACTCCTTTCAGAATATAGTTTCATTAAAGGAGTTGTAAATTTTGCGCTTCACTTCTTCCACGGGCAGGTATCATTTTTAGTTCGCTCCGCACATTCCGTAATAAGCAAATTTTCGTCGCCATAATGTATAGCATTGTGTGTTTCAAAGGAAACGCATATAAGGTATTCCGGTGCGGTAAGCATTCTGCTCCTTTCGCAAATATCCCGAGCAGTTATAGGGTTCATGTGATGAATGTAAATCTTCCCGCCGATCTCACGCCCTGCAATACCGAGGTCACAACCGTTATCCCTGAGTATTATTCTGTCCCGCAGCTCACGCCATTCATACGAGTTATAGAACTGCTGGTTCAAAATTCTGTCATACCCGAAAGTTTCCTCTCCCACAACACCGTTTAACTTCAGATATCCGAAACGTTCTTCAAATGTCGGGAATCTTACCAGTTCTTCATAAGTCCGTATCATCACTGTTTCTCCCGTAAGCACGCATTGCCTCTATTGCATTTTCGTAAAGCTCCTCCACACGCTGTGCAGAGCGTATAGCCTCAGTCTTAGCTTCCATGAGCTCTCTTTGCTTCTCCAGAATATCCTTTTCCAGCTTTTCTCTTGTCGTCCCCAGTTTCAGATAATGAGTTATGACCTGCGCAGCAGCCGTGCCGTCCCGAAGCTGCTGTTCTGCAAGATCGACTGCCAAAGATATCATCTGATTCTCTCTTGCTTCAGGGGTAAGAGCGGGTCTTCTGCGCTTTTTTGTGACACTTTTTTCTGCTTGTTCTGTTTTTTTCATACAAATATAACTCCTTTCCCCATACTTTACGACACTTTTACGGTGCTTGCGGGAAGCTGTCCTGCCGTGCCTTTCTTCACAGCCCGGAAAGGAGAAAATATAGCTGCCTCGAAGGACTTACCTGTAGGACAGACTCCCGCAAACACCGGAATTGTTTCCCGAAAAATTCCTCCGGAGAAATTCTGAAGACCGGCGCGATAAAGGGAGGGGGTGTATTTTCAGACACCCTCCCCCTATGTATCATTATCTTATCAAACGCTCACAGCTTCCGCTTTTTCGGTTCGTTTAACTTTTCTGTAAATATTTCTCGGGTCATAACGGATTATCTCGTCAATTGCTCTTTCTATCTCCCGTTCGTTTTCATCATCGGAGAGACTATCGGAAGTTTTCGCTATTCTTCCGAGATAACCGCATGAGTTGTAACCTTTTTCCACATCAAACATGAACCATGACATAAACTGGTCAATAGGATCGTAAGGATTGTCAAAGGTGGTAAGAGCACATACTTCCGACATAATTTTCACTTCCTTCTTGATGTATTCAGTTAAGATACTTTGTTACTGTAGACGCTGAAACACCGATAGATTTTGCTATTTCTGCGTTGGTGTAACCCGAATCACGCATAGCATTTATCTTGTTTATCTTTGCTTCACTCAGTTGTGTTGATGCATGAGGTGTGGCACGCTTGCGAACCTCATCAATGTCTGCATAGCGCAGTATCTGTACGAGCTTGCTGTCACTGATAGCACCTGCCTGTATAGCTTCCCATTCCCTGTCTGTTATTACAACAGGCGTTCTGTGTGCGCCTACTTTATTTCTTGCATCTGTAAGTGCCTGCTGACTTATTTTTTTAAGCATACTTTTATCTTCATACAGTCCGGGGTTATCCTGTTTTTTAGCCTCTACGACCGAATTTGCTATAGCCTGAGCAAGCCTTTCACGAGGTGCGTTTTTAAGTGAAACATTGAGCTTTGCACTGAGGGAATCATATTCTTTCCGATAAGTTTCTTTTGCAGAGCTTTGATATTTTAACTTTCCCGTGCGGACAGTTTCCTTGCGGGCATCATTGGCAAGTGACTTCATTTTGTTTGCAAAGCTTGCATATGCCCGTTCTTCGGGCGTGTTGTAATTGGAAATCAAAGTCCGTGCGTCTTTTGTTTCAGCCATTTTGGTGCTGTCCTGAGTGCGTACACGGGTCTTTCCTTTTTTATCAACGTAAGTTTCCGTAACTTCATTAAAGATCAGCGCACCCTCGGGAAGGTTGGGGTCATACCATTCTTTACCCTTTTGATTTATTTTCGGTGTACCCCTTCTTTTAAGCACAGTTTCTTTGGATTTTGCTCTTGAAATAAGAGTTGCAGCGCCCTCATGGTATTTTCCCGTTTCATCGTAATCTCCCTGATATTTTCTTTTCAGAGATGCAATACCGTTTTCTCTTTCGGAGCGCTTGTAATCGAGCTTATGCTTTTCTGCATCAATGACCACCATTGAATGTCTGACTGCTCTTTCAAGTTCTTCATTTGTTGCACCTTTCAAAGTCATATCGGTTATGAGATTTGAAATTTTTCCCATTTCGGTCTGAGTATTTCTTTTTGTCATATATTTCATGCCCGGACGTTCTGCGTATTCCATTTTCGGGTCAAAGTCTTTAAGCCCCTGCAAAGGCGGAGTAGAGGTTATTTTTATTTTATCGTTTACAGGTATGACCATAACGGTATCTCCGTCAAAATCAGCACCAGAAAGCCGTTCTGCTACCTTGCTGCTGATACCTACTGCATCTTTTGCGTCTTTTCCTATGACCTTTGCGCCCTCTTTTTGTTTGTTATTTACTTTGAGAAGGGGTATTTCAAAAGTTCCGCCATGAGGATATCTTACAAGCGCAACTGTTTCACCGTTTTCATAGTTAGGCGCAAATATCTCATTTTCTTTGATAGATGTAAGCGGTAAAATTACCTGATATTTCTGCCTCGGAAGTGCTGCTGCCTGCAAATGTACAGCAGCTGAATCACAGTCCTCCGCATATTTTTCAAGAAGTGTTCTTTTTACTGTAGGATTGGTAAGCGAACATATTTCGTCAAACTCTGCCTGCTTGTCCGCAGCGGCAAGGTCTAACTGCCTGTTGATAAGGTGCATATTCTGTTTTGACAGAAATTGTGCCGGAAGATGGTCGCTCCATTCTCCCCAGTCGCCCTCGTCCGCTCTTTTATTGATAAGAGAAAGGGACTGTTTTTTGCCTGTTAGCGGGTCTGTATATTTTCCGTCGGGGTCATCGTAAAAGCTCTGCCCGCCGTGTTCCTTTATCAGCGAACCGAACGGATTATTAGGGTCGTCCTTTGTTTTTTTAAGGCAACACCGCACAATTGACAAACTCAAGAAAATGTGATATAATGATAACATGAACAGACAAATGACACTGGC
>CANQPL010000050.1 GCA_947625735.1 uncultured Clostridia bacterium
TGTCATTTGTCTTTCCATTCTTCTATTCTACCATATTTTTGGAGTTTTGGCAAGTCTTTGTGCGGTGTTGCCTTAAGAATTTTTCGGTAATAATTGTTGAGGAGCGTTCTGCAATCTTCAAAACGTTTTCTCAGACTTTTCAGCTTGTCAAGATATTTTGAATTTGTGCTTTCAGCGATCTTGATGATCGAGTTCAGATTTGTTCCGATACGATTCATCTTTTGGAACGGCAGACATAGATCCTCCGCATGGTAATACTTCCACAACTTGTGGACGGACATATTTCTGATAAACGCGGCAGGTTTCATTTTCAGAAACTTGGCACGCTTGCAAACTGTTTCCCATTCCTTTTTGCTGAAAAATACAGTCTTTCTTTTTGTTTTTTTCAAAATATATATCTTCCTTTCTGTCTATCTTTTATCGGGGTTTTAGGGGCAATTTTGCCCTCTAACAAGCCGTCAGCCTTTGCTGACGGAAAAAGGCGTCCTTTTTCTGCGCTTGTGATAATCAAGCAACCCCCTCCTGTAAACCTAATTCAAGCAATGCGTTTACTTCTTTCCTGTCAGAAGATTGCCGATCTTCTTTCCCACGCTCGTATTAGCGGTTTCCTCCAAAACTCCGAAAAGAGCATTGAGCTGTTCTGCGAAATTTTCAAATGCAGCAGCCTTGTCTGTAAGCTCGGCTATGCGATTGTCCTTTTCGGCAATTATGGCATCTTTCTCACTTATGGACTGCTCCAACTTTTTTATCCTGTCCTCATATTCGGCAATCAGCTTATTCTTCGTTTCAAGCTCGACAGTCATAACCTTTACCTTATTCCCCTGACTGTTGGCAAGGCTCTTGTTCTGCTTGCTAACATTTTTCTCGTTTTCCAGAGATTTCTCAAGTTCTGCATTTTTGCTGATAAGCAGGGCATTGTCCTTTGTAGGTTTAAGAAAATCCTGTGCAAAGCCGTCAAGCATCTTTCTGCCGTTTATTATGAAAACGTGACCTTTCAGCTCGTCCTTATGACGGTTTATCTTGGAATTGACGGATTGACGGGAAACGTGATTTTCGGCTGCATACTCTTTTACGGTCAACAGCTTTTCTTCCGTTTCTGACATTTGGCTCACCTCCCCTTTTCGTTGGTATGAAAAGTACCTTTTTTTCATACCATTTCCGCATTGGCTTCAAATCGGCGGTATTTTCATACTACTTTTTTGGTATCATTTCGGTACGTTATCAATACCAAAACTGAGTTAGTACCACTTTTCTGCCGTTTTGGTGCTATGCCGTTGGTATTATTTCTGTACGTTTCTGATACCAAACGCAGCAGTTATACTAAAACGGCAGGATATTGGTACTAAATCTGCGGTCACATCGTATCATTAAAGTGAAGCTGACCGGAGTGGGGCGGTATTCTGCGGAAAGCAACATTTTCAAGCGTAACGCCTTCGGGCATTTTCTTCAAAAAGCCGATAAGCTCCTGTGCGGAGATTTTCTTCTCCTTTATGGTTTTGAGAATCTCCTTGTTTTCAAGCTCTGCGATTTTCGCATTGTTCTCGGCAATGCTCTTATCAATTACCTGCCCCTTATTCTTGTGGGCGGTTTTCTGCTCCCGAAGCCTGTCACACTTTTCATAGCACTCCTGCAATTTCTCCTCATCGGTACGCTTCGGCTTGGTCTGCTTTTCGGCAGCAGGCTCGGTTGTGGGTGTGGTCTTTACTTCCTCATTCATAAAATGATTTCTCCTTTCATTTTTAGTTCGTTATGATTTCGGCTCATTCCTTGTCCGTCCTCTCCTGTTCCGCAAGCCACTCCATAAATATCTTCCGTCTGATAAACTTACGCTTTCCGATGCGGATAACGGGAATGTCCTCACGATTGAACAGGGCATATGACATAGAACGTGAAAATCCCATATCCTGCAAATCCTTTGCAGAGAGGATTTCGGGTGTGCTGTTCTTTCTGTTATCCATCAGTTTCACCTCCTTTGCGACTTTCGATGGTTTGATTATATCATCATTTTTCGTATTTGTACGGAAATTGTTGTGTAATCGGGCATCAATCGATTGCTAATGCCCTGTCAATCACTTTGATACTGATTGATTTTGTCTGACTTGCTTGACAAATCGGGCTTATTATTGTATAATGTGACTAATAGAAAGTATAAACACACAATCAACAAAATGGAGGATACATATTGAACATAAAGAACATAATTGCAGAGGATAAGACAGCTTCTATAGGTATTAGCTTCGATGTTCCTAACGAAAAGGAGATTATAGCTATCGGAAGTCCCGATAAGCTGAAAGCATTTTTCACTCTTGGAGTTGACAGTCCCGAAATTGAAGTCCGCACCCGTAAGCTCGGCAGCCTTGTTGATGATATGAATGAGCTTGCTCAATCTGAGGAAGATGGCAAAATGCAGACTCTTGCCGATTGTTCAAACGGCTTATGCGGTATCATCAGCGAAGGGCAGGGCAACAAGTCTGCGGAGGAATATATAAATGCCCTCGCCAAACTGTATGACAGTTCAGGCAAGGGCAATATGCTTCTAAATTTTATGATTTTCTTCATACTGACGAATTATCAGTACAACCACAAGACACTGAGTTCCGAATAGCACGTTTTTATGTCCTCAATGAAAAAGTCGGCGGCTCGATTTGCGGAGCAGTTCAACACCTGCGTATCGGATATGCTCCTGCCGTTTCGTAATCTGCCCACTGTTCCCGAATCGAATGTGCGATATTGGAACATACCGGAGCAGATAAACGCTTCGCCCACCGATCTGACGGTACATATTTATTATACGCACCTTAACGGCACTTGGCAGACAGCCTATGTTGCCGATGACTCGTTCCTTGCCGTTCTCCGCATTTACGTTGATATGCTCAAACAGGCTAACCGCATAGTTTCAAACTGCACTATCTGCGGCAAGCTTATAATAAAGGACAAGACCAACAATTCCGACTTTTGCAGTCAGGAGTGCCGCAACGTTCACAAGAGGGAATGGACAAAGGAAAATCGCATAAAGAACGCCGAAAGCGATGTGCAGTGCCTTTACACTCAGTTCTACAACAACACAAACAACCAGAAACGCAAGCTCAAGCGTTCTCCCGAAGCTCTTGAGCAGTACAATGTTCGTTTCAATGAGTTGAAAGAAAAGGCTCTTACTATGAAAAGAGGGCTGTCCGATGACAGCCCTCTGTCTGAAATCAATGATTTTGCAAAGCAGCTCCTTAATTGGGAGACGGAGCTGAGAGGGGTGGCTGATCAGCTTCATGAGAAGATTTCTTGATATGAATATACCATTTTTTTAATTGTATTGGTTATTTATTTGAGTGCATTTTTCGTGTTTTGATGCTTTTTTACTGCATCTGTTACTATCAAACTCTGATTTGACGACAAATTAATCGGTTTTGCTGTTACTTGCCGGTAACTGCTAACGTCAAATTTGAGAAAATGACATCACCTTTTCATTTTATGCATTAAAAAAGAAACTCTGAAGACTGTAACAGCCTTCGAAGCTTCTTTTGTTGGTGGATATTCGATTGTAATGACGTATTTTAGGGTGTTTCAACTTGTTATAATTTTTTTACTTGAGAGAAGAGGAAAGGCTTTCAACTCGGGAGAATGGAGCTTGATTTCAGCAAGCATTGATTTTTGGCAAACGAAAGGTATGGTGTTATTCAATTTGATTTAAAGATACTTTCGAGTACCTTTTCCGCTCCCAAGAGCTCTTTTTCGTTGTTCGCCCCTATCCATCTCGTTCCAAGTGAGATAACAGCCAGAGATTCCACCGGTATACGAACCGTAGTACTCATTCCATAATACCTCAGAATTCTCTGCAATTAAACCTTCATCACGATAAAAAGAACCAGATTCACCTATAAAATAAACAACCATTTCCTCGATTTTCAGTACAGGCAATATCTTTTCTTTTACATTTCCAAACAGGTTAAATTCAAATTTTTCTTGTTCAGTATATTCGTTATAAAACTCCAAAATATCAGTAACGAATGTCGTGTGATTTGTCTGATTAAAACAATTCATAACTGTAAAAATATATTTGTCTGTAATACGCAGTTTACCATATTCCTCCATAAACTTTACAGCTGCATCAAATGTCTGATATCCAAGACTTTCCCAAAAGTCAATCTGGTCGGAAATATCCACCTTTCTTCCTGGATACCAACCTGCTTTCCTTAATTGCTGCTCTGCTATTTCATTCAACATACCATTCATCCTCCTGTCTGCTGCTTTGATTTGAAATTAGTCATTGTATAAAATTTTACCCCTATCGATTCAAGATAGGGGTATGGAAGATTGTTGATGTTATTGGTCAGAATCAACAGTTCTGCTCTAAATGTTGTAATTCTTTAAGTATATCTTCACATGCTTCGCTTTCTGTGTTGTATATTCTTTTATAAATTATTTCACCTCTTTCACAATAATAAACCATCCACTGTGAATCAACATATTTAAGACACAATTTTTGATCTGTTTCTCCAACGCCATCTATATTATAATACCATGGACTGATTTTTAAATTTGACAATTCTTTTTTTAATTCATATCTATTCAATTATATAACCTCCACAAGATATCCATCGGTTAACAATTCATGTATTGTTAACGGCAGTTCATATTGTGTTCCACCACCTGTTCCATTAAAAGCTTTCGCAATTTTGGAACTTGTTACACCAACGATATCTTTTTTTACTAAATACACATGATATGCCTTTGGGTTTTCAACATATGGTAAAGAGCGTTGCGTGTAAGGAACCCCAAAAGGAGAAACATATTTTCCCATGATTGAACCGTATCTATCAATGTATGTTCCTGCACTCAATAATTGATTATATTTCTCAGTATTTGGCACTCGTCCTCCATTTGGCGCTAAGTCCCAATTAATTGATCCATCAGCTTTCAAAAAAAGTTCACTCTCAACAATAAGCTGATCAGTTCCCGAAGCATCAAATTTTTTTAATAAAGTTTCTATTCCATCATCAGCGTATTTTGAAATAAATGCTACTATTTCACCAGTGTTTGAACCTTTTGATACAATTTCAATAAAGTTAGAACCATATAACGATGTCAGTTTAATTATATCATCAGCATATTGCGGATATGTTGAAATGGCTTTAACAAATTGTTCACCATGCTCAACTGCAAGATTTGCATAATTGAGTCCATATCTGTTGATTCCATCTATGAAATCATCATAATGACTAATCAGAAGTGATTTTACAATTGTTTCTTTGCCGGTAGTCAATGTAATAAGTGAATTTGAATACGCACGACAGTCAGAAAGCATCATAGCGTAGTCAGATCCAATAACAGAAAGCTGCGAATTGTAGCTCTCTACAAGTGCAGTATCAACATTAAATGCCCTGCTCTTGTCAATGAGATCCCATTCAGCCTTATATACACCGTCAATATCTTCATATAATTCGATGATTTTTTGTTCAGAAGAAGTTCTTTTTGAAGCCGGAATATCCTTTATTTCTTCAATCGTTGCTTTTTTGCCTGTGGTAATCTGGTAATTTGATATTTCGTCTGATATTCGGGTGTTTACTTCGTTCAAATAAACAGCAAAGCAAACGTCCCAAAGTGCACCACCTATATACTCACCAAGTTCTTCTTTTGAACCAGATGAAACAATTGAATCAAAATCATCTATAAGAACAAAAGCACTTTCTTCGCCGAGTTCGCCCAAATATGAAACTGTTGATAATATTGAGTACTTTCCGGGATCATATCCATATTTTTCTTTAAATTCCTGTCGATAGATATAATCGCTTTCTATAGCAGATTTTTGCTGCATAAGAATTACAGACGGTATTTTTGTAACACCGCTTATAGTTTTATATGCTTGAATTTCAAATCCTGTAACAACAGAGGCTTCAAATTCTCTTATCTGAGTATCTGCTTCCGGTGAAACAAGCCTAATACAAACAGATTTAGGTGTATATTGATATAAATTCGTGCAAATACTAAAACTTTCCCGAATGTTGCCTATGTACTTTTCGTCTGTTTCTTGGACATTCTTCAGCCACATTTCCTGCTTAACTGAAACTTCTGACCATAGATCGTAAGATGTGTATTCTCTTTTTAGTTCTTCATAGTTGATTTTAGTGTATTTTCTTATCTTACCAGTTGTATTTAATACCTTGATTTTTTTGATGTAGGACAAATCATACCATTTAGTTGCGTAATATGATGCAGTACTTCCTTCACCATACGCAAGAATATAGTAATCATTAAGGTATTTGTCGGCATTTGAAAGATTACCCTTATTGTCAAAAGCTGAAATGTCAAGGAAACAATTTTTATTCCAAATTTCAGACATAGGAATATTGCACAAGTATACTTTTTCACTTGTGTCAAATTCGTTAATAATAAGGATATCATCATACTTGACATTTTCACTTATAATTAGTGCTTTAAGCTCAAAAAGGCTAAAAGTGGGTTGACAAAAAACAGTGATCCAGATGATGTTGAGTATTTTGATGCTCTGTGCAAAGATGCGGCGGAGGAGATGAGGGATTATGCGATAGTTCTTAAAGGAAAGGCTAATTTGAAGGTCAAATAAAGCAACAGCTCCACAGGAACTATCCTGCGGAGCTGTTCAAATGTTTTTGATGTGCCGGTTTCTATCATACAAGCCTATTGTCTGATAGATTCATAGGGTGGTTGTCATTACTCTTGTAATGGCAGTTAATGCACTACCATTATGAATACGACTTACATTGTCAATTTTCTCAATGGATTTATGCTTTAGAATTTTTCACTCCCAAAACATATCCATAGTCATAAATACTGTCTTCTTTTCCGTTTTGATAGCGTTTCATAGCACGCTGAACAGGAAAAATAATGCTGCCGTTTTTGAGCTTGACAGCAATATTAACCTCTCCCTGAGGATCGTTATCATCTGTAAGCCATTCTCCGCCATAGGCAGAAATGATTACTTCACCAATGTATGCACCGAGAGCAAAGAGTATTTGACCTCGATTTCGGTTTATTATACCGTCAGGCGTATTCTGCTCATCAAAAAAGCGATCAATTTCCTTCAAACTGTTGATAGAAAAATCTGCTTTATAGTTTGATGAATTAAGAGCCTTAGCAACCCAATCCTTTGAGGTCATAATATCCTGAAGTAGAGTTGGCTTTTGGTTTGAAGACAAACTATCTAAAATACCCATAATAAATCTCCTCCTACAAATTCCGATATTGAGGGCAGAAGATATACCGCCCTCAATACCATTATACAAAATAATTCCAATCAAATCAAGTTGTGTTGAAGATTATATCTTTTTCAACAAATTGATTAATCTTTAAACTTGCACTGACGTGCAAATTCCTCAAACATCGCTGTTAGCTTTTCGTCAAGCTTTTTGCGTGTGTTTGGCTTGTGAAGCTCCATTGTGCAGTCAAGCAATTCGCTTTCGTCTATTTGCAATAGGTATGAAATACGGTGAACACTTTTGTTTTTACAAAATTGAAAATCCATATTCCTTTTTGTATCTTTCATCCGCTCTTTTTATACGACATAATGGTTTCTCATTAATAGTTCCATCAACAAATACTACTTTGTTTGCAAGTTCATCTAGATGCTTATTTATATTTATTTTTAACAATAAAGCAAATGCTTTTTTATCAATAATAAAGCTTGCTACATTTTTTTTCTCAAAATATAAACAACCATTAAAGTAATCAAATGCCAAATATACATCAGAAGCGGAACCGTTTGCTAATTTAGCTAAAGCTTCCTCAAATACGTCTTTTCGATTTTCAGTGGAATTGCGATAAATATATTCCTTCAAAACTCTATTGGTTGCGGTTGGAAGTGGTTCCCCGCAATCGAATTGTGATTGAATCAATGGATAATAACCTCTAAGAAGTTTGAGAACTTCATTTACATCATTTAAATTTATATGTTCAAACATTCATGTACCTCCCGAAATCAATATAATTTTTGAACATTTGCTTCAGAAAGCGGAATAGTATCAGATATTGCTTCTGGAATTCCTCCAGAAGTATATCCTCCTGGTATCCAATATGAATTTGCACCATATTCATTTCCATTTGGTAAACGCAAGTTTAACTCCGATATATTATCTATATCTATACGCCATGCACCTTCTGAAAAATGTCCCTCACTAAAGCCTAATGCTTTTTCAATATATGAAATATCACCATTTGCTTTTTTTATTATATCATCACAAAACGATTTTGGCATAACAAATAAAGTGTTATCTCTTTGTACGCCGACTATGCCAGAGTCTAAACTATAGGTTTTATAGGCATAATCTGTTTGAATAACAGTAACACCATCATCAAACATACTTAAATGTTCTGCAATATAATCACTTGACAAATATGTTGACACATCTGGACGTTTACCTTTATCCATTGCTAAAATTTCTAACATCTTTTTTGAAGATATATTAGCAATTTCTATTCCAGTTTCACCATATTTATCAATAATCTCTAATGCTACTTCTTTGTCATTTGATACGTATTTTATTATATCATCAGCATATTGCGGAAATGTTGAAATGGCTTTAACAAACTGTTCGCCATATTCAACTGCAAGATTTGCATAATTGAGTCCATATCTGTTGATTCCATCTATGAAATCATCATAATGACTAATCAGAAGTGATTTTACAATTGTTTCTTTGCCGGTAGTCAATGTAATAAGTGAATTTGAATACGCACGACAGTCAGAAAGCATCATAGCGTAGTCAGATCCAATAACAGAAAGCTGCGAATTGTAGCTCTCTACAAGTGCAGTATCAACATTAAATGCCCTGCTCTTGTCAATGAGATCCCATTCAGCCTTATATACACCGTCAATATCTTCATATAATTCGATGATTTTTTGTTCAGAAGAAGTTCTTTTTGAAGCCGGAATATCCTTTATTTCTTCAATCGTTGCTTTTTTGCCTGTGGTAATCTGGTAATTTGATATTTCGTCTGATATTCGGGTGTTTACTTCGTTCAAATAAACAGCAAAGCAAACGTCCCAAAGTGCACCACCTATATACTCACCAAGTTCTTCTTTTGAACCAGATGAAACAATTGAATCAAAATCATCTATAAGAACAAAAGCACTTTCTTCGCCGAGTTCGCCCAAATATGAAACTGTTGATAATATTGAGTACTTTCCGGGATCATATCCATATTTTTCTTTAAATTCCTGTCGATAGATATAATCGCTTTCTATAGCAGATTTTTGCTGCATAAGAATTACAGACGGTATTTTTGTAACACCGCTTATAGTTTTATATGCTTGAATTTCAAATCCTGTAACAACAGAGGCTTCAAATTCTCTTATCTGAGTATCTGCTTCCGGTGAAACAAGCCTAATACAAACAGATTTAGGTGTATATTGATATAAATTCGTGCAAATACTAAAACTTTCCCGAATGTTGCCTATGTACTTTTCGTCTGTTTCTTGGACATTCTTCAGCCACATTTCCTGCTTAACTGAAACTTCTGACCATAGATCGTAAGATGTGTATTCTCTTTTTAGTTCTTCATAGTTGATTTTAGTGTATTTTCTTATCTTACCAGTTGTATTTAATACCTTGATTTTTTTGATGTAGGACAAATCATACCATTTAGTTGCGTAATATGATGCAGTACTTCCTTCACCATACGCAAGAATATAGTAATCATTAAGGTATTTGTCGGCATTTGAAAGATTACCCTTATTGTCAAAAGCTGAAATGTCAAGGAAACAATTTTTATTCCAAATTTCAGACATAGGAATATTGCACAAGTATACTTTTTCACTTGTGTCAAATTCGTTAATAATAAGGATATCATCATACTTGACATTTTCACTTATAATTAGTGCTTTAAACTGAGACGGAATATCATCATATATAAGTGCAAAATCATCAATACTGTCCTGAATTCCGTCCTCGTCACTATCTTCACTTGTCGGATCCGACTTGATAGGCAAAATCCTAAGCTTGTAGAAATCTTGAAATTTAGCAACATCAGCATATCTTAAAAGTCCGTTCTTAACATAGAACAGCTTTCTGTTTTGCGGTAATGCACCTGTGCAATCCTCGAAATTTGGTAAAACAGCATTGCCGTTTGAATCGAAAGATATTAAATCCTTGCCATCCTCATTTCGGAACATTATCTCTTCAAGATCAAGCAAACCGTCTTTATCGGTATCCGCATATTTATTCAGAGCTATAACACCATCACGAAGTGACGGATCATTATCAATAGCAATGGAACGAGTAAAATATTCTTCGGTAATGGGCGCATCGAGATTTATTCTCTTCCAACCTACTGCCGAAATGATAGGATATTCATTTTCGTGGTCACCGAAAATTTCTCTGATAATAAAATCTTCGAAATTATATCTTCCGCCGCCGATGACAGCTGCTTCACACGCACCGGTAGAAAGCATTGTATAATTCAGAATATTGGTGTTATTGGCATTATAAGAAAAACTTAATCTGACATTATTTTTATTAAATGTCGCAATTGCACCAATGCCGGAATCTACACGGGGATAACCGCAAACATCAATTACAAAGCAAAATCTGTCGCTGTTTTCCCTAAACTGGGGTACACAGTTATTTGCAGTATAGTTTAACGCCTTGTATAATGCGTATGAATTTTCGCTGAGAGCAGATGTTATTCCTGCGTGACGATTGATGATTTCTTCTGCTTCCTCATAGTTGGAAACATATATGTTCCCATCGGGAGTTTCTATTGAACTGCCCAAGAATGAAACGAAGAAAATCCTTGCATCAATATTATCTATTTCGGCTTGTTCAAAAATACTCTTACAAGTAGTTTTAAGCTCCGATTTTGTTTCGTCTAATAAAGACTTATTGGGATATGCAATAAGAACAACATCGAGGTACTTTTGTTCTTCCTCAGTGTTCTCGACATTCTCGGTATTCTCAGTATTTTCAGTTTCTTCGGAATATGTCATTGCGCTAAAGAGCATAGGAACTGCTTCATTAGCTGCATTTGCTTCGGCTTCTTCGGGAGCAATGTCAAGACCTTCCAGCCATACCTCCATATCCATAAGGCAGTAGGTGCCAAGCTCGTCAACGTGGGTATAAACCCTGTTGTTCTCAACATCGTGGAAGGTTTCGATAGGCAGGAGCATATTTGTGTCTTCAAAGAATTTGAAAACATTAAGACGCTTTATTCCAACAAATTCATCGGAGAGAGATGTGTATTTGCCGTTTGTATTTGCAACAGCACTATCGCTGATATCAAAATTGATAACAACATCTTCTACCTTTAATCCATCGGTATAAATAAATTCGGGAGTAATGCCAAGGATAGCATCATTCCTGATAGCATTGGAGTAACCGCTTTCGTGTGATACAAGGTTGTTAGCCGCAACGCCTGCCGCCGTAATATCAATAGATACCTTGAACGGGTTTTCATCTGTGTTTACAGCCGCAAGGTTTTCGGAATCAGTACCTATATGCTGTACAAAAGTACGCTCCGAATCGGGAACGCCATCGGTAGATGCGCTGTTAGGGTTAAGTCCCAAAGCGATTTCGTCACCGTCTGAAATGCCGTCAGCATCGGTGTCATATTTCAGTGGGTCTGTGTTGTATGTGTTTACTTCATCGGAATCGGAAAGACCGTCCGAATCGCTGTCTGCATTGTTAGGGTCTGTACCAAGCTCATATTCACGAAGATTATTCAGACCGTCATTGTCGAAATCTTCATCGCTGTCGGATACTCCGTTATCATCGGAATCAGCCTTTTTAGGGTCAGTTCCGAGATAGTACACCTCATATCCGTCCGGCAGACCATCTCTGTCTGTATCGGCATTTTCGGGGTCGGTTTCAAAATAATGCTTCTCATATACGTCCGGAAGACCGTCATTGTCTGTGTCGGTTTTATCAGACCAATCAACAGTGTAAACAACAGAAACAACGTTGCTCTCGGCAGTTTTTGCACCTGCTGTCTGCTTGACCTTGAAATACAGAGTATCAAATTCATCGGGAGTATAAGCAAACTCGGCAGCGTTTTCAACCGTACCGACAGAAGTGAAGCTTTCACCGTCAGAGGACATAAGTACATCAAATGTGCCGTTTGGCTTGTTTGTTGTCCACTTTACGGCTATGCTGCCGCTTTCCTCATCATATACTGCTTCTGCTGAAATAGCTATATCCTCAGCGGATTTTACAACAGAAACAACATTGCTCTCTGCTGTCTGTTTGCCGACAGTCTGAACGACCTTGAAATGATATGCATCAAAATCTGTTGCAGGGGTATACACAAATTCTGAAGCGTTTTCTACCGTACCGACAGAAGTGAAATTCTCGCCGTCAGCAGACATAAGAATATCAAATGTGCCGTCAGGATTATTTGTAATCCACGATACGGTTACATTGTCGTTTTCCTCGTTGTATTCTGCATTTGCGGTAATTTCTATCTTCTCTTCGGGCGGGTCGATGGGAGTAACAGGCGTACCCTCACCGATAATAACTTCGGTAAGTCTGAAATTGCTAAGCAAAGCTTCAACATCAGCAGCCTTTGAGCCGACAAAGCCTATTGTCATAGAACCATTCGGCTGAACAGGGTTAGTCCACATCTCTGCGGCAATTTTGTAGGACGTTCCGCTATTTTCAAGCACACGTCCGTCCCAAAGATTGTCGATAGTAAAATTGCTGTCAAAGGACAAAGTCCAAGCTTCGATAGGTGCATCGGAGTTATTGGTAATAACAATATTTCCCTCAACACCTGTATCCCAGGACTTTGTTATATTATATTGTACATCATATCCCTCGGTTTTGTCAACTCTTTTTGAATAAATTTCAAAGCTGTCGGGCAAAGCAAGGTCATTGCCGTTTAAAGTGTAGCCGTATGTAACACTTTGGCTCGGAGCAATTTCAAAGTTCCAGCCGACATTTTTGATTACATATTCGTCAGCATTCTGCTCGTAAACACTTGCGTTCCAAAGATTGCTGATTTCGCCGTCTGTATCGTATTTGAGTGCCCAGTTGAGTATAGATTCATCACCTGTGTTGGAAACTGTGAGTTCAACGGTCTGTGCGCCGTCCCACTCGTTGGTTACGTTATACTCGACAGAATATCCATCGTAATTATATGTTGTTTTGCCTGTTTCGGCGTAAACAGGAATTGAAGTAAATATCGACATTGACATTGCCGCAGCAAGAATACCCGATATTCCCTTTTTTAATCGGGTACTATACTTATGCTTCATAAATTCATACCTCCGTAACTTTGATGATTAGTATTTCCAAGCGGAACAGATATTGTCCGCAAACAATATCTGTTCCGAATGGATTTTACCGTTAAAAATCAATCAGATTGTTTCTTCAATACTGATTGCTTCAACAGTTTCGCTTGAATTTCCGCTGTAAACAGTAAATACAGTTCTTACACGATATTTTCCGCTGCTAAGACCGCTCAATGAATTTTCCATATGAAGGGTATTATAGCTTGAAGAGTCTGTCCAAGATTCCGTATTAACAGTTTTCCAAGAAAAAATACCTTTCTTTTCGAGATACATTGTTCCCGATGCACTTGTAACACTGCTGTTTCCTATAACAGATGCTTGACAATATGCTGTGTCGGATACTATATTCAACGTGCTTGTTGAAGCTGTAACCAAAGCATATCGTGCTTGTGCAGCGGATACAGTAGTTCCGCATAGAAGAAATAACATCGTGACAGAAATGATAATGGAAATTGCCTTTTTCACGCAAAAACACCTCCTTTCAAGATTATCAGATGAATTTTACTGTCATCCATCTGTATAATCTCTTAGGAGGTGTTTTGGGGACACTTTTTTCGACGTATTTCTACTTTTCTATTTTTTGCACAGAACTTGATATTTCTATCAATTGTTCTTTGGTGATATTTCCACAAATGCTAAATACATAATCTCCGTTATCCCATGTTATATAACATTCGTTATTGTCAAATTCAATAATATAACCATCGGAATCATTAATGCTGATATATTCCATCGGATAATTTTCGGTGTTAACGTTAACGATATATTTTGATTTTACATATTGTGTAAATGTAATGTATTCATTCATTTTTCGATATTCAGTAGTAGTATAAATGGTAAAATCAGAAATTTGAGTTTTATATGTCATTTCAAATCCTTGAGGTATATTTGTAATTTCGTAAAAATCGGTAATACTCGTAGGAGCATCAGTGTAATCATCTGATTGAACAAGCGTATGAGTATCGAAAATCTCAATAAAGAACTTTTTAAAGAATTCACGCAAAGGTTCTATGCTGCAAGCAGTAATAGCAGCACAAAGTATAGCTACCACTATATATTTTATGAACTTACCTCGTGGTATTCTTCTTACTTTACCCGTACTTTTATGCCGAATAATAGTTTTCATTTTCTTCTCAAAGCGTTCGGAGAAAATATGATCCGGCATATCGGGAACAGAATTGATTATACGTTCGGTAAGGGTTGATTCAAAAGCCGCTTTAAGATTTGGTTGCATGATAATCGTTCTCCTCCAGTAATTGTTTGAATCTTTTTTTCGCTCTGCTTAGTCGTTTCTTTGCATTTTCGTATGTAATGCCTAACGATTCGGCAATATCATAGGTGCTGAAATCCATATATGTTTTCATAAGAATAACAGTGTAATAATCTTCGGGCAGCTTTTTCAAAATAGTTTCAAGCTCCCTAATGGAAAGCCTTGCTATAATATCATCTTCGATATCAACAGTATCAGCTGCATTTTCAAATTCTTCTTCATCAGCAAATTCACGCTTGTTATTGTTCAATATTTTTAAAGCAATGTTCTTTACTATAATAAGCAAATAAGCGTGTGTTTGGGGACATTTAACCTGTGAAATTTTTGATAACTTTTTCACAACGATTAAAAATGCTTCATGCACAGCATCTTCAGAATCAAAATCATTCTTTAGAATTGCTTTGGCGGTTTTAAACATATCCTGTCTGTAGGTATAATAAAGTTCCTCAAATTTAACTTTTTCTTCTGCTGTGTCCAATAGCAGCAGATAAAAATTCAACATAATAGGGGTATCCTTTCACACAATAATTCTATTAAATCCATTGTTATTTCAGCGAATTCAAGTATACCTCTAAAAGATTTAGGGCAGTTTCCCGTTGGCTGGGAGTACATCTATTAAGCTTTTCTAAAATTTCTTCCTGTTTTTTATTCAAGTTGTCGGTCATTTCGGTCAGTATATCATCAGGAGTTATATCAAGAGATTTGCAGATATTGAGAATGGTTTCAATACGTGCATTAACTGTACCTCGTTCAATGTCTGCATAGGTGCGGTCAGACAACCCTGCCGCTTCAGCAAGCTCTCCTTGTGTCATTCCTGCTTGTTTACGCCGTGCAAGTAATTTATTTCCTATTGATTTGAAATCAAAAATAAGCATTTTAGTTCCCCCTTGCTTCCTATATAAGAATTATACTTCTTATATATTCATACATACAGGAACTTTAAATGCATATTTATAGGAAGAATAATACCTTATCATGCTGCACATACATACTGTTTGGAATTTGAAAACCAAATAATCAGCCGTGGCTACGCCCTTAAGAGAGTAGTCACGGCTGATTTTGTATATAGTCTTATTGCTTTTTTCAATACATTACGGCTTATTCAGTTGGTTTTCTTGAAATGTTCCGTATGAAATGTCCCTCCGACATGGAGCAGCGTGACGGAAGAATCGAGCGACAGGGAAATGAAAATCCCGAAGTGCAGATTTACCGTTATGTTACCGACAGAACCTTTGACGCCTACTTGTATCAGATGTTGGAGAATAAGCAGCGGTTTATTTCTCAGGTAATGACTTCTAAAACTCCTGAACGTGTTTGCTCCGATATTGACGAAACGGCACTTGATTATGCGGAGGTAAAGGCACTATGCGCAGGAAATCCCAGTAAAACAAGAGGAGCTGACAAGAAAAGGCGATTTTACGTTATTTTATCATGCAAGAAAACGGCAAACAGCTTTTTAGTTCTGTTTGCCGTTTTTTGTTTGATTCAAGTATTCTGTAAAATTAATTTGTCTTTCAACGCCGCAAATTCCTCTTTCGGATCGGAAATATTTTTTACCTCTTTTGTTAATGATATGAAACCATCACTTCATTAACTTGTCCGAAAGCCGAATGATCTCCGGTGCAAGTTCCTCCCTCTTACGTTTCACCATGTATGTGTAGATCGGGTAAGCTGCGATAACACCGGCAATTCCAATGATCCCGATTATGATTCCCGGAATAAACAGTTTTTCACCCCATACCATCGTGCAGCACATACCTACTCCCAAAATCAAGGTACTGATGACTCCAATGCTTATTGAGATAATGGAAGCTCCTTTTGTGGCACTTTTGTCCAGCCTCCGAAGCTGTTCCATAGGTGTTTCTTCTTTTTCTTCCGATAAATATTTACTGCGGATATTTCTTATCTCTTCCTGTTCGTTTGCGGAATAAGTATAATTGAATCGCTCTTCCATTTAAGTATCTCCTTTCAGAATTTTAAGATTTTTATTTGAACGTATTATCATAAATATTGCCATTATTATAACAATTGTGCAGACACCGCCGCCGACTGTACCTGTCATTAGTTTACGGAAATTTTCATCATCATTTCCGAATTGAGTTATCATTGCTGTTGTCAATGAAAGCATTGAAACCAATGCTGCAACAAATTTGATAGCTTTTGCTGCGGAAATTACCGGACTTCCGTGTTTACGAAATTTCACAATGTCGGCTATTGCTGTAATTACCGAATAAAACGAATACATTGCCATTGCATAAATAAGCAGTCCCGA
>CANQPL010000051.1 GCA_947625735.1 uncultured Clostridia bacterium
TGCCGCTGTAAACCGCTTTTATCTTATTTTCTCCGATAGTGAAATATTCCTTTGTGACATCTACTGTTAAAGCAGCTGTACCGTCCTCGACCTGTGCAATACCGAGAGACTTCTCTCCGATTAAAAATTCCACTTCATCAGAACCGACAGACATTAAGGAAATACGGGAAATTTTCTTGACCTCTGCGCTGAGTGTCAGTTGTTCTCCGTAAATAACGGTTTTATCTGCCGTGGGCGTCACCTCGGAATCCGAACGTGTGACTTTTACAGTTACTTGTGCCGTTGTTTTGCCCTTATCTGTGGAGGCTGTAAGGGTGACACTGCCTGCCTTTTTACCGGTTATGTTAAGGGTCTTGCCGTTATCGTCTGCGGTGTAGGAAATAACATCGTTGTCTCCCTCGGCAATGCTCCATTCAATAGCGTCACATTTTGCCGTTTCGGGTGAGATCTCTGCTGTTATCTTTTCTTCATCGTCTACTTTGATATTTACAGTTGAGGGGCTGAGAGTGAGTACATTTTTCTCCCATGCCGGATAGAGAGTAATATCTTTATCATCTTTGTATTCTGTGCCAAAGTCATATGTCATTTCTCCGTTTTCGTTTACCGTCCAGCCAATCTGTGTATAACCAAGACGGGTAAATTTATCCGAAGAAAGTATTGCTGTATCACCATGTGTCTTAGTGGTGGAGCCTATCTCTCCTTCGCCGTCTGTACCGGGATCATAAGTAATGGTATACTTTTTCAGCGTAAGGGCAAGTTCGCCGTCTTCTGTTTCGGTAACTTCGTAACCCTGTTCCTGCAATTCAGCAGAGGGAGCGAAATTTGCTGCTGTGGCTTTGTCCTTTGCGCCGCTTGTAAATACGTCGGGGTTTTCCGTTCCAATGGTATATTTTCCGCTAATTTCACCGGCTATTGTAATAACTTTACCTTCGGTAAGGTAAATATCCGCTTTAGCTCCGGAAATTTTTGGGCTGCCGGAAAGTTTTAATGTATCACCGTCAAAGTAAATACCGTACCCGTCCGTTCCTGCATTAATTGTTGAATCACCGCTTATGTCAAGAAGTTGAGCATTACCTTGGCAGAATATACCGCCGTTGATAGTATTGCCGTCGGTCAACGTTACTTGTGAAAGGTCACCGGCATATATTCCATAATTACCGGCACTTTCGACGACCGTAACAGTACAGCCGCTTAACGTTAACTGTGCTTGTATACCATAACCATAAATCATTATACCATAACGGATTGCATTAATTTTGCTGTCAGTCAATGTTACTTCTCCGCCGTAAACATCTACTCCGTGACCGGAACTATGGTTATTTGTGATCGTAACACCAGTAAATTCAGCTGTACCGCCTTCGATCTTTACGGTTTGCAGTTCATTTTCTGTCGTAATAGTACCGCCCGATACGTTAAGAGTTCCACCGCTGCCGCTATTCAACAGAGCAGTTTCGTTGCTATATATATCGCTGTCCTTTATCGTAACTGTTCCTCTTTCGTTGTATATAGTGCAGATTGTTACGGATGTGCTTTTGATACTTCCGTTTTCGCCGTCATCGTCATAAATATTCAGCGTTGCATCTTTAACACTTATAGCATAAAGGGTTTCCGCTGTTGATGTGATACTCTTTCCGTTAAGGCAGAGATTTACCTCTCCCGTTGGTTCCCATGTTTCGGTCAATGTAACATCTTCCGTCAGATACCAGCTGCCCGGCTTATCGGGAAGTCTGTCATTTGATTCCCAAGGCATGAATTTTATTCCGTCATGCTCATGTTTTGTAAGAGCAAGTTCGCCGTTCTCGGTAACGGTTATGGCGTAGCCTTTTTCCGTAAGTTTATCGGTAGGTTTGAATTTATCCTTAGACTGTTTTGCACAATCGCCCGTTGCAAATACGTCGGGGTATGTCATTTCAATAATATACGGCTCTTTGTTTTCAAGTTCGCTGTTTATAGTAATAGGTGTATAATTAAGTTTAATGTTACTGATCGCAGGATTGCCGGAAAGATCAAATTCACCCGTCTGAAACATTACCCCATCATTACCGGAAATATTTGCATTGCCATTTACAACAAGAGTTCCGCTGCTGCTAACTATGCCACAGCCGTATGGTCCTGTGCCGCTGACGCTGCCGCCGGTCACTGTAACAGAACCGCTGCTATTATTGATACCGTAATTCATTCCTTTAACATTTCCGCCGTTGACAATAACGGTTCCGCCGTCGTTTTTGATGCCGATACTGCCGGAGATGGTTCCGCTGTTGATCTTCACAGTGCCGCCGGCATAACAGTTTACACGGTCATATACGGAGATCTCACCTTTGCCCGTTTCTTCATCGTAAATGACAAGTGTTGCATTATTGCCAACGTTGAAATAATCATTTCCTTCTGTGGATATGGTATTTCCGTTAAGGCAGATCACCGTTTCACCTTCGGGAGCATTCCATGTGTCATACAACATAACGCCGCGCGTCAGATAATAATTTCCGCTTTCGGTGGGCAGACTTGTTGTACCGGACCAAGGTACAAACGCCGTTCCGTCCTTGTGTACATGATCTGTAAGATACAGCTTTTTGCCGTTCTTTACAACGGTGTAACCTTCGGCTGATATAAAATTATCCGCAGCTGCATAGCTTTCATCGTCCATTACGGCAAACAGACCTGTTTTGCTTCCGCCGTCAAGTTCAACCTTCCACCTGACATCATCGCCAAGTTTTCCGTTGATTTTTATTGGGTTCTCTGTCTTTATGATGATCGTTACGCCGTCCGTTTGGGGATCATCGGAAAGTCTGACCGTTCCGCCGTCAGGAAAAGTTATTTCCGATCCGTTTCCTTTTTTTACAGTTCCGCCATTTGGTACGCTGATATTTCCACCGGTACCAAATGTTGAGCCCTCACCTGTTACGGTAACATCTCTGACCTGCAATTCTTCGGCTGTGATTGTTCCGCTGTTATCGACTTTTCCGCCTTTGGGAAGTTTAACTTCGGTATCTCCCACCTGAACAATATCTCCGATTTGGACTTCAACCCCGCCGTCTTGAGTAAATTTTATGCCGCTTTCGCTTGTAATCACAGTTTCGCCGATCTGAACCTTCTTTGTGATGACTGAACCGTTTTCGTCCAATGTTCCTCCCTGCGGAACTGTGACTTCGGTATCTCCCACCTGAACGGTATCTCCGCTTTTGACTTCGATCCCGCCGTCTTCATTAAATGTTACACCGTTTTCGTTTGTAATTACAGTGTCGCCGATCTGCACTTTATTTGTATTAACATTGCCGTTGCCGTCAACTGTTCCGCCTTCGGGAAGTGTTACTTCCGGTCCGCTGCCTTTCTGAACAGTACCGCCGTCAGAAACTTTGATATTTCCGTCCGGAGAAACTGTTGAACCTTTGCCCTTTACGGTAACATCTCCGACCTGCAATTCGTCGGCTGTGACTGTTCCGTCCGTGCCTACTGTACCGCCTTTAGGTACAGTTATTTCAGGAGAAGTTCCCTTCTGAACAGTACCGTTTTCGGGAACAATGATATTTCCTGCGGGATCAACTGTTGAACCCACACCCGATACGGTAACTTCGCCGATCTGCAATTTATCGGCTGTGACTTTTCCGCTGTTATCGACTGTTCCGCCATCAGGGAGGGTAACTGTTGTATCTTTAACTTGAACAGTATCTCCGCTTTGAACTTCAATACCTTTATCGTTAATTTTTACATTTCCGTCTTTGCTTGTAACTGTAGTATCACCGATCTTAGCCGCCTGAGCAGAGACACTGCCGCCTGAGCCTATTGTTCCGCCGTCGGGAAGTGTAACCGTTGTACCGCCGAACTGAACGGTATCATCGCTGTCTACTTGGATATTTCCGCTTGTATCAAATTCTATGTTTTGGTCTTTAGACGTAACTGTAGTGTTGCCTATCTGAGCTTTCTTAGCACTGACCGTGCCGTCTTTGTGGACTGTTCCGCCCTCTGGAAGTTTGACTTCCGGTCCGCTGCCTTTTTTAACGGTGCAGTTTTTGTTAAGACTCACATCACCGTTGCTGGAAACATTCACTCCGCCTTTTACGGAAAGGGAATTATCATTCGTAACGGTTCCGCTGATACCGCCGCTCGTTCCGCAAACTACAGAATCTGATACTGTGACACTTCCGGAGTTGGATTTGTTTGACAAACCGATACCCTTAGATGCGACTATTGTGCTGTCACTGACTGTTGCCGAACTGCTACCGTTAATTTCAACACCGTAATTCTGTGCCTTTAATGTACCGCCGGTCATTTTCAAACTACTACTGTCTTTTAATTGTATACATCCGCCATCTCCACTTCCGGAAATGTTTCCCCCTGTTATTATGACTGTGCTGTTAGAACAAGTTACAGCAGCACCACCGGCATATACATCTACAGTACCTCCGCTTACTGTAAATTCGCAGCTGTTTTCTAATATTATACCACTGCCGGCACTGCTCGGATCTCTGGTAATTGTTCCGCCGCTTATGTTGACCTTTCCACCGTTGCTTTTGATCGTTCCTCCAAATATTCCGTCTTTCTTTTTTAATACAGCACTGTCTTGTATATTTATAGTACCGCCGGTATTATTTATTATATAAGCAGGATCTGCACCAACAGAACTTTTTAATTCCGCATTTCCACCTAAAGTAAGTGTACCACTACTTACGTTACATCTTCCGCCTCCGAGATCAATACAGCCGCCTCCTTTGATATTCAGTGATGCACCGTTTTTAATATTTATATTTCCTATATTGATATTATATACGCTAAGATCAAGGTCAATAGACACGTCGCCCGTTATATCCCAACTGCTTACCGTTATATTTTCTCCAAGAGTATAACTTCCCGATTCTGTCGGCAATCCGTTTTCATTTGTTATCGTGCCGTCAGCAAAAAGCGAAAGCAATTCTATATCGCTGTTTTCTGTTTCCCCGGACTCGGAAGCCGGTTCCTTTTCAGTTTCGGAAACAGTGGTTTCTTCGGTCTCCCCGGTGTCTTCCGTAACAGAAGTTTCCTCAGTATTCATATCTGTTTCATCGGCATTACTTGTATCACCGACAGTATCCTCCGTGACGGGCGTCTCCTCGGAGATAGTTGTATCCTCCGGTGCAGAAGTCTCCTCGGGCACAGAAGTTTCCTCAGGCACAGAAGTCTCCTCAGGTGCCGCATTTTCCTCCGTTACGGCAGTTTCCTCCTCGCTTGTTTCCGTAACAGGCGCAGAGGTTTCCGGAGCATCGGTTTCGGACGTCTGAGCAGTCTCCTCAGGGAAACCACCCCCCTCCGTTAAGCTCGTTTCCGGGGATAAGGCTGCTACCCCCCCCCGATTTTTTTCGGTCATTTCGGGGTTTTCAGGCATTTCAGTGCTGTCCTGCATATCTGCACTGCCTGTATTTTCTGCACCCTCAGCCGCAGGCGCAGACGTATCCTGTGCAATTTCTGCGGGCTGCGTTCCTGTATCAACATTCACATTTTCTTCCGCAAAAATTCCTTCGGGCAGCGGCATGGATACCATGGACAATGCCATAAGAAAGCTCATAACCCTGCGGAAAAGTGTTTTCTTAGTTTTCATTGTATGTGCCTCCTTAATTAAGGTAAATAACGAATTTCTCTGCGAGTGAAGGCAGTCCTCCACACTTTATAATTATACGCATTATACCATACTATAACTGAAATTTCTACATATAGACTATGAACGAAATTTAAAAATGTTTATATTTTCTTTACGTGACATTCTCCGCTATCTATTTAGATAATGGAGAATGCCGCTATCGGATGCTACACAACTAACACTATGTACATACACTCATTTCTGTTATTTATGGAATTTTTAATTATAAGGCACCGCATAAAGATCGCGCATCATATGCGCAGTCAGATTTTATGAAAACGATTCAGGCAAACATAGTCATGGTGGTTTTGCAGGGAGATACTCTTTCGCCCGATGCGATTGATGAACGCCTGCGGGAGCTTTGGTATTTGAATTTATTCAATATAAGCGTACAAACCATCCTGAGAATCACATATTAAAGCGTATGGCGGAGCCTTTCTCAAAGCACTTACAATATCCATATAATCAGGTGCCGGTGATATAAGCCCCATAAATGCAGATACCATACATATCGTAAGCAACGGTTTCATCGTTATCGGAATAAAGAAAAATCCTATTAATGGGATAATTCCCATTACAGAAGGTGCAATTGACATGACGATAAAACGACTTTTAGTAAGAGTCTAATACGAAACAGCATATGCCGCCATTTTGCGAATACATAACCCGACCCACACAGTAGCCTCTTTGGGATAGCAAACAGCGTGCGCAAATTCATGTAACGGATGAGCAATAATAAATCCAATCGCAATTGCCGGAATGAGGTATACGGGAGAGACAGGAGATTCCTTATTAAAATAAGCTTTCATGACTACTGCCGCCATGCAAATCAACATCGGTAATATGCCAAAAAGAATGGCTCTTTTAATAAAACCATCTCCTTCACGAATTTTAATCGCATTTTTTGGAACCGGCAAACTCCGGTGTGATGTACCAAATTCCTTTCTGGTTCCTTCCCAAACTATATTCGCCATACAACAATTCCTCCGGCATCTATATCACAGCCTTAAATCTCTGTTATCCAAGTCATTAACTCAACCCTACTCCAAAAACATCTGAACAGCCTACCCAACCCTCCGACCAAAACGGCTGATATGTTCTGCCGGAACATTTTTTGCGGTCAATTCTGCTTATCGGCACTAACGGTCAGATGCTCACAAATCCCGTAAATACAGTACTTTTTCAGCGGTCAGTCTTTAGCCCTTGACATCAGCACCACGCACTCAACGTGGCTTGATACGTTCATTTTAATGTCAGCGGCTGCGCTCGTTCGTGGGAACAAGTCCAACAGTTTACATCGGAAAATATCCGATTTTTGTCCGTCTATTTCAAGTCCGTTCATTATCGGGAATATATCAAACGTTTTCGTAAATCCGCAGAAATGGGACTTTTTCGGTAGCGGCAAATTTCATCGTTTCAACCCTTTACGGTTATGCGAGGGGAGGGGATTTCATTGTCGGGCTGTTCAACATCCTTGCCTATTTCCAACGACTTCAGAGTTTTGCCGTCAGTTGTTTTCCAGCTTGTCAGACCATTGGCGCTCTTGCCTATAACAAACATCGCCGCATATGACGGACTGGTAAAAAGCATATCCTCCCGCAGCACCCCTTGCTCGTCAAGCAGAGCCTTTTTTCTGCGCTCCTTTATAACGGCAGGAATTGTATCATCGTCAGCAAGTGCAATATGGCTACCCTTAAAGACAACAAAGCCCTCCGAGGTCTGCGCACCGACAGCCTCAACTTTTCCGACATTCTTTATAACACGCTCAAGATGCAACTCGGAATAATTCTCCGGAACAGATGCGGTGTCATTTTCGGCAGGGGCTATAGGCTTGCTTATGGGTTCAAATAATTTGTGCCCAAGCGTTCCCATGATGACTTTGGCGTAGTCGATGAATTCCTCCATCTCGCTTTCTTTCTCCTCGGTAATGTTTCCGGGGGTAGGGTCGTTGCCGTTCTTCACCTCATAGCGATTTGCCTGAATCGCCAGATTGCAGAAACGATTCTCAAGATAGCTAATCTCAGTCAGGCCGAAAGAATTATTAGAGGTGGTAAAGACGATAGCTTCCGTCTGGTAGTCTTTCTCTGGATTTCGCTTGTGCTCCTGAAGTCGATTTAGTATACCCTCTCCGTTCTTCCGCGCGCCCGCTTGTCCGATGTAAACAACGCTCTTACCAGTCGCATCGGACGTGCCAAACAAGAAATATACGCCGCTCTGTTTTAGGTCGTCACGTTCTTTGCATTTATCAAGCTCTGTTCTTGGGATCTTGTAGGCAACGCCTGTCCAATTTGCAAGTGTGCATTTTATCCTTCCGCCGGCATCCCCGTCCATCAAGAACAGATTTATACTTTTTCCGCGTGTTGACATTAATATACCTCCGTCTTTGTTCTTATTATCACATACAGTTCAGCTATATCTTAATTTAGGTGTTAATCCTTTCTCTTTATTCTAATCTTATATACTGTCTGTACTGTGTCTTAACAAAATATTGAATGCATTAGAATGGCTCTTGAAAGTAAGATCTTTTTGTAAAACGTTATCCACAACACAATCCTCTTTCAATTCTTTAATAGCGTTGTATCGCCGAAATTTGGCATATGTGACAAACAGCAGAAAATCATATATCTTTTTGACTTCATGAAAATTCTGCTGTTATGTCACGTCTAATCACAAAGAGAATAGTCGAAATTCAGTAATATACTTCTTAAAAGATTCTAAAACTTCTTGAACCCACAAATATCGTTTTACAGATTTTTGTAATTTACTCGAAAAAAGAATAGTAAAAACATAACGAATAATTATTAAAAATGCTTTTACATTTATTATAGGAAATCTGTAATCTGAAGTATGCCGCTTTCCTGGATTCTGCGTCCCATGTCTTCTAATCCCCAGATAATAAGGTTGCGAAAATAAGCACGTGGAGTTTCCGTGTTGTACAGCGTTTTAATTATTGTTTCCCATGATCCATCAGAGTCAAATGAGCTATAGCCGTAATTATGTGTGCCACCGGGATAGTAAAGACTACCGGGATTGATCTCACCAAAATGGCACCTTATAGCATAAGCTGCAGCGAATTTACCTGCTTCATTTGCTGAATCGAACCATTTCTCCTCGACAAACCTTGTTGCTGCTTCGTATGCAGCATCAGTAATAGTAAACTGCGAAAATTCAGTCATTTGTGCTCATCTCCTTTATGGTTGACTCATTTGAACTTATCCTTGCTATCTCAAGTTCTTGGACGATATAGTCCCCAATGTCTGTCCTTGTAGTGGAGGGATTAATTTCGCCCGGATATGGCAGCATAAGAACTTGATTTGCAATCAAGGGTAACGCCTTGACCATGCTCTTTGTATTGATGATATCGAGCCGATAGAAAGGAGAGTCCATGATCACGGGGCCATCAAACGGAGCATTCTTATGAAGAGCCCCAATAAGTGCAAAAGCAACCATGTGCTCCCATCCGGCTGATCTTTTCGGAACTGGTTTTCCATCAGATTTTCGGATGATGGTAAGTCCATAGTTCTCGTTAATCCGCAGTCCTCCATAATCCTCTTCTGTGTTCATTTCCATGAATATTTCAGTAGCATCGCGCTCAACATCACGGCTCAACTTATCTCGATATACATCGATTCCCTCACGGAAAATAGCTGCGATGGCTTCTGCAAAAGCGACCTTTTTATTAGCCAGTACAACATCCTTATTCTGGCTCTTTGCAATAATTGTCGTATTAAGCTTTTTGATTGTTTCCTTTGTTTTGTCAATTTCTGCACCTACACGAATGATTCCTTGATCGTATTCTGCAATTTCTGCTGCAACTTTTCCGAGTTGATCAAAATACTCGAATGCCGCCTTTTCATCGGTACCTGTAGCATTCTTTCTTAGTGCTTCTAAATCGCTTTCTACTTCTCGCAGATCGTGTTCCTTGAGATCAGTAAACTTGACAAAGGCTGCAACATAGCGATCATACCTTACTTTGATCTCTTGAGCCTGATCCGTTACATTTGCATATCTTGCGAGAATATCTTGTTGTGTTCGGTAACTCTCAAGCTGCACTTTTTCTTCGGGTGATAATCCACCTGTTTCTGCTTTAATCTGAGAAATCTTCGCCTCAAGTTTTTCTCGTTCATTTGGTGAAACCGGATGATCACAGACGGGACAGTATATGTCTTTTATTGCCTGCTGTATGTATTCAATGATAATCTCCTGTCCTTTGGACGTCTGTTCTTTCCCGTGCAGGTCAGCCATAGCAGATTGCAGATCAAGCAGCCTTTGGCGCAGAACCGGTGCGATCATCCATTGCCATGAATCTTTTAGAATACCGGCAATGGCTCGTTGCTCATCGTCACAAATCTGACGCTGCCGCTCCATATCTTCTTCTATACTCTTTTTTCGTGCAGAAAACTGTCGAAGCTTTTCGGTATCTTCGACGAGATTTTGGAGTTTATTTCTTCGCAGAATGCATGCCTCACGTTCCTCCATAAGTCGTTGCAATTCTTGCTCTTGGTACTCACGCGTTTCTGTTGCTGCATCAAGATTTTGAGTATACTTCGATACTGCCTGTTCATTTTGTGCTACTTTTCGAGCTTCTGTAGCAATAGTTGATGCAGCCACGTCGGAATCACTTGCACCATATGTCAAAATTGGCATTCCTAATATTTGCTCGATAGAACTCTTGATAGATCCGCCACGAACAGAGTTCTCATTTAGGAGTTCCTCATATTCAGTGAGCAGTTCACCATCGAAAAGGAAGAAACGGGACACCTCTTTTGTCATTATTCCTTTAACAAAATGCTCGCTGTCTGCGAAGGATAGAATATTGCCTGATTCGTTTACTTGTAGCACCGTATAAAGATCATTATTTGAGGTAGGTTTATCAACACCAGGCGCTACAGCTATTGAACGGACAATGCGATATACTTTTCCGTTGTTCTCCAAATCAAGTATAACTTTGAATATGTATTTTCCTTCGTTCATTCCGGCTTCATTGATAAAAGACAAAAAATTATCAACGTTGCCATCACGATCTTTCACTGTTCCGTTAAGCACGAAATTAAAAGCGTTTAACAGTGTTGTTTTACCACGGCCATTCCGTCCCCATACAATGCTGACACCATTTCTCGCTGAAAAATCGATAGATGTTGGATCCTTAAAGGGTCCGAAATTTTCGACGGTTATCTTTTTAAACCTCATTGCTCATTACCTCCGTCAGCTTTAATCTGATTAGAATATTGAATAATCATTTTTTGTGTTTCACGTTGGCGCCTTGTAGGATCATTTTGATTCTGATTCTGTACTTCAATAATTGCGCTAATAACTTCCGCAGGTATTTCCGGGTATTTTGCTGCCCGAATACTTTCAAGAGTAGATCTTAATTCATCCAAATTATTCTTCATCTTCTTCGTACCCCTCATTTATTAATTTGTTGTAATTAACTCCAAATTTAAGTGCTATTACTTTTAAGTCCGTGATACATGCAGAACTGAGAGAACTTTCGCCAAATTCAATTGCTCTTCCCAGTTCTGAAACCACAATTGATAAGCTCTTATCTTCTTGAGCGCTTGATTCATGTGGTACCACTATTGCATCATACAAGAACGAAAGATTCTTTCCATTTGATTTTCTCAAAATGCGGCCACGGCGTTGAATGAATTCGCGTGGGTTCTTTGACGATGCTAAAATGAGTGCGTGTGTTGTGGACGGAATATCCACGCCTTCATCTAAGCACTTGATTGACACAATAACACCGCCGTTTTCCGCAAAATAACTTAATGTGCTTTTTCTATCACCGGACATATCAGCATAATACACATATGCATCAATACCTTCGTTTCTTATGGCAGTTAGTACCGTCTGCAATTGAGTTATATCCTCGCAGTAAACAAGCCATTTTTGTCCCTCCTTATAATTCTTCCTCAGAATATCAATTGCAATAGTTACTTTGTTTGTAGCCTTTTTTAGGATCCTTGCTCTTTCGATCATCATGTGATGCAAAAAAGCATCCTCACTTTTCTTTGCATCTCCGCTTCCATGAGACATAACGAAATGTTTGCTGATCCTCTTTGTTAACTCATCCCAGTCTGCCTGTTCATCCTGCGTTAGTTCGACACGTTTTGGGTAGTAAAAGTACTCTGTTAAAACGCCTTCACGCAAAGCTTTTTGCAGTGTGTAGGGCGGCTGCAATACAGCACCAAAGTAATCTATGATCGATTGAGTCCCTTCAGGATCACCAAAGCGTTCCGGTGTCGCTGACAACCCAAGCGCGGAGCCATAGTTAAGTGCAAAAATTCTACGATGGGTGGGGCTTCCCATGTTATGGACCTCATCAGCAACAACAAAAAGGTGCTCTCCATCGTTTACGGCACTAATAAACTCTGGTTTTGCCGCTGTGTCCATAATCGCAATAACGATATTGTTGACGGATCCACTCGGTGAAGTCCAAAAAGAAAGGTTACCATTGTTCTTCCAAGCATTGTTTCCATCTCCACAAAGGAAAATATTAATGTTGATATCTGTTATTATTCTACGTATCTCCTTGTACCAGTTTGCTAAAAGTTCTTTTGATGGTACTAGAACAAGAACCTTTTTGCCGCGTTCAATCTCATGACGAATAGCAGAGATTGCAATTACCGTTTTCCCGCATCCGGTACACCCCTGATAGATTGCACGATAGTCAGCACGTTTCCACCCCTCGAGTGCATCTACCTGATGATCTTTCAGTTTGATTATATCGCTGGATTTGTTTGGACGCCACTTTTGCGCTTTGTCGACGACAACTTTAACCTCATCAAGTAGCTGTTTCCAATGATAATCAGCGGCCTTATCTCTGATATATTTTACCGCAGTTTCTGGCAAATCATGTATCTCCAAAACATCGTATTCGCCATTCCAAACGCGATCGAAGCCAGCGAGTATTTCTTTAGAACGTTGAGCGTCTTTCCCACCATCCCAGCTTTGGAAAACATCTACTGATTCTATATTTCCGTTGTCCGAAAGCCCTTTGAATGTTTCGTTTATTGATCCGCGAAATGCGACAGAATCGCCATCTTGATCAATAAATATACCGGCTTTATCATGATAGAGACGCTCAATATTCGGGTCTTTTCGCTTGTTATCTCTTGCAATTACAAGTTTTATCTCTATTATCTTGTTAGCAATCAAACAAGCAAAGAGTTTTGCAGCTGATGACACATTTTCCTGCCCCATCAATTCAGATAGTTCCTTCTGAAAAGATTTCGCAAGCACTTCATCGGTCAAAGCTGCTTTACCCTCACGGATGGCCTCCGCATCTTCTTCCGTCAGGTAAGGGGAACAAAGTAATTGCATATGTCCGTTGTTGTTGATGAACTCTTTTAGTGCACTCCATGCAATGATATAAATAGTACTTCCAAAATAGCCAGAAATCCTTTTATATACGGAGGCATTGCGCATGCACGGTAGATAGAATTCCTTTGCAACGTCATCGTTTAATTTGTGGTACGAGCTTTTAAACTCGTGATCTCTCAATTTGCCCATAAAACTCACCCCAGTAAGTTTTGAATATCCAACTGGATACGCCGCTCGATGGCTTTAGTAAGGTTTTCTCGCCTTGCGACAACGATTTGCTCCTTATTGCCTTTCTTATAACAGGTAACCACATCCTCCGATAATGCTTGTAGCATAGGATCAAGGTAACACTGAAGATTTGCCGAGTAAGCGAATTCCATATGGAAACTTGTATCCCAAAGGACATAAACGCCATCTCTGTCGTTATCAAACGGACAAGCATATCCCATTATGAGAGGAATACGATCGTCATCAGTATTGATATGACCGCGCTCACCGCGAACTTGTCCTTCTATGATCATTTGAATTTTATACTCATCTAATGCCCGTCCTCCCGGAGGACAGGTGCAATTAAATACATATATCCTCAATTTTCTTCTTGGCATTTTTAAATCAAGCAATAAAGTTTTACTGCTCATACCAGAGTTCCACACTACTCGATCTCCTAAATCCTTGATTATCAGACCATTGAGTTCTTCTTTGCTAAATCGAACTGCCATAGTCCCACCTCACAATCCTTTAGCTATATCTGAGAGCCGTTGTTCTGACATAGATACATATTCTGGAAAAATGTCAAATCCAATAAACCTTCTACTCAGTGCGACAGATGCTTCTCCTGTCGTGCCTGACCCAACCCATGGGTCAACAACAATATCTCCGATAGTTGTACATGCCTTGATGTATTTCTCAGGGAGAGCAAGGGGCTGAACGGCTTGGTGTGTCGTTTTATTTGGCATCACTCCGCACGTAATTATATTCTGGGGCAGTGCACCGAGTGGATTCGGCGTAATGCTCTTGTTTTTCCTTACGTATGTAAGTCCATTTTCTCGCGCTTTATATTCATAGTCTTTGTATAAATCCAGACTATGATCTGAATATGGTCTTCGTATTGCATCTATGTTAATCTCCCATTCTGGCGACTTAGAAAACCACAGTATTTGCTCGTATGCATCTTGACAAGCGACACGAAGGCCTGTAGGCGCAGGGTTTCCCTTGACCCATATCTCAATGTCAACGCACGAAAAGCCCCACTGTTCTTCAAGCAAGATTGCGAGTTTTTCAACAACCAGCGATCTCTTCGACGCTTTCGATGCAGTTTTTTTGCTTCTGTTGGCCTTTACGTTTATTACCAAAAACCCATCGTCCGACAGTGCATGCTGCGCACCCTCGATGAACGGCGAAATAAGTTCTATATAATCTTCTTCTTTCCAGACACCGTAATTTCTCTCCGCATTTGGGTATGGAGGCGATCCATAAATGAGCTTAACAGTTCCTTTTTCTATCTTCTTTAGACCGACTGCGCCGTCACAGCAAAGGAGGCGATAACTTTTATCGTCAAATGTAATCAATGTCATTCCTCCTCTGATATTGAGGCAATCCATGCCTGTCCAAGTTTTTGATAATCAGGGTTAACATCAATACAAAAATACTGTCGTCCATGCTTATGTGCAACAACACCCGTCGTACCAGAACCAGCAAACGGATCTAGTACTATATCTCCAGGGTTACTGCCAGAAAGGATGAAAAATTCGGCCAGCTTTTCTGGGTAACGAGCAGGATGCTTAATACCCATCTCTTTACAGAGTTTCTGCACAAAACCGTTGCTGGCGGTATTACTTACTGAAATCACGCTGCCGGGGTCTGCGCCTCCTTTATTATCCCACGGATGACTTAGATCAAAATTATGTCTGCTTGGACGAGAATTTTTTTCTCGGCCTCCACGCTCGACGACTTTTCCATCAATAATATCCATCATGCTTTTGCTGTATGGCTTACGAATTGGATCCATGTTGAACGTCCACTGCTCCGATTTGCTAAACCAGAAACAGTACTCGTGGGATTTTTTTGTTCTACCCATAGTCCCGCGAGAGAATACGTTTGGAGGTGTTGCAGGATTATGCCAGATGTAATCACGAACGAGATGAAAGCCGACTTCATCACACAAAACAACAACAAGCTTAAAAACAAATATGTTTTGATATCGTCCATCGAGCTTGTCATTTATATTGAGTACAAAACTCCCATTCGGTTTTAATATGCGAAAGAATTCTTGCGCTCTTGGCAAAAACCAATCAATATAGTCGTCCGGTTTTATTTTCTTTACGACATCGCCATAATCTTTAATTTGATCAGCGTAGGGAGGTGATGTCATAATTAAATCTATACTGTCATTGGGAACACCGCGCAGCACGTCAAGACAATCCCCACAGATATATGCGTCTTGGTATTCCGTTTTCTTGCTATTTTTTGCTTCCATATCAGTTCTTCCTCCCAAGTTATCGAAAGAATGCTTTATTATGATCTCGATACTACCACATATACTTTACATGTTTCTTTGCAGTTCGCACCATAAAAATTCCTTCTAACGCAGTTTATCATTTTTACACTACTAGATTAGATATTACAAAAATGCGCTTATTTCTCATCGGTAGCATTTTCATTTGAATCATCACGAACAAGTTCCATAATGTCGCCGACATCGCAGTTGAGTGCATTACAGATTTTCCACAAAACTTCTGTGTTGACATTGCCTCCATGACCAAGTTTAGCTATCGAAGTAGCGCTAATCTCAGCCATCTCGCAGAGTTCTTTTTTCTTTATATTCTTGTCAATCAAAAGCTTAAAAAGTTTGTTGTAACTGAATCGCATAATTTCCTCCTGTGTTCTATTCATCAGTTATTGCTCGACCTCCACATCATTCCAAGTCCTACCAAACAGCGCTCCTTCGCCCGGTCTCAGTTGTAACACCTTTGCTGATTCCATGATTTTCTGAGCCCTAGGTGTATATGAGCTTTCTTTGTCCATGGCGATAAACACCTGCTTAGGCGTTTTTACATACAGTTCCATTATTTTCTCAATTGCGCTATCTTCAATATGCTTGAGCATTACAGAATCGTGTGCGATGACTGGCAGTCTGGTAAGAGTAAGCATCGCAAGGTCAAATACCACCAATCCATTATATTGAGCGTCAGTGCCGCCATCTCTCGGAGTAAAAAACGTATAATGCGAAGCATCAGTTACTATTAGTGTGGGAGGAAACTTTCGACCTTCATAGATGATATTATTGATTCTATTCATTTCAATGTTGATTTCCTGCTCCATGATTGCAATCTGCTCTGCAACAAGGCGATTCAACTCTGCCTTATACGTCTTTGCGACGTCTGATACTGATCCCAAATCAAAAGTAAGACAAGATCCAATCTCTTCCGGTAATATTTTTAATATTATTTTTAGATA
>CANQPL010000052.1 GCA_947625735.1 uncultured Clostridia bacterium
TCTGCATCTCTGTAAAAAGTGAGTAAAGCATACCATGTGTTATAATTTATACAGAGGTTAGGAAATAACCCGAAAAATAACAGGGCAGAGCCCGGAAGGATGTTTTATTATGTATAAGATTTTTAATGAGACAATCGAACATATTAACAAATTAGCACAACTTCTTGATAGTTCTACTTCTGATTTAGATGAGGTTAGTTTTAGTAAGATTAGATCCCTTCAAGGTATAATCGAGGATATTCAGGATGATCTCGATTTTCTTTCACGTTATATTAAACCTGATAATATATAATTTTTTCCTCCGGGTTATTTCCGTAGAATTCAGAGGAGTTAAGCATTTATGTTTTGGAGCAGGATTAGGGGTAGTCGAATAGCAAGCATAGAAAAAGGAACCCCTTTTTCCGTTTGTTAACCTACGTTAACAATTGTCAATGTCAAAAATGGCATTGAAAACCCGTCAGGGAAAATCCCTGAAACCCTTTATTATTTCGCCGAAAGGAAGTTAAAAAATGGCTAAGAAAAACTTGACAAAAAAATTCAGACTTTCGTCAGATGAAATGGAAATTATTAAGCAAAAATCAGAAACGGTGAATATGACAATATCGAAGTACATCAGGACAATGGCACTTGACGGAAAAATACTTTATCTGAAAGTCCCTGAGTATCAGGATACGATTAAAGAGCTGCACAGAATAGGCGGACTGATTAACCAGATTGCACGCCGACTTAACGAAACTGATTCATTCTATTATGACGATATGCAGAACATTAAGGAGGAACACGAAAAATTATGCCATATGTTAAATCAATATCTATCCACACTAACCCTAAAAGAGCTATAAAGTATATAGTGAATCCTGATAAGACGGAAAACCTATTGTATGTTTCCGGAATCAACTGCTCTACGATTCCTGATTCGGCATACGAAGAAATGAAACTTGTGTTTGAAACATATTTCGACCATTTTTTTACGGAATGTGCGCCGGTCAACACCAAAACGCCGGTCAAACTTTTTCACTTTATTCAATCATTTTCACCGAACGAAAATATTTCTCCGGAAACGGCACACAGCATTGCAAAAGAATGGGCAGAAAAGGCATTCGGTTCAGACCGTCAGATAATTGTTTCCACGCACGTTGACAAGGGACATATCCATTCTCACATCATTATCAATCCGTATGACTTTAATGGTAAGAAATTCAACTCCAATAAAGGAACACTTAAAGAGGTCAGGAAACTATCGGATACGATTTGTCTGAAATATAATATTCAGGCTATCAAGTCAAAGGGCAGGAAAGGTGTCAAGTATAAAGAGTGGTCAGAAAAGAAGAAAGGTACATCGTGGAAACAGGCAATCCGTGATTCGATTGACCGCCTTGTTTATGAAACAGAAAATCTTGACGAGCTGCTGAAAAAATTGTCCGAACAGGGCTATGAAATCCGCCGAAAAAAATATATTTCAATCACGACTTCCGACAGCGAGCATACCGTCAGGATTCATAATTTAGGAGAGGGCTATGATGAGGACAGTCTTGCCCGGAGGATTGACATTGCACTACAGCAAAAAGTTACAGAAAAAGAAGATGAAATCGACGAAAAAATTGCCCGAATGAGTTATATGGAACGTCTATACAGCAAACGAATTTATGAGGTGTCACAGCTTGTCAGAAATGGTACGAAATTGCCGAAAAAGTACAATAAAAAACTGCCCTATTCCGTCGAAAATGACTTTGAAGTTTATCATCTTGCCCGACAACTTCTTGTCATTAATCGTGACGGGATAACGTCGATAAATAATCTTGAAATGCGATTGAAAGATGTTCAGGAATCGTATGAAAAATGTCGGCAGGAACTGAATAATCTTACACAAAAGCAGGAGCAATTCAAGTTGGTTATTGACAATGCCGAGGTGTATTTCAAACTGAAAAATCGCCCGGAAAATCTTCTCAGTGAAATGGAAAAACTAAAGCTGAAAGTAAGCAGTAATATTGTCGGGAGATGTGGTATTGAACACGAATCACAAATTGAAATCATAAGGAAAACATATGCCGAAAATGAAAAGAAAGCCGCCGTTCTGAACAGCAGCTTCAAATCGTTGGAGCAGAAGTATATGGAGTATACAGACATAGCAGAGGGGTACAAAAAAATCTCTCAGCCGGACTATATCAGTCGTCTTATTGAGGAGAAGAAACGCAAGGCAGGAACGTTGGAATAACAGACGGCAAATTGCAGTGGATTATGTGGTGAGTACAGGAAGTGTTCTGACCGCTGATAAACAAAAAAGGGATATGAAATCTTGTCGAAATCATATCCCCCACTATATTTTATTTTGTATCGTCCGCCGTTGTCGGTTTCGGATATTTTTCAAAATCAACTGCATAATTTTCCCAGAGATATTCTGTCACAGCAGTGATTATCAGACTGTTCACAGAGCTACCGTGTTCACGGGCAATTTGTCTGAGAAAAGCAAGCTGTCCTTTTCTGAATGTTACGCTTGTCCTGTCGTATGCTTTATCATTATATTTCCGCTTACTTGCCGTCGATGTTTTAGACATTGCAGTCGCCCCTTTCGTTGTTTTATTTCAGTATATCACAAGTGATAATGCATTGCAAGCAGGTTTTTATATTTTGATACAATTAACATTTTTTGAACTAAAAATGTATATGAAATTGGAGAAAATTACAAAATATTTAATTTTACAGAATATCTTGCAAAAATCTATTGACATACTGATGTTAGTATGTTATACTGTTTTTGAACGGTAAACATTGTCGTGACGACAAACTACCGTAATAGAATATGAGGAGGAAAAAGACGTGAATTATCTTATAAAGTCGGTTTTGTACCCCAAAAACGGCTTTTCCGGAGTTTATTGAAAGATATGTGTATCGAAACGGTCATAGAAATTCTTTTGAAAAAGCAATCCAATTTTTTGAATCAGGAGCGATGAAAAATGAAAATCGGTTTAATTGACGTAGATTCACACAATTATCCGAATCTACCCCTGATGAAATTATCTGCGTGGCATAAGGCAAAAGGTGACAGTGTTGAGTGGTATTCGCCGATAATAAGCGGTCATTGCGATATTGTGTATATGTCAAAAGTTTTCAGTTTTTCAACCGACTATGAATTTTGCATTGATGCGGACAAAATCGTTAAAGGCGGAAGTGGGTATGCAATCAGACTGGTTGACGGTAAAGAAGTGTATGATAAATCAGCGGACATTGATTTGCCGGACGAAATAGAGCATATATATCCTGATTATTCGCTTTATCCGGAAATGACAAGAGATACGGCATATGGATTTTTGACAAGAGGTTGTCCAAGAGGGTGTGAATTTTGTCACGTAGCAAACAAAGAGGGAAAATGCTCAGTGAAAGTTGCTGATTTATCTGAATTTTGGCGTTGACAGAAAAATATTGTTTTATGTGACCCGAATCTGCTTGCCTGTCCTGACTGGAAAGACTTGTTGCAGCAGCTCATTGACAGCAAGGCTTATATTGACATCAATCAAGGGCTTGACATACGTTTGATGACTGTAGAAAAGGCTGAAATGATACGCAAGCTCAAAGTCAAAGCGGTGCATTTAGCGTGGGACAAATACGAGGATAAAGATGTTATTTTGCCTAAATTCCGTATGTTCAAAGAAGTGACAGAATGGCATTACAAAAAAATGTCCGTATTTGTACTTACCAATTTCAACACAACTTTCGAGCAGGATTTGGAAAGGATTTACACGCTTAGGGATATGGGATACAATCCATATGTTATGGTTTACAACAAAGAGCATACAACAGGACGTGACAATGTGCGTAAATTGCAAAGGTGGTGTAACAACAGAAAAATTTTCAGGGCAGAACCTGATTTTTTCCTATACAAAAGCAACAAATAAACACATCAGAAATGAAAGGAAGTAAAGATTATGGCGATTAAAATTTCAGTGGTTTCAGAAAAAGGCGGTGTCGGCAAGACCGTTTCCACAACAAACATTGCAGGAGGACTTGCAAGATTGGGAAAAAAAGTCCTTGCAGTAGACCTTGACCAACAACAGAATTTATCAGCAACATTGGGATTTGTCAAAGACGGCAATCCTACGGTATCAGAGCTTATCTACAATGCCGTTGCAGATTTTGAAACGGATTATCAGACGGCAATCAGACACAGCGAATCAGGCGTTGATTACATACCGTCCTCGACTATGCTCACCAACATCACAAGCACTATGGCAAATGATACGGAAAGCAATTACATTCTCAAACGTATTTTTGACAATGAGATTTTCAACAGGTACGATTATATTCTGTTCGACTGCCGTACCCTGCTTGACTTGTTGGTAAGTAATGCGATGAACGCAAGCGATTATGTCATTATCCCCGTTGAAAGTGGTATATACGCTTATGACGGACTTGAAAAGATGATTGGCAAGGTATCTTCTATCAACAACAGCACTAACAGAAAGCTCCGTATTCTCGGAATACTCCTGAATAAACAACAGAGGACAAATATCAGTGCTTCTGTTGCTGAATCTATCAAGAGCGACTATGAAAGCATTACATTCAAAACCGGCATACCCTATTGTCCGGCTCAGACTGAACAAGCAATCATACGCAAGGAAATCTCCGTTTTTGATAACAGAAGCTCTCTCGGACAAGCCTATTCAAAGGTTGCAGAGGAAATTCTAACAAAAATTAACAATGTACAATAATGTTGAAATTATCATAAGGTTTGTCGTCACGACAAACTTTATGGTACAGCAGGAAAGGAAATGCTATGAAATTTGATTTGAAATCCAGAAAACAGGAAACACAGATACAGGAAGAAACTGTTCCGGACAATGTTCCTGACGGACTGAAAAGCAGCTATGAAACGATATGGGGACAGAGTGGTCAGAAAGTCATTGATGTAGAGCTGAACCGTCTTTTCCCATACAAAAAGGGTGACGGCGGTCAGCCTTACAGTCTGAATGAGAGGAAAATTTCTCAGATTGCAGCAAGTGCCACGGACATCGGAATCATAACACCGTTGCAGATTCGTGAAATTGACGGCGGAAATTATGAAATCATCAGCGGACACCACAGATATGAAGCAGCAAAGCGAATCGGACTGCTGAAAGTGCCTTGTGTTGTTGTGAGAAATGTTTCCGATGAACAGGTTTTTCAGATGATGTCCGAAAGCAATATCCAACGTGATAAAATTCTCCCCAGTGAGTACGGCAAGATTTTTACCGTATACCATAAGCGAAAAAAAGATATTGATATGACAGCTACAGAGATAAAGGACAAATTCGGAATCTCATTCAAAACAATGTACCGATACATTGACATTGCAAAAATGATTAATGTTATCCAGATTATGTTTGATGAAAAGCAAATCAATGTTTGTGCCATTGATAATATAAAAGGCTTTTCAGAGGACACGCAGAATGCCTTGTATCAGGCTTTAAGTGAAACAGGAGTGAAACTGTCCGTAGAACTCTCCAAGAGCTTAAAAGAGCTTGTAGAAGCCTTAGAGGAGGACGGTGCAGACGTTACCGCAGAGGATTTTATAGAAGCACTTACGGGAATCAGCAAGCCGAAATCCACGCCGACATTTACCAACAAGGTGTATGCAAATATCCACAAAAAGCATAACGTTCAAATGACCGAAAAAGAACTTGACGAGCTTACGGCAAAACTTCTTGATGAATATTTCAGCAATATGAATAAATAAGGTTGTAATATCATTCAAGATGTGATATAATTATTTTAAGGAGGCTACCATTATGGCAGATTACAAATTAACACCCACAGGACAGTATATTCCCGATGTTCGCTTGACGGACGACCCAGAAGAAGAAAAACTTCTTGAAAAACCTATCGGTAGGTGGGGACAGATGTGGCAGGACTGGATAAAAGCCACATATCCCTCAGAAGAAATCATCTATACTATGGCAGGAAAGTGGTGGATTATCCCACGTCAGATTGATGAGAAAGTCGAAAAACGTTACGATGAACTTGATGAAATCTTCAGGCTTGCTAATCCCCGTCCCGATACCGAGGAATTCACGGTACTCAGACAGTGGGAGGAATCACGCAAGTTGTGGATTGAGAGTATTCTTATGCAGGATATAATTCACGTCAAATATCCTTGCGAGTTTTGATTTTGCTATCCAGAATATATTATTCTCCTTATATAGAGGGCGGACGGCTTTATGCGGTTCGTCCTCTATGTATAAAGAGAGTAGTTATCTGCTAACTTTATCTATCCAATATGCAAAAGAGGGATAAAATATGTATACAGCTACAATAGATTTTTTTGACAGCTATATGGACTATTATGACAGTCCGGAAGAATTGATACGTGTTCTTACTGTTTCACGAAGCAAGTTTGCCATTATCGGCAAAGACGGTCTTGCGGAGTTTGCTTCTGAAAACGGAATCAGTATATATCGAGGAGATACGAAAGCGAAAATTTTCGATAAGATACTTAAAAAAATGACCTTTGAAGAATTTGCAGACTTGCTTCACATCGGCGTGCGTTCCGATTCGTTTCAGAAGAAATTCGGAATCACTTCTAAAGATGTCAGGCATATGGCAAAATGCGGTTTTATCCACGTTACAGGTGCTATAAAGGAAAAACGTTACAGCAAAAATTACAATGTGTATCTGTACAGTGTTTTTGATTATTTTCGATTGACCAAAGAGGATATATGGAAATGGATTGCCGAAAATCCACGGAAGTAACGTAATATTTCAAGAGGGATTACAATATGGAAAAACATTATTTTTATTCTGATGAGGACAAGGAAGAAATCCTGAATACCGTTGAGAATATAAAGTCACATCAGATTTTGTGCCAGCTTATTGACGAGTATGTACAGTATTTTTCCCTGCTATGCAATAGAGGATTGTACTACTCATCAATCAAAAATACAAGAAACACAAAATTAACCGTATCTCTGGAAAACGGTACGGTTTTGGGAGAAATCTCACTGAAAGGAAACTATGATACACTACCGCCGGAGCTTGAAGAAGTAATTGTGAAAGAAATCAAGGAATATCTGGAAATCATAATCAAGGCACTCAGCGTTAAGGTCAGGACAATCGAAAAATCCGGGAAAAAATTAGCAAAAACTATGAATCTTGTTTTTATCCTTTTTGCTGTATTTGCCGTTTTTATAGGATTTGCTATTGTAAGGGATTTGGTTGTTTGATTGTATTTGTATGTAAGTAGTGTGTTGTAGAAATGTATTACGATAATAAATGTAAAAAGGAGCTGTTCATCTGGGCAGCTCAGAAAAAGGCAAAATGAACGGTCTGTGGTACGATTATACCGCAGACCGTTTGATATTTATTCGTGATGAATTGCATAGGTATTTATTCGTTTGGATAAGTTCCTCTTTCCATTACAAACTTATCAACTTCTTTTTCACCTGTTTCATCAAATAGCGGAATGTCATAACATTCTTTATAGAATGTCATATTTGTAACATCTTCATCAGGATAATGGTCTTTATACTCTTTGCGAGCAAGCTCGAGGTCATCTCCTGTAAGTTGAACGGTGTAAACTTCATACTTGCCACGGTTATCTCCCAAATAATCTTCCTTACGCATATATGCAATCGTCCCATTTTTCCCCATAGCTGAAATCAAGTCAGGAAGCTGTTCAAAAGATGTTGTTTCGGCAAAACCGTAAGTTTGTCCATTAGAATTTGTTGAGTATATATCGCTGTTGGGTATTTCGTTAGGTATATCCGTACTTCTGCTATTATTTATAGCAAGTGGTATGAATATTGCACATACGAATATGACCGATATGATGCCAACAACATACCAGATTTTCCTTTCTTTAGATGTTTTCAAAACTATCATTCCTCCTAAAAGTTTACTTGTTAATTAACATATGCTGTTGTTCCTGACGATATCGTGGCTACTTCACCAATAGAACCGTATGATATATTAACATAGCCTGATGCTGCATAATACGGATAATCATCATAACTCCTGCTGCTTACAGTCTTATATACACACGAATCTGATTGTTTGTACAGAGGAGTATTTTCAATGTCAGAACCGTTGATTACAAAGCCTTGACCACTGCTGTTCTTAGCAGAAATGTATGATTTAATAACTATGTGGTTAGAGGGTATAGTATTTCCATTTACCTCATAGAGATATGTAGAAGCAGTCCCTGTAATCTTACCACTGCTCAAAGTCGTCGTTTCAATCTGCGACCTTACTTGAAAGCCATATCTTGAACCATCAATAGTAAGATATTTCGGATTTCCATTTGGTTCGAGCATAGTTGATGCATATCCTGCCGAAGCACTTAAGCCCACCATTGATGTAACAGCCATAACACTGCAAACAGCCATTGTCATAAGTTTTCTTGTAAAGTTTTTCATAATAATTTCCTCACTTTCTGTTGTGAGGAGAATAAACATTCCGTTATTCCTGTTGTAATTTTGTATTGTATCTGAACTGCGTTAAAAAGTATGTTTCCTGATTTGTCTGTAAATTCCCTCGACAAATATTTTTGTTTTGATTTTGTGTTTTTTTTGAAAAATTAAATGACAATCAATTTTACCACCGCTTTCATAAGTTTGTTGTAACGAGTTTGTCGTCACGACAAACTTTTAATTTATCCAAACGCTATTGGAAGTGTTGCTCACACTTTGAGAACTGCCGAACAATCCACTTTCCTTTGCGTAGTGGGTCAGAGTTACACGGTAATAATAACCGCCTTTAACTGATATTTCATAACTATTAAGGATATAACTAAGACTGTCTGATTTCAGTAAACTGTCTATATCTTTTTCCTTGTGCCAATTGTTTTTATCCGAACTGTACTCAATAGAAATGTCTTTATACCCTATTGATTTCATTTTATTAGCACTTTCTGTTACACCTGAAAGTTTTATTGCTTTATTTGAAGCAGAAACAGATAAATAACACCGGCTTATCAATCCTGACGTGCGAGTTTGGTCATTACTTGATATTGTTGTATTCTCTGTAGGTGTTTTTGAAATTGCTTTTACAGACATTGTCGGCACGCTGTAGGTTAATAATCCAACAACACCTAACGCTAAAAATCGTTTAATCATAAATTTCTCCTATTACTGTATGGAATCAATAATTTTTTCACATTCATCGTAAGGAACTTTATTGCTGAACATAAAAAACTCTGTTTTATTTTTTTGGTACATTATAGTATATTGGTTATCTTCTTTTGAAACGATTGCCGGTGTACCGTTGACTTCTGTTTCCGAAATGTTATAATAATCACTTGGAATCACAACTTGTGGAATTTCATTATAATACTTTGAATATGTCAAACAAATGACCATTTTACCATTTTCAAAGAAAAAGCGTACTATTTGTCCAACATCATTATTGCCTGTTTCAACCTCCGTCAACACAAATCCCTCCGGAATATAATGCGGAGTTTCAAACTCAATATCATATTCAGCAAGTTTAGCAATGAAACCATAGGGGTCATCTTCCGAAGTAGGCATCTCAACAGGCACAGGTTCATCTACATCAAAGTCCACGGAAAAACCGCCTTTTGTAAATTTAATCACCGCCGACACAATATTCATATCCCACGCAAGAACGCTGATACAATTTGCAGCCATAAGAACAGCAGCAATGGCAATGGCAGGAACAATTCGTTTGATACTTCTTGTCGGTGATTTACGTCCGGTACTTTCTATTTCTGAAATTTTCTTCAGAAGTTTTGCTTTTCCGCTGTCAATTTCCTGTCCTGTACTGTCGCAAAGTAACTCATTCATCTCCGATGAGAGCCGTTCCAGTTTGTTCCAGTCACGCTGATTGAATGGTTTTGCACGTTCCTTGTCAAATTCTTCTTTCATGTATTTGTAACTTTCCTTTGTAAAATCCTTGTCGGAACTTGCCTTTTGAATTATCTTTTTCATTGCCACAACTCCCTTACATTATATAAACCCACAAAATAACCTGATTTCTTACAGAAGAAAATAAAGTTTGTATGTTTGCACAAAATATTCATTTGTAAATTATATAATATTATTCAAATTGTCTGCCAGTCTGCGGCGAATCCTATGAATACGGACATAAAGCACATCGGGACTCAGATTATATTTCTTAGCAACTGACAGCCTGTCCTCACAAGTATAGTAATCGGTAAGCAGATTTCTTTCCTCATCCGTAAGGCAGCTCAGACTGTCGTCCTGAAGTGAATCGTATTTATCTTCGGTTTTTGGCAGCTCATCTTCTTTCAAATCATCAATGGAAAGGTGTGCAGGGTGCTTGTGTATGTATTTCTTGATTTCAAAATCAGCAGCACGGTAAAGCCACAGCTTGATATTTTGTCAATAGTGAGTCGTTTCATCTTTTTATGAAGTGCGATGAACACCTCTTGTGTAACATCTTCGGCTGCGGCATAATCACCGTTCAGAGCCGAACGGCAGTATTTCAGGATAGAATCGTAATATATGTTAATTATATCTTCAATCATAGCATAATTCTCCTTTTAATATAAACACCGTTTGACCGTCCATTTCTTACACAAAACGAAAAAGTTTGTATAAATCACTAAATGTAACCAAAAAAATTAGTGTATCCTGCACATAAAAAGGCAGATAAAATTATCCGCCTTTTTCGTGTATGTCTAAGAGTTGTTGTGCAAGCTCTTGTAATTTTGTGCCGTCATCATCTTGTCCACGAGCCTTTGCTTCTCTGTATCTTTGGTGACAGATATGTTCTTCAATCTGCGTTCTTGTGCTTCTGTGGTCTTTGTACATCAGCCATTTGTAAAGACTTTCTGTAAGCATTATCAGCAGATGAACCGGAACTTCTGCAAACGTCAGCAGTGTAGGGAAAAGCAAAGCCGTCAAAGCTGTTTCCCAATCGGGAGAATCACCGCTGAATAAGCTCCCAAACACGACCGGCAATACAAGAACATAGAATATAACTCCTGCCACTCGTGTAAACGGAGCAATCACCAATAGAACCGACAAGAGAAGATTGATTATTTTCACCGGTACGGCAAAAATCTTTGCAATAGCGTTTATCATAGGCTTCCCCTTTCTGTTCACGTTTTGTTTACACTTCTATAATAACATATTTTCGACTATTCGTCAACCTTTTTTAATCACCGATAAGAAAAAAGTGTTACATTACAGGCATAGGGAACATTCAGCCGTAATTTTCTCCCCGTCAAGCCGTTAGGTCAGCAGTTAAATTTAGGTCAGTCGCTAAATAATCCTATATTACCATTCCAGAGTTCATAAGCTCCATAACCACAGTTAAAGCGAATGTAATTCCAGTCGGTAGCGTTATAAACAGGCTTGCGTTCAATAGTTCCAACCTTTCTGAGATAGCCGTGGCGGTTAATTTCATAAACGTTGACGCTGTTGATGATTTTTACTTTTTCTTTTGCAAAACCAAACCAATCATACAAAAGGTCTTTCGCTTCTTCTTCGCTGAGAAAACGTGATGTGCTGTCTTTGGCAAGATGTTCATATTCTTCTTGACTTACATTGTTACTCTCCGTATAAGGTTTCCATTCAAGCTCCTTGTCAAGCCTGTTTTCAAGACTGTGTATTTCATTTTTCAGCCTTTTGATTTCCTCAGACTGTTCTGCATTGGTTTGCTGAAGATTTTGTGAATCAATGACAGCATTTTCGTACATCTCTTTCATACTTCCTGCAAAATCATATTCAATGTTTTCTTCTGCAATTTCTATGCAACCGTCAAATGCAGTGGTAATGTAGCTGTTTTCGCCGAGATTATCAAGAATTTCCTTAATTGTTTCAAGAGCCTTGATTTCCTGTGCTTTTGTAGTAATCATAATATTTCTCCAATCTCCCCGTCAAGCCGTTAGGTCAGCCTTTATGTTTTTTAAGTCTTTTCCTTACATATTTTATTATAACATATAGACACCTATATGTCAAGAAAATTAGAACAATTTATTGTAGAAATATAGATTATAAAAAAAGAAGAATTTGTATAATTTGCATATAGACACCTATATTTTTGTGTGATATAATAAAATGGGTAAATTATTAAAGGAGAGTTGGCTATGTATTCAGAAATATCAAAAAAAGCAGCTATAAAGTATATGGAGAATAATTTTGACCGTATCCAAATCAGAGTACGCAAAGGAAAAAAGCAGAAAATTCAAGAAATGGCTGAAAAAATGGGATACAGTGTAAATGCCCTTATAGAGCATTTGATTGATACCGAAGCCGAAAGACAAGGTTTTGACTTGTCTGTATCGCCCACGCCATCACAGATGAACAAATCGAAAAAAACGGAGCAATAACTTTCATTTTTTATTGACTATTCCGGTGATATGTGATATAATTAAAACAGAAAACAAATCATAATGGAAAGGCAGTGATACCGTTGCAGGACAAATCTTTCGAGCAAATCCGACAGGAAAGTCTGGAGCAGCTGAAAGGGCTGCGACCGATTGATGACATTTTTATGCGGGAGATGTTCCGGAACAACATTGAACTTACAGAGTTTACCTTGCGGACAATCACGGAAATTCCTGACCTTTATGTGACAGAAGTGCATACCCAGTACGACCTGCACAGACTGGTTGGTTCTCGTTCACTCCGTATTGATGTACACGGCAAGGACAGTGAAAACCGCCGTTACAGTATGGAAATCGAGCGTTCAGACGTAAGAGCGACACCGTATCGTGCAAGGTATATATCATCTGCCACGGACGTAGAATTTCTGAACGCAGGAGATGATTTTACCGCCCTGCCTGTATCCTACGTTATTTTCATAACAGAAACAGACATTTTCGGAGAGGGAAAACTCATCTACCGTATCGAACGAATGAACCTGACCACAAACAAGCCCTTTAATGACGGAGAACATATCATCTATCTGAACAGCTCTTACAAAAATGAGAATGACCATTCTACCCTTGCCGAGCTTGCTCACGATTTCCTTTGTGAAAATCCCGATGATATGATTCTGCCGCTTATGGCAGAATCGGCACGTTACTTTAAGTCAGACCCGAAAGGAGTGGAGAATATGTGTAAATCTATGGAAGATAGAATCAATGCTAAAGCTGTTGAAATTGCCCTGAAAATGATTGCAAGAGGAAAACAAACACTTGAAGAAATCGCAGAGGACAGCAGCTTGCCCATTGACGAGGTAAAAACCCTTGCTGAAAAGAATAAACCTGTTGCCACATAAAAGTCAGAGAGCTGTTGCGGTTCAATTTTTCCGCAGCAGCTCTTTTTTCTTACGATTCGGTTATGTCCTCATCATCGGGAATATTTTCAATTTCTTTTTCGATGTTCACATTTCCATATCTCAGCTTATATCTTAAATCCATAAGTATAGGGAACATTTCATCGGTTAGGGGAATTGTCATAGAGAGCCTGTCAATTGCTTCGACACACTTCTTTGAATCGGTTTCTTCAAAGGAAGCAAGTAATATTCTTTCTTCCATAGACAGTATGGTGTTTTCGGTGTAATTTATCATATTGAGTGACCGCCTTTCTTTACTTGTTTTGTGGTTGTATCGGGTTTATATCCGATGTTTTTTGTAATCCTGCCTTATCCCATTCTATTTCGCAGTCAATACCGAGCTTTTCTGCTTCTGTTCTGATTTTCGTTAAATCGTCGGGAGATTGTACAGCAGATACAGCTTTTGCAAAGTTTTCCATAAACGCTTTCTGTTGTGATTCAATACGCTGTTCAGGAAGAAAATTGTTAATCTTCTTAAAGCCTACGCTGTCTACAAAGTAGGGATTCTTATCAAGAACGACCACATCGCTTACCGATAAACTGTGACCTTTGAAGTCTTTCGGAAGGTCAACATTGAATTTCTGATACAGATTTTCTAACATTGCAGGAACGTTTTTTTGTTTAGGCAGCTCAGAAACAGGCAATTCATATACCTTTTCATATCTGTTGAAATCCGGTTTTATTCCCATACCGGCAAGCTCTTTTGTACCTGCAAATCGTATACCGTGGTTCTCATCACCTGCTTTCATCTGATATATGCTGCACGCAGGAACAGGGAGCTTTTCAACCGCTTTTGCCTTGTCAGTAAAGGCTCTGCATTCATCATAAGTCCCTACCATAGCAACACCTGTAGCCTTGTATCTGTCACCGTCCTTGACATAAGCCTGAACAAAATGTGAAAGATTGTCGGAGGCTTCTTTGTTGGGATTTGGCAGTATGGATAACTTTATGTCTGTAAAGGAAACATCACGTTCCGTGTAGTTTTCGCCCTCCAGTTTTTTGACCGTTTCAAGCTGTTCACGGTATTTTTGATTGCACATTTCCTGTAAATCAGCTTGACTGATGATTTCACAGTTGGTTTGTTCATTGTTTTTGGTGTAAAAAATATCTTCCAGAGCCTGTGCTGCTGCTTCTTTTGTCAATCCTTTTTTGACAATATCGGGTGTGCCGTCAGTGCCTATGGTAACAATATTATAGCGATTTTCGCTGATTCTGCTTACCGCATAATATTCTGTAGGCATTTCTATGGAGGTAGCACCCGACGTTCGCTTATTCATTTTCTCTTTTGCAGCTTCGTAACGCTCAGCATTTTCCTTTGAATATGTGATGTCGGTAAATGCCGAATATTCCATATAATCAATATCGGCTTGCCCTACCTGACCATTGTCATCAACATAATTAACATTTGCTTTTGTTATCAGTTGACCGAATAAGGCAGGATTAGGATATTCCCTGCGAGCTTTTTCAAGTGCTTCATTGTCAAGCCAACCATACCCCTGAACATAATAATCATTGGCAGACGTATTTTCGTGTTTTGTTATAGGAAATCCGTTTTTGTCTTTATCAAGGTATATCCTTGTATGCGGTAACAAATGCTTATCCTTGAAATATGAATTAAGTTTCAATTCCGGCGTTTCTTTTTCCTTGTCAAGCACTTTTTTTCGCACAGACAGGTCATTGTAAAGCGAGCTAATCATTGACGGCTGAATGTTATCCAATAAAGCAATACCATCATTCCGGCTGTATTTGAATTGTTGTGAATTTTCTGCCATTTTTGGCGGATAGTTATCTTTGTGAACAGCAATATTCTTGCCCACCACTTTTGCAGCAGCTTCCACACCGAATTTTTCCTCCAGTGTATTGCAAAATTCTTTTACCGAACGGCTTTCAAATGCCTTGTTGATATTTTCTGCCATGTAATTACGGCAAGCAGCCAAATTCTGCAAATCCTTTATTTTGTTAAACGCACCCTGAAGTCGAGGAACATCTTTTTCTGAAACAGCTAAAATGACTTTATCTTCCTTTTTATAGCCTGCATATTTCAGTCCCATTGTTTCAATTTCTTTTATGATTTTATCAGCAGTTTGTGCAGTAAAGCTGAATTTCTTTCCGTTATCCAGTTGTGTATAAGCGACATTGCCGATGACCGCAGGATTTTTA
>CANQPL010000053.1 GCA_947625735.1 uncultured Clostridia bacterium
ACTCTTTTTTTATGGCTTTTTCTGCTTTTTTGTTTTGGGGCTTTTTTGAGCGTTTTGGAAGTGTTTGGGGGCTGTTACACGTGTTGTGCAACATCCCCACAAAATAAAAATTTTATTCTATTGAAAAACTTCCTTTATGCTTATCAGCTTCAATTTTGACGGTAACTTTTCCCGACACGCTTACATCATAAGATCCTGTGCCCATGTTTGTTTCGTCAAAAATTACATTTTCTTCCGTATCCTGTATTTTAATTGAAATTTGTCCTGATTCCGTTTCTACATATATACTGAGAATGTCATTTTTAGGGTGAATAGATTTATTCATAGTCCCATCAAGTAAATTATATTTTCCGTACCAACTGCTCCAACCACTATTGCCAATATAACCGATTCTTGTTGCATTTCTTATTTCAAAGCCCAAACCGTCTGTAAAATTCATACTAACCACAGAAAAAAGTAATATAATAATTATAGTTGTAAAAGAAAAAATCCACGGTTTACGAACTTTCTTTTTATATTCTATAATATCATTTTCATCTGTATGCAGTTCAAAATCTTTTCCGTCATTTTCTTTTTCTACTATGAAAAGTTCTTTGTTGTATGAACCTTTCGTTGTTGCAATTCTGCCGCCCTTGTCAGCCCATGGACGAACAATAACCTTTCCGACAGAATAATCAAGATTCAAGTTTTTAAACAATACACGATAACCGCAGTCCTCTAAAAAAGAGGCATATTCCTCAGCACTCTGCTCAGATTTTTCTCCCACAAATTCTACTGCGTATCGATATTTTCCCGGCTCACAATCTTCAAATTCATACCATGCCCTGCCTGTATTCACTAAACGAAGTCCCTTATCTGCCATTTCATTTAGCCACTTTTTCTGTTTATCTAAGAATCCCCAAAAGAAACGGTAATATTTTTTACGCATGATCATTCCTCCATAATATTTTCTGCAATCTTGACCAGTTCTTTTAATCTTAAGATTTCCTTATCACAGACATCTTTTCCGTCACTTGTGATAAGGTATTCTTTTTTTCGCCTGTCAGTATTGCCGTGCAGTGTTATCCAGCCCTTTTCTTCAAGAGATGTAATAGCACCATATAGCGTTCCTGCACCAAGCACCAAACGTCCGTTTGTTTTTTCTTCAATAAACTGCATAATCGCATATCCATGCTTTGGCTTATAAAGTGACAGCAAAATAAAGAATGTTACTTCCGTAAGTGCGCCGCCTTTTATATTATCGCGCAATTTTACACCTCCTATATTACGGTTACTGTAATAATTATATCACTAACCGTAATATATGTCAAGCATTTTTTAAACGATAACAAAATAATTGTCACAATAGCTGAAATAGAATTTTAAAAATTATTGAAATTGTACAAAAATGTGTTGTGGCTTTCAGAATAACGTATTATTGACTTTTGCGATGTTGTTTGGGCATATCATTGAGATTCCACTGCTGAACGGAAAGAGATAGATTTAATTGAATTTTGTTCGCTAAATCCTGATTTGTTGTGTAGTTACTCAACAGTATGATTACATCATAAAAATATTAATTTGTCAAATTATACTTAAAAATGATATATAATCTTGAATTTCAAAAACAGAACATTTATTTTATGACGCCATTTTATTGTAAAGTGACGTATTTTTTCGCTGTTTGACGTCTATTTTACGTCTAAATGACGTCAATTACAAATTTTGTATTTCATTGTATAATGAATTTATGCTGATAGACGTCATAAATAAGCGCCATTTTTAAAGAATTATTTGTGAATGTGTACGGTAAAATCATATAAGAACCATTTTGTCATAAATGCCAAGCAAATCACGCAGATACGCAGAGTATCTATGATGAATGATTGTATTTACACATTCGAATGATACGAAAAAACATTCTCGGATATTGTATTTATGGCGTCGTAGCGGTATACTTGAACGTGAAAGGAGGGTAGCTATATGGATATTACTGAAGAAAGAAAAATCGAAATTCCCGATAACTGAAAAGCCGATTTTGTCAAAGCAATGAAAATTGGCTATTACAAGGAATTTTACAGGCAGGGACTTATTTCTTCCGATCAGTTTGAAAAGTTGATGGCTATGCAGGATAATAAGTCCGTTCCGTCAGCAGCGTAAGAAAAATATTCCCTGCATATATGTCTAAAATGACAGAGTAATTTTGTTGAATTTGCCGCTTGCATTTTGTAGTGGTAAAGCGTAAAATTATATATGCAGGGCGATATTTATCCCCGAATAATGGGGAAAGGAGGACTATGAACAAATTAAAAGTTTCGGCATATTGCCGTGTGAGCACGGACATGGAGGATCAACTTCATCCTCTTTCGGCGCAGATAAAGTATTTCACCGAATACATAAGCGGTCACGAGGATTACGAACTTATAGAGGTTTATTATGATGAAGGCATAACAGGCACTTCAGTCAAAAAACGTGACGGTTTTAATCGTATGATAAACGATTGCGAGAACGGCATAATTGATTTGATTTTGACAAAAGAGGTTTAACGTTTTGCGAGAAATACCGTTGATACGCTTTGTTTTACCCGAAAACTTTCTGCTTTGGGTATCGGAGTTGTTTTTATGACAGACGGCATTGATACACGAGATAAAGACGGAGAACTTCGATTGACTATTATGGCATCAATTGCTCAGGAAGAAAGCAGAAAAGTTTCTGAAAGAGTAAAATGGGAAATACGGCGTAAAATGGAGAACGGCTGGGTTTACGGTTACAGCAGAATGTTGGGTTTCAGAACAGAAAACGGCGTGTTGAAAATTGTTCCTGAAGAAGCAGAAATCGTAAAACGCATTTTTAACAGTTATGTTTACGAGAGCAAAGGCTGTCATACCATTGCAAATGAACTCAATGCGGCTGGACTTCTTTCGGTAAACGGCAAGATGTGGCGTGAGGACGGCGTATGCCGTATTTTGAAAAACGACAAAGATGTCGGTGATCTGACGCAATGGAAACATTATTCCACGGATTTTCTTACAAAAAAGGTGGTTCAGAATAATGGCGACAATCCTGATGCGCCGCTTATTACTTTGCAGGATCATAACGAGGGAATAGTTTCGCGGGAACTCTGGGATATGGCGCAGAAGCAGATTTTTGAAAGAGGTCAGCTTGCACGTCAAGGCAAGAAGTATTCAAAACATTACTGGTACAGCAGCAAAGTATTTTGCGGAAAATGCGGATATTCTTATAATGTCAGCGGGAAAAATACAAAGATAAAGCGTTCTTTGCGTTGTGTAAATCGTTCAAAATACGGTAACAACCATCGTATTGACGCAAACGGCGCAGAAGTTGGCTGCGACAATAAGTAAATAAATGAAAATGTTCTTGCATTCTGTATGAAGTATATTCTGGAAAGAATACAAATTTCGCGTTCGGAAATTGTGGAACAGCTTCTTTCTGAAATCAAGGCAATACAACAAAACGAGCCGACAGTTAATACGGAACATCTCCGAGCGGAAATTGACAAATTGACACGAAAAAAAAGCACAAGGCGATAGACCTTATGCTTGAAGAGCTTATCACAAAAGATGATTTGCGGGAGCAGACGGAATTTTATGACAGCGAGATAGCAAAACTCACGGAAGAAATAGCCCTCGGACAGGACGTAAATTTCGCACACAAGAAACAGCTTGACGGGATAAAAAACTATATTGCCCAAGTGAACGCAATGGTCGGAATGGACACAGACAGCACAAAAATTTACGGAGAACTTTTGAAAAAAGTTATAGTTCACAACGAAGGAACGACGGATTTTTATCTGAATTGTGTGCCGTTTGGTTTCAGGATGACCTATCATCTGCATAGGTACAACAGGGGACATCAGCTTGATGTTTTTGTGGATAACTGCGAAGTTATCTAATGATGTGTTTTTGTATGGTTGGGACACGCCCATGCCTCTATCTTGATCAATGCAGGAGTAGACATTGCTACCGTATCTGCCGATTTAGGTCATACCAATTCAAGCACAACTTTAGGGATATACACACACGAATTTCAGACCGCACAGGCAAGAACATCTGACGTCATAGAAAACGCCTTGAAATTCGCCTGACAGAAAAACCCCATTGCCGGATTGTGCAATGGGTTATGATCTCAAAATAATGGGTCAAAAGCAAAAATCAGAAAAAAGAAAACTTCCAAACGGCGTATTTAAGCCATTTGGAAGCCCTATAGCTGGTGCGAGTAATGGGACTTGAACCCATACGTCATACGACACACGCCCCTCAAACGTGCCTGTCTGCCTGTTCCAGCACACTCGCATTTAAAAAAATTTCCGCTGCTCTGACCTTTCGTGTCACTCAGCTTTTATATTATAACATATTGCCAAAGTGATTTCATGAACTTCAAAACAATTTTTTGTAAACTATATGTAAACTAAACTGTCGTATCCTAAAAATGCATATTTTCCGCCATAAAAAAATATAAATTAAAGTACAAGCTGCGGGGAGGAGTTTTTATGGATATCAGACAGATCTCGGAAAAACAGATAGCAAGGGATACCGTAAAAATGACTCTGCTGAGTCTTGCCATGCAGACGGCTTCCATGCTTTTTAATGTTAAGCTGTCAGGAGATGCGGGTACGGCAGCAGTTGGTCTTATGTCGCTTACATTCACGCTGTTCAGCTTTATAATGGTGCTGGCAAACGGAAATATACTTACCTCCACAAGCCGTTTTGTTTCTGAGGCAAGGGGAGCGGGTCACAGAAATTTCTGTAAGATCATGCGTTATTCCCTTACCTTTTCACAGGTGCTTTCCATGGGCTTTGCGGCGATATCATTTCTTCTTTCGGATATGCTGAGTATCAGGCTGACAGGCTCCTCTGAAATAGGCAGTGCTGTCAGACTCATAGCCTTGTCACTGCCCTTTGCATCGGCGGGGTCATGTATAAAGGGCTATTTTCACGGCATAAGACGGGTAAACGTCCCCATGAAAGGAGATGTGGCGGAGTTTACGGCAAAATGGCTCACACTTTTCGGAGGACTTATCCTTTTCGGAGGAACGGAGCGTTTTTATATTGTAACTGCTGCGGGTATCCTTGCAGGGGAGGTCATCAGCTTTCTGTACTACCTGGCGGAATATCTTAAGGAATACAGGCTTTTCAGAGGACAGGATATAATGAATGTTCCTTTGCTTACCGATACGCCTGCGGATTATCTTAAAAACACCTTCCCCATACTTCTGAGCGGATATGTACAGATGCTTATGTCTACCGCAAATGAACTGCTTGTCCCCGCAGCTCTGCTGAGATTCAGCAAAAGCACCGATGAGGCTCTGGCGGGATACGGAATGTTTGAGGCACTGATAATTCCCGCAGTTTTTTTTCCGTCAGCAGTGCTTACAAGTCTTTCAGGGGTCATTATTCCCGAAGCGGCTCTTGCTAACCGTGAAGCGGGAGATGTCAGGCGGTCAAGGCTCAGAAGGCTCACTCACGGCATTCTTGAAAAGGCGTTTTCCTATTCTTTTTTTGTGGCGGCAATGTTTTTTTACGGCGGCAGACTGTTGGGGACGCTGCTTTGTCCCTCTGACAGTCTGGTGGGGGATTCGCTTGTCATACTTGCCCCCGTTATTCCCTTTATCTACCTTGAGATAGTGCTTGAGGGACTGCTCAAAGGTATGGGCAGGCAAAATTTTTCTACCGTTAATTCCCTGTGCGAATATGCGGTGCGGATCGCCTGTGTTATTATTTTTGTGGGAAAGATCGGGTTTATGGGTGTGATAATCTCCTATTACGCAAGCAATGTACTGAGCAATATTTCAAGAATGATAGTTGTATGCAGAGAATCAGGACTGAAATTCGATCCAATATGCTATGTGGTGACGCCGCTTTTAAAGGGGCTTATCTGCTGTGAAGCGGGAAGAGCCGCTGTACTCCTTGCCCATGCGGAGTATTCGGGAAATGCAGCAACGCTTATTCTCTTTGTCCTTACAGCCTGTGCGGTCTTTGCCGTGATTTTTCCCCTTAAAAAGAGTCGCAGCTCCGCTTTAACCGAAAAAAGCAGCGTCTGATATCTTTTCTGTAAATTTTATCTCTTATCGGTAAAATTATGATCGAAGATCCGGATTTGCAGATATTTGCTTCCCCCTGTCAGAATAAGTTCTTAAACTCATTCGGAAAATATTATTATAAAAATGTTAAAAATAAAAATAACCTATTCCTATGCAAAGTAAAATGTGCTATAATATATTTGTTACGTAAAGGACACCGCAGGGGGATATATATGCGGCGTATCCAATGATATGCAGATAATTAGGAGCATGGTACAAAATGGATAAATTCATCAAGGCAAAGCAGGCGGCTCTTGACCGCTATTTCAAACGTATGAATGACAGACAAAGAGAAGCTGTATTCGCCGTAAACGGACCTGTTCTTATACTTGCGGGAGCAGGCAGCGGAAAAACCACCGTTCTTGTAAACAGGATAGCAAATATGGTGCTTTTCGGGAATGCTTATGCGGCTGAAGAGGACTGCTCTTTTACAGATGAGGAGATGGAGTTTTTATGTTCCTATGACGGAAACAGGGAAGAGGACAGCGTAAGCAGGCTTTGTGAGATTGTTGCCTGTGACACTGTAAAGCCGTGGAACATACTTGCAATTACATTTACAAATAAAGCTGCAAATGAGCTTAAAAGCCGTCTTTCGGCAATGCTGGGCGAGGAAAAGGGAGGTCAGGTACACGCATCGACTTTCCATTCTGCCTGTATGCGGATACTCCGCCGTGAGATAGTGCGTCTCGGGTATTCAGGCAGCTTTACTGTCTATGACAGTGACGACAGTCAGAGACTTATCAAGACCTGTCTTGACGCTCTTGATATTTCCGATAAGACATTTCCGCCAAAATCCGTGGCTGCGGCAATATCCTCCGCAAAGGATAAGCTCATACCCCCCGAAATGTTTTCGGAGCAGGTAACAGGCGATTACAGGGGACAGACCCTTGCAAGGATCTACAGAGAATATCAGTCAAGGCTCAGAAGCTCCAATGCTGTGGACTTTGATGATATAATAATGCTTACTGTCCGCCTGTTTGAGCAGGAGAGTGATGTGCTTGACCATTATCAGAATCTTTTTAAATATATAATGGTAGACGAGTATCAGGATACAAATACAGCGCAGTACAGACTTATATCGCTGCTTGCACAGAAGAACAGGTGCCTGTGCGTGGTAGGCGATGACGATCAGTCTATCTATCGTTTCAGAGGAGCAACAGTGGAGAATATTCTTTCCTTTGAGGCACAGTTCGAGGGTTGCAGGGTCATTCGTCTTGAACAGAATTACCGCTCCACACGGAAGATACTTGACGCCGCTAATTCTGTTATAGCCAACAATCAGATGAGAATGGAAAAGAAGCTCTGGTCTGAGCTTGGCGAGGGTGAAAATGTCACTGTGTACAAGGCAGCAGACGAAACAGCGGAATCCTCCTATGTGGCGGAACGGATCACGGAAGGTGTTGAGGCAGGAAAGAAATACTCCGATTATGCAGTGCTTTACCGTATGAATGCCCAGTCAAACTCTCTTGAAAAGGTGTTCTCACGTGAAAAGATACCCTACAGGGTCATAGGCGGAATGAGATTTTACGACCGCAAGGAGATAAAGGATATTACGGCATATCTTTCGGTAATAAACAACCCGGGCGATATGCTGCGCTTCAAGAGAATAGTCAACGAGCCGAAAAGAGGCATAGGCGACAGCACTCTTTCCATGATTGAGCAGATATCCATTGATCTTAAACAGCCGCCTGTGGAGGTTATGAAAAATTCAGAAAGCTATGCGCCTCTGCAAAAAAAATCCGCATCTCTTGTAAAAGCGGCTGAGATATTCGAGAAGCTTTCCGAAGCAGCAGAGGAGCTTCCATTAGACGAGCTTTTTGATATGGTAGTGGAGAAAACGGGTTATGAGAGTATGCTGAAAAGTCAGGGCGATGAGGGCATTCAGAGGCTTGAAAACATCGCCGAAATGAAGTCCAATATCGTGACTTACATTCAGGAAAAGGCTCTTGCGGGAGAGGAAGCCGATCTTTCGGGCTTTCTTGAAGAAATAGCGCTGTATACGGACGCAGACAGGCTTTCCCCCGATGAGGACGCCGTAAGCCTTATGACCATGCATTCCGCAAAGGGACTGGAATTTCCAACCGTATTTATAGTGGGTATGGAGGACGGGATCTTTCCGTCGTTGCGGGCATCGGATACGGCTGAGGATCTTGATGAGGAGCGCAGGCTTGCCTATGTAGGCATAACCCGTGCAAAGGAGAAGCTGTATATTACCCACGCACAGCAGAGAATGCTTTTCGGCTCTACTCAGAGGAATTTTATGTCAAGGTTTATCAAGGAGATAGACAAAAGCTGTATCGAGCGTATTGACGGTACGGTAAAGACGAAAAAGGCTTCTGAGGACGAGGGGATATCCTCCTCAAATTACAGCTATACTTTGCAAAGTCAGCTTGCAAAGAAAAAGCAGGAGGAAACAAGAAAAAGCTCAATAGTAAATTTTGCTGTGGGCGACAGGATAAAATGCAGGTTCGGAGAGGGAACGGTCATTTCCAGTATTCCTACAGGTCCGGATTTCAAACTCGAGGTAGCTTTCGATGACGGCTGCACAAGAAAAATGATGGCTTCATTTATCAAAAAAGCCTGAAAACAGGCTCTGAATACTGCCCCTTTTGATGTGGGGGCAGTTTTTTTATGGGCGGGTGGCGGGCGGAACCCGCAGCCGGGTCGTTAGTTAATTTCGTGTGAATATTTCAATAGTAACTCGGTAACCTTTATTTGCTGTGATGTTAAATTGTAATTGGGCGGGTGGAACCCGCTGTCACCTCGTTGGGCGGGGTGACCCCGCAGGCAGGTCGTTGGTAGATTTTGAAAAATAATTTCAAATAGTAACTCGGTAACTCTCATTTGCACCGATGTTAAATTTGGAGATAAATCTTTAATATCTTATCACTCCACTCTTAACTTTCCACTCTCCACACTCATAAATAAACGTTACCGAGCCACTGTGTAAAGGGCTTTCGCAAAACACACTAACGACCCGGCAGCGGGTTCCGCCCGCAAATTGGAATTTTACAGGACAAGTCAGCATAATATTAAGTATACAGGCTGTCCGGCAGGACGGCTTATCCAACAAAAAAGGCGGCGAAGAATAATGAGCAGTACATTCAGAACGGAAAAAAAACACAGCGGAAGGTGGATATTCCTGATAGTGACTCTTGCAATTCTCGGAGGGCTTGCATATTTTGTCATGTCCGCAAAGGAGCAGTCGGAGACAGACAAGCTTTACACCTTTGAGGGAAATGCACAGAGAGTGGAATTTCTGAATAAAAACGGACTTATCGTTGAACCCGATCCCGAAACGGAGGACATCACAATTCCCGCAGAATTCAATGAAGCATATACGGAGTATAATGAGCTTCAGAAGTCACAGGGCTTTGACCTGCTGCCCTATGCAGGGAGGGAGGTGACAAAATACACATACAGGATACTTAATTATCCCGACTATCCCGAAAATATGACCGTTACGCTTCTTTTTGACGATCATCGGCTTATAGCGGCGGACATTACCTATAATGATGCGGAGGAGGGCTTTACAAAGCCTCTTGTAACGGCTCCTGCTGTTTAAGGACAGCACTTGTTTTCATACAAAAGCAATGCCCGAAAGCGGTTTTATCTGCTTTCGGGCTTTATTTAATTGTTTATATTATCCGCTTCCGCCGCTTTATACTTCCGCACACGATGACAGAATATGACCGGATAAAATTAATTTTTCATATGTCCGGATAGGACTTTTTGTACCTAATGATTAAAAAGCAGAAGATATCTTATTACATAAAAAAATAAAACCTGTTCGTAAAATTTTCCGGACAGGTTTTAATTTATAAAATTTGTTTGATTCCTGTGCGGCTTTTCAAGATAAATTCAATAAATGAATTAACTCTGCAATGCATACCGGTCATTAAATTGATGTATTATGAATCCAAACTCCGCCGGCGATAATACTTCAAAAATGACGATATAAACAAGAATATCCTTGATAACATATTTTCTGCTGATAATGAATGATGAGCGGAAATTATACACAGCCTTTTTATAGCTTCTCAGATATTGAAATTTATTTGTGCCTGTCCCGCGGATATGGCTTTTTGGTTTTTGTTATGCCAAGCAGATAGTCCACACTTGTATTGTAGAATTGCGCAAGAAAGATCAGAGATTCAAGCGGTATTTCGGTAGTATGGGATTCGTAGCGTGAATATGTCTGCTGTGAGCATTTCAGTAATTTTGCTATGTCTGCCTGCGACAGATCGCTGTCCTCCCTCAGATCACGGATTCGCAAACGCATTTGCAGTTCCAAATTTATCACCCCAAATTTATTATGTCATATTCAGAAAATGAGTATTGACATTTACTCATAAATTGAATATAATATTATTAGAAGTATTTCCCTTTGCCGATCAATATTACAAAAGCAACATTTAAAATTGCGCAAATGTCTGTTTTTTGTAAAGTATATACGAACATTTTAATACTCCATTCATAATTAATGTGTAGAAATTTTAGTTATAGTATGGTATAATGTGTATAATTATAAAGTGTGGAGGGCTGTCTTCACGCAGAGAAAAAATTCGTTATTTACCTTAATTAAGGAGGCATATACAATGAAAACGAAAAAAACATTGTTCCGCAGGGTCATAAGCTTTCTGATGGCATTGTCCATGGTATCCATGCCGCTGCCCGAAGGAATTTTTGCAGAAGATAATGTGGACGTTTATACAGGAACACAACCCGCAGAAACTGCACAGAACACGTCTGCGCCTGCGGCTGATAACGTAGAAAATGCAGACAGTGCAGATACACAGGGCAGCACTGAAATACCCGAAAACCCCGAAATGACCGAAAAAATCGGGGGGGGGGGTAGCAGCCTTATCCCCGGAAACGAGCTTGACGGAGGGGGGGTGGTTTCCCTGAGGAGACTGCTCAGACGTCGGAAACCGATGCGCCGGAAACCTCTGCGCCTGTAACGGAAACAGGCGAGGAGGATACTGCCGTAACTGAGGAGACTTCTGCGCCAGAGGAGACTTCTGTGTCCGAGGAGACTTCTATGCCCGAGGAGACTTCTGCGCCGGAAGATACAACTATCTCCGAGGAGACGCCCGTCACGGAGGATACTGTCGGTGATACAAGCAATACTGATGAAACAGATATGTATACAGAGGAAACTTCCGCAGCAGAGGAAACCAAGGAGACAAACGCTTCCGAAACGGAGAGCGATGACGGTGTTGCGCTTATGGCGCTGGAAGAAACACATACGCATAATGGTGAAAATTTCATGCCTTGCAGTGCCGATAATATGCCCGCAACAAACGGCAGCTACTATCTTACCGGCGATGTAAACAACAGCTGGACTGTTCCCGACGGTACTACAATAAACCTCTGCCTTAACGGACGTACCATAAGCGGGCAAATTACAGTAAATGAAGGTACAACCCTTAACATCTATGATGAAGCGGCAGGAACAGGAACAATAAAAGGTAATTCTGAATTTTCCGCAATAAATATTCAAAAAGGAAACGTAACAATATACGGCGGAAATATAGAAAGAGGCGATCAAAGAGGATTGAGTAATGTCGAAGGTACGCTGACCATAAAGGACGGTAATATAAAAGAGATCAATAATTTAGGTACGGTCACGGTCAGCGGCGGCAATGTCGGAGAATTAGCTTTACAACAAAGTAATAAAGAAACGAAATGTTATATAAACGGAGGAAAGATCGAAAGAATCTCGTTTACAACGAATGACGACTGTTTACATCTTTCCGGAAATGCAGAGATCGGTGAAATTGATCTGTACAGTGAGAGCAAAATAAATATTAACGGTACACTATCAAATACAGATCCGTATAAGATTACTATGACTCAGCCGGGTGTATTTACGAAAGGTGCAAACAGTTATGCAGGCATAGAGGCATATTTTAAATCCGGAATGGACGATTATGAAGTTGCAGTCAATGCGGACGGCGAGCTTATGCTGCAAGGCAAAAGCCATATGCATGGAGATACCGTGTTTGAGGCATGGGACGGAAAAGGTTACTTAAATACAGGTTCATATTATGTTGCAACAGATGACCTCAACGAAGGCAGCATATATGGCACTGTTGATCTGTGCTTGAACGGAAAGACAGTGTTGTCCAATAATTTACATATTTTCGATAATGCTGTCTTGAATATTTATGACGATGGTGAACCTGGGGAAAATGTACAATTTACCTTTGGTAGTAATTTGGAATATGAAGGAAATCAGATTATCAATATTCACGGTGGGTATGTTGGATTGAACGTATTATATACGCCTGCTACAATAAACGTAAGCGGCGGCAAACTTGGCAGTGAATATTATATGGATATAAGCATAGGTACTCTGAACATATCCGGCGGAGAAATAGCCTTCTATAATAATTTAGACATCAGCGGGGGCGGAAAGCTCACTCTTTCCGGCAACCCCCAAATGGGCGATACAACTATCATAACAAGCACCGATAATCCTATACAAATTAACGGGAAGCTTGACCCCGGCGTCCGGTGCAAGGTTGAACTTAACGAGGGAGCAGGTCTGTTTGCCGAATTGAGTGAGGAAAGCTATGCAAATGCGGATAATTTCACTGCTCCCGAGGGTTACCAAGTTGTAAAAGTAGGAACAAAGCTGTATCTTACAAACCATGTAGATGATGAAATTACGTTTGTGCCTTGGTCTGATACAGAAAATCTTCCCACCGAACAGGGCAACTGGTATCTGATGAATAGCGTTACGTTGTCCGATACTTGGAACGTTCCCGAAGGTGAGGTAAATCTCTGCCTTCACGGAAATACTATCAATGTTGGCAGTAATGCTATAAATGTTGATTCAGGGGTAAAGCTGAATATTTACGATGAAAAGGGGGACAAGGGAAGTATTACCGGCAGAGTTGATTTTTCTACTACCGGAATGATAAATATTAACTCCGGTGAACTTACCGTAAACGGCGGAACGATCCAAGGTAAAGGTTATTTTGCTACTATTGATGTTGAAAAAACCAACGGAATCGTTACAATAAATGGCGGCAGTATCATAGGCGATAAAGCTATATGTGCCGATGAAGAAAATGTAATTATTACTATAAACGGCGGAAATGTTACGGGTTCAAGTAGAGCAGTAAACATTCCTAGAGGAGAAATTGTAATAACCGGAGCAACAATCACAAGTACCGGTGGTTACGCTATAAACGGTGGTAATACTACTATAAAAATTACCGGTGAACCTATAATATCCGGAAAAGAAGCAGATATTATGCTTTCATCTTTCACGAAAATCAATATTGACGGCGAACTTTCAAACAAAGATCCGTATACTATTGATATGTCCACCCCCGGCGTATTTACAACAGGCGAAAATGCTGAAGATTATGCAAAAAATTTTGAACCGTCACAAAGTCTTAAAGAGCAGGGCTATGCGGTAAACGTAACCGCAGACGGCAACCTTGAACTTGCACAGCATAAGCATGAAGGTGTAGAAGGCGCGTTCATGCCTTGGACATCAAACAACAGCCTGCCCGACAAAGCGGGGAATTATTATCTGACGGGAAACGTTAACCTTCCAAACGGTTGGAGCGTTCCCAAAGGTGGGGTAAATCTCTGCCTGAACGGAAAAAATATTGAATGTGAGAGCCATAATATTTGCTTGGCAGATAATAAGACCCTTAGCATTTATGACTGTCAGGAAATTCCCGGTACTATTACTTCATCAGCGGGATGGGGAACGATCTTTATAAATACCAGCGATTCTACCGTAAACATTTACGAAGGAAATATAGAAAACACCGGCACAGTAGAGAGTGTTGGCAACGGAACAGCCGTATATAACCAAGGTACACTGAACGTTTACGGCGGAAATATCCAGGGCAACAATTACGCTGTATATACCCCGGGTTCTTCCGATATTAAAATTACTGTTACCGGCGGAACGATAAACGGCGGTAACACAGGTATATTTTTTACAAACGGTGAATTCAGCCTTTCAGGCGATCCGGAAATAACCGGAAACCTCCGGGGTATTGAAATCGCACAAGGAACGATCATCAATATAACCGATAAGCTTACCGGTAACTATACCATTTCTTTGGGCTCTGTGGACGGACCTGTGGTATTTACAAAAGGAGCGGAAGAACACGGTGTTACCAAAGAGCAATTCACATCATCGGACGAGGACTGCGAGGTTATCGAACAGGGCGGCGAGCTTGTTTTCAAACAGAAAGAGTACACAATAACGTATGCTCCCGGAAAAGACGGAGACGGAAAGGTTTATACAGGCACTAAGACTTACGATCAAGATTGCACACTTTCTTCCCAAAAATTTACCCGCACCGGCTATACACAGGTGGGCTGGACAACGGAAGAGAACGGGGAAACTATCGACACAACTAAAGACGGAAAATTTCCGGTGACTATGGGAAGGTATAAATTTGGTGGCTCTTATGGGGAAAATGCAGACGTTACCCTTTATCCTATATGGATGAAAAATACTATTGTATTGAGCATGACAGACGTAAAGCTCAAAGTTGACGAAAAAGCGATAATAACAGCAACTGTTTCTCCGAAAACGGCAGAAAGCACTCCCATTAAATGGAGCGTTACCGATGAAGAGAGCGGTGTTATTTCCTACACCGAGAGCGAAGTCGGCGAGATTACTATTACCGCATTGAAAGAGGGCAAAGTCACACTGACAGCCTCCACAGATGAGGGCAAAACAACAGCACAAGTAACTGTAAATGTCACACGTTCGGACTCTGGTGTGACGGCATCGGCAACAGAAAAAGTTACTTACGGCGACAAATTGGAACTCAGCGCAGAGGTCAAGAAAATTTCCCATATTTCCTTAATGTCTGTCGGTTCTGGTGAAGTGGAATTTTTAATCGGAGAGAAGTCCCTCGGAGTTGCACAGGTCGAGGACGGCAAAGCTGCTTTAACAGTAGATGTCACAAAG
>CANQPL010000054.1 GCA_947625735.1 uncultured Clostridia bacterium
TTGAAAAAGGAGCGAATTAAATGGGTAGTACTGCAAAACGTATTGAATGGCTGGACAGCTGCAAAGGATTTGCAATCATGGTGGTGGTTGTCGGACATATTGCTGACGGATATCTTAGTGCTGAATTTTTCCAAGACTATCAATCGATATTGCAAGATACATATAACGTGATTTACTCCTTTCATATGCCGCTGTTTTTTACACTATCCGGATACATATTTTATCGTGCATACTGTGTGAACAGAGAACAGAAGAAACAAAAATTCAAGCTGTCAATTATGAATAATATATATATATATATTATTTAGTTTTGTATTCTGGCTGACAAAATTTGCTTTTTCAGCAAATGTAAATACTAAAGCGAACCTTATTGATCTGCTGTTGATACCTTTAAAACCTATGTACGGACCATATTGGTATCTGTATGTTCTGGTATTTTATTATCTGATATTCTATAGGGTAATACAGTCCGGAATATCGGATAAAACACGGCTACTGAGCAGCTTTGGCATAAGCATGATCGGCAGTGTATTTCTTGTATATCCGGATTTTGGCGAGTGGCTCTCAATTGGTCATGCAATTGAAAATTTTGCATTTTTTTCGTTGGGGATCTACATTTCCAAAACAGATTTTACAGTTATATTATCAAACACTTCATTTTGGGTAACTTTTATTGGAACAATTGTATCGGCAATTTGTGCAATTGTTTTTGATGTAAATTTATTGACTGTACCGATTATTGGCACTATAACAGCAGGAACGATGACAATTTTTACAGTCAATTTGTTTGAAAAAGTAATGGCACTCAGTAATGCAAAAATATTTACATTATGCGGGAAATATTCCCTTGAAATATATTTAACACATTGCTTTATCACTGCGGCAAACAGAATTATTCTGATAAAACTCGGCATCACAATGTTCGGAGTCAATGTGCTTGTTAATTTTATTATGGCAACATTTATACCGGTACTTTGTGCGCATATCCTTAAAAAAATCAAATTGCATGAATATATCTTCAGACCGTTTACGGCGATAGAAAAAAGAAAATCTCAAATTCAATGTAAAGGATAGTCAATTATGTATGATTACTTGATTGTTGGCACCGGTTTGTACGGTTGCGTATTTGCCCACGAAGCGAAAGCCGCAGGGAAAAAAGTGCTTGTCATTGACAAACGTCCCCACATCGGCGGCAATGTTTATACCGAAAAAATTGAAGGAATAAACGTCCATAAATATGGAGCGCATATTTTCCACACCAATAATAAAACTGTGTGGGAATATGTAAATCGTTTTGCGGAATTTAACCGTTTTACCAATTCTCCGGTGGCAAATTACAAAGGCGAATTATATTCAATGCCCTTTAATATGTATACATTCAATAAAATGTGGGGCGTTGTAACGCCGGAAGAAGCTGCCGAAAAAATCGAGGAACAGCGTAAAGAAATTATCGGTGAACCAAAAAATCTGGAGGAACAGGCAATTTCTCTTGTAGGACGTGATATTTACGAAAAACTCGTAAAAGGTTATACAGAAAAGCAATGGGGACGTGACTGCAAGGAGCTTCCTGCATTTATTATTAAACGACTTCCCGTACGTCTGACCTTTGATAACAATTATTTTAATGCGCTTTATCAGGGTATTCCGGTCGGCGGATATACAAAACTTATTGAAAATATGCTTGACGGAACAGAAGTACAATTGAATGTTGATTATCTGAAAAATAAATCGGAACTTGATAAACTTGCAGAAAAAATAATTTATACCGGACCGATTGATGCCTATTTTAATTACAAATTAGGAACACTGGAGTACCGTTCTGTACGGTTTGAAACAGAAGTTTTGGACAAGCCTAATTTTCAGGGAAATGCAGCTGTAAATTACACCGACCGTGAAACGCCTTGGACAAGAATTATCGAGCATAAATGGTTTGAATTTGGCAAAGACGAAAACGGAAACGATATTCCCAAGACGGTTATCAGCCGTGAATATTCTTCCGAATGGAAGCCGGGTGATGAACCATATTATCCCGTAAACGACGAAAAAAATTCCGCACTTTATAGGGAATACAAAAAACTTGCGAAACAGGAAAGGAACGTTATTTTTGGCGGACGTCTTGGTGAGTACAAATATTACGACATGGATCAGGTCATTGCAGAAGCATTAAAATTAGTTGAGGAGAAATTACGGTGAATATCAAGATCATTGTAGCAACCCATAAACCTTATCAAATGCCGAAAGACGACATCTATCTTCCCTTGCACGTTGGTAAAGCAGGCAAGGCGGATATAGGCTTTCAGGGCGATGATACAGGAGAAAATATCAGCGAAAAAAATCCGAATTTTTGTGAGCTGACGGGTCTTTTCTGGGCTTGGAAAAATCTCGATGCCGATTACATAGGTCTTGCACATTATCGCAGACATTTTACGGTAAAGAGAAGGAAAGATAAATTTGAGAGCATTCTTACAAGGCAACAGCTTGAACATTTGCTTGCATCGAATGATGTGATCCTTCCAAAACGAAGAAATTATTATATTGAAACAATTTACAGCCATTACGATCATACATTTGACGGTTCTCAGCTTGACAAAACACGTTCGATCATTGAGAAAAAATGTCCCGAATACCTGCCGGCATTTGATAAAGTGATGAGATCCCGCGGTGCGCATATGTTCAATATGTTTATCATGAAAAAAGAAATTGCAGACGGGTATTGTCAGTGGCTGTTTGATATACTATTTGAACTTGAAAAAGAAATAGATACAAGCGGCATGACGCCATTTGAGGCAAGACTTTTTGGCAGGATAAGCGAAATGCTTCTTGATGTTTGGCTTAATAAAAATAATATCAAATATAAAGAAATCGGTTATGTTCATATGGAACCTGTACATTGGGATAAAAAGATCAGTAGCTTTTTGAAGGCTAAATTCAATGAAAAAAAATATAGTGAGAGTATATAAAAATAGATAAGTAAAATGAAACAAAATCAGGCTTTGCGACACTTGTTACTTTGTGAGGACAATTTTTATAAAAACATTTTAACAGTACCGCACTCAAAATGCGAAATATAAATCAGAGTTAATTATTGTTATTGACAGTACAATACAACAAGTGAGGTTAAGGATTACAATGAAAATATTATTTTTAAGAGCAAGAAAAGGAATACCGGATTCACGAGTTGAAAAAGAAATTTACTCTTTAAGTAAGTCACATGATATTGAACTGTTATGCTGGGACAGAGAATTTAATTGCCGAAAGATCGTTAAAAAGAATATAAAAATCAAAGATAAAACATTTAAGTTTAATTATATATGTATACAAGCGCCCATTGGCGAAGGATTTAAGAAAATGTTTTTCCCTCTGATACATTTTTGGTGTAAGGTGTTTGTTTATATTTTTATGCACAAGAATGAATATGATGTGATCCATGCTTGTGATTTTGATACAGCTTTTCCGTTGTTATTTATTCATCATTTGCCAACGGTAGTTTATGACATTTTTGACTATTATGCTGATACACATAAATCTCCAAAAATTATTGATAAAACGATCCGAAAATTTGAGAATAAAATTATCCGAAAAAGTAATGCCGTTATCATTTGCAGTGAAGAAAGAAAAATGCAGATCTATCCGGAACAGCCTCAAAACCTTATTGTTATTCACAATTCACCTTCCTTTGATAACATTGCAGAAACAGCATTAGAAGTAAGAAAAAATATTACCCGCTGCAGTATTGCATACGTAGGCTCTCTTTCGGAAGAAAGATTTTTAAAAGAAATAGCAGATGTGATAATTTCAAGAAATGATGTGGAACTGCATATCGGAGGAATAGGGGTACTTGAAAAATATTTTTTAGAACTTTCAAAAAAATATGACAATATTATATATTACGGACACATGGAGTATAAGGATGTTCTGTCATTAGAATCACAGTGTGATCTTATGACGGCAATATATGATCCATCAATGCCAAATCACAAATATGCTGCTCCAAATAAATTCTATGAATCATTGATGTTAAAAAAGCCTGTCATAATGATGAAAAATACCGGAATGGATAAATTTGTTTCAGAATATGATCTTGGTTATGTTATCAATGGCGGTAAAGAAACATTTAAAGAAAATTTTTCTTCTGCTCTCAATAGTTTGCTCACAAGAAAAAACGAATGGGCAGATATGGGAAAGCGCGGTTATGAACTTTATAACAATATGTTTTCTTGGAATGAAATGGAGAAAAGGCTTTTAAAATTATATGAGGAGTTACCATGTAAATGATAAAAAATAAAAATAAGCTGATAATTTTTTCAAGTATAATTATAGCATTGGCTCCGATTTTAAGCATATATAAAGTAGGTTTATTTCCATTAACTGTTGCTGACTTTTGTTTTGTTATTTTAATTTTGATTTCATTGTTGTTTTCAAAATTCAAAAAAATAAAGCATTTTGGATTTATAATATATTTTATGGTGTTTTTTGTTATTTCTTTGATTTCAATAATTTTGCGTGGGCAGAATGATATTATTGACTTTATACAGAAATGGCTCAGAATCGTAACAATGTATTACATAATAGAAATTTTTCCTGATAATGAAATAAATGTACAAATATTTCAAAGAACAAGTTTGGTTGCCGGAATAAGTGTTACAATACTGCTGATTATACAGGTAATTGCAAAGGATCTATTTTCAATTCCGATATTTCCTTATTTAGACTTAAAAATATTGCCGTTGAATTATGGCACAATAACATGCGCAAATTTAAAAACGGCTCAATTAAACGCGTTTATTTTTAACAATTGGAGACCGTCTTCAATTTTTCTCGAACCCGCACATTACGCACAATTTATATTGCTTCCCTTGACGATATCACTTTTTAGTAAAAATAAAATTATCTCACATAAACAACAGATTTTTTTATGTGTATTTTTTACTATTGGAATTATGTTGTCCGGTAGTGCAAATGGTATTCTGATTTCTGCCTTTATATGGGTTATTTGGTATTTAAATACAACAAATAAAAAAATGAACTTACAAAAAATTGCTGTAGGGCTATTGTTTATAATTATTTCAATTATATTACTGACAAGTACAGATTTCTTTAGCAAAGCTTGGGAAAGAGTGGAAACCTTAAATGTTAATGGCGGTGCTTCCACGGGCAATCTACGTTTATTACAAGGTTTAACGGTTTATGAAAATCTTTCATTTCCCGAAAAAATATTTGGAATAGGTTTTGGCAATATAAATGCATATCTTATTGAAAATAACATAACTACATCGTATTTGACGGAGTTGGGAAACGAATATATGAATGGATTTTCTACTGTATTGGTTTCAGGCGGAATAATTGGCTTTTTGCTGTTTTTGATGATATGGTGTCAAATGTTTATAAATAATAAAGATATGGTGAGCAGGGTATTGTTCCTAATTATTTCAATATTGTGGTGTACATCGTCAATATTTTATTCCGTAACTACAGTAATGTATCTGACTTTTATAAATTGTGCTAAAAATACTGTCAATGATGAAAAACATAATGCGCATCATATAAATTATAGTTAAATTTTATAGGAGTAGGTTATGAAAAAAGTCTTAATAGTTTTCGGCACACGACCCGAAGCAATAAAGATGTGTCCGTTAGTAAATGAACTCAAAAAACATTCAGAATTAAAAACGATAGTTTGTGTTACCGGACAGCACAGGAGTATGTTGGATCAGGTGCTTGAAGCATTTGATGTTGTACCGGATTTTGATCTTTCAATTATGAAGGACAAGCAGACACTTTTTGATATTACGGCAAATATTTTGATGAAAATAAAAAGCGTTCTTGAAGAAGTACAGCCTGATGTTGTTCTTGTTCACGGCGATACATCAACAACATTTGTTACTGCGCTTGCCTGCTTTTATATGCAGATACCTGTTGGTCATGTGGAAGCGGGACTACGTACATATAATATTTACTCTCCATATCCGGAGGAATTTAACCGTCAGGCAGTAAGCATTATCAGCAGATATAATTTTGCGCCAACGGAACTATCAAAACAGAATCTTATTAAAGAGGGCAAGGACGAAAGTACAATTTTTGTAACCGGAAATACTGCAATTGACGCACTGAAAACTACAGTCCGTGATGATTATTCCCACTCTGAACTCGATTGGGCAAAAGGCAGCCGTCTGATTATGATAACAGCACATCGGCGTGAAAATTTAGGCGAACCAATGCAGCATATGTTTAGGGCAATAAAGCGTGTTATGGACGAATTACCGGACGTAAAGGCAATTTATCCGATACACATGAACCCCGTTGTTCGGGATACGGCAAATTCTATTCTCGGAAATGACGAAAGAATACATATTATTGAACCCCTTGATGTGCTGGATTTTCATAATTTTCTTGCAAGAAGTTATATGATTCTGACCGACAGCGGCGGAATACAGGAAGAAGCACCAAGCCTTGGAAAGCCTGTGCTTGTAATGCGGGATACCACAGAACGTCCCGAGGGAATTGATGCAGGTACACTGAAACTTGTGGGAACAGATGAGGAAACCATTTATTCCGAATTTAAAAAGCTGCTTACGGACAAATCGGCTTATGATGCTATGGCAAAGGCAAGCAATCCCTACGGAGACGGTCATGCATGTGAGAGGATAGCAACTATTATCCGAGAAAGTTTATAGTATCCGATTTAATTATAAGTTGAATTAAATAATTAAATTTGTAATATTTTTTGACAAAGGACATGAAAATGAATATAAATAGTATTTCTGGAACATCATGTACAGGATGTTTGGAATGTGTGGCAGTTTGCCCGCTGAATTGCATAAATGTATTTACAGACGAGGAGGGATTTTTGATCCCTCGTGTAGATGAAACAAAATGCACAAACTGTGGATTGTGTGTATCTCGGTGTCCATCCAATAAAGATACCAACATGAATCTTCCTCTTCAGGCATTTGCATTTCAAGCAAAAGACCATGCTGTGGCGCGCAACAGTTCGTCAGGAGGAGCTGCTGCTTTGATAACAAATGAAATAATTTCACGTCATGGCATTGTTTATGGCTGCACAATGAACGAGGATCTGAAAGTGCATCACATAAGGATAACAAGCAATGAAAAGTGTTCAGATCTTGTAGGTTCAAAATATGTGCAAAGCGATTTTTCGGAGGTTTATAAAACTTTGAAACAGGACTGTGAAAGCGAAAAACCTGTTTGTGTTATAGGAACGCCTTGTCAAATCGCCGGTGTCCGCAGTTTTTTATCAAAAGATCATCAGAATTTGTTTCTTGTTGACTTGATTTGTCATGGCGTTCCAAGTCAATGGCTGTTTGATGAATATCTGAAATGGAAAGCAGAACAGATGAAGGGTGAAAAAATTATTTCATATAAATTCAGAGATAAAACAAAGTACGATTGGGGAACTACATATCGTGCTGCTACTGCTACTGCTACTGCTACTGCTACTGCTACTGCTACTGCTGACCCATTCTATCAGTCTTTTATTTACGCAGAAACTTACCGTGAAAGTTGTTACCGTTGTAAATATGCAGTGAATAAACGTGTTGGTGACCTTACTATTGGTGACTTCTGGGGTGTTCAGGAAAAACATCCTGAATGGGAAAAAAAGTGCAGAGACGGTGTGTCTGCGGTATTGGTGAATACAAAAAGGGGACAAGATCTGTTTGAACAAATTGCTGATAAAGCTGATGTAACGGAATCTACCATTGAAAAAGTGTCCGATCATAATTCAAATTTATATAAGCCTGCCGGTCGTCCTGAAATTCGCAATATTTATTATCGTTCCGTCAAAGAATACGGTTTTACGTGGGCAAATAAAATGATGTATTCCGGCAAACGTTATTATGTAAATCTAATAAAAAGAATGATCCCCATACCTGTGAAAAAAATGATAAAGAAGGTGCTAAAATGAAAACTGCAACAATTACATTGCACGATACCGAAAACTGTGGTTCGTCATTGCAGGCTTTTGCTTTGCAGCACTATCTGATAGAACATGGTATTGAAAATGAGTTGATTGACTATATTCCGAAATATACACAGAACGGAGGACATATCATACGAACATTTGCAAGAAAAGTGGTTTATTTTGACGCAACAATACGCCAAAGAAAAAAATTTCGAAATTTTATCAGTGAACATCTTGTTCTGACAAAGAAAAAATACTTAACATTAAAACAATTGAAACAGGATCCTCCGGCAGCCGATTGTTATATTACTGGCAGCGACCAGCTTTGGAATACTATGTATGCCTGCGGGCATGACCCTGCATTTTATCTTGATTTTGCAGAAGGAAAAAAGATCGCCTATGCAGTAAGTCTTGGAAGAGAAATAATTCCGGAAGATAACCTTGATACAGTAAGAAAATTTGTCGGAAATTTTTCTGCGATCTCTGTAAGAGAAAACTCATCGGTTGAGCAGCTGGAAAAACTATATAACAATAAAATAGCTTACGTATGTGATCCTGTGCTGCTTAATCCAGTATCAGCATATGATCCTATTAAAGTAAAACGTATGATCCACGAACCATATATATTGGTTTATATTGCTCAGGGTATTGAGCCGGAAGTTCTTAATAACTGGATAAACAAAGTAAATATGGATAAAAAAAGAGCAGTAGTATTTATAGGCTCTTATCGTCAGAAATGCAGATCCGACTATCATATCCGTGAAACATCTCCGGGAGAATTTCTAAGTCTGATATATTATTCAGATTACATATTATCTAATTCTTTTCATGCAACGATGTTTTCGCTTATGTATAATAAACAATTTGCAACAATTATTCCTTCGGAAAACGGCGCAAGAATGCGCAGCATTTTGTCTGATGTAGGATTGGAAAATCATGCAGTCACACCCATGGACATTTTACCTGAAGATATAAGCACAGAGCAATATGTTAATGTTCAAAAAGCACTGGATAAATTTAGATCGAATTCACAGAAATGGCTGATGAGTGTATTGTCAGTGAATACAAAATAGGAGAGTCAAATATGGATAAACTTCTTACTATTGTTATTCCGTCTTATAATGTAGAAACAACGCTTCGACAAACAGTTGAATCCATGCTTGTACCGAATATTAAATTAAGAAATATGCTGGATATACTTATCGTAAATGACGGTTCAAAAGACGGGACTTTGCAATTAGCACGGCAGCTTGAAGCAGACAATCCCGGTGTGGTACGTGTATGGAATAAAGAAAACGGCGGCCACGGTTCAACCATAAATGTAGGAATTGACCATGGCTATGGCAAGTATATGAAGGTTGTAGACGGCGATGATTGGTTGGAAACTGATGCATTGGAGAAATTTTTGAAGGCACTGTCAGAAACGGACGCCGATGTTGTAGCAACCGATTATTATCACTATTATATGGATTCCGGCAAAAAGGAGATCGTCATATCTTCCAAATTGCCATACGGAAAAAAGCTGAAATTTTCGGATATTGAAAATCAATATACTTTTTTCATGCATTCTCTTGCTGTTAAAACAAATTTGATGAGAAATCAGCCTCACAGAATAGATGAACATTGTTATTATGTTGATGTTGAATATGATACATTGGCAGCACTTGTATGTGAAACTGTTCTTTATTTAGATTTGAAACTTTATGTATATCGTCTTTCATTTGCAGGTCAGAGTGTTTCAGTTGAGGGTTGGATCAAACACTATAAAGAGCATGAACGCGTTGTTTTAACATTAGTCGATTGGTACAACAAATTGGCTTCATCCGATCCAAAAAGAACCGATAAGATAGCATATGCAGAAAAAAGAATTGTTCGCTCAGCAGGAGGACATTATAAGATTGGTCTTGATTTTCCAAAAAAGGAAATGAAAAAATTTTTAAAGCATCTTAAAGAGTATAATCTGAAGTTGAAGCAAACAGGAGCAAAAGTATACGAGCTTTCCAAATGTGATATTGTTGCCAAAATATGCATGATTACAAATTTTTCATATTTTTGCTATTTTATTATTGGCATACTAAAAAAAATAAAAAAGGGTATGTGAGATAATGGATCAATTTACAAATCAGAGTACTTTTAAGTACGCATTGATCACTTATTATTTCGCATATAATTGCGGTTCTGTTCTACAAGCATATGCAACACAACAGGTTTTACATAAGATCGCTGCGGATATGAATATGATAAATTACCGTAAATTACCGTATGAATGAACAGAAATATTTTTATAGTAAAACGTTTATAACGAAATATGAATTGAAAAAATTTGTTAATGATATAACATTTATTTCGGTATGCCGCAAAAAACTTCTTTCGAATAATTTTTTAGTATTATTAAAATGCATTTAAAAAATATACACCAATATTATTGGTTTAAAAGCGCATCGTTAGTTGTTGACACAGAAAAGATAATAATATTAGGCGGAAAAGAGACGAATGGCAGTTATTTCTGCAAAAATTTGACAAACTTTTATATTTAGGTATAAAAAAGAACTTGAACTTCCTGAACTAAAGATCTTGTTTCGTTGCACAACAGATATGCCCGAAGATCTCTTGAAGATTGCCATAGATTATAAATTGACAGGTATCGTGGCACCTCTTTTATTCTTTGAAAAAGCATCATATGCTTAATAAATTGTTAAATTATATGTCAGTATGTTAAAGAAATATATTTATAATAAGTTGTACTCCTTTTTCAAGCTTGAATATGAGGAATATCCACTGCTTTCACTTGTTAGTAAGTTGATAATTTGAATAAAGATTTTACTTACAGCTTGGCAAAATATAACAATCAGGGCTTGACACCTGTTGTAAAATAAATAAATTTTTTTGTGAGGAAAGGTATAGCTTATCGGAGCTAAATTCTTTAATGAGAAAATTATGTTGGAAATAAGATACCGATATTCGAATTACAAGAAGTATCACAAGCATATGGCTGTGACAATAATGATGTTGCAATGCTTTCAAAATATAGAACGAGATATGTGGTATGCTTTAAGATAGGACGTAGTTCATTTGCATATATAAATGATGCAAAATCAGTGATAACGACATTGGATAAAATAAGGATAGGTGAACTGTTTAGTTTTCATATATCATCAGATGAATCCGTTTCGACAGCCGAATTTTTTCCTTTGCAATGAAGCTTGGCTATAACGGCAACAGATTAAACAGTAATGTTATAGTCTCATATGCAACACCAGATCCTATAAAAAATAAAAATTTTTTCTGCACTTCTGTGTACCAGATTGGTAGGACGTGTTTGGGACTTTAGAGCAAATTTTAAGAATTTACCTAGTGAATATAAAAATGATTTCATATCCCGTGCGTTTGAAAGTAAAAAAGATTTATCATTATTAAAGGAGAGCTTATGTCTGAAAAAAACATTAAAATAAACTATATTATGAACGCTTCGTATCAGGTTTTAACATTGATCGCGCCACTTATTACTGCTCCATATCTCTCGCGTGTGTTACAGCCGGACGGTGTGGGCAGAGTCAGCTTTGTGGAGTCAATTGTTTCCTACTTTTCATTGATAGCTGTTATGGGAATAACAACATACGGTCAACGGGAGATATCCTATGTTCAGGATAATATCCAAAAACGTAGCGAAGTATTTTGGAATACAAAGGTTTTAAGTTTTTGTATATCCGGGGTAACAATTTTAATTTATCTGATATTTGTTTTTCTTCAGAAAGAGAATACGGCAATATATCTTATACTTGTTCTTAATCTTGTATCAAATTTTTTTGATATAACATGGTTTTTTCAGGGTATGGAGGATTTTGCAAAAACAGTTACACGAAATGCTGTTTTTAAGATCATACAGATAATTTACATATTTTCTTTTGTGAAAAGAAAGGAAGATATTTTACTTTATGTGTTAGGCATTGGGCTTTTTTCTGCTCTTGGAAATATATCGCTTTGGGCATATCTTCCAAAATATATTTTAAAAATTCCTTTATCTGAACTAAAGCCATTCAAGGACATTAAGACCGTATGGTCGTTGTTTATTCCCACGGTAGCCATCCAGATCTATACGGTACTTGATAAGACAATGATAGGTCTGATAACTGATAGCTCTTATGAAAACGGATATTATGAACAGGCATTAAAGATTTCAAAAATGTTGCTTACAATTGTATCTTCGTTGATAACGGTCATGATACCAAGAATGGGTTTTTTATTTGAGCAAAAAAAAACAGATGAAATACAAAAATATATGTACAAAAGTTATAGATTTGTGTGGCTTTTGGGAGTCCCTCTTTGCTTTGGCATGATAATGGTATCCGACAATTTTGTGCCATGGTTTTTCGGAGCAGGTTACGAAAAAGTTTGTCAACTTTTAAAGATACTTCCGTTTTTGATCCTTGCAATCGGAATTAACAGTGTAACAGGAGGACAGTTTATGATACCATCTAAGAGACAAGATCTTTTTTCAATTACAGTGATTATTGGCGCATGTGTTAATTTTACATTAAACATCATTTTAATTTATTATTTCAAATCTGTAGGAGCGGCAATTGCTTCAGTTATTGCAGAAACAACCATTGCTATAGTTCAGCTTGTATTTGTCAGAAGAGAAATATCGACTAAAAAAATAGTATTACAAGGCACTCCGTATTTTGTAGCCGGAGCGATTATGGTGATATGTTTGATCCCACTAAAGTATTTTCTAAATCCGTCTTTAGTTAACTCTTTGCTGATGGTGTTATGCGGTGCATCATCGTATTTTGCTACACTGTTGATTGAAAGAGATTATTTCTTTATATCAAATTTAAAGGTAATATTTACCGGCATAATAAAAAAACTTAAAGGATTAAGGAGCTATAATCAAAAATGAAATTTTTTTACTATACAAATCACAATAAACACGTAGACATTTGCATGGCTGATTTATTAAAGAATGATAATGTAACAGTTTTAGATGGTACATTGAAACCAATAAATAATATTTTTCTTAAGATTTTGAGAAAAGTTCATCTTAGCCGCAAAATAGATTATTTTATACATCTCCCGCTGAAACAAATATGGATGGCTTCAAAAATTCCAAAACTTGAGGATAACGAGGAATATTGCTTTATATTTATTGACAGTGCTCCGCATGGCATGGATTTTCAACATCTTAAACGCTTAAGAAAAAAGAGCAAAGGTAGAATAAAGTATTTGCTTTTTTTGTTTAATCCGGTAGAACTCTTTAAAGAGAATACATTATATAATCTTAATAATATGGATTATGACTATGTTCTATCATATGATTTTAATGATTCAAAAAAATACGGATTTATACAATATAATGCACCGTATTCGATAATAATTAATAACAAATCTGAAATTAACAAAGATCTGTATTTTATTTGTTGGAATAAGGGCAGACTTTCGTCCCTGCACAAAATATATCAGAATTCCATTGATAACAACGTGAAAAGTACATTCAGAATAACAGGTGTTGAAGAAAGCTTGCAAGAATATAAAGGACAAATTATTTATAATCAGCGTATAGAATATGATAGAGTAATTCAGGAAATACTTGAATGTAATTGTATTATGGATATGATTAGTCCGGGACATTCCGGCGTATCAACACGTTATTTTGAAGCAGTATGTTACAATAAAAAACTTTTGACTAATAACAAAAATATAGTTAATTTACCTTTTTATAATTCTGAATATATGAAAATTTACGAAAATCCGGAAGACATTGATTGGGATTGGGTTAAGGAACGTGTAAATGTTGATTATCACTATGATGGCAGATTCTCACCACTAAAACTGTTAGATAAAATATATGAACTATGGCATCAATAGAAAGGAATAAAATATGAAGAAAAACATCATCGAATATGATCTATTACGTGTAATAGTAACTCTTTTAGTTATTTTAGGACATTGTACATATTATAAAATTGAGGAACCAAACAACTATAATCATTACATTTTGTTAGCTTCAGGAGGGCTGAGTAATTTTTATAAATTTGCTCAGATAATAACAACCATTATATATTTGTTTCATATGCCGCTTTACATGGCATTAAGCGGAGCTTTGTTAAAGTACAAAGAAAATACCACGGGGGGGTATACATCATATAAATCTTTAGTTGGGGATAAAGCAAAAAAATTACTTTTTCCATTTATTACTGTATTAATACTGTACGCAGTGCCTATTAAATATGTGTCAGGCTTTTATTCAAAGTCAGATAATATTTTCATGGATATATTGGTAGATGAAGTTTTTATACAAAAGGGTTTTTATCTTTGGTTCTTACCTACTTTGTTCTGTATTTTCCTTGTAAATTACACATTAGAAAAGCACAGTAGTATAAAAACAAGATATAAGCTTGCAGCAATGTTTGTTTTGTCATGTATATATAATATCTTTCCTTTGAATATTTTAAACCTTATAGCCAAGCATATTTTTTGGTTTTATTTAGGATACTGTTTTGAAGATTATAGAGAGAGGTTTAATAATAGAATAAATAACAAATATAAATATTTACTTGTTTTTGGAATATTTTTTGTAATATTTTGCCTGATTTATGCAAGTATTGAAAGCACTGAAAAATTTAATATATATTTTGTAATAAAAAAGATTTTAGGACAACTTTGTGCAGCTTTTGGATGCAGTTGTGTTTATTGCTTAAGCTTTTATTTGTCAAAAACCAAACTTGTTGAAACAAAAATATTTAAATTATTAAGGAAAAATACTTTCGGTATGTATCTATATTCTGATCCATGGAATTATGTTGTATTAGCAGTATCAGTACAGCTGTTAGGAGCTGCAGTGTTTACAACTGACTTGGGCTCAGCAATTATGTATTTCAGCAGAATCATTATAACCGGAGGAGTTAGTTTGGCAATTAGTATGATATTGAAAAAATTCAAGGTTAAGTATATATGTTAGTTTTCATAAAGTCAATGAGGTGAAAAAATGCCAATAAATAAAACTAAATTTCTGCTAAAAAAAATTGCGGATAAAAATAAAAC
>CANQPL010000055.1 GCA_947625735.1 uncultured Clostridia bacterium
AGGGATATGATTGAATTTCAAGAAAATATGAAGATACCCACTGAACTTATCCCGAAATGTCCTAAGTGCGGAAAACCGATGACTATGAATTTGCGAAGCGACGACAAGTTTGTAGAAGACGAAGGTTGGCACGCTGCGGCAAAGCATTACGAAGATTTTTTGCAAAAAAACTACGGTCGGAAAGTGCTGTTTTTAGAACTTGGAGTCGGATATAACACGCCCGTTATCATAAAATATCCATTCTGGAAAATGACCGTCCAAAATCAAAATGCAGTGTATGCCTGCGTGAATTTCGGCGAAGCCTATGCACCCGATGAAATCGCAGAAAGATGCATTTGTATAAACGCAGATATTCGCCGTGTACTGGAAAAAATTAAATAAAAAATAAATATCTATTCGTTTTGAAAATGTTAAATTTAATTATCTACATGCAAAAATTAAAAATTGTTTGCGTTTAGCTATTGATAAAAGGATTATTTTGCGCTATAATAAATATGTATATAAATTAAAAACAGCGTACAGAAAGTTGGTGCTCGTTTGAATCAAAAAGAAATAGTACGAAAAATAATTGAGGATAACGGCGGTCTTGCTAAAACCTCTGATTTTACCGAGGTAGGTATAAAGAGTTATGAAGTGGCGGCGCTGTGTAAAGAAGGTTTTATTGAACGAATTCGGCGAGGAATTTATCAATTTCCGGATAATGACCAAATCATGGAGGAGCAATTGCTCTGCAAACTGCTGTCGATAGGAATAGTTTGTGTAGAATCCGCTCTGTTTCATTATGGATACAGTGATTTTGCGCCCCGGGCGTGGTCTGTCGCTGTGCCGAGAACAGCCTCTCGTACAGTCAGCAAAATCGATGAATTTCCGGTAAAGGCTTATTACATTCAAAAAGAATATTTTCTAATCGGGAAATCTGTTGAAAACTTCAACGGTGTTGAGCTTCCTGTATATGACAGGGAACGAACTATTTGCGACTGCTTTAAGTACCGAACAAAGCTTGATAACGAGATTTTCAATAAAGCCTTGAATGCCTACGTTGCAGACGACCGGAAAAACCTTGCCAATCTTTCTCAGTACGCAAAAAAGATGAAACTATATACAAAGGTAATGAATATAATGGAGGTGCTTTTAAGTGGCTGATGTTGCTGCGTCCGTGTTGGCACGACTGAAAAACAAAGCAAAGGAAAACGGAAGAAGCTATCAGCTTTGTCTGCAGCTCTTTTGCCAAGAAGAATTTCTACGCCGTCTGGGAAAATCAAAATATGCGGAAAACCTTGTGCTAAAAGGCGGATTGTTCCTTTATTCGCTGAATAACTTTGATAGCCGGGTAACGACAGATGTAGACTTTTTGCTCCGACAGATACCAAACACGCCGGAACAATTAAAACCCATCTTGGAAGAAATCATATCCACGACCACTGGTAATGAATTTATTACCTTTGAAATTAAAGATATTGTACCAATTGCAGTTGCAAAGAAATATGCCGGTATCGGAGCTTCTATTGTAGCTTTTATTAAAAACACACGAACTCCTTTTAGTATAGACTTCGGCGTAGGTGATGTTATTGTACCAAAACAAGAAAAGCGAAAAATCCCTACACAACTTGCGGATTTTGAAGCACCGACAGTGAACACATATTCGCTGGAAACCACTATTGCCGAGAAAATTGATGCCATTCTATGTTTGATGGAGTTTTCAAGCCGAATGAAAGATTACTATGACATCTACTATCTGGCGCAAAAATTTGATTTCGACGGAGCAACGCTTACTGATGCACTGAGAAAAACATTTGAAAATCGCGGACATGTTTTTACGGTAGCACAATTTGAAAAGGTTATGGAATTTGACAGCGATGCAGAGATGCAAAAGAAATGGAAGGCGTTTGTTCGTAAAATCGATGCAAAAACGGATGATTACAGTACCGTACTGAGAACGATAAGAACCTTCTTAGCAAAACCGTTTGCAGCAGCAGTAGAAAGTAAAAAGTTTATTGAAAAATGGTCTGCCACAAATGATGAGTGGATGTAACAGGAGAAAATAAGTACTATAAAATTTGATGTGGCTATAATAAGCCACACCAAATTTTTAGGCTTTTGTCAAATAGTATAGGATACCATTCTGTAGATATTGAACGATAATTGCTAATAACTTTAGCAAATCAAGTAGTCGGATAAGGCAGTATTTTTAATTAGCTGTTATCCTAACACAGTTATTGGGATTTTACCACCGTATGCATCGAAAAGATATTCTTGTAGTTGTTTTACCACATCGTCAGTAAATGCTTTTGTATATCCTCGTCCTTTTGTAACCAGTGCGATCTCTTGTGTTGAACCTGAAGGAAGGTTTGTTACCCTATCCTTAACTTGCCTTAACAGCTCATTTTTTAGCTGTGATAAATTATTTTCCAAATCATAATTTTTTACTTCAACCGCCTTAATTGAACCACCGGGCTTTTTTACAATTATGTCCGGTCTTGTCGCACCAGTTGTATTTTGGGTAACTACTTTCCCATCAAGAAAACTTACTTGTTCTTTTCCTCCTTTAAAAAACATTTTTAAAATTTTTATTTAAGATAATAACATCTGTTTTTTGTAGAACCACTGCTTTTAACAAGTCCCATTTTTTCAGCCTTTTTCAGCAGTCGTTGTACTGTACGTTCGCCTACATCCAGAAGTTCGGCAGCTTCTTTTGAAGTAATACTATAATTTTCGGACAAAAATTTGTTAATAATATCAAGTCTTTTATTTTCCAATCCCGACATTTTTTCCGACACTATTTCCGACATTTCATTTTCTCTTAATACATCTTTGATAACACCGAGCATAAAGGCAATAAATTCGGTAGAATTGCCTGCGTTATTGCAATTATTTATTGTAGTATAGTATTCTGCTTGTTTATCGTGTATCATAGATTCTATAGGCAACCACGCAAACAATGGATTCCATTTTGACAGCATAAGAGTATGCCACAGCCTGCTCATACGCCCGTTTCCATCTGCAAAAGGATGTTGGCGAGGTGTTGGCAGGAAAACGATTATATTTTCGGATATAGCTCGTATCTAACAAAATGCACAAATCAAATCCTGCAAAGTTATGCAAGTATACAATTCTTTGATTTAGGTTATAAATTACCAAGAAAACTATTGACACATCAATCATCTTGTGATATGATATAGTTACAGTAAAGGTTACGAATTACCTAAGTATATTAGGAGGGATTAAATTGAAATCTACAATTGATATGATTCGAGAAATTTCATTTGAGCTGAGCGAGGCTTATCGTGGAAAAATAGCGTATAATGGTGGCGCTGTTATTTCTACAGCTTATGCTTTGAGCGTAATTGAGAGAACTCCGACAGTCTCCACTGATTCATTGAAGGCATTCATTGAAACATCTAATATATCCTCCGATGTTTCTGAGGTTCTTTCCAGAAACTTGAATGGTTTATGGGAAACAGTTCTTAGCTTCATTGGCAAATTTGATGCAGACGTATTAAAAGAATTGGTTCTCTATGATAATTCGTTTTTTGAAATGAGTACCCCGGTATCTTTAGTTAATCTTGCAAGCAGCATACTTGAGATTAAAGAACAGGACAAGGTGCTGGATATCTGTTCGGGAAGCGCAACCTTTCCGATATATGCTTTGCAAGGTACAAAAGTAAGTGAATATACCGGAGTTGAGATCAATTTCAACTCAAATGACATTGCAGTTCTCAGAGGATCACTCCTCGGCGATAATTATACCTTCGTAATAAATAATGCACTGACATATCATTATACTGCAAGTTATGATAAGATATTTTCAAACTATCCGTTCGGTCTCAGAGGCAATGATTTGGATGAATGCCGCCGTAAATTGCAGGACTACTTTGTATTTGATAGTTCTTGTATTTCAAGATGCTCATCTGATTGGCTGTTTAATGCTATTATCATTCGCAATCTGAAAGAAACAGGTAAAGCAGTAGCAATTATGACAAACGGAGCTGCGTTTAATAAGCCTGATATGTATATGCGTCAGTATTTTGCCGAGAACGGTTATATTGAAGCAGTCATCAATCTTCCTATGGCACTGTTCGACCAGACATCGATTGCGACAACTATGGTCGTATTCAGCCATAACAATAGTTCGATAAGACTTGTAAATGCGGAAAATATTTTTTCTAAAGAAAGCAGAAGACTCAATACTCTTTCTGAGGATAATATTCGATTTATACTCGACTGTCTCAATAACGGTGGGGATAATACTATAGATATTTCTCTGGCGGATATGCGAGACCATGATTATAATCTGATGGCTTCCCATTATCTTGAAAAACCCGTTGTTGAAAACGGTGTATGTTTTGGAGATATCATCAAGAATATTGCAAGAGGTTCACAGGTAAAACCGGAACTTCTGGAATCTATAAAATCTATCATACCGACCAGATACAGATTCATTTCCCTTGCAAATGTGTCGAACGGTTCTGTGGATATCGAAGAAGGACAGCAGTATATAACAGAACTGCCAAAGACTCTTGAAAAATTCGTTATTCCTGATAATTCCATTGTTCTTTCCAAAATGGCATCTCCTACTTTCCGCACCGCCGTTGTAAATTCTGATAGCAATCATTCTATTGTTGCAACCGGAAATCTCTACATTATCGAGATCGACGAAAGCAAAGCTGATCCGTATTACATTCAGGCATTCTTTGACAGTATCGCAGGCGAAGCTGCACTGAGTTATGCTTCAGGCGGTTCAGTCGTTAAAACAATTTCAGTAGAAGCTGTAAAGAGTATCATGATCCCGCTGCCGTCACTTGATGAACAAAAGGTAATCGCTCAGAAATATCAGGCGGCACTGGATGAATATGCTGTACTGAAACTAAAAATGAAAAAAGTATTGGAGAGAAAGAGAACACTGCTGGACAGAGAGGGGTGATCATCGTGTTGGATACAGAACGTCTTGAAGAAATCGTAGATGCAGTCACCGAAAAGATTTACCTCGCAAACAGGACAGGAGAACTTGAAAGCCTGCTTTCTAATTGGGGCTTATCAACTCTAATTAAGAATGTTGCACCCAGCAGCGATGACTTTTATGATACCTATAAGGACGGTAAGATCGTAGTGATTGGTGCTTCACAGGTAAAAGAACACGATCTGCTCGGTATTGTAAAAAGTCTCGGGCTTGATAAAAAAAGGTTTGAATTCTGCCTTGATTATGAAAAAATTAAAAACTATCAGTTCTCTAAAATGCAATACAACCTCAACTACAGGCTTGTCATTGTCGGTCCGATGCCGCACAGCACAACCGGAAAAGGAGAAAGCCGCAGCACTATCTCCGAATTGGAGAATGGCAACGGCTATCCCAAAGTTGTAAGGCTCGGCTCTAACGAATTAAAGATTACGAAGACGAATTTCAAGCAGGCTCTGCAAGAGCAGCAGAATGCCAATTATATATAAGGAGTGAAAGTATGTCAATCAATTCTTTACAGAAGCAGACAAATATCAATATTCAGGAAAAAGCAAATCTCATATGGGAGATAGCTACACATCTTGTGGGACTGTTCAAGCCCCACGAATATGGCAAAGTCATTCTGCCTATGACAGTTTTGAAGCGTTTTGACGATGCTCTTGCGCCGACAAAACAGGCAGTCGTAGAAATGGGTGAAAAGCTAGCAGGAATGAAAGTTGAGGGTGAAGCCCGTGATGGCGTTCTCTGCAAGACTTCGGGCTATCCCTTCTATAATACAAGCAAGTTCGATTTCAAAAAGCTGGTATCCGATCCCGATAATATCGAATCGAATTTTGAGAACTATCTGCAAGGGTTTTCCTCAAATGTTAAGGATATTATTTCCAACTTCAAGTTCACCGATCAGGTGCGGACTATGGCTGACGGCAATGTTCTGTTTGTGGTGATACAGGAGTTTATTTCCGCTAAGGGCGATATGTCACCAAATAAGATCACATCTACCGATATGGGTTACATTTTCGAGGAACTTATCAGAAAATTCTCCGAGAGCTATGACGAGCAAGCCGGAGCACACTTCACCAGCCGTGATATTATCTACCTTATGACCGAGTTGCTCATCGCTCCCGAAAAAGACGATATCAAGACAAACGGCTGTACAAAGACCGCATACGATATGGCAATGGGTACATCGCAGATGCTCGGTTGTCTTAATGAACGTCTGACCGACATCAGCGATGAAGCTAATCTTACTTGTTTCGGTGAGGAGTTCAATCCCGAGACATACGCTATCGCAAAGGCAGATATGCTCATTAAGGGCGGTAATGCTTCGGGTATGATGTACGGCGATACGCTCAACGATGACAAATTCAGCGGTTACGAGTTCGACTATATCATTTCCAATCCGCCGTTCGGTATCGACTGGAAACGCGAAAAAGCAGAAGTCGAAGCAGAAGCCAAGAAAGGCTATGACGGAAGATTTGGTCCGGGACTGCCTGCTATTTCCGACGGACAAATGCTCTTTATGCTCAACGGTGTTAAAAAGCTGAAAAAAGGCAGCGGACGTATGGCGATCATTCAGAACGGTTCGTCCCTGTTCACGGGCGATGCAGGAAGCGGTGCTTCGGAGATACGCCGTTATGTTATTACAGAGGATATGGTCGAAGCAATCATCCAGATGCCAACAGACCTGTTTTACAACACGGGCATTTCTACATATATCTGGGTGCTGACAAAGGGAAAATCTGCAAACCGTCTTGGAAAAGTTCAGCTTATTGACGCTTCAAAATGTTTTGTAAAGCGTCGCAAGAACATCGGTAAAAAGCGTGTTGACCTTGACGACAAGTGCATTGAACTTATCATGAAAGCCTATACAGAGTTTGAAAATGCAGTCTATACCGATGGCGAGCTTGTTGTGGAGTCAAAGACATTCGACAATGATTTCTTTGGCTTTACAAAGGTGACTGTCGAGACAGCACAGGCTGACAAGGATGGAAAAGCCATACTGAAAAAAGGCAAGCCACAGGCTGTCAAGGGTGCAAGTGACAGTGAGATCATTCCGCTTTCGGAGGATATTGACGAATATATCGCAAAGAACGTACTGCCGTACAATCCGCTGGCATTCGCTGACCGCAAGAAAGATAAGATAGGCTATGAGATACCGTTCACAAGGCTTTTCTACAAGTTTACCGCACCGCAGTCCTCGGAGGATATTTTTGCGGAGATCAAGGCACTGGAGGAGGAAGAAACTATACTGATGAAGGAGCTGTTTGGTAATGCGTGAAATGAAAGACAGTGGTGTGGCTTGGATTGGGGAAATACCTGAAGTATGGTCTATAAATAAAATTAAATATATTGGAACATATATAAATGGATATGCTTTTAAGCCAGATGATTGGAGTAGTACAGGATTGCCTATTATACGTATTCAAGATTTAACAGGAAGCAATAATAATCCTAATTACTTCAATGGAAATATAGATCAAAAATACTATGTTGTAAATGGAGATATTCTTGTATCATGGGCTGCCACATTAGATGCCTTTGAATGGAATAAGGGGGAGGGCTGGCTCAATCAACATATATTCAAAGCAATCCCTCAAAAGGATATTGTATTGAAATCTTATTATATTTGGCTATTAAAAGTAGCTATGTCTTACATGAATGATGATAATAAACATGGTATAATGATGCAACACATTACATTACCTGTTTTTAACAATTTTTTTATTGCAATTCCTCCTCTCAAAGAACAGAAAAAAATTGCCGACCACCTCGACCGCAAATGCGCTCAGATAGATGCACTTATTGCAAATGCCGGACAGCAGATAGAAAAGTTGAAAGCCTACAAGCAGAGCGTTATTACCGAGACTGTCACAAAGGGGCTTGACACTGATGTGCCGATGAAAAACAGCGGGGTTGAGTGGATTGGGAAGATACCGGAACATTGGGAAATAACTCGAATCAAAAATAAGTTTTCGTTAAGGAACGAGAAGAATTATGAAGCTGATTTGTCAAAGGTTAATCTTATTTCTCTGTATACAGATTTAGGTGTTGTTCAGCATTCCGATATTGAAGAAACCACAGGAAACAAAGCTGTCACAGCTGAAGGATACAAAAAAGTATATCAAGGAGATATTGTTGTTAATATCATTCTTTGTTGGATGGGAGCCGTCGGAAAATCCGCATATAATGGTGTCACAAGTCCTGCATATGACATCTATAAGCCACTCCAGAATACACACAGTGATTATTATCATTATTTATTTAGAACTAAAAGATTTAATGGTGAGTGCTATAGATACGGACGAGGTATCATGATGATGCGTTGGAGGACATACTCAACTGAGTTTTCGTCTATATTTATTCCGGAACCTCCTATCGGAGAACAACAAAAAATCACTTCCTACCTCGACTACAAATGTTCCCGGATAGACAAGCTCATCGCCCTCAAGCAGCAGAAAATAGAGAAGTTACAGCAGTATAAAAAATCCCTGATCTATGAATATGTCACAGGCAAAAAGGAGGTATAACCTTGGAAACTAAAGAAAAACGCTTTGAACAGGATATTGAAACATTTTTCCTCTCCGATGAGGGAGGGTATGTTTCTCTGAAAAGCAATCGGTTCGATGTTGACAAATGCATCTGTATGGATGTGTTGTGCCGGTTCATCGAAAAGACACAGCCGAAAGCGTGGGCAAAATACCTCAAATATTACGGCGAAAACGCACAGGAAAAACTCTATTTCCGACTTGAAAAGTGCATCAGCGAACAGGGCTTGATCTATGTTCTCCGCCACGGAATCGAAGACCTTGGCATAAAGATGAAAGTGTGCTATTTCAAGCCCGAAACAGCCTTGAATGACATTGATATTGAGCATTATGAGGCAAATATCCTCGGCTGCACAAGGCAGTTCCGATATTCTCCCCACAATGCCAATACCATTGATATGGTGCTTTCCGTAAACGGAATACCTATTGTTTCCATAGAACTGAAAAATCAGCTCACAGGGCAAGATTATCAGTGTGCGATCAAACAATACAAGAACGACCGCAGCAGCAAGGAGTTCTGTTTCCGCCTTGACCACCGTTTTCTCGTATACTTCGCTGTTGACCTCTATGAAGTTTGGATGACAACACAGCTTAAAGACGGCAGTACCTATTTTATGCCGTTCAATCAGGGTTCAAACGGCGCAGGAGTCAGCGGCGGTGCCGGCAACCCCGACTACCCCGACGGCTATGCAACACACTACCTGTGGGAAGAAGTTTTACAGCGTGATTCCCTTATGGATATTCTGTACAAGTTCGTTTCCCATGTCAAGGAAAAGGACGAGGAGACAGGCAAGACAAAGGAAAAACTGCTGTTCCCACGCTATCATCAGTATGATGTGGTTCGCAAAGTCCTCACCGATGTCAAAGAGAACGGTTCCGGAAAGAATTATCTGATTCAGCACAGTGCAGGTTCGGGCAAATCAAACTCTATTGCATGGATCGCCTATCGCCTTGCATCCGTCCATGATGCCAACGACGAGGGAATATTTGATTCCGTTATCGTAGTCACAAACCGTGTCGTCCTCGACGGACAGCTACAGGATACAATAAATAGCTTTGAGCATAAGGTCGGACTTGTTGAAGCAATCGACGATAAGAAAAATTCTCACAGTCTTGCAGAAGCGATCAACGACGGAAAGAAGATCATAATCAGTACCGTGCAGAAATTCCTGTTCGGCTACAAGGATATGGACAGCTATAAGGGCAAGAAATTTGCCATCATCATTGATGAAGCACATCAGGGACAGAGCGGCGAAAGTGCAAGAATGCTCCGCAGAAGCCTTATCGACATTGGTGTAGCTGTAAAAGAATACGCAGAGGAACAGGAGATCGACGTGGAAGATGTTGACCTCACCGATGAATTTATCAATAGCGTAGTCGGTCAGGGCAGACACGCAAACCAGTCTTTCTTCGCATTTACCGCAACACCAAAAGGTCCGACAATAGAAGTGTTCGGCACTGAATATATCGGTGCTGACGGTACACCAACAAAAGTGCCGTTCCATGTATACTCTATGAAACAGGCTATCGAGGAAGGATTTATTCTTGATGTGTTGCAGGACTATACTACCATTCGTGAAGCATTCAAGCTTGTTAAAGTTTCCGAGGATAATCCTGAGCTGATAGAGGGTGCAGCATCGAAAGCACTGTTTAAGTATTACAAGAAGCACGGCTATACGATCACTCAGAAGACAGAAATGCTCATGGCGAATTTCCTTGCCAACGGCAGATTTCAGATCGGCGGTAAAGGCAAAGCTATGGTCGTTGCCGACAGCAGAGCAAATGCAGTTCGTTATTATCTTGCAATTAAGCAGTATCTAAAAGACCATCCACAAGAATCCGCAGGATGCGATGTTATGATTGCATTTTCAGGAGAAGTAACTCTTGATGAAATGCCCATGGAAAAGCCATTTACAGAAGCATCTATGAATATTGATGAAAACGGTAAGTATATCACGACTGACAAAAAGTTCAGAAAAGTGTTCCACAGCAGTCAGTACAATATCCTTGTTGTAGCAAATAAGTATCAAACAGGATTTGATGAACCGCTGCTTCATTCCATGTATGTGGACAAAAAGCTGAAAAGCGTAGCAGCCGTGCAGACGCTTTCCCGTCTGAACCGTACTTGCTTCGGAAAAGCAAGCACTTTCGTCCTTGATTTTGAGAATACTGAAGAAGACATTAAAAAAGCGTTTCAGCCGTTCTATGAGGAATCATCTATGGAAGGTGCAACAGACCTAAATGTGGTGTATGACCTCAGAAATAAGCTGAACGAGTATATGCTGTTCAATTATTATGATGTCGAGGAGTTCAACGACTTTATGTCAAAGCAGACAGGAAAAGGGCAGAATGCAGCAGCACTCGGCAAGCTCGCAGGAATGTTCCGCCCTGTGATTGACAGATACAAAAATCTTTCCGAGGACGATCAGTATGCAGTCCGTGACTATCTCCGCAAGTTTACAAGAACTTATGCTTATATCACTCAAATTGTCAGATTACACGACAAAGACCTGTTTGCAGAATATCTGTATACATCCAATCTTTTGAGATTGCTTCCGAAATCGGGCAAGGACATAGTTGATATAGATGATAAGGTCAAGCTGGAATATGCCAACCTGAAAGAATCACATACAGGCGCAATTATACTTGACGAAAAGAAAGTTGTATGGGTTCCCGGAGGAGCAACTTCTCCTAAGAATCCCAACAAGAAAAAAGATACCTTGCAAAGCATCATAGATAAGGTCAACGAACGATTTGATGGGCAGTTCACTGAGGCAGACCGAGTTATTATTGAAGGCATCTACCGTATGTTCATGGACGATAAAGATGTTAAAAAATTCCAAAAATATGCCAGCAACAACAGCACGGAAATGTTTGTCAATTCTCTGTTTCCGGAGAAATTCAAGGAGATCGTTACACAGTGTTTCCTTGATAATAATGAATCATTCCAGAAGCTGTTCAATGATCCTGAGTTTTATCAGAAAGTTCAGGATGTTATGGCAAAAGAGCTGTATAAGTCGTTGAGGAAAGACTCATAAGATTTAAGAGCCGTATGTGAATTAAGCTCCTTACGGCTCTTATAGGATAAACTGTAAATCTGAAATATGGAGGAGAAAAATATAATGGATGCACCTTTACGCATAGACGAGCAGATAATGAACAGTGACAGAGCTATTTGCCGTAATATTGATAGTATAGAAAATGCTACAATTGGAGAAATATCTCAGGATATTCTTTCGCATCTTCGCCACTTCGTCGAGCATATTATGCTGAAGATTTATGCCAATGGAGATGATATCGAAGATTCACATGAAAATGTTCAAAAAGCAGTAAAGTATGTTAAAAGCCAGATGAAATTAAAGCACATAGCACGTTTTCATCGTTTCTTACAGGTATCTGTATCTCATAGAACTTTGGCAGAAGAAAATGCAAACCGATTGATGCTCAAGTATTATGAATATCTTCTGAGAATAAAGAATTATCTTCGGGATAATTATTCTATGGAAGTCCTCCATAACCTTGAAAAGTTTCCAATTGAAATAGATGATAGTTACAAAGAGTACTATGAAAATATTGCTAAAAAGATTGAATTATACCACACTCCGATAAGTGAGGGATTTCGATTTGATAGATTTTATATTCAATCAATAAAGCCGTTTTTCGTAAACAGTAAAGTATACTATGAAGTTGCATTCATACCGGCAAATGATAAGGCGAGTAAAACAGATCGTATCATTGCGTTTACTGATATTGAATTATCCGATTATTACGCAGTTAGATTTGCCATAGCAAATAATTCAATTGAAATCTTTGAAAAAACCATGCCTATAAGAATTATTGTCAATTGGGAAGTAAATATTCGTCCTTGTGAATTTGATAACTTTGCAAAATTGATTTACAAGAATGCTCCGAAGCTATCTAAAGCCGAACAGTATAAGTTGTCACAGTATTTAACGAATACGAGAAGTAACTTGTGTGATATACTTGATCTATCAGATGATGACTTCATAAACTTACGCAGTAGAATAGTTCCTAATTCAAAATCAAAATTTTTCTTTGATATTCTGGATTATTGCAGAGAACTTTTACGAAATCAAAGCCCAGGAGCTAATATACTAAGGTATTTATTATTTCATATGACAAATCGAATAATAAAGACACAATACAAGGAGCAATGGAAGTGGGATTATAATAACAGTTGTTGGGAATATGTAGGTTCAAATTCCTTATTATCTGATCTCTACTTAGCCAATAAATGCATACCTTTTGACAATATGCCATTTTGCTCTGCTCTTAGAAAACACGTTCCGAGCATATCTGATATATTTGATTGCTTTGATGTAACAGATCGTGAACATGAGGTTTTAGCTTGGTATATCAGATATAATACTGAACAAAAGGGAATTCTTTTTACGCCATTGGAAAAAGTTGAGGACAGTGATTCCCATAAGTATAAATACTTTGACAATGTTGAAGCATTGGTAAGAATCTATAATAGCAAACTATATTATAATGACACTCAGCAAGCACGAAAACTTATCATAAAAAATGATCATATTTTTATAGAAAGCTATAAAGAAAATACCGTTTCCATAATTCAAACAGTAAAGAAAATGACCGCTAACGGGATACCTAATCACTCAAACACGGCAAAGCATTGGATAAATACTCAAGATAATAGTGATCTGTCAGATGAGAAAAAAGATGCACTAATCAATTTATTTGATAAATCAAAAGTGGCTTTGATTTACGGTGCAGCCGGAACTGGAAAAACGACGTTGATAAATTATATTTCAACATTTTTTAAAGATTACTCTCGGTTGTATTTAGCTCACACAAATCCGGCAGTAAACAATTTAAAAAGAAAAGTAAACGCATCATCAAAATGTGATTTTATGACTATTACCAAATTTAATAATCCATATGCTAAAAATTTAAAAAGAAGCTATGATATTCTTATAATAGATGAATGTAGTACTGTAAGTAATAAAAGCATGAGAAAGGTGCTTGAACTTGCTCAGTATAATCTTTTGATTTTGGTAGGAGATATATATCAGATCGAGGCTATCGAATTTGGAAACTGGTTTAATGCAGTAAGATTCTTTATCCCACAAACATCAGTATGCGAATTGAAAAAACCTTTTAGAACGGAAAGCAAGCATTTATTAAACCTGTGGGATAATGTTAGAAAAATGCAGGGCAATAATGATGATAGTGATGTTCTGGACAGATTACAAGCGGGTGAATTTTCAGCTGAGTTGGATACTTCGATTTTCACTCCGGCAGCTAAAAATGAGATTATTCTTTGCTTAAACTATGGAGGACTTTACGGTATTAATAATATCAATCGTTTTATGCAAGAAAACAATAGTGGCAAAGAAATCTATCGTGGTATACAAAGATACAAAGTAGGGGATCCTATTCTGTTTAACGATTCTGCCGATTCATTTTTCAGCAACAATATAGATGAGGTGCCTATTATTCATAATAATATGAAAGCAAAAATAGTGGATTTCATGGTTTTGAATGAAGGTAAAGTAAATGAGTCTATTCAATTTGATATCGAACTTGATAAACCACTAATAGAATTAAATATGGAAAATCGAAACTTTACCATTATAGGAACGAATCATGAGGGAAAGTCTATTATTCGCTTTGAAGTTTTTAAGAATAAAAGCACTGACGAGGATGATGATGAAACTTCAAGGACAACGGTACCGTTTCAGATAGCCTATGCCGTCTCAATCCATAAAGCACAGGGGCTGGAGTATGATTCTGTTAAAATAGTTATAACCGATGAAATAGATGAACTCATAACTCACAGCATATTCTATACTGCCATTACTCGGGCAAAGGAAAGATTAAAAATCTATTGGTCAAAAGCTGTTGAACAAAAGATACTTGAAAGAATCAAGCCTATTGATAACCATCAGGATATCGCATTATTGAAAAGCGAAATAGTCTGAGTTGTTTTTGAGGGGCGAGGGTCAATCTCAAAGATTGTGTAAACCTCTAAGCCGGTATATAATAAAAATACCCCTTTTTCAAAATTGGAATATATATTTTTTGACAGAATGAGGTCGGGGCTTATGTCCCGACCTCAGATATGTTATTTTCTTGCTTTTTCAATAATGCAGGAGTGTCCTTTTTTCTCGTCAAAGCTTATTTCAACAAGAAGTATCTCTCCGCTGAAAGCAGTCAGCTTTTCGGTATAATGTTTCTGTTTTATTTGTTCAAGAGCTTTT
>CANQPL010000056.1 GCA_947625735.1 uncultured Clostridia bacterium
TTAAAAAATACCGCACAGGGATCGCCATGCATATGCACGGCAAGGCTGCAAGACTTTCCCTGTGCGGTATCTCTTTATATAAATGCGGCTGCACCGAAATGCAGCCGCACAAAGTTTATAAATGTATAACGGGAAATATCAGCCCATTACTGCAACTACCTCATGAACGCCCTCGGTAATTCCGCTTATCACATTTCCGTCTACAGCCTTGCCGTCAACGGTCAGGGACTTTATGCCCTTTGAGATGTGATCGGGATTTTCGACCTTGATGTTGAAGGTAGCACCTCTGAACTGACGGGAAACCGTATAGCCGTCCCATGCCTTAGGAATGGAGGGGTCTATTTTAAGTCCGTCATAATCGGGGATAATGCCCAGAATGTACTGAGAGATTGCCACAAAGTTCCATGCAGCCGTACCTGTGAGCCAGCTGTTCTTTGCCTCGCCGAAACGCTTTGCGTCCTTTCCTGCGATCATCTGTGCATATACATAAGGCTCGGTGCGGTGGAGCTTTTCGTCCTCCTGATATGCGGGAGCTATCCTTGTATAGTAGTCAAATGCAGTATCGCCCATGCCTGCATGAGCAGCCGCACACATTATCCATGCGTTATTGTGGCAGAAGATACCCGCATTCTCCTTGTAGCCGCCGGGATATGTGGAGATCTCGCCGTATTCCACGATATATCTTGTAAATGCAGGATTGTTAAGCACAAGTCCGTGTTCTGTAGCAAGATACTTGTCAATGCTTGCCATAGTCTTTTCGGTAAATTCCTTGCCGCCCACATCACTCATTACGCAGAAGCCCTGAGGTTCAATGAATATCTTGCCCTCGGCATTTTCATGAGAACCGACCTTCTTGCCGTACGCATCATAGGCTCTGAGGAACCATTCGCCGTCCCAGCCGTAGTCTACAATTGCCTTCTTCATTGCGTCTATCTCTGCCTGAGCAGCCTCAGCCTCCTCGGTCTTGCCCATTCTGCGGCAAAGCTCTACGTACTCGGGTCCTATGTAGGTAAACATTCCTGCGATCATTACCGACTCTGCGGTCTGCTCATTAAGGGGCTTGCCAGTTTCGGGATCGACTTCATGTGCAATGTTGCTTGCGGTGTTCTGGAAGCTCTCACCGGGAACTCTTGAAAAGCAGTTAAGGTTCAGGCAGTCGTTCCAGTCTGCACGTCCGATAAGAGGAAGTCCGTGAGGTCCTTTGTTGTTTACCACATGATAGAAGCTCCTCTTAAGGTGATCAAGCAGCGGCTGCGCCAGAGCGGGATCGTTCTTGTAGTCTACCTGTTCGTCAAGTATACCGTAATCACCTGTTTCCTTGATATATGCGGCAGTGGAGAGGATCATCCACAGAGGATCGTCATTGAAGTTGGTACCTGCGGCATCGTTGCCCTTTTTGGTAAGAGGCTGATACTGATGATAATTTCCGCCGTCCTCAAGCTGAGTAGCCGCAATATCCAGTATTCTCTCTCTTGCTCTCTCGGGGATCTGATGAACAAAGCCCAGAAGATCCTGATTTGAGTCTCTGAATCCCATTCCTCTGCCGATACCGCTTTCAAAATAGGAGGCAGAGCGGGACATATTGAATGTTACCATGCACTGGTACTGGTTCCAGATATTTACCATTCTGTTGAGCTTGTCATCAGGAGAAGTGATGGTATACTTTGCAAGAAGCTCGTCCCACATTGTTTTAAGCTCTGCAAGAGCAGCATCAGCCTTTTCGGCGGTGTCAAACTTCTTCATCATCTCGTAAGCTCTTGATTTGTTCATAGAGCCGTCAGCGTTGAACTTTTCGGGATAGGGATTCTCCACATATCCCAGAACATAAACAAGTGTCTTTTCCTCTCCCGCTTCAAGGGTTATTTCCTTGCAGTGAGAAGCCACAGGAGACCAGCCGTCTGCAACTGAGTTTGCGGGCTTGCCGCTCATAACTGTTTCGGGATTGCCGAAGTCGTTGTAGATGCTGCCCATAAATGTTTCTCTGTCGGTATCGTAGCCGTCAATAGGCTCATTTACCGTGTAGAATGCAAAGTGGTTTCTTCTTTCCTTATACTCTGTCTTATGATAAATTGTGCTGCCCTCGATCTCCACTTCGCCTGTGTTGAAGTTTCTCTGGAAGTTGGTGGAATCGTCCTGTGCGTCCCAGAGGCACCACTCAATAAACGAGAAGAGCTTGAAAGTTTTCTTTGCGGAGCCTTCATTTTTAAGTGTTACCTTTTCTACCTCACCAGTGAAATTCTGAGGAACAAAGAAGGTCACTTCGGCTGAAATATCGTTTTTCTTTCCCTTAATAATAGTATAACCCATACCGTGACGGCAGACATACTCGTCCAGCTCTGTCTTGACAGGTGACCAGCCGGGATTCCACACCGTGCCGTTATCGTTTATGTAAAAATAGCGTCCGCCTGCATCTGCGGGAACGTTGTTGTAACGGTAACGGGTAATTCTTGCAAGGCGTGCGTCCCTGTAGAAGCTGTAGCCGCCTGCGGTATTGGATATAAGGCTGAAAAAGTCCTGTGTTCCAAGATAGTTTATCCATGGATAAGGTGTTCCGGGAGATGTGATGACATACTCCTTGTTCGCATCGTCAAAGTAACCGAATTTCATTAGACATACCTCTTTTTTTCATAATTTTTTGTGCGTATTTTCCCATACGCATATCCGCTATAACGGTAACGTTTGCACCGCACAGGTCAAACCCATTACCCTATATAGTTTATTTTAACATATTATATACCAATATTCAACCATAATATGTGATTTTTGCCTAACAAATTATTCATTATTCTTTTGTGCATTTTCAACAATCAATGCTCCGTGAAGATAAAGCGAACCGCCTATAACCACCAATCCGTTGTCGCCCGCAAGAATTTTTGCTCTTTCCAGTGCTTTTTCAAGGGAAATAATTTCACTGCTGCCGAAATATCCTGCAAGAACATCAGCAGGAGTGGTTTTCGGAGCGAATCCCTCCACGCAGAGGGCTGTGTCTATATAGGGGGATATGTATGCCGCCGCAGCCTTGCTGTCCTTATCCGCAGCCATGCCGCATATCATTATCTTCGGCGAAAGGGGGATATCCTTTATCAGAGCCGCAAGCGCCGCCATGCCGTCAGGATTATGGGCGCCGTCAACAATTATCATAGGACCGCTTTTTTGCAGTATCTGACACCGTGAGGGCAGCACCGCTCCCTCTATTCCCCGTGCGATAATATTATCATTCAGCTTCGGAAAATACTCTACTGCAATATTAAGTGCCTCTATTGCCGTTATACTGTTGTATACCTGATGTATCCCTGTCATGGCAGTGCGGTAGTCATGCCCGTTGTAGACAAATTTACACCCGTTTATATCTGCACATATACCGTTAAGCTCATTCATTCCGGGAATTATTACAGGTGAATGCAGCTTTCCGGCATAGTCGGTTATGACCTTTACGGCTTCGGGAGGATTTTTGGGATAGATAACAACAGGGCGGTTTTCTTTGATTATCCCCGCTTTCTGACAAGCTATTTTTTCGATAGTATCTCCCAGAACCGCCGTGTGATCGTAGGATACGGACGTTATCACCGAACAGATATTTGAACCTATTATATTAGTGCTGTCATACAGTCCCCCAAGTCCTGTTTCAAGGGCAATAACATCACATTTCTGCTCTGCGAACCACAGAAACGCAACAGCATTTGTTATCTCAAACTGAGAATAACCCGTTGTGTCCCCGTCAAGCACCGTCCTGATTATGCCTATCAGGCGGGAAAGCTCTTCGTCGGGGATCTCACTGCCGTTTATTTTTATGCGGTCATTATAGCGGCGGACAAAGGGCGATGTAAATTCTCCCGTCCTGTATCCCGCAAGGGTAAGGGCATTTGCGGTCATACGTGTAACAGAGCCTTTTCCGTTAGTACCTGCAACATGGATAAAACGCAGTGTATCCTGTGGATCGCCCAGCTTTTTCATCAGTCCTTTAAATCGGTGAACACCGCATACCGGGTCACCTGATTTGGTATATTTTCCTAAAAAATCGCTTATTTCCTCAGTCATGAATATCCTCTCCTTTACGATGATATTATAGCACTCTTTTATATAAAAAGTCAAGCGCTTCAAAACTTGTTTTCACAAATCGGGTCAAGTCAAAAGCTCCCCAACATGAAAAACATACTTGACATCTGCAATACTTATATGATATACTTAAATCTAAGGGGCAGCAAGGGGTCAATTCAACATTGAAAGGGAGCGTATATCATGAAAAAATTAGGCTTTGGTCTTATGCGTATGCCGACTGTCGGCAGCAATGCGGCAGATGTGGACGTGGAACAGGTCAAAAAAATGGTTGACATTTTTCTTGAAAGAGGTTTTACATATTTTGACACCGCTCTTATGTATAACGGCTTTGCAAGCGAGGCAGTCGTAAAGACCGCTCTGACAAGCCGTCACCTGAGAGACAGCTTTACATTGGCGGATAAGCTCCATGCGGGATTTTTCAATACCCTTGAAGATCGTGACAAGGTGTTTTACGGTCAGCTTGAAAAAACCGGAGCGGAATATTTTGACTACTATCTTCTCCACGGTATCGAATCCGCCATGTATACAAAATATGAACAGCTTGAATGCTTTGACTGGATACTTGAAAAGAAAGCAAAGGGACTTGTAAAGTATGCGGGCTTTTCTTACCATGATACGCCTGAGCTTCTTGATGAGATCCTTACAAAACACCCCGAAATGGAATTTGTACAGCTGCAAATCAATTATCTTGACTGGGAAAGTCCGTGGATACATTCACGGGGCTGCTATGAGGTGGCACGCAGGCATAATAAACCCATTATAGTAATGGAGCCTGTAAAGGGCGGCACACTTGCAAAGATCCCCGATGAGGCTGCAAATATTTTTAAGGCATATGACCCCGATAAAAGCATTGCAAGCTGGGCAATACGTTTTGCGGCAAGTCTGCCCGGAGTAATGACCGTGCTTTCGGGAATGTCTGATATGTCTCAGATGGAGGACAACCTGAGCTTCATGGATGAGCTTGTTCCCCTGACCGATGAGGAAAAAATGCTTTGTTTCAAGGCTGCCGACATTATTAACGGAAATATCGCTGTTCCGTGTACGGGCTGCGAATATTGCATGGGAGGGTGTCCCATGAATATTGCGATCCCCAAATATTTCTCCCTCTATAACGAGGATATGAGAGAGCATCTGGAGGAAAAGGGCTGGACTGTCAATTTCACCAATTACGATATATTAAACGCAAAATTCGGCAAGGCGTCAGACTGTGTGGGCTGCGGTCAGTGCGAGGAGGTCTGTCCTCAGCATCTTCCCATAATAAATGATCTGAAAAAAGTCGCAGAGCATTACGGGAAGTAAGAATTTGTCCCGGAAATGGGGGGTTGTTATGGAAATTGAAAATGTCAGGGAAATATTTTCGGGTGACAGATTTGCAACCGAAAACGGTGCTGTCATTGATGAGATAGGCGAAAAATACGCAAAATGCTCTATGCAGCTCACAGACAGGCACCGCAACGCCATGGGCGGAGTTATGGGCGGGGTATATTTTACCCTTGCGGACTTTGCCTTTGCGGTGGCAGCCAACAGGGACAGCATGAGCGTAGTTTCCATAAGCACTAACATAGCCTTTCTGAGTCCCTGCAAGGGTACACGCATTACAGCAGAAGCCCGCTGCAAAAAGGACGGCAGAACGACCTGTTATTATAATGTAGATGTTGTTGACGACAGGGGCGTGACCGTGGCAGCGGTCACAATTACGGGCTGTCATTTAAAATGATCTCTTGCACGGAATAAACATAAAGGCAGCCCCGCACGATCTTTGTGCGGGGCTGCCTGCTCCCCTTGCAGAATTGCTTTGTGCAGGGGGAGTTTTTCCTTAAATAATGTCCGTTCTATAAAATTATCAATACAATGAGCCGTAATTTTTGCAGGCTCTGTAATCCGCTCCCTCCAAATCGGAAGTGCCGAATGCGCTCCAGCAGTGCGGACGGTAGATGTCCTCATCAGGAACATTGTGCATTGCAACGGGGATACGCAGCATGGAGGCAAGAGTTATAAGATCCTTGCCGATATGTCCGTAGGTAAGCGATCCGTGATTTGCGCCCCAGTTCGCCATAACGGAGTATACGTCCTTGAATGCGGTCTTTCCGGGAACAAGATTTGGTACAAACCAAGTGGTGGGCCATGTCTTGTCGGTGCGGTTGTCAAGAGGAGCGTGTATCTCCTCGGGAAGTACAGCGGTGTAGCCCTCTGCTATCTGCAAAACAGGTCCCAGTCCCGAAATAATGTTTACACGGATCATAGTCACGGGCATTTCTGCCTGTGTCCTGAAATGCGAAGAATATCCGCCGCCTCTGAAATATCCCAGATTTGCCTGACACCAGTCCGTTGCGCCGAGAATATTCCTGCTGTCCTCCTCCGTTATCTCCCACCATGGCTTCATAACGTGTTCGCCCTTGTCGTTTACTGCAAGTCCCGTACCGTCAAGAGCTGCCGCACCGGAGTTTATCAGGTGGATAAAGCCGTTTGCAGCTCTGCCCTCGGGTTTTCTGCCCGTCACTCTTTCCACCGCTTCGGGGCTCCAATAGGTGCGCACGTCTGCAAATACGGAGACTGTACCCGTAAGAAGATTGCCGAAAAGCATTGCTGTGCCGTTGAGTCCGTCATTTTCCGTGGCAAGGATAGAGGGACGCTTTTTGCCGTTCCAGTCGAATGTGGTGTTAAGTATGGATTCCGCAAAGTCTGCATTGGGCATCCAGTCTGTCCACTGTCTCTGACCCTGAAAACCGCCGAATATAGCGTTTCTGCCCCTTGCCTCCTCATGCCAGCCCATTGCGTCCAGCTTTTCATTGCCAAGCATTATATCACGGATTATAAGCGTCATTTTTACGCAGAATTCCCACTGCTCCTCCTTGGAGAGTACATCTGGATTTCCGGGATTCGGCTCTGTGTTCACGTCCTGTCCCTCGGGACAGTTTGCCTTCGTCCACGCAAGAGCCTTTTCGTACTCGTCATGATCGTAGATACCCAGCTTTACTCTGCGGAGTATCTCCGTCATATCCACCCACTCGGGACGGATACCGAGATAATGCTGCATGAAGTCCGCATTGCAGTAGGAACCTGCGATACCCATTGCCACTCCGCCGATGCCTACATAGGATTTATTTCTCATAGCTCCCACTGCCACAGCGCACCTTGCAAAGCGGAGAATTTTCTCCTTTACGTCCTCGGGAACAGAGGTATCGTCTGCGTCCTGCACATCTCTGCCGTAGATAGCAAATGCGGGAAGTCCTTTCTGAGCATGAGCAGCCATAACAGCCGCAAGATATACCGCTCCGGGACGCTCCGTGCCGTTAAAGCCCCATACTGCCTTGATCGTCATGGGGTTTGTGTCCATAGTTTCCATGCCGTAGCACCAGCAGGGAGTAACGGAAAGTGTAGCGCAGATATTCTGTGTTGAGAAAAATTCCTCGGTCTTAAACGCCTCCGCACCGCCGCCTATGGTGCATGGTCCTATCACGCACTCAACGGGAGTGCCGTCGGGATAGCGAAGATTTTCCTCAATGAGCTTTTTGGCTGATTTTGCCATGTTCATTGTCTGCACCTCGAGGGATTCTCTGATGCCGAACTGTCTGCCGTCAATGACGGGACGAATGCCTATTCTTGGATTCATAGTGATCTCCTCCTTGATATAATAATTAAACTTGATATGCTTTATTAAACGGGGTTAGTAACGGTATTATTCATTGCACTGTACGTATAACACCGCTTTGACTGCGTTATATGCAGGAAAAGTCATTTCCCTGTAACAGCCTTGTACCTTTCATATGCCCGCTCCCATTCCCCGGTATCCTCCGGAAGAAAAACAGCCGTTTCCACCGAATTTGCGATCATTTTCACTGCGGTAGTGTGATCGGGAACAGCACCCAGTGAAATAAACTGTATTGCGCCGTTTCCGTATGCAGTCGCCTCCGCAGGACCCGTGCTTACCATGCAGCCGCAGGCACAAGCCGCAAGACGGCACAAAAATGTATCCTTTATCCCGCCGCCGACCATGTATATTTTGCTGTAGCTTTTTCCCGTGCAAAGGGATATTTCCTCCAATGTCTGACGGTATTTCAAAGCAAGGCTCTCATAAATGCAGCGCATGACCTGTCCTAAGTCCTCGGGCACATTCTGACCCGTCCGCCGACAGTATTCCCTCACCCGCCCGGGAATATCGCCCGGGGGAACAAACTCGGGAGCATCAGGGTCAATAAAGCAGTAAAACGGCTCAGAGGAGGAGGCAAGACCTTCAAGGTCACCAAAGGAATACTCCTTCCCCTGCTTTGCAAGGAACCGCCTTGTTTCCTGTATGAACCACAGCCCGATGATATTTTTGAGGAATGTTATCCTGCCGCCCCAGCCTATTTCATTGGTAATGCCGTATTTTGCAGATAATTCGCTTATAACGGGAGCGGAAAGCTCCGTGCCGAAAAGGGACCATGTGCCGCAGGAAACAAATATATAGTCCTCCTCACAGGCGGGAACAGCAGCACAGGCGCACTGAGTATCATGTCCGCAGACAGCTGTCACTCTGCATGGAGGAACGCACAGCTCTTCGCAAAGCTCAGGGGAAAGCTCTCCTATCACCGTTCCCGGGGGAATTATTCCGGGAAGTATACTTCTGTCTATACCAAGCGCATCTGTAACCCTCTCCGACCAGTTATGTGTCTTTGCGTCAAGAAGCTGGGAGGTAGAGGCTATTGACAGCTCGGAATAGACCCTCCCCGTAAGCAGATATCCTATAAGATCGGGCATAAACAGCATTTTATCCGCACCCGGCATCAGCTCCTCACGGGCAAGCCTTACGCTCAGAAGCTGAAATGCGGTATTTATCTCCATTATCTCAATCCCCGTTTCGGCATAAAGCTCCTCGGGAGATATGAGCTTTGAAGCCTCGGAAAGAATGCCGTTTGTCCGCTTGTCACGGTAGTTTACGGGATTTTCCATAAGACGCCCGTCCTTGTCAATAAATCCGAAATCCACTCCCCATGTATCAATGCCTATGCTTTCAAATCCGCCCTCGGCATTTGCCTTTATTATCCCTTGCTTTACCTCGTGAAAAAGCCTGAGTATATCCCAGTAGAATGTACCCCGTACCATTACAGGATCGTTTGAGAAGCGGTGTACCTCCTTTAATGACAGTCTGTCATTTTCAAGGGAGCAGAGCATGGCACGTCCGCTTGACGCTCCGAAATCAAAAACAAGCACACTTCTCATTTCACAACGCCCTTTTTGAGAATGATATTTGCATATATTGCCTCCTCACCTGTTGCAACCACTGCATAGGCAGTCTTTGCACGCTCATAGAAAGCAAACCGCTCTATCATCTCTATTTTGCAGTTCTCAGGCTCATGGGCGCAGATTATCTCACGGTATCTGTCCCAGATAGTGGGGACTACCGGATCGCCCTTGACTACCTCCATAAGCATTACCGGCTTATCGGTGTAGGTATCAAGGGGAAAAAGCTCCATGATCGCTTCAAGCAGCTCACATACGCCGTGACCGTCACAGCGCACCACACGCTTCCCTATTGTTTCGGCAGGAAAATTCCCGTCTGCAATGACTATTTCGTCCCCATGCCCCATTTCCATAAGTGTTTTTACAAGCTCAGGAGAAAGTATTTTCGGAATTTTTTTAAGCATTTTCACTCCTCCTTATCAGTCAAAAATAACAAAGTCATTTTTCCTCGGTTTTGCCTCGGCTGCGGGAGCATCGGAGTATCCCAGTATACAGTTGCCTATGCCTCTGTATTTCTCATCAAGTCCCCATTTTTTCATGTAAACCTTTCCCTCTGCTGAGTCAAAGACCTCTCTTGCACGGTGTATCCAGCAGGATTCCACCCCAAGGGAATGGGCGGCATTCATAAGATTGCCCATAACAAGGCTGCCGTCCTCTATCCATGTATTGACAGTGCTGTCCGCAAAAACAATAACTATTGTATTTGCGCCGTAAAACGGATCAATGCCCGTACCCATTACGGCGGCATTGAGCTTTGAAAGCTCCTTTATCGTATCCTTGTCACGGACAACGACCATAACTGCGGATTGCAGTCCCTTGCCGCTGGCAGCATATTTTCCCGCTTCGAGTATCTGATTTAAAATATCCTCGGGGACAGCTTTGTCATTGTAGCTGCGGCAGCTTCTGCGTGTCATCATATTGTTGATAATTTCATTCATAAAAATCCACTCCTTATTTTCGTTTTGTAAACGTTCAAAATATTTTAACAGATCACAGTATCGTCCTCACGGGGCAGCAGGGATATATCGTATATCTGCATATCCACTCCCGCCTTGTCTGCCAGCTTGTGGGCTCGGGCGATCATGCGTATTTTATTCTTTTCCACGATCTTCAATACAAGCTCGTCCTGCTTGTCACGGGGGATAAATTTAAGAAAATTTTCCAGTACTCCCGGAGTTTCTGCCACACTGAGAACCGCCTCGGGCAGAGGAATGTCCTCCTTTTTCACATAGGGAAGTATAGCCCTTATCATCTGGGCATAGTTTATCTCATCAATATCAACGGTAAGTCTGAGTTTCATTTTAACTGTCCTTTATTTTCATCGGAGGAGATGTCCTCCATTTCATATGAACGGTTTCTTTTATTATTCATAAGCCCCGACGTTTCGTCGGGCTGTGTAAATTCCGTAATATCCTCCATAACCGCACCGCCTGCGCTCTTTACAGGTTCTGCACCCGATGAGGAGATGTCTGCACTTTCCATAACGGCAGAACGGTTTTCACGGGTACGGCTTATTATCTGCCTGTCGGTAGATATGCGTTTGTTTACGGTGTCATGAAAAAATATAGGATTAAAGTCGGGGTATCCGGGCTGCATCTCCAACCACGCAATGGTCTTAAACCTTGTAAGGCATATTATCTGAAGCACCGCTCCCGCAAAAAATGCCATACTGCACAAGCCTGTCAGTGAAAATATCCTCGGCGTGTCCGATGTAACAAATACAAATAACAGCGTCTGAGCTGTTGCCGAAATAATAACGCACCGTAGGTTTTTCTGCTCTGCCATGCCGTTAATGAAACACAGTCCCGCAGACATCACCGCCATAATAATCGGAAAAAATCCCGACATATCGGTATTACCCATTGTCATAATAATTGACGCCAGCATGGCAAGGGAATATATAAAAGCCAGCGCAGGAACGGCGGAGCTGACATAGTAGGCAGCCGTAAACAATTTATTTATCTTGTGCATACTTATACAGTTTTCTGCCATTTTCTCTTCAAGGGCTTCAATGTCATTTACGGTATTTGCGGGTGTTCTTTCCTTATCGGGAATAAAATACAGGGGAGCGTGTCCTGCCGCAGCGGCCGCATTTGCTCTGTCACTGTCCGTAATATTCTCCATATGAGAGGTGAGGACACTTTTTTCACGGGGCGGCAGCTCCTCTCCCGAGGCGGATATGTGTTCAAGCTCCCGAAAGCCCTCTTTATTTTGTTTCCACTGCTCACGTATCTCCTCATCAGTAAGAATACGTCCGCTCTCGTTATCCTTGTGCAGAGGGTGAAAATCGGGATAACCCTCCTGTCTTTGGAGAAATTCAAGCTCCCTGTACTTTACAAGACAGATAAGCTGTGCGGCAAGGGCAAGTATACCGGCAACTGTCGCCGCCCTGTCAGAAAGATTCAGCGCACCGTATACCGCCGCACCTACAGCCGCAGCACAGGTAGCATACCTTGTCATCTCCCGTGAAAGGGATATAAGGCAAAATTCAATTATCCCCACTCCAAAAGAAATAAGGGTAACGGCAAAGGATGCTGTTACGGTCACATTGTCGTTTACATAGGAAAGGAGCTTGAGCGCAAGGGTAAGAGCAGCAAAGACGGGAACTGTAAGACTTATTCCGAACGCTCTTTTAAACGTTCTGCGCAGTGCATTCATTTGCTGTCTGTGCGCTTCGTACTCTCTTGCCTTTGGTGAAAGTGCCATAGATTATTTGTCCCCGTAGGGGTATTTCTTATATCCGGGGTGTCTGCCCGTTACCTTGTAATTTTCACGCATGGAGCAGAGACGGTCAATATTTTCACGTGAGATCTCCCTTTCGCCCCCAAGCAGATGAGCTGTCAGTGAAATTTTTGCCCACAGCTCCAGAGTTTCCATGCGGTAGTAGGCAGTTATAAGGTCTGCACCCACAGTAAGTGCGCCGTGATTTTGCAGCAGAAGCACATCATGCTCCTGTAAATATGGAGCAATGGCTTCGGGCACTTCATAGGTAGACGGTGTGCCGTAAGGGGTAACAGGAACACTTCCCACTGCAATTACCGCTTCTATCATGGTATATCCGTCAAGAGCCTTATTCGCCACCGCATAGCCTGTTGCTGTGGGAGGGTGTGCGTGTACAACTGCGCCCACATCATCACGCTCCTTATAGCAGCGCAGATGCATTTTTATTTCGGAGGAGGGACGATAGCTGCCGTTTGCCTCTAAAACATTTCCCTCTCCGTCAATTCTCACTATTTTTTCGGGAGTTATAAAGCTCTTTGAGATACCCGTAGGTGTGGCAAGATATGTTCCGTCAGAGAGCTTTACGGATACATTTCCGTCATTTGCAGCCACCCAGCCTAACTGCCACATCTTATGGCACACATCACAGATCTGTTCCTTTACTTCGCTTATTTCCATATTTAACATTCCTTTCGGAGCAATATTTATGTTTATATTATACAACATCTGCAAATAAATGTAAACGATTTTATTAAAATTGCTGATACAAATTTACAGGATATTTTTGGTGCTTTTGACTATACATTTCATAAAGATATGAAAAGCGGCGTCCCTCCGTTTAAGAAGTGACGCCGATCGTCTCTCATAATGATATGTATACAAAATACAGGAGAAGGTTTACGCACATAATTATTACTGCCCGTTGTTCTCAGGATTATGTATAAGAGTATGTCTGCACAGGAACTTCCTCTTTGGTATGAGCAAATGCCCATTTATTGAGCTTTACAACAGCCCACGGCGAATATATGCCGAAGGTCACGGCACACAGGAGTATACAAACGATGTAAGTCCCCAGAAACTGCATACCCTTTCCGTCAAAGCTCAGACGGCGTCCCGATATAACGTAGTGGCTCATCTGCCAGTTCATAAGAATGGCACACATCCACGGGAAAGCTATGCACAGTGTAAGTGAGTTAACAATGCTTGTTACGATGCTGTAGCCGATGTACTCAAAGGTATTTCCGTCAAATCTGCTGTTGTTGTTTACCATGCCCGCAGCGGGATGCTCATCTTCAAAGAAGGTGTGACTCGCCTCCCATTTAAGATAGTCAACAACGGCAAAGAAAGAATATATTCCGAGTGTGATGACCGACAGCAATACCCATTTAAGGAAAAGCAAGAAAAGCTGACCGCCTTTACCTGTAAAAGTAAGCCTTCTGCCGTTTATCACGGTGTGAGATTTTGTCCATCTGACGATCATGCAGGTAGTCCATGGTGCCGCTAATCCAAAGGTAATGGAGTCAAGTATTACAGTAAGAACCACATATCCGAGAAGCTCGATGCCGCTGCCGTCAAAGAAAGAAGCTGTCATTCTGTTTGCTGCCTGTGCCTGAGCCATCATCTGCTGCTGTTCTGCTCTCTGCCGTCTTGATTCGTCCGCAGCCTGTTTTATGAAAACCGTATAAACGCCCATATCACGCGCAACATCAATGGGATCGGCAAGCGTGCCTTTTTGGAATACTACCCTTGAAAGCATATCCGCAGCAGCCGCAAGGGTCAGAAGCGACAGAAGAAATGTAATGAAATTACCGCCGCCCCCTGCTGTTATCATGATAACATTAAAGGCAGAAACCAGCGCCGCACCCGCCGCAAGATAACCTGACGGCGACTGTAGGGAACGATCCTTTGATATAAGAATACCTGCCCCCGCACACGCTCCCACTTCCGCAGCAATAACCACAATTGTAAGCAAAACGTTAAGCACCTTGAAAACAGTCCCCATTAAAGGAACTTCCGAAAAAAGCCCGGATACGTCCTTCAGGATCGACAGAACAAGGGGTAACACTCCCGCCGCTGCCACAAGATACTCGATATTTTGACGTGTCAGAATATCATTTAAACTGATTTTTCCGTTTCCGGAGGTCTGACCGCCGGAATCATTGCCGCAGCGGGGACAAAACCTGTTAAGTCCCATTTCCGCTCCGCATTTTGGACAGATCATTCTCTTCACTCCTCAGCTGCAGCCGGTATTCCCCGACTGTCGTTTTTACGGCAGATCCCACGCTCGGAAAGACCCGAACTAAACTTAGGAGCCGAAAATCCGCTTTAGTTTATTATAACATTTTATAATTTATTTGTCAATTGTATTAATTTATAATTGCAATAGATCTTTATTAACACTTTTTGACATAATATACAATTTTATTTTTAACAAAATGACAGACAATAAAATAAATTGTGATTTTTTTGTAAAAGCTATTGCATTTTTTTTGAAGCTGTGATATAATAGAAAAGCTGTAAAGTGTGTGGAGACGTATCGAAGTGGTCATAACGGGGCTGACTCGAAATCAGTTAGGGAGTGATATCCCCCGCGAGTTCGAATCTCGCCGTCTCCGCCATAATTAAAGAGGCTGTTGCACAACACGTGTAACAGCCCCCAAACACTTCCAAAACGCTCAAAAAAGCCCCAAAACAAAAAAGCAGAAAAA
>CANQPL010000057.1 GCA_947625735.1 uncultured Clostridia bacterium
CATTTTTATCACCCATTTTTATTATATCACTTTTAGTTTGCTTTGTCAAGTAAATAATTGGGGATTAGTATTATACCCGATATCCCGCCGTCAAATAACAGATTCATAGGACGGGCGGATATATGGGAATACAGGCGGATAAAAAAAGACTGGGAACAGCTGGTTCTCTATTCGGCAAAGATAAGACCGCGTGAGCCGCTGACCTGTGTTAATGTATGCATAAGATACTTTTTCCCCGACAAGAAACGGCGTGATCCCGACAACTACTCGGGCAAGATGATACTTGACGGGTTAAGATATGCGGGAATTATCAAGGACGATTGCTTCGGCTGCATTACTCTTAAACTTGAAGCGTTTGTTGACAGGAAAAAACCGAGGGTGGAAATACTGGTATCGGACGATGAAACAGAGCAGATATGACAAGGGTGCAGACGGGCAGCACATGAAAATACGCTGAAAGCAGGGAGAAGTAATGAAATATATCCGGAGATACTGCGATAAGATACTGCGGGAGGAAATACGGAGCTGCGAGGAGCAGAAAAAGCTTTGCAGGCTTGTCCTTTCCATATTTGAGAATGAGGATCTGAAAATCGATGAGGAAAAGGTCGAAAAATATTTCGGACTTCAGAAATATTTCCGTTATGAGCTTTTTGACTGGGAAAAATTCTGCTTTTTTCTTCACTGCTGTGTCTATCGGGCGGACGGCTTTCCGCGGTTCCCGGATATGTTCATCTATGTAGGACGAGGGAGCGGAAAGAACGGTTACACCTCTTTCGAGGATTTCGCTCTTCTCTCCCCTGTCAACGGAATTCGCAACTATAACATTCAGTCATTTGCGGCGGCTGAGGCTAATGCAAAGACCTCACATAAGGAGATAAAAGAGGAAGTCATTGAGCTTAATACGCCAAAGCTCAGTCACTTTTTCAAGGCTACCGAGGAGTATATACGCTGCACAAAGACTAACAGCGTGCTTACATACCACACTTCCCGCCCTATCACAAAGGACGGCGGCAGACCGGGGAAAATCAATCTTGATGAGGTCCACGTCTTTGAAAATACCGATCTCATTGATGTTGCAAGGGGCGGTCTTGGCAAGGTAGCCGATGCACGTGTGCTTATAACTACCACTGACGGCTATATCCGTGACGGTCCTCTGGACGGTTATAAGGCAAAAAGCATTGATATTTTAGACGGGTCACGCCCTGACAACGGTTTTCTGCCCTTTATATGCCGATTGAAAAAAGACGAGATAGACGATCCCGATAACTGGATAATGGCTGTGCCGAGCCTTGGGGAGTTTCCGAATCTGCGTCACGAAATGGAAAAGGATCACGAGGATTACAAGGCTGACCCCATAGGTCACAGTGCTTTTGCTGTAAAACGATGCAATTGTCCTGATGTGGCAGAGGAGGGCAGTCTTACAAGCTGGGATAATATTCTTGCCTGCTGCAAGGGAGAAATGCCCGGAGGGGCAGAGGCTGTGCAGAAACGCCCCTGTATAATCTGCTTTGACTACTCCACCATTAACGACTTTATGTCGGCTGGAATTATTACCCTTTCTGACGGGATATTTTATTTTGAGCAGAAAACATGGATATGTAAGCAGAGCGGTGACCTTTACAGGATACGCTTTCCCCTGCGTGAGGCTGTAAGCTCGGGCGATGCGGAATTTGTGGACGGTACGGAGATACCGCCCGAACTGCCTGTTATGTGGGTAAAGGAACACACTACAGGCGCAGGAAAGCGGATAATTGCGGGAGCGGCTGACAGCTTCCGCTTCTCCTATTTACGGCGGGCTTGCCGTGAAATGCTGGGACTTGACAGTGCTATACGCATGAAGTCGAATAATTACGGAAAAATGGCGGGGTTTATCTACATGAACCGTCCTTCCGATCTGATGAGAAGTGCAAACATGGTGACTACTGTCTTTAATAATCACAAGCTGTACTGCGGGGACAGTAAACTGATGCGGTGGTATCTGGGCAACGTTAAGGTGGTTATTGACAAGAACGGTAACACACACTATGAAAAAATCGAACCAAAATCACGAAAGACAGACGGCGCCATGTGCCTGCTTGCGGGAATGACACTTGCGGAAATGCTGCTGCCTTACGACAGGATAGGTCAGGGAAAAATTGATCTGCCCGGTGTGCGGGTTTACGGAAAAAGATACTGAGGTGATACGAAATGCAAAAATACAGTGAAATTGATATTTCGATAATTGCTCTTTGTGGTAGAATAAAACTGAGAACAGCCGCCAAGCGGCTTATGGAAAAAATCATTTGGGAGGAGAATTCTCCGCTGCTGCTGTTTGATGAGCTGATCGGAAGCTGCTGCACACAGGGCAGCAAGGCAAGGATACGCAGGCTCCCTGCTGCGGAAAAACTGCGTATTCTGGGGAAATATGTATCTGAGATCGGAGAAGTCATTAAAAAAAATAAAATGTCCCTTGTGCTGCCTTCGGTCGATGATGAGGAGACAGCTCCCTGTCTGCTGGAACCCGAGGCATTTTATGAAAAACTGGTCGCTGATCATCTGCATATCTCTGTTTTAGAGGTAGAAAATTTAAATTATCTTGAATACTGTTTCTGGCGTGCCGAGGCAGTCAAGTACAACCTTTCCGGCAGTGAAAAGGGGCGGCAGATGCTAAATGCTGCTTATTTTGCCTTATGTTCGTCATCAGAAGAAATTGAACAGACGGAAGAAAATCTGATAAAGAGGGAATAAAAATGGCAAGTAATGATATAGGCGATCTGGTGACCGCTTTCACGGCTTATACGGAAGATGTACAAAAAAAGATCGAAGAAACAGTCCGCAATCGGGGAAAGGAAATGCGTGCGGAGATAATAAGCGGCGCACCCGTCAAAAGACCCGACAGGAACGATAAATTTTACGGAATTTACAGGCGAGGCGAACGCTCTCCCGGAAGATATAAGGCGGGGTTCCGTCTGTCTGTAAAGGTCGATGATAACGGCAAGGTCACAGCTGCTGTGCGCAACTCCACAGACCCGTCTCTTGTTCATCTTCTGGAGCGGGGGCATCGTCTGAAAAGAGGCGGAATGGTGCAGGGGCGCTCAAATGTGGGAGCGGCACAGGAAAAATATGCTCAGATAGTGCATGAAGATATAAAAAAGATCCTTGAGGACGGCAAGTAAGCGGGAGGTGTTTACATGGACGAAAACACAGCTTCGGTACTGACAGATGAATTTATGCGGCGTATGCGTTTGCCCGAGGAGCTGAGAAGCACAGAGGAGGAGCGTGCGAACTTCAAGGCGTATATCGCAGGCGGGGACGTGTTTCTCTCGGGAGTAGCCTGCGGACAGCCCATTGACTATATATCGGACGGTCTTGCAAGGGAGCTTCTATACAACTGGGTGTTTTACGCCCGTGCAGACTGCACAGAAAAGTTTGAATCAGCTTATCTTTCGCAGCTGATAAATCTCAGGCAGAGGGCGGCGGCAGGCGTTCTCCCAAAAGCGGGAGGTGCCGGAGAGTGAGGATAATCAACAACAGTATTGAAAGCAGGCATTTCAAGGACGGGATCGCTTTGTTATGTCCCGTGAACAGGCAGGGAGAACCTGACGAGGAGAAAGGCTTAAAGCGTTGGTTTGAAAACCGCAACCTTTCCTACAAGCGCATTGCCGAGGCAAGGCAGGTTCAGTCTGACTATTCAAGAGTTATTGCTGTTCAGCTTTCTGCACCGAAGGAATACGGACGGATAAGGGCTGTTAAGGCAGACGGGAAATTCTATCGGGTAGAACAGGTGGAGGAAATTTTTACCGCTACTCCCCCGGCTGCGGAAATTGCGTTATCCGACTGGGAAAGCAATGTGCGGATATAAAGGCAGGTGTAAGTAATGGGTTTTTTTAGTGACCTTTTCGGCGGCTGGGGAAAGAAAAGCGAAGACCCCGCAAGGGCATCTGTTACCATAAACGGCGTTACTTATGCGCCGTCTGAGGTAGAAACGCAGATGCAGAAGATCGCTTTTCACATATGCAAGGACTATATCGCATCAAGTGTCAGCAAGTGCGAGATTCGCACCTTTGTACGGGGAAAGGAAGTTTTCGGTGAGGAGTACTACCGCTGGAACTATGCACCGAATTACAGTCAGAGTTCCACAGAGTTCTGGCAGGAGCTGATATATCGTCTTTACGACAACGGCGAAGCTCTTATCCTGCCTATCGGGCGGCAGCTTGTGATCGCCGATAGTTTTATCAAGGAAGAATATGCCGTAAAGCCTACGGTGTTTTCGCAGGTGAGCAGAAAAGGTTTTACTTTTTCCGATCTGCATTTTGACAGCACAAATGCTGTTTATCTTTCGCTTTCGGGAAATGTCCGCCCCGAGGCACTTGTAAGCGGGATAAGCGGAATTCTTAACAAGACACTTTCCGAGGCTGTTGACAAGTACAAGGTAGAGGGCGGAGAAAGAGGTATATTTGAATACGATGCCGTACAGATGGGTGACGATTCTTACAAGGAACAGATTAACAGGATCTTAAACGAAGATTTTGAGGCGTACTTTGCAAACAAAAATGCCGTGCTGCCTATCTACAGCGGAACAAAATACACTCCCGTTACAAACACATCGGGACAGAAAACTTCAATTGTGGGAGATATCCGCTCGCTTTTAGAGCAGTCTGTCAGCACTGCCGCTCAGGCTATGAAGATACCGCCTGTGCTTATTCTGGGAAGTGTGGCGGACAGCAAGACTGCTGTGGAAAACTTTCTTACATTCTGCATTGATCCGCTGATGAACATGATAACGGAAAAGGCAAGTCATGTACTTTACGGAGCGGGAGAGGTCCTTAAAGGCTCGTGTTTACAGGCAGATACGGGATATATCGTTCACACCGATGCTTTTTCCATTGCGGCAAGCATTGACAAGATAAAGGCGGCAGCGGTGCTGAGTACTAACGAGATAAGACGGCGCATCGGTGAGGTCCGCATAAATGAAAAATGGGCTGATGAGTACATTATCACCAAAAACTATGAAAATGTGGAAAACACGGGAGGAAACGGCAATGAAAATGATGATGAACAGCGTACATGATATGCAGTATGTTATGAAGATAAGCGGCGGGAAAACTGACGATAACAGCGTTGGGCGGCTCTACATCTATGAGGACGTAGCTCCTGACGGCTTTGACATATGGAGCGGAGAACGGATCGTTTCTGAGACATCAGAGGGTTTTATCAGAAACAGGCTGGCGGAGCTTGACGGGGTGGAGCGTCTGGAAGTGCATATCTCCTCACGGGGCGGGGACGTTATGACGGGATTTAACCTGTATTCGCAGATAAAAGCCTTTGACTGCCCCGAAAAGGTTGCTTTCATTGACGGCGTTGCCGCAAGTGTGGCTACGGTCATTGCTATGGCTTGTGAGAAGGTCATTATCTCCGATGTGGGTATGATGATAATACACAATGCATGGAGCTGTGTAAAGGGTAATGCGGAGGATATGCGGCGGGCTGCTGATGAGCTGGACAAGATATCGGGGCTGGCAAGAGATGCGTATATAGGTCATGCAGGCGGCAAACTGAGTGAAGATATCTGCAAAAAGATGATGGACGAGGAAACTGCTCTCAGTCCTGTTGAGTGCCTGACATACGGCTTAGCAGATGAGATCGGCGGCGAAAATGCTGATGTGCAGTCAACTGCAAAGGTGCAGCAGTCCGCAGTTATACGCCCGCAGCAAGCTGCAGAGTGTACCTGTGAACGGGAGCGAAACGAAAAAACGGAAAACAAAAACAACTGCACAAAAAAAGCCGCTCTTGTATGGCTTTCATCTCTTTGCGGGTGGAACCCGCAGCCGGGTCGTTAGTAAGTAATGCGTGAACATCTCAATAGTAACCCGGTAACTTTAGCTTGTGCAGTAATTTTAAATTTGGCGGGCGGGCGGGGTGACCCCGCTTGCAGGTCGGCGGGTGGAACCCGCAGCCGGGTCGTTGGTAAGTAATGCGTGAACATCTCAATAGTAACCCGGTAACTTATACTTGCAAAAAATGAAATTTCAGATTTATTTTATGTGATATAATAAAAATGGTTTTGTTGTTTCCATAGGCTTATCTTCTTTCTTTTATTCCCTTTTCACCCCGCCGCTCAGAACGGCGGGGCTTTTTTATAAAAATCGGCAGATACTTGTTTCTATCTTCTATCCTCTGACTTCTATCTTCTAAATGAAAATTCAAAGGGTTTTTTTTGTGCTATAATTAAGAAAAAATTACAAGGAGGTCACTGCTATGGAATTTCTTTCGGGTTCTCTCGATCTGAAAGCAGGAAAGGAAACACTGAGTGCCGATCTGGCTGCCGCTATGCAGGCAGGCGATGAAAACAGGACCGCAGAGGCTATGGTGAAATATGCATCGTATATTCACGATTCTATTCTTGCAGAGGCGGTCGCTCTCAGCTCCGAACAGGCAAGAGATACTGCCGTACTTGCTTCACGCGGCGTAAGACAGCTCACAAGCGAGGAAAACAGGTTCTATATGTCGCTCATAGATGCTTTCGGTTCTCCCAACCCCCGCATGGCTCTTTCCGAGTTAGATGTCACTCTTCCCGAAACGACTATAAATGCCGTTTTCGATGAAATGACACAGGCTCACCCGTTACTTGATGCTATTAACTTCACTAATACCACTGCTATGACAAAGATTCTTGTCAACAAGGGCGGGATTCAGCTTGCTAAGTGGGGAAAGCTCACCTCTGCATTTACGCAGGAGCTTGAGGGCAGTTTCGGAGAGATCGATGTAACTCTCATGTCCCTGAAGGCGTTCCTGCCTGTAGCTAAGGATATGCTGCTGCTGGGTCCTGCATGGCTTGACAGATATGTGCGTACCGTCATTGCCGAGGCTATCGCTTACGGCGTGGAAAATGCGGTCATTACCGGTGACGGCAGCGAAAGCCCTGTGGGTATGGACAGGGTCGTAGGCAAGGACGCCAATGTGCAGGGCGGAAAGTACACCAAGAAAACCGCCGAAAAGGTCACGAGTTTCTCTACAAAGGAATACGGCGCACTGGCTGCTAAGCTTGCTGTCAACTCCGAAACAGAGATCGAACGCCCCGTGACGGAGCTTATACTTGTAGTCAATCCCGTGGATTATCTCACTACGATAATGCCCGCTACAACGGTAATTACTCCTATGGGTACTTATGTAGGGAATGTGTTCCCTATCCCCACAAGGGTCATTCAGTCCCACTGCATGACAAAGGGAGAAGCTGTTCTCGGTATCGGCAAGCGTTACTTCATGGGTCTGGGAGCGGCTAAAAAAGGCACTATCGAATACGATGATTCCGTGAAGTTCATGGAAGATCAGCGTGTCTATGCGGGCAGATTCTACGGAAACGGTATGCCCCTTGACAATAACGCTTTCCTGCTCCTTGATATTTCAGAGGTATCTCCTGCAAGGTATCCCGTTTCTACATACGCAGAATCACGGGACGACGCCCCTTGAAATGCCGAAATGACCGATACAGCAGGGAGCGGTGCGGCAGCCGTCAAAATCGGTGCTGCTGCAGGCAATGCAGTTTCAAAAGTAAAAAAGAGATCGTCAGGAAAGAAGGGTCAGTCATGATAGAAGTACATAGTGCCGAAGATATTACTGCACTGCTTACCGAAAACGGTTTTGTTGCGGCGGAGGAGTATTTCGGAAATGAGATCGATCCGCCTTATGCTGTGGTACTTGAACCCGAAGCTGCTGTTACGGCAGGTGACTTCGGTATGATATTCGGCAGAAAGCAGAAGTTTTCTGCTGAACTCTATGTGCTGACGAAAAAAGACCCTTTGTGCGGTCTTTTCAGGAAGGTTATCTACGACAATATCCCCGCTCCTTCATTTACCGAGATCTGCGAAAGTTTCGGAGCGGGACGAGGATATATGATCGCTATTGAATTTGAGATACTTATATAGCGGGTGGGCGGTCAGTGACCGCTGCCGGGGCGGCGGGGTGACCCCGCTTGCACCTCGTTGGTATGTTTTGTATAAACATCTCACTTTCATTTTTCATGATAATAAATAAATGCTTATTCGGGAGGGAATAAATATGCCGACTACAAACATTCCGCAGAGAGTTGCGAAAAAATCAGGTTTTATTTACGTTTCAAAACACAGTGACGAGGATCCCTTTCCCATTCCTGAGGATATCGGATCTGCTTCTACTGAGCAGTATACCGCCATAGAGGAATGGCTGAAAAAGAAATGCGTTGACGAAAATGAACTGGGATATATCAAGAACGGTATTGACATTACAGAAACGCTTTCCTCGAACATAGATCAGCCGGATATGGGGCAGATGAAGGTCACCATTATTTCAGATGAACAGGGTTCTGCTTCTCTGGCTCTCTTTAATTTCAACGGTGAAACGCTCTCAAAGATTCACTCACTTACGGTCAGCACACAGGCAAGCGAGACAGGGCAGCGGCTTACTCTTGTGGGCGGCATCTCCAACGAGGACGATTCGTCCTACGATGTTATTTTTGTTAATCCCGATTCCGAAAACGGCGATCTTGTTGTGGTCATGAGGGGTCAGAACATTGAGGGGCTTACGCTCTCATTCAAGCCGAATGAGGTTACTCCGCTGCCCGTCAATTATTCCGCTCTTACCCTTGACAGCACAGGCAGGCTCTTTGCCGTTTACGAAATGCCAAAGGGATTCAAGTGGGATAACACCTATAACGCCGCACGTGCTATCGCTCTTTCTAATCAGCTGAAAAATGTGCGGGTACCTGCTCCTTCGGCACTGACTAATGCTGCAAAGGCAACATGATGCCGATTTTAAATCATTATAACACATCTGACATTGCAGCAGGGACGGCTTTAACGCTTTCCCTGCTTTTTTAGAGGGTAAAGGATATGGCAAAAAAATATTCGTTCATGGCGGTCATTGGTGCGGATACTTCCGGATTCGCTGAGGCTGTAAAACAGATAGACGGTAATTCAAGGTCGCTTAAAAGAGAGCTTTCTGAGATCAATAAGGGGCTGAAACTCGATCCCGAAAATGCGGAGCTTCTTGCGCTGAAAATGGAAGCTCTGGAAAATGCTGCTAAAAATGCGGCAGATAAGGTGAAAGAACTTGCCGATCAGGAACAGGCTATAAAGGACGCTCATGCAAGCGGGGCTTTGTCCGATGAACAGTATCGGGAATATGAACGTGCATTGGCATCTGCACGGGCAGAAGCAGAAAATTTTTCCTCGCAGGCGAGGGAGCTGGGAAACAGTCTGAACGGCTCGGGGGAAGAAGCAAGGAGCTTCGGAAATATTATAAGCGAGGCTTTTGGAAAGGACAGTTTAAGGGAATCTCTTGAAAAAATAAAATCTGCTGCCAAAGAGGTCATTGATGTTTTTAAAGCGATCGGCTCGGAAATACAGTCCATTGTAACCGAAACAGCTGCTATGGGAGACGATATCGACAAAAACTCCCAAAGACTGGGTATGTCAAGAACTGCATATCAGGAATGGGGATATATACTGTCCCAGAACGGAACGGATATTTCTGTCCTGCAAACATCTCTCAGGTCTTTAACAAATGCTATCGACAGTGGGTCAGATGCTTTCGGTAAACTCGGTCTTTCTGCTGAAAAAATGCGTGGAATGACGGGAGAGGAGCAATTTACGGCGGTGGTAACGGCTCTGCAAAGCATGGACGATGAAACGGAGCGGAACATCGTAGCCAATGACCTGTTGGGACGTTCCTATCAGCAGCTTATCCCACTTCTCAATCAGGATGCGGGCAGCGTGGAAATACTCAGACAGCGGGCGCACGATACCAACCAGATACTGGGTAATGAGGGCGTAAATGCAGCTGTAAACTATACTGACGCTATGGATACCCTTACACGGTCTGTCACCGGCTTTAAAAATGACTTTGGTGCAGAGATACTTCCGGGTATCACACTTGTAATAAACGGCATTACAGATCTGATAAGCGGAATTGACGGCGGCGAGGAGAAGATAAAAGAAGGTGTGGATTCCTTTTTTGACGGGCTTGAAAATGCTTTGCCGAAGGTGGAAGATCTGCTCGGTACATTATCCGATGCTATGGGTGAAAAAGCCCCGGAGATCGTTGCTGCTGCTGCACTCAAGATCACTGAGGGGCTGCCGAAAATTGCAAACGCTGTCGGCGGAATGCTCCCTGTGATATTGCAGGCTGTAAACGGCATACTGCCGTCTGTGGGGGAAGCAGGCGGGGCTGTTGTTACTGCTATCACTAACGGGATATTAGGACTTCTTGCTTCGCCCGACACACTTGCTGACACGCTCAATGCATTCGTGCTGATGGGAGGAAACTTCTGTCAGAGCATTGCGGACGGTGTTATGCACTATGACTGGGGCGGCTTTTCAAGCAATCTTATGACAGGGCTTGCAGGTGCTCTGGATAAGGCACAGCGTACCGTTTCTGTGTGGATGGATAACATATTTAGCGGTGGGGAGCTGTACGGCGGAAATATAGACAACGTTGCTGCCTCTGATTTTATCGACAATATGCTGGAGGGAGCTGACATCGTTGCCGATACAATAGAAGGCGTTTCGGAATATGCTGCCCGAAAGTATGATGAAGGAAAAGCCGTACTCGATGAAACATTCTATACAACAGACAGCGGGAGCGGAGATAAGGACAGCCTTACCAACACCGTGGAAACTGTGGCAGAAGATGTTTCTGCGGGAGCGGGTTTACTGGATACTGCTGTAGGAGAAGTGTTGGATACGGCAAGTGCTGCTGAAGATGCCGAAAAGCAGCTCGAAGATCAGATAGACAGTGTCTATCGTTCTTTGGAGACCGAACAGCTCCAAAACGGATATGATGACAGCTGGCTTCTCGAACACAAACGGGCATTTCTTGAAACTCTTGACCATAATTCGGAAACTTACAAGGAATATAATCTGAAACTTCTTGAGGAACAGAGAAAGTTTGATGATAGCCAAAAAGAAGAAAAAGAATCTGCCGCAAAAGAGGAGTTTGATGTTCTGCTTGAAAGCCTTGAAAATGAGGAGATAACACGGGAGGAATTTAACAGGCGGTATGCAGAGCTTGCGGAGAAATGGTCGGAGGATCAGATCGATATTTCGGAATACACTGCCGATAAAATTGCAGACTATGATGAAAAGACCCGCAAGGAGCAGCTGGACGCATGGGAAAAATCCTCAAAAGAAATTACCGACAAGGTAACAAAGGCGTATGAGGACGTTAAAAATTCTTTTGAATCCGCTAAAAAAGAGCTTTCAACGGGGCTTATTGATGAAAAAGTTACCGATGAAAACGGGAAAGACAGATACATTTTTACCGACTACAAGCAGAAGATAAAGGATCTGCAAAAATATCAGGAGGACTTGCAAAAACTCCGTGATATGGGGCTTTCAGAACAGCACATGGAGCAGATAATGTCCCTTGATTACGATTCGGGAGAACGGCAGGGGTACATAAATGAACTTCTGGGCATGAACAGCGGACAGCGTGAAAAGTATCTGAGGGACATTGAAAATTATTATGCCGAACTTGATAAGACGGCGGCAGCAGAAATTCAGGACGATATAAACGAGGCGGACAAAACCGCCCGGAATGCAGTAAGCGAGATATACGGTTCAATGCCCGAGGACGCATATCAGAGCGGCACAGACACTGCTAAAAGCTATCTTCAGGGGATTATTGATGAAATGAATAGTGCCGCTCCTATGAGATTTGCGGGGGCAGATGTAAGCATTGCAGCTGCAAACAAGCAGGCATTCTCCGGGGCAATGTCGGCAGATTCGGGGAAATTTCAGTCGCTTATGGAATCACAGCGGTCAATGCTCCAAGCCATGCCTGCGGGAAACTGGCTGAACGTAAAAACGCCAATCAACATATCAATTGCAGGAGAAAAAGCTATCTCAACAACGCTTGAAAAACTGCTTTCAAAAAACACTCTGACGGGAGGGAACAATCTTCATGTATAAGATACCAAACGGCGGCATTGCCGTAAAAATCGGCAGCTATACCCTTGACCTTATCAGCTCCTTTTCGCCGTCATGGGAGGACGAGGTGCAAAGAGAGTTTGAAAACTGGGACTTCTCCACAGTCACCGTTTACAAGGGGAAGCGTTGGACGGCAAGCATTACCTCCGGAACTCTGGACACTGTCGAAAAGGATAAGCTCCTTTCGGCTCTTTCGCCTCGTGTGGTGGATTTTTCTTCACCGGATTTTTCGGGACCGGTAAGGATAGAAAATGTGTCCGCGGAGCTTTCAAGTGCCAATTTTATGGGACATTATTGGGTAGTCTCATTTACTGCCGCTGCGGTGGAGCTTTCCCCCGTCAGCGGCGGGCTTTAGCCTTAGTCTCACTATTGACGGAACGCCTGTTGAATGCTTTGGGGACGTTCACATTTCCCGTGCAATGGAGGGGATCGGGACAATGGGTCTTTGCACTTCACGGCTGGATTTTTCCGCAAAAGAGCCGGTTTTTGCGGACAGGGCGGCGAGGGTTCTTCTCTCGGGCATTGACGGGGCGGGGGTGCATTACATTGACAGCCGCACCGTAAATAACGGCGTGGTCACATTCTCCTGCCTTGACAGAATGGCTTTTGCAGATGAGCCTTTTCCTTATGCAAGACTTGATGAAAGTGTGGGCGATCGGGTACCCATAGGCACGGTAATGGAGCTTGTTTGTCAGACGATGGGAGAAATTAACGGCTGGGGCGGGGTTCCTGCGTGGCTTGTCGATTATCCGAAAGAAAAGCTCATGGGTGCGGCTTGTTCTGCGATACTTTCAGACATTGCGGGAGCGTGTCTGGGGGTGTGGTATATGGACGGGGACAATCTGCAGTTTCTGCCCTATGGGCGTGTAAATAATGCGATCAATGTTTCGCAGTATTCACCGCCCGGAGTGGGAGAAGTGTATCGGGCGGCGGGAATTATCTGCACCGACAGCAGCGGAAATGTGCAGAGCAGGGGCAGCAGCGGAATGAAGTACAACACGCTTTCCATTTCTTCAGATCTTGTCACCATGGACGGGTTGACCGAGATATGGGAACGGGCAAAAGATGTTACTCATACCGCTGTCAGTGTGGAAAGTTGTGTGTTTCCCGAAATCACACGTGTTGGCTGTGAGATAATTCTTTCCGGAGACGGTCAGAAAGTCCGTGTTGAAAACATGGACTGCACCATCACGGCGGCGGGCATTACAGGCAGCTTTGCCGCAAATTCGCCCTACGGAAGCGAGATCGGTATGCGTGGGAAACTTACCTCTGCACTGGAAAATCGGGTGACATATGGTGAGAAAAACAAGAACATGATCGTCACACGTTATCAGGGGATAATCTACACCACAGACACCAAAAAAACAAGCACGGTGCGGCTTATGGTGGCTGATGCGGAGGAAAAAACCACTTTTCCTCTCATTGAAACAGTGGAGGGCGGCGGCTTTGCACACTGCGGAATGAAGATGATAGATCCCGTTCCCGACAAAATCGAAAAAATCAGTGCAAATGAAGTAAAAGCGTATTATGGAGAATATGTGCAAACCGTCACTGCCGATGGCGAGGGCGATGAGCGGCATAATTTTAATTCTGTGATAGAAAGGACGTGAGGTTATGACCTATGCGGAAGCGGCACTCATAATGATGTCGGGAGGCGGGAAAGAGCCTGTTCTTGAAAATCTCACAGTCACGGAAAACGGCGTTTACACTCCTGACGAGGGGGTAGACGGGTTTAATAAAGTAACGGTTAATGTCCTCTCCGAACAGCCTGACATACAGGAGCTTACGGTCACGTCAAACGGAACATATTATGCAGAAAATTACGGCTGTGACGGCTTTGATCCTGTAAATGTGAATGTCGATGACGGGTCGGAAAAAATCGCAGAACTTGAACAAAATATTGATGATATTTTTGAACAATTGGAAAAATATCTTGAAACAGGCGAAACGGGTAATATCCCCGCAAATGACAGAAATCTCGGCGTTATGACAAAATTTAAAAGGCTTGTATCAGGTGAAGGGGCGGTTACGGTTGAGGACAGCGAATCAGAGGTAAAAATAGAATTTTATGCACAACCACACACAGCCGCCCCAAATCAATGGTATTTGTTCAGTACAGTCACCTATGCTGACAGCAGAGAAGAAAGAGCTCAGTACACATGGAGGGCAATAAGACCCGACGGGGAAGAGGATTATTTTGATCCACACAACATAATTAGTGTAGATTTAGAATCAATTTCAAAAAATTCTGTGAATACTTGGGTGAGGTTCAGAGTGACGTGTGCCGGTAATTTCAGATACTATGGACCCGGGGGTATGTATACAGAAACAATGGTAGCTCAGTTCACATTATCCTCACCAAATACATTCGGTTCGGGTAATTATGTAATTTTGTAAAGGAGGATTTTTCATGGAATACAAAGTTAAAAGCGGCGAGCGATTCGCTACGGTGACACTTGACGGCACGGAATGCGCGGTCACATTTTCCACAATTTACAGAGGCTTTGAGGTGAAAAACAACAGCGGTTCGGACGTAATTATTTCTCTTAAAAAAGGCGTTTCCGAAGGGGACGGAACGGTCAAAATTCCTGCGGGGGAATGTGTAAATTATATGCATTACCGCCCACTTGATACGCTTTATATTACAGGTTCGGGAGAGGTTATCATTGCCGCTAAAAATGA
>CANQPL010000058.1 GCA_947625735.1 uncultured Clostridia bacterium
ATTCTACCACAAAACTCTTCCTAAAGTAAATTCCATTTCTAAATTCCACTGTGGAATTTACTTTGGGAATTTACGGCGTTCCAATTTGCTTTTTAATTTTCATATAATCTATTGACAATAAGTAAAAAATATGATAAAATACAAGTGTAATATTTTACCTTTTTAAAATAAGTAAAAAAGGAGAATTGAAATGAAAGTCGTACTGCTGGCGGGAGGCTACGGAACACGCATTTCCGAAGAATCGCAATATAAACCAAAGCCTATGATAGAAATAGGAGGACGCCCGATACTCTGGCATATTATGAAGGAGTATTCCTATTACGGCTTTAATGAGTTTATTATTTGTGCGGGATATAAGCAGCACATTGTAAAGGAATGGTTTGCAAACTACTTTCTGAACAGCTCTGATGTTACGTTTGATTACAGCAGCGGCAAAAATGAAATGATAATACACGAAAGCAGCATCGATCCGTGGAAGGTAACAATTGTTGATACGGGACTTAATACCATGACAGGCGGCAGAATCAAAAGAATACGCAAGTATGTTGACAATGAAACCTTTATGATGACCTACGGCGACGGTGTATGCGATGTAGATATTTCCAAGCTGCTGGAATTTCATATGAAGCACGGAAAAACAGCTACTCTTACTGCTGTAATGCAGGAGCAGCAAAAAGGGATCCTCAATATCGGCGGAGATAACGCCGTAAAGTCATTCAGAGAAAAAAATGTTTCGGACAGTGCACTTATAAATGCGGGTTATATGGTTTTAAGCCCGAAAATATTTGACTATATCGACGGAGATGAGACGGTTTTTGAAAAGGAGCCCCTTGAAACGCTTGCAGCCAAGGGCGAGCTTATGTCCTATCTGCATAAGGGGTTCTGGCAGTGTATGGACAATAAACGAGAAAAGGATCTGCTTGAAAAAATGCTGGAAATCAATGCAGCTCCATGGAAAAAATGGGACTGATACCCTTTTTACCTATTACTATGGTCGGAGGAATGATAAAAAATGACGGATCGGATAAATGAGAAACAGGCAAGAGATCAGATAAAAGCCCTTGTTGCCGAATATTATCACGATTTTATAGAGAAAAAAGACAGCTTTAAGCCCGGGGACAGGATAAGCTATGCCTCCAGAGTTTTTGACGAAAAGGAAATGCAGAGCCTTACAGATGCTGTGCTTGATTTCTGGCTTACTGCCGGAAGATTCTCAGACAGGTTTGAAAAGGAGTTTTCACAGTGGATAGGCGTAAAATATGCTCATCTTGTAAACAGCGGTTCATCGGCGAATCTTATTGCCTTTTCCGTTCTTACGGCTTACGAGCTGGGCGAGCGCCGCATCAAGCGGGGAGATGAAGTGATTACGGTCGCCTGCGGATTTCCCACAACTGTGTCACCTATGCTTCAATACGGAGCTGTACCTGTTTTTGTTGATGTCACCGTTCCCATGTATAATATAGATGTTACGCTTCTGGAGAACGCTCTTTCAGAAAAAACAAAGGCGGTAATGCTTGCCCATACGCTGGGAAATCCCTTTGATATTAAGGCGGTAAAGGAATTTTGCGATAAGCACTCTCTCTGGCTAATTGAGGATAACTGCGATGCCCTCGGCTCTGAGTACACCATAAACGGAGAGACACGTTTTACCGGAACATGGGGAGATATAGGCACAAGCAGCTTCTATCCTCCTCATCACATGACCATGGGAGAGGGCGGCTGTGTGTATACAAACGATCCGCTGCTCCACAAGCTCATTCTGTCCTACCGTGACTGGGGAAGAGACTGCGTTTGCCCCTCGGGCAGAGACAATATGTGCGGACACCGCTTTGACGGTAAATTCGGCGAGCTTCCGGAAGGATATGACCATAAATATGTTTACAGTCATCTGGGATATAATCTTAAAATTACCGATCTTCAGGCAGCTGTGGGCTGTGAGCAGCTAAAAAAATTCCCGTCCTTTATCGAAAAAAGACGCCATAACCATGAAAGACTATATAAAGCGTTAGAACCCCTCAGAGACAGGCTCATACTTCCTGAAGCGGCGGAGAGAAGTACGCCCTCATGGTTCGGCTTCCTGATATCCGTAAGACCCGAAAGCGGTCTTGACAGAAACAAGATAACCCGCTATATTGAGGATCACAACATACAGACAAGACTCCTGTTTTCAGGAAACCTTATCCGTCACCCATGCTTTGACGAGATACGGGGTACAGATGCCTACAGGACGGCAGGCAGTCTTGATGTTACCGATTTTATTATGAAAAATACCTTCTGGGTAGGAGTTTACCCCGGAATGACCGATGAAATGATCGACTATATGGCAAAAATCATTTCCGAAGCGGTAGGGGCATAGCTTTCATTTGCTGCGGACAGATAAGGATATTTTTTACCGTTTTTAAATTGATAGCTTGCAGTTAAAATCATAGGAAAGTGATAAAATGAAAAAGATCAGTGTGCTTGTTCCCACATATAATGAGGAGGAAAATGTAGAGCCGTTAAGCGATGCTATAATAAGCGAGTTTAAAAAGCTTCCACAGTATGATTATGAAATAGTTTTCATAGATAACGACTCCACCGACAGCACCCGTGAAAGGCTCCGCCGTCTTTGTGCGGGAAATAAAAAGATAAAGGCGATCTTCAATGCCAAGAATTTCGGACAGAACAATTCCCCATATTACGGTCTTACTCAGACAACAGGAGACTGCACTGTGGTTATGTGTGCAGATTTTCAGGATCCTGTGGAAATGATACCTAAATTTATTGAGGAATGGGAAAAGGGTTATAAGATAGTCAGCGCAATAAAGACAACCAGCAAGGAAAATAAAATTATGCGTTTTCTGCGCACCTGCTATTATAAGATGATAAAACGATTTTCAGATGTGGAGCAGATAGAGCATTTTACCGGATTCGGACTGTATGACCGGTCCTTTATAAATATTCTTAAAGGACTTAATGACCCTACCCCTTTTTTAAGAGGTATAGTTGCGGAACTGGGATATAAACGCAAGGACATACCTTACGAGCAGCAGCTCAGAAAAGCGGGAAAATCAAAAAATAATTTCTTTTCTCTTTACGATGTTGCCATGCTGAGTTTTACATCATATACAAAAATAGGGCTGCGCCTTGCTACCTTTACGGGTATATTTATTGCAGGTGCAAGCTTTATTATTGCGCTTGTCTATCTGATATTGAAGCTTATTCACTGGGACACCTTTAATGCGGGCATGGCTCCTATGCTTATAGGAATGTTTTTCCTCGGGGCTGTTCAGCTCATATTTCTGGGACTTATCGGCGAATATATTCTCAGCATCAACAAAAGAGTTATGAACCGTCCCCTTGTTATTGAGGAGGAACGCATAAATTTTGACGATGAGGAAGTGAAAAAATAAATATGGGGTACGATTTTTATAAGGGAAAAAAGGTTTTTATTACAGGTCATACAGGCTTTAAAGGAACATGGATATGTAAAATGCTCCTCTCCATGGGGGCGGAGGTCTCAGGATATTCCCTCACTCCTCCTACTGCCCCCGCTCTTTTTGATATTTGCGGTGCTCAAAAGGATATGCTCTCGGTGATCGGCGATATCAGGGACAGAGAACTTCTTTGCAGCACCATGCAGAGGATAAAGCCGGATATCGTTATCCATATGGCTGCTCAGCCTATTGTAAGGGAATCATACAAGAACCCCGTGTATACCTATGAAACTAACGTTATGGGAACTGTTAATCTTCTCGAAGCTGTAAGAAGCTGTGACAGTGTACGCTCTGTGGTAAACGTTACCACAGATAAGGTATACCTTAACAGGGAATGGCAATGGGGTTATCGAGAAAATGAAGAATTAAACGGCAGCGACCCCTATTCAAATTCCAAATCCTGCTCAGAGCTTGTAACGAGTTGCTACAAAAAATCATTTTTTAATGAAAGAGGTACGGCTGTTTCATCATGCAGAGCGGGAAATGTTATCGGCGGAGGAGACTTTGCCCCCGACAGGATAATACCAGACTGTATAAGAGCCGCTCATAAGGGAGAGGATATTATTGTCCGCAATCCTCACTCTACCCGTCCTTATCAGCACGTTCTCGAACCTCTGACTGCTTATCTGACAGTCGCACAAAGACAATATGAAGATCCGTCTCTTGCTGACAGCTATAATGTGGGTCCTGAAGAACGTGACTGCCGCACCACAGGAGAGCTTGTCACGCTTTTTTGTGAAAGCTGGAACAGATTTCACGGAACAGATATAAAGTGGAAGCATTTAAGTGACGGCGGTCCTCATGAGGCGAATTTTTTAAAGCTGGACTGCTCAAAGATCAAAGCTGTTATCGGCTGGCGTCCACGTCTGAGCATTGAGGAGGCTCTTGACAAAACAGTGGAATGGAGCAATGCCTACTACTCCGGAGAAAACGTTTCCGAGTGCATGGAAAGACAGATCGGTGAATTTATTTTTTAAGGCTGTATCCGTCTGACATTGATTTTTTAAACAGCGGTAAATAGCGGGGAGAGAAAAAAACACAAATGAAATTTCCGTTTGATCTGAAGTCGCATAGATCAATTATTATTAAGAAAATAACCATTATATATTTTTATATTTTCAGCTTTGTACTTCTTCTGGACGCATCATTGGGTAAGATAGGATCTATGGAAACAGACAGTCATATCCTCCCGACAATATCTATTGAATACCGAGGTTCACTAACGGTGTGTCCTGATGATCTGACCCTTGCACGCAGAGATTATCCGGAAATGTATAAGGACATATATGATTATGACGATCTTCGTTCCTCAAAGCTTATCCGTTCACAAAAGGATCCGGATATCTGGATCGCATATTATTTTCCGATCTACGGACTTACCTGTATGCCGTTAAAGCTCCTTTTGCAGTTTCTGGGATTTCCACAGATAAGAACATTTACGATAACAAATGCTTTGCTTGTCATTCTTTCATATGCTGTTGTAATAAAATATCTTAAAGCGTCAGATGAAACTAAGCTTATATGTATACTTCTGCTAAGCGCATCTCCGATAATACATTATGTAAATCTTATCTATTATGAAGCAATGATGTACAGTTTTATTGTTATTGCTCTTGTAATGTATCACAATAAAAATTACTGTCGGGCTGGAGTTTTTATTACCCTTGCAAGCTGGGCAAATCCTGCCGTTCTTGTTTTAGGAGCGGTTATAATCGCAGATTATCTCATTGACATTTTAATACACAGCAAAGGAAAAACAGTAAAGACGATCATCAGAGAGAATTGGAAGTATACAGCTCTGCACGCTTTGTCTTATATCGGATTTGTTATCCCCTTCATATTCAATAAAATCTATATCGGAAAACTCAGCGGAACATTATCTCATGAAAAATCGGATACAATGTATTTTGACCGTATCTTTTCCTATTTTTTCGATCCCGATCTTGGTTTTTCAAGCTTTGCTTTTCTTCTTCTGGCAGCAGCGATAATAGCTCTTCCTATTATGATAGCAAAAAAGAATTACAGGTGTTTATATTATTATGCTGCCCTGATCGGTGTGGTATCGGCATTTTCCTTAATGCGCCATATAAACTGCGGTATGCTTTCCTGTGCCAGATATGTGATATGGTCATACCCTATACTTGCTTTTCTGGGCGTATATATTTTTGATTCATTTAAGACAATTCGGTTTTACCCCATAATATGGGGGATCATCTATTTGTCGTGTGTCGGTACAGCGGCAATAAATGTCTATAGTTTTAAAACCTATATGTATCATAACAAGGTAACGACTGTGATACTGGATAATTTTCCTGAGCTTTACAGACCTATGCCCTCGACTTTTTATTCAAGGACGCTTCATATTGACGGCGCATACAATGAAACGGGCGTTGCGGTTTATTCTGATTCCCGTAATGATGAGGTACGAAAAATCCTTTTTTCGGGAACAAAGGAAAACAAAGAAAATATCCTCGAAAGCTTTATCTGTACAGAGGGCGACCCTGCTGAATTTGAGGCGCTGGTGAACAAAATTCCCGAGGATAACAAATTCCATTTTCTGAATTTCAACATATTTTCCGATATACAGATCCACCAATTAACAGCAGATGAAGAAAGCGAGGACGAAAAACCGCAGGAGCTTTACAGCAGCGGCAACACATCTGAGTGATTTTCACGTTTCTATGATCAGGACGGTGTTTACAATTGAATGATAAAATCGAAAAAATTCTCAGATATGCACTGGATATTCTGCATATCAGGCTCCCGGAAACGGCAATTATATCAGTTGTGCAGTTCGTTAAATTCGGACTTGTGGGAGTGACAAATACACTTCTGAGCTACCTTATCAATGTGGCTGTACTGCTGATTCTTGAGCCTTACGGCTTTTCATGGGACTATATTGCAGGAAATCTGACTGCATTTTTCCTCAGTGTGCTGTGGTCGTTCTACTGGAATAATAAATTTGTATTTACTGTGGAAAAGGGACAAAAACGAAATTTGGGCAAGGCTTTGTTAAAAACATATATATCCTATTCTTTGACAGGTATCATTCTTACAAATATTTTATCTACGATCTGGATAAAACTGGGCGTTTCAAAGTTTGTCGCTCCTATTATTAATCTTGTTGTAAGCGTTCCGCTGAATTTTATTATAAATAAAAAGTGGGCATTCAGGACAGAAAGCAAATAAAACATTTTTTAAGCTGAGGACTGCTTTGAAAATTTGTCAGAAAAAACATTCTTGATTCCGTTTATTATTCGTTAATTAATTTTTAAATTTTTGACCGATTTTGATTTTCTTATAAATTATTGACATTTTTTCTATTATATGTTATCATATAATATGTAAGATATTTATTAAAAAAACGGCTTTTATTAAAATCAGATTAAAAAGCAGCCTGTAAAGATGAGAAATTAACGAATACTGTTGACATCGGCGCAGGCAGATGTTATACTGAAAACATGGAAAGCAAAATTATAAATCAATAATATCAGGAGGAATTTATTATGTTTGAAAAATTTACAAAAACCGTTACTGACGCAGGAAAGACCATCGGCGAAAAGACAAAGCAGGGCAGCGATCTTGCAAAGGCAAAGCTCAAGATCTCTACTGAGGAAAGAGCATTGAACGACATCTACTGCGAGATCGGAAAGACCTTTTATGAAAAGAAGGAGGGCGTTCCCTGCTGCGACGAGATGAAGGAGCTTTTTGACAAGGTAGCAGAAAAGACCTCTCTCATTGAAAGCCTGAAATCTCAGATAAGGTCGTTGAAGGGCGTTGTTGTCTGCGAAAACTGCGGTGCTGACGTACCTCTGGATTTTGACTTCTGCGGCAAGTGCGGCGCAAAGGTGGTAAAGCCCGAGCCTGTTCCCGAGGAAACTGCCGAGGCTGTGATTGACCATGAGCAGACTGAAGAAAAGGACGCAGGTATCAACATTGAGGTTGCAGCAGAGGACGGAACCGAGGAAAGCACAGAGATCTAATCTGAGCGGGCAATTCTTCCCCATATTTCACAAGCAAGGCGGGAGCGGCTTTTTGCCGCTCCCTTTTGTCAATACCCGCAAGGATAACCGCATATATACGTGTGCCAACGTTCTCTGAGGGGTATTGCCTTTGTACATTCGTAAAGCAAGGTGAAAAAAATGAACCGTATTTTTATTGTTGAGGACGATACTGCCGTATGCGGTGAGCTTTGCAGACTGCTCAAAAGTGCAGGCTATGAAACTGCAACTCCCCTGTCCTTTGAACGCACAGTTCCCGAGATACTTGCCTGCGCTCCTCAGCTTGTACTGTTAGACATTAATCTTCCCATAATCAGCGGCGAGATGATACTGTGTGAGTTAAGACGCAAAAGCGATGTACCCGTTATAATGGTGACAGCCGCTTCGGGCAGCGATGAGGTCATCTCCCTCGGCTGCGGTGCGGACGATTATATAACAAAGCCCTATGACCCCTCTGTTCTTCTGCTGAGGATTGCCGCAGTCCTGAGACGTGCGGGAAAGCTACCCATGTGTGAAAAATGGAGAGATCTTGCCGTGGATACCGCAAAAGGCTCTCTTACAAGGGAAAATACGGAAATTATACTTACAAAAAATGAAATGCTTATCTTCCGTCAGCTGCTTTCAAAACAGGGAAAAATAGTCACCCGTGATGAGCTTATGACCGCTCTCTGGGACAGCGATGAATTTTTAGGAGACAACGCTCTTACCGTGAATATAAGCAGACTGCGGGCAAAACTCGCAGAGGCGGGATATAATGATGCGGTGGAAACAAGAAAGAAACAGGGGTATATATTAAAATGAAAATATCCGATCATCTGCGGGACAGGCTGCCCGACTATATGACTATGCTGTTTACATTTGCGGCAATAGTGCTGTTTATGGACGCATTTCATGTCAATACAGGCATTATAATTTCTACGGGCATACTTTTCTGGCTCGGAAATGCCCTTTGCGAGATGCGGGAGATCATGCGGCGGAAATCCTTTTATGATACTCTTACCGAAAGACTTGAAGGACTTGATAAAAAATACCTTATCTGTGAAATGACCGATGAACCCGATTTTTTCGAGGGAAAGCTGCTCTGTGATATACTTCGTGAAACGGGCGCGTCAATGTGTGAGGAGAATCTTAAATACCGCAATGCCGCCGCAGAATTCCGTGAATTTATAGAAATGTGGGTGCATGAAATAAAGCTGCCCCTGTCCTCACTTCAGCTTATGGTGCATAATACTCCCTGTGAAAATTCAGACAAAATAAACGAACAGCTGCGCAGGATAGACGGCTGCACAGATATGGTACTCTATTACGCCCGCTCTGAAAATGCTCAAAAGGATCACATGATTCTGAAAACATCTCTAAAAAAAGCCGTAACGGCTGCTGCGGTAAAAAACAGGGAGGATCTTCTTCTGCGGGATATAGCTCTTTGTGTCCGTGATCTCGGATTTACCGTAATGACCGACAGCAAATGGCTGGAATTTATTATCGGTCAGCTTATGGCAAACAGTATAAAATTCATCTCACAGGAAAGAAGTCCCGAGATAAGCATATGGGCGGAGGAGCTTCCCGATAAGATTGTCCTGCATTTTCGTGATAACGGTATCGGTATACCCGACGGCGACCTTCCGAGAATATTTGAGAAAACCTTTACCGGTGAAAACGGCAGGAGCGGCTGCCGCTCTACAGGCATGGGACTTTACATCGTAAAAAGTCTTTGCGAAAGGCTGGGGCATAATATACAGGTACGGTCACAGGTAAACCTGTTCACCGAATTTGAGATTGCTTTTGAAAAAAATGATTTCTATTACGCATAAACCGACAGCCTGAATCTTCGGAGTGATCTATTACAAAAATGTAATATGAGGTAACATTAAAAGCAGGACAAGACCCCTTTCTCATGGTATAATATACTCAGAAAAGGAGGCAATGCTATGACACTTCTGAAAGTCGAGCATATCGAAAAATACTATGGGAACAGACAAAGCCTGACAAAAGCCATTGACGACATTTCCTTTACCGTTTGCAGGGGCGAGTTTATTGCGATCATGGGGGCATCGGGGAGCGGGAAAACAACTCTCCTTAACTGTATCTCTACAATTGACCGTGTTACCTCGGGACATATCCTGCTGGAAGATATCGATATCACTTCACTTCGAGGGGGACAGCTTAACCGTTTCCGCCGTGAAAAGCTGGGTTTTATCTTTCAGGATTACAGCCTGCTTGACACTCTCACCGCCTATGAAAATATCTCTCTTGCCCTTTCTATACGAAAGCTGCCGCCAAAAAAGATCAATGAAAAGGTAAAGACAGTCGCACGTCAGCTTGGAATAGAGGACGTTCTCAACAAGTATCCCTATCAGATGTCGGGAGGACAAAAGCAGCGGACTGCCTCGGCAAGAGCCATTGTTACCGATCCGAAGCTGGTTCTTGCGGACGAGCCTACAGGTGCGCTGGACTCAAAGGCGGCAAAGCAGTTACTGGAGCGTTTTTCTTGTCTTAACAGCGAATTTCAGACAACTATCATGATGGTCACTCATGACCCATTTACCGCAAGCTATGCCCAAAGGGTTATTTTTATCAAGGACGGACGCATATTCAGCGAGCTTGACAGGGGCAGCCTTTCCCGCAGAGATTTCTTTAACAAGATAATCAACGTGGTGACACTTCTGGGAGGTGACGCAGGCGATGCTCTTTAAAATGGCTCTTCTCAATATAAGAAAAAGTATAAAGGACTACGCCGTCTACTTTTTTACACTTCTCATCGGTGTATCGGTATTTTACGTATTTAACGCCATAGGAACACAAAGCGCATATCTGACCGTATCTGCTGATACCCGTGAGATAATAGGGCTTATGGAAACTACTCTGTCGGGAGTGAGCGTGTTCGTTTCGGTGGTGCTGGGACTGCTTATCGTCTATGCGGGCAGATTCCTTATGAAGCGCAGAAGCAGAGAATTTGCGGTCTATATGCTCCTTGGCATGGGAAAAGGCAGGATATCCGCACTGCTCCTCTGTGAAACGTTCATTATCGGCATAGGCTCGCTTTTGGCGGGGCTTGTCCTCGGAATGGGGCTTTCCCAGCTTATGAGCGCATTTGTGGCAGATCTTTTTGAAGCGGATATGACTGAGTACCGCTTTACCGTTTCGTGGGAGTCGGTCATAAAAACGCTTATATATTTCGGCATCATGTACGGTGCGGTAATGATATTCAACACCCTTATGATAGGAAAAGCAAGGCTCATAACACTTATGCAGTCGGATAAACGTACTGAAAAAATGCCCCTTAAAAATCCCGCCCTCTGTGTGCTCATCTTTATTCTTGCCGCTGCGGGACTGGGTTATGCCTATCACACGGTAACACACAAAATAAATATCACCGAAAATACCATGCTTGCAATGATAGCTTTAGGGTCGGTAACTACATTCCTTATCTACTATTCGGTGTCGGGTCTGCTGCTGACTATAGCCTCCGCCATGAAAGGAAGCTATTACAAAGGACTTAATGCCTTTACTTTCAGACAGATAAGTGCAAAGATAAATACTACGGTAATGTCAATGACGGTTATCTGCCTTATGCTCTTTGTTGCCATATGCACCCTGTCCTCGGCGTTTACGGTTAGAAATTCCATGAATGCGAATTTAAATTCTCTTTGCCCGGCCGATTTTCAGATAGATATTTCCCTGAAAGACAAGAAAACGGAAGAGCTTCTGCCTGCCGATATAATATCGGAACTTAAAAAACACGGCTATGACATTCAAAAGGAAACCGACAGCTTTACCGAGCTTGACGTCTATCATACGGAGGGCTTTGACTTCGGAGCATCATTCGGCTCAATGCTTGAAAGCGTAAAAGAACGTTATCTTTTTCTTGACTACACCACCCCCGAGGATATAGTCAGACTGAGCGACTACAACCGTCTTATGGAGCTTTACGGCAGGGAGACGGAGGTCTTAAATGAGAACGAATTTATCCTTGTATGCGACTTTGATTCCATGACAGAGCTAAGAAATACCGTTCTTGAAAACGGTGGGAGCATTGACATTTTCGGAAAAGTGCTTCATTCAAAATACGACTGCTGCTCGGACGGATTTCTGGAGCTTGCCGCCCAGCACATCAACGCGGGATTTTATGTAGTACCCGACAGCCTGATACCCGACGGAACAGTGCCTGCTGTAAGCTATCTTACGGGTAACTATGCCGCTTCTGACAAATCGGGGAGAAGCGCCGCAGAGGAAAGACTTTCCGCCGCCTTTGAAAATATGCGGGCAGAGCTTAATGAAAATGGGATCCTGTCCCGAGCCGCACTCAACACCCGTATAGATATTTCCGAAGCTGCTGTGGGACTGGGCGGGATAGCCGCTCTTATCGGACTGTATATCGGAATAGTGTTCCTTATCTCCTGCGGTGCGGTGCTTGCTCTTAAAGAGCTTTCCGACAGTGCGGACAGTATCGGCAGATATGATGTTCTTCGCAGGATAGGGGCAGAGGAAAGGGATATTGACCGCTCACTTTTTGCACAGACGGAGATTTTTTTCCTGCTGCCTATGCTCCTTGCGGCGATACACTCTGTATTCGGTATGCAGTTTGCAATCCGTATACTGGAGGTATTCGGCACAGATGAAATATCGGCATCGGTCATATTTACATCGGTACTCATACTTATAATTTACGGCGGATACTTCCTTATTACATATTTTTGCAGCCGCTCCATGATAAGCGGAAAACGCTGATACTCTCTCCTTAAATAAACGGGGACAATGCCCTTTACACGGCATTGTCCCTGTTGCTTTTATATCTGAACGTCTTAACCCTTGCGGCGGTTTTCATATCCTCTGCGGCTTGAATTTCTGCCGCCTGTCCTTTTATATGAATATCCTCCTCTTGAACCTCTACGATCATCGGAGAAACGTTCCTTTCTGCCCTCATAGAGCTTTGCTGTCACCTTCTGACCGTTTATCCTGATACCTGTCATAGATTCGATTATGTGATCGCTGTCCGCTTCAGGAATTTCAACAGTTGTAAAACGATCGTAAATATCAATTTTCCCGAAGGACTTTCCGGGCATTCCCGTTGCCTCCACCAGTGCGCCCAGCACAAAATTAGGCGCCAGCCTGTCCGCTCTGCCTGCGGAAAGCTCCAGCTTTGCCGTCCTGCTCCTGCCCTGTCTGTCCTGACCTTTTTCACGTCTTGTAACAGGCTCTATGTCAGGGATATTTTTTACCTCCTTTGAAAGACGCATACCCAGAAGTGCGGCTGCGATATCCTCTAAAGAAAGACCCTTTTTGTACAGTTCATTCAGATATGGCTTTACATTCTCATACTTCCCGCTTTCAACAGCGCTTATAACCTTTAAAAATACGTGTTCAGCCTTTCTTGCTGATATTTCCTCACGGGTTGGAAGCTCTCCCCTTACAATATCGGTCTTTATAAATGCGGCAATATTTTTAAGCTCAAAAAACTGCCGTCTGCCGCTTATTATAGTAAAGGCTGTGCCGCTTTTTCCCGCTCTGCCCGTTCTGCCTATGCGGTGTATATAGTATTCGTTATCCTGCGGAAGATCGTAGTTAAAGACAATATCAACATCATCAACATCTATTCCTCTTGCGGCAACATCTGTGGCAATGAGAATATTTATCCTCCCCGATTTAAATGCGTCAAGCACCTGTGTGCGGCTTGCCTGCTTCATATCTCCGTGAAGCCCTGCCGCCTTGAAGCCCTTGGATACCAGCGCTTCGGTAAGCTCGTCCACCATTTTCTTTGTGTTGCAGAATACCATAGCAAGCTCAGGCTCGTAGGCGATAAGCAGCATTCTCAGCGCATCGGTTTTTCTGCCCATTGGGACTTCAAAATATTTCTGCTCAATGCTGTCAACGGTCCGTGCCTTGCTTTCAATTCTGATAAGCACGGGATCTTTCTGATATTCCTGTGTTATCGCCATTATCGGAGGGGGCATGGTAGCGGAGAAAAGCACCGTCTGCCGCTCCTCGGGTACATATTTCAGAATTTCCTCTATATCCTCACGGAATCCCATATTGAGCATTTCATCGGCTTCATCAAGAACCACCGTGCCTATCCTGTCAAGACGCAGAGTATTTCTGCCGATGTGATCCATAATTCGCCCGGGAGTACCCACAACTATATTTGCGCCCCTTTTAAGCTCTGATATCTGCCGCTCCATTGAAGCGCCTCCGTAAACGGCACAGGGCTTTACCCACGGCATATAGGCAGCAAATTTTTTCATCTCATCGCACGCCTGCATGGCAAGCTCTCTTGTAGGACAGAGTATCAGCACCTGAACGCCCTTTTTTCCCTGTTCCACTTTCATAATGGCGGGAATGCCGAATGCGGCGGTCTTTCCTGTGCCTGTGTTGGAGCGTCCCACAAGGTCCTTTCCCTCAAGCATTATGGGAATAGCCTTTTGCTGTATCTGAGTAGCTTCTGTAAATCCCATGTCGGCAACTGCTTTTAATATCTCATCGGGTAAATTAAGTTCGGTAAATAACATTGGCAAGTCCTTTCTTTTATATATTTATATATTAATTAAAGAGTGCAGCGGCATTTACCCGCCTGCACCCGAAACGATAGTGCAAATTAAGCCTGCTCCCCTGTCTCTGCCGTATGCTGTGACCTGTTGTAAATCTTTTAATAAAACAATACGGACAAATTAAAGCAGGTGTATAAGAGCTTTAACGGGATCTATCGGAATGTTCCAATTGATTTAAGGCAGGATAATAATACAATTTTTATTATATCACATGATCTGCTTATTGTCAACTATTTTTTAGAAAATTTTGCCTGTAAAATTATTTTGGACAGCAAAAAAACTTTTTTCCCCGAATTTACAAAATGCCCATAATTACATATTCTTAATCCT
>CANQPL010000059.1 GCA_947625735.1 uncultured Clostridia bacterium
CCTCTATTTCTCCTTCGGATTGTATTGGGTGGTTTGCCTCTTGTTCCGTTCCTTGTTAATTTTGTGGATTGCTATAGAAGTAATTTTGAGATGTTCCGCAGTATGCAGACCGAAAAAGGAAAGGAAGTAAATGCTGACGCCTCCGAACCCGAACAGCAGAATTATATTGACAACATTAAAAATCTCAGTCAGCTTAAAAGGACTCTGACGGCAGGGACGGAATTTGTTATTACAGATCACGTCAGAAAGGAATGTGTCGGTGAACGCAGACGTATTACAGAGGCAAATACAGCAGGCTTTTATTCACAGAAGATAAACTCTCTCGGAAATGCAGAGAGCAGACCTTTGTATATGGAATGGGGAAAGTCGGGAAACTGGAATTTTGAGGACGGCGTATGCATATCTTCTCTTTCCGATAAATCACTTGTTATGTCGTTCAAGGTTCTTGAGAATGAGCTGCTTATAAATCGGAAAGCCCCGGAACAGTCCCCATTGGGTACTTCACCCGAAACGGTCGGCACAAATCCTATCAGTGCAAAGGAAAGCGGTACTCGTGAAATGAAAGCTCCCCCAAAGCTAAGTCCTTTAGACCGCACATATGAGCTTATAAACGGGCATTCAAAAAAATCCTTCGGAAAAGAGGCTAACTTCTCCAACAAAGATCACGTTGAACTTGCCAATGTGATAATCAGCGGAAAAGAAATAGAAATTTACGCCGATCTTGAGAATTTATCGCTTAATGCCGAAGCTGACGGAAGCATTGTCAGGGAGGAACTTTTTAATTCCTTTGAGGATATGAACACTGCACTTGAAAATCTTGAATATTACAAATTCATATCTCTTGCAGAGGAGCAAATTCCGAACAATGTCCCGAAATCAATTAGCGGCAGTGATATTTCAATAGGCGATAAATTTATCTACCGAGGGAAAGAGGTAACGGTTTCCTCGCTTAAAGGTATCTATCCCGATGATGTGGGTATCAGCAAAATAGAAAAAGCGGGGAAACTTGAATATGAAGTGACGCAGAACATCAACAAATATGACCTTGCAAGAGACGGAGAGTATATAGGCAATCCCGAAAAGGAAAATGAGCAGTCGGAAGAACACGAAGTTTATTCCGACGAGGCAATTCTGCAAGGGAGAAACTTTAATGCAGACAGGCTTGAACCGAGAATAAACGATGTTGTAGAAAATGAAGACGGTGTTTACCGTGTTTCGGGTATAAGCGGTAATTTTGTAACTTTGGCTGAAATTGATACGCTGCTGCCCGAAGAAAAAATAATGTCCTTTTCGGATTTTTACAAAGGTAATTTTGCGCTGCTTGAAAGTGCGGAGATAATTTCCGAAAAAACAGCCGAGGCAAGCGGTGAGAAAAACATTTCCGAAAGCATTTCCGACAGTGCGAAAATTTCTATGCCCAAATTAAAAAATTATTCAATAGCAACTGATAATTTCGGAGATATGGGCGGGGCAAAAAGCCGCTATGCCGCTAATGTTCAGGCAATAAAACTTCTCAAATCCATTGAAAACGAACAGCGCACAGCAACACCCGAAGAACAGGAAATACTTGCACACTACACAGGCTGGGGAGCTATCCCGCAGGCATTTGACAGCGTAAACGACAAATGGAGCAGTGAATATTCGGAACTGAAAGAACTGCTTACTCCCGAAGAATACGAAGCCGCAAGGCACAGCACTATGAATGCGCATTACACTTCTCCGACTGTAATTTCGGCTATATATAATGTTCTTGATAATCTGGGCTTTGAAAAGGGAAATATTTTAGAGCCTGCAATGGGAACGGGTAACTTTTTCGGTATGCTTCCCGAAATTTACAAGGACAGCAAGCTGTACGGCGTGGAACTTGACAGTATCACAGGCAGGATAGCGCAGCAGCTATACCCGAACGCTGATATTCAGATAAAGGGATATGAAAATACATCATTCCCCGATAACTCCTTTGATGCGGCGGTTGGCAATGTCCCGTTCGGCGACTATAAAATCAATGACAAACGCTACAATGACAGCAATTTCAACATTCACGATTATTTCTTTGCCAAAACTCTTGACAAGGTTCACCCGGGAGGAGTTATAGCCTTTGTAACTTCAAAAGGTACTATGGACAAGGAAAATGACGAGATACGCAGATATATAGCCGAAAGAGCGGAACTTCTGGGAGCAATTCGTTTGCCGAACAATGCGTTTAAAGCAACAGCAGGAACAGAGGTTACTTCCGATATTATCATTCTGCAAAAACGTGAAAAGCAAATCGAAATTTCTCCCGAAAATACGGAATGGCTTAAAAAAACGGAAACCGAGGACGGATTATCCGTAAATAATTATTTTGTGGAACACCCCGAAATGGTTCTCGGAAAAATTACAGAGGGTAACAAACTGTACGGCAACAGTAAAAATGACACAAGCTGTATACCCATAGAGGGAGCAGACCTTAAACAGCAGCTTACAGAAGCAATAAAGAATATCAAAGGTACATATAAGGCGGCAGATATTGAAATAGAGCCGCAAAATGACGATTTAATTCCCGCTCTTGAAAATTCAAGGACATTCAGCTTTTACGCACAAAACGGCAATATCTATTACCGCAAGGACGGAGACGTAATGGAAAAGGTCAATATTTCCAAAGATGTTTTGGGTCGTGCAATGGGTATGATCGAACTTCGTGACAATGTTCGTGAGCTTTTGAATTTGCAGCTTGAAAACAGCGGCGGGCGGCTTGACAGCAATGTTGCGGCAAGCAGAGCAGAGCTTAACAGATGTTATGACGAATTTGTAAAAAAGTACGGCAATATTTCCAATGTCAAAAATGCCAAGGTGTTTAAAGACGACAACGGATATAATCTGCTTACCGCTCTTGAAGTCAAGGACGAAAAAGGGAAGGTTACGGGAAAAGCCGATATTTTCACTAAAAATACGCTGAAGTCTAAAATAATTGCCGCTCACGTTGAAACAGCGGAAGAAGCATTGATACTTTCTGTTTCCGAAAAGGGCAAGGTCGATTTTGATTTTATGACAGAGCTTTGCGGAATGGATAAAAACAAGCTCATATCCGAGCTTGACGGACAGATTTACAAGCTGCCGCAGGAAAAGGAAAAGTATGTTACGACAGACGAGTATTTGTCGGGCAATATTCGCAAGAAGATACAAGATATTATCAATTGTGATGATCCGAAAGCATACGAGAAAAACTATGAAGCGCTTCAGGCAGCAATGCCGCCGAGAGTTGAGGCTAAGGATATATCCGTTAAACTCGGCTCTCACTGGGTAGACCCTAAGTATATCAGGCAGTTTATTTTGGAGAAATTTCAGCCCGACGCCCGTACCGCTGCCGAACTTAATGTTTCCTACAGTGATATTGCGGGAGTATGGAAAGTGGAGGGGCAGTCTGCCACCGCTAAGAAAAATCACACTGCAACAAATACTTTCGGAACAAACAGAAAAAATGCTTATGAAATTATCGAGGCTATCTTGAACAACAGCGACTTGCAAGTTAAAGACAGGAAAAGGGACGAATTCGGTTTTGATATGAGGGACGATAAGGGCAGATATATTCTTGTTGTAAACGAGGAGGAAACGAAAGCCGCTCGTCACTGCGCCAATCTTATAAAATCGGAGTTTGCCGACTGGATATTCAAGGATCCGGAGCGCAGAGAGGAACTTGTGCAGAAATACAACGAGGTATATAACTCGTTCCGCTACCGTGAATACGACGGTTCTCATCTTAATTTTGTGGGAATGAACAGTGAAATAACGTTAAAGGAACATCAGAAAAATGCTGTTGCAAGAGGACTTTTTGGCGGTAACACGCTGCTTGCTCACGCCGTTGGGGCTGGCAAGAGTTATGAGATGATCGCTATTGCAATGGAGGGTAAACGTCTGGGACTGCATAACAAATCTCTGTTTGCCATTCCGAATTCACTTACGGAGCAGATGGGGAATGATTTCAGAAAGCTGTATCCCAACGCCAATATTCTTGTTGCCACAAAAAAAGATTTTGAGAAGAAGAACAGGGCAAATCTGCTTGCAAAAATGGCGACCAATGATTGGGACGCTGTTATTGTGGGGCATTCGCAGTTTGACCGTATGGGATTATCTCCCGAAAGAGAGAGCGAATATCTCAACAGCGAAATAAACAAGCTGCGTAATGAACTTGACAAATTGAAAGCCGAAAATCCTAAAAGTAAAAGTTTTTCGGTAAAACAGATTGAAAAGACCATAACAAACTATACCAAAAAACTTGAAACTCTCAAAGATGCTCAGGCAAAAGATGATTTCATTGATTTTGAACAGCTTGGATTTGACAAGATGTTTGTGGACGAATGCCACATGTACAAAAACCTTGCAACTGCCACTAAAATGCACAATGTTTCGGGGCTTGGCAGCAGGGGTTCGGCAAGGGCGTTTAATCTGCTGATGAAAACAAAGTACCTTGACGAAAAAACCGAGGGGAAAGGTTCTATTTTTGCCAGCGGAACGCCCATAATCACAGGGTATCTACGGTCAAAAATGCCGATTTTACGTTGTTTAAGAAGATGAGCATCACAGTTGAATGTGGTGCTCATCTGCATTTAGTGGATAATCCCAGCACAACAAGAGGAGCTTACGGGAAAAGGGCGATTTTACGTTGTTTTGGTAGTGGGTATGTAATAAATGACATATCTTCTATTTTTCTAAAATTTTATGAATATGTACGTCAAAAAGCCCGTATTTATCAGCAGATACGGGCTTATTAACAAATATACTCAAAGATTTTTAATAGTTTACCATATTCATTGCTTCACAGAATGTAATTCCGTTTCTCATAAACATTTTTAACATACTGAAGGCTTTAACAGCAGGCATCCTGTCACTTGAAGCATTGGATATATCTGCAAACTTGCATTTGTTTTTCTTTGCCATTTTTTCCAGCTGAGAATTAAATTCCGAGGGCTGAATACCGTTTGAGTTTTCACATACGGATACGATCACAATATCTGTGAAACGGTTTCTCTTTTTGAGATTTTTTACAAGTGAATCGTATGCGGAAATTATTTCGGGTACCGATCTATATCCTCTTTCAAGGTCGGTTTCGCCAAGCTGCAGCAGGATCTTTGAGGGAGCAAGGCTTTCCGCACATTCCATAAGAAGCGGCTCTGCATCAAATACGGAAACGTCCGTAAAGCTGCGGTTATAAATATTAAGGTCAAGATCAAATGCCTGTCTGAGTTCGCCTACGGGAATTTCCTTTGCAAAGGTTGAGCCGAACAATACAACGCCGTTTCTGACCGCAAACTCGTTAAGTCTGCAATACTCCTCTGCTTCTCTTTCATAAATCTTTGAAATTACAGAACTATTGGCAGAAACCTTTATATTATTGTTTATGCTTGTAGTTTTTCCTGAACCAATTCTGCCTGCAAAACTATTTCTAACAACATTTTCCATACTGATATCCTCCTTTTATTCGGTAACAGGTGTAAATTTAATTCCTGTTGATGCTTTATCAAGATGCTTATTTCTGAAATAGATTCCTATTCCGATAGTGACCATTACAATGTTAAGCACATAGAAAAACATTACATACCAATGAACTGTTTCATACCAAGGGTGTGGTGCATTTGCGGCGATCAGCGTAAATTTGCTGACAAATGCAAAGACATATCCTATCCAGATGAAGAAGTAAAAAGGAAGGCTTATTCCTTTGGCTGAACGGGATTTCCACGCTTTGATAATATTGAGCGGCCAGGATATTCCGAAGCAGACAACCATCATCATTTCCATTATGCTTGCAAAAGTATTCATTTTTCATCTTTCCTTTCGGTCTTTGTTAAACACATTCTAACTCCGTTCAAATAAAAAATCAATAATCGGAAAGTAATCAACATTTTTTCCTGCCATATGATTTTCATTACTTTCAAAAGTCAGACGAGTAAATTTGCAGTTTTATGGGGAATATTTGACATTTAAAAACACTTTTTTTACTTACAAAACTCCTTTTGCCGATTCAGACTATTTTCAAAAGTGATTTTATATGTTATAATAGTTACAATAATAGACGGGAGATGCGTTTTATGGCAAAAAATAATCATCAGAACAGATCCGCAGGCATTCAGCGTGAGATACTCGAAACCTTGCTGATACTTGTTTCGGTTATGACCGTTCTTATCTCGATAATCAGCATAGCAGTGAGTATTTCAACCGACAGAAAACGTCTTGATCAGAATCTAGAAAATGTTGCACAGGCACTTGCACAGTCGGAAATTATACGTCAGCAAAACAGCGATACTTCCGAAAATATGATTGTACCCTATCTCGACTCGCTGAAAAGCTCTCTTTCAAATATTGATGTTATTTCAATAATAAGCTCAGATAATTTTCGTATTTATCACACCAATCACGAGCTTATCGGAACAGAATATGACGGAACAGTTCCCGATTTCAGCGGCGGCGATATTTTTTATGTAACCTCCGATACAGGTCCTTCGGGTTCACAGCGTCGTGCATATGCAGCAATTTATGATAATGACGGGAATTATGCGGGATTTGTTCTTGCGGTCATGCTTTCACAGAATATCAGGAAGATTGTTGTGAGCAATGTTCTTATACATGTTTTATGTGCGTTTACGGTAATTGCCGTTGCAGTTGCATTGTCAAGGCAGCTGTCGGGCAGGATCAAAAAAATTCTGAAAGGCTATGAGCCTGATATTTTCAGCGCTATGTTTACCGTAAGAGATAACGTTCTTGAGGCTCTTGAAGAAGGACTGCTTGCATTCGATAATGAGGGCAGCATTGTTTATATGAACTGTTCCGCAAAGAAAATGCTTGATTTAAATGATGATGTAAAAAGTATTTCGGGAGCTATTCCCGAAATATCTGCAAACAAGATATTGTCCTCGGGAGAAAAATGCATCGGTCTTTCCGTTCATTCGGATAACGGTTCCGACATTATTGCCGATATAATACCCATTACCGATAAGGAAAAGACGGAAGGCGGATTGTGTATTCTCAGGGACAGAACAGAATTTACCAAACTGATGGAAGATCTTTCGGGTGTGAGATATCTTGTTGAATCAATGCGTGCAAATAACCACGATTTTACAAATAAGCTGCACGTTATTCTTGGTCTGATACAGATGAACAGAACATCCGAAGCCTGTGAGTATATTACAAATATCACCTCTATTCAGCAGAAGGTGATACATAATGTAATGAAAAATATTGACGATCCCTCTGTTGCGGCACTCCTTATCGGCAAATATTCAAGGGCGGCAGAACTTGATATAACATTCTCACTTGAAAGCGGAAGCAGACTTTCAAGAAGCGATATTTCTCTCCCTTCGGGCGATCTTATTACAATTATCGGGAATCTTACAGAAAATGCAATGGATTCTCTCAATGAAAAAAATGAACTCCCGAAGGAGCTTTCTGTTGGCATATATACCAAACCTCACGCTATGATAATTACTGTTGACGATACGGGAAACGGAATATCTGCCGAAAATACCGAGAAAATTTTTGAGTACGGATTTTCCACCAAAGGCGACGGCAGGGGCACAGGCTTGGCTCTGGTCAGACAGCTTGCAGAAAAGCATAACGGCACTATTACGGTCGATTCCGAACCGGGTACGGGAACATCGTTCACCGTAACTCTTACCGATGAAGGAGGAAGCTCAGATGTATGAGGTTATGATAGTAGAAGATGATCCTATGGTTGCAATGATAAATAAACAATATGTAACGGAGAATAAGCATTTCCACGTTTTATGCGTATGCCGTGACGGCGACAGGGCACTTACAATGCTGCGTGAAAACACAGTACACCTTGTTATCCTCGATGTATATATGCCCAAAACAAACGGACTTGAGCTTCTGAGAAAAATCAGAGAAATAAATCTTCCTGTGTCTGTAATAATGGTAACAGCTGCAAATGACAGTGCAGCTATTGAAGAAGCAATGCGTCTTGGTGTTGTGGATTATCTTGTAAAGCCGTTTTCAAGTGCAAGATTTCAGCGTGCTCTTGAAACTTTTTTAAACAGGCAGGACGCTTTTCACGATCTGTCATCATTCAGTCAGCAGCATATTGACGCCATTATGAACCGAAGCTCATCGGCAACGTCCGAACAGCTCCCCAAAGGAATTCAGGATCAGACTCTGGAAACTGTAAAAAGCTTTCTTGAACAAAGTCCCGATACCGATTTTACAAGTGAAGAAATTGCGGACAAGGTTGGGCTGTCCCGTGTAACAGTCCGACGATATGTTAACTTCCTGCTTGAAAAAGGCGTTATTGTCGGAAATATGAACTATGAAACAGGGGGCAGACCTTGTATGCTTTATAGGTTAAATAAAACAGAGTAACCAATATACAGTCAATTCCTCAAAAGATGCTTGACAATAGGCTGTTAAAATGGTAAAATAAAGAAAAAATTATCGGAATACAGGTGCAAAAGCAGATCTGTGAAAACAGCTGCCAAGCCTAACAAGGAATCAGGTGTGAATCCTGAGCAAGGCCGTTGCCGTATTTTGCCAATCAGTTAATGATTTAAGCATACAAGATGTAATGTCAGTCACTGGGAATTGTCCCGGGAAGGCGTATGTGAGTCGGTTCTGCCGACGGGCGATAAGTCGGAATACTTGCCTGTGTTTTTCCCGTGATCGGGTGTTGTTTATAGTCTGCGGAACTCCGGAACGTAAGCGATGATATTATATGTCAGAAAACAAGCTGTTTCGACGGCTTTATTTGTGCTGCTCTGATTTCGGCACGGTCTATAAAGATTTTTTTGATTTCGAAATAAGGGCGTTTTTTGCATATCATATCATAAGAAATAGAGAAGACCATAGACATTATCTGAGTTACGGCTCGGATAGTGTCTTTTTTGTTATGTATAAAAAAATAACAACAATCTGAGGGAGAAAATAATATGACACTCCAGCAAATGAAATACATAATAGCCATCGTCCGCTGCGGCTCAATAACCGAAGCTGCAAAGCAGCTTTTCATCTCACAGCCAAGTCTTTCGAATGCTGTCAAGGACATTGAAAATGAGATAGGCATAGAAATTTTTCAGCGCTCCGCAAAGGGCATCACTCTGACCATTGACGGCTCGGAATTTCTCTCATATGCAAGGCAGGTGGTGGAACAGGCGGAGCTTATGGAACAGCGCTATCTTAACAAGAAGCCGTCAAAAAAGATATGCTCCGTTTCCACACAGCATTATGCCTTTGCTGTAAATGCTTTTGTGAATGTAATTTCTCGGCTTGACAACGACGAGTATGAATTTACTCTCAGAGAAACAAGAACATACGAAATTATCGAGGACGTGAAAAGCTTCCGAAGTGAGCTGGGTATCCTTTATCTCAGCGGATTTAACGAAAAGGTCATAACGAAGCTGCTGAAAGAAAATCATCTGATATTCACTCCCCTTTTCACAGCAGAACCACACGTTTTTATAAGCAGTGCTCACCCTCTTGCAGAAAAAGATTTTATCACTCTTGACGATTTGGAAAATTATCCTTGTCTTGCCTTTGAGCAGGGTGAGTTCAACTCATTTTATTTTTCCGAGGAGATACTAAGCACCGCTCCACACAAGAAAATTATCCATGTCAGCGACCGTGCCACTCTTTTCAATCTGCTTATCGGACTTAACGGTTACACGATATGCACAGGTGTGCTCAACAGCAATCTCAACGGGGACAACATCATCTCCGTGCCGCTGAAAACCGAGGAAAAAATAAACGTGGGATATATCCGCCATGAGCAGGCTTTTTTCAGCAGCTTTGCCATTGCTTATATTGATGAACTGCAAAGGCTTATTTCAGAGTATTAAAGTAAAATCCCCGAACGTTCACAGAAAACGTCCGGGGAATAATTTATGCCGCCAGCAGCCTTGCCACTGCCTCGCATATTTTCTGCGCCACATATGGCTTGTTCATTGTGTAAAGATGAATTCCGTCAACTCCCTGTGAAATAAGGTCAACTATCTGATCTATGGCGTAGGCAATGCCTGCGTCACGCATTGCCGTGGGATTGTCGCCGTATTTTTCGAGCATACGCTCAAACTTTTTCGGCAGGCTTACTCCGCACAGCTTTACCATACGTTCTATCTGTGCCTTATTCGTGACGGGCATTATCCCTGCTTCAACAGGCACGTTTATCCCTGCAAGTGCCGCACGCTCACGGAAATCATAAAAATAACTGTTGTCAAGAAAAAGCTGAGTTATGAGGTGATTTGCCCCCGAATCCACTTTCTGTTTTGTGTAGCAAATGTCCTCAATCAGACTTGCACTTTCGGTATGTCCCTCGGGATAGCAGGCGGCGATAATATTGAAGTCGCCGTTTTCACGGATAAATTCTATCAGCTCGTTTGCATGGCGAAAATCTCCGCAGGGCGTAATATCGGGAGAAATATCCCCTCTCAATGCAAGGATATTTTCAATGCCGTTTGCCTTGAAGCCGTCCAGAATTCCGATCACATTTTCCTTTGTAAGATTAATACAGGGCAGATGCGCCGCACTTTCAAGACCATACTTATTCTTCACATCGGACGCTATCTGCAAGGTTTTTGAGCAGTTCGCACCGCCACCTGCACCGTAGGTCACGCTGATAAAATCGGGGTGCAGATTTTTCAGTCCGTCAAGAGTTTCATAAATCGTACATTCGCTGTCTGAGGTCTTGGGTGGAAATATCTCAAAGGACATTACAGTTTTATCTTTGAAAAGCTTATTTAATTTCATTGCGTACCTCGTCTGCCGCACGGACAAGATTTTCAAGGCTGGGAATGGTTTCCGCATTTCCTCTTGTTTTCAGTCCGCAGTCGGGATTTACCCACAGCTTTTCTTTCGGGATACGGTCAAGCATTTTGTGAAGCGCAGACTTTATCTCATCTACTGTAGGCACTCTCGGAGAATGGATGTCATACACTCCCGGACCGACCTCGGTGCGGAAATTGTTTTCTTTCAGCACATCAAGAATTGTCAGGTCGGAGCGGCTTGCTTCAAAGGTGATAACGTCTGCGTCCATATCGTCGATCTCCTTGATAATGTCCGCAAATTCGCTGTAACACATATGAGTGTGTATCTGAGTTTCGGGCTTTACACCGCTGTGAACAAGGCGGAACGCAGGTATTGCCCAATCAAGATAATCGCTTTTCCAATCGGACTTTCTAAGGGGCAGCTTTTCACGGAGAGCGGCTTCGTCCACCTGAATTATGCTTATTCCGTTTTCTTCAAGGTCAAGCACTTCCTCACGAATTGCAAGAGCTATCTGAAATGCGCTTTCTTTCAGTGAAATATCCTCACGGGGAAACGACCAATTAAGTATAGTCACAGGTCCCGTAAGCATACCCTTCATAGGCTTGTCGGTAAGACTCTGCGCATACTTCGACCACTTAACCGTCATTGGCTTTGCACGGGAAATATCTCCCCACACAACAGGCGGCTTAACGCAGCGTGTGCCGTAGGACTGCACCCACGCTTTTTCGGTGAAGATATATCCGTCAAGGCATTCGCCGAAATATTCGACCATATCATTACGCTCAAATTCGCCATGAACAAGCACATCAAGCCCGATCTTCTCCTGCAATGCCACGCAGTCAGCAATCTGCTTTTTGTTGAAATCTTCGTACTGCGCTTCGGAAATTTCACCCTTTCGGAAAGCTGCACGGTTGGCTCTTACCTCCGATGTCTGAGGAAATGAACCGATAGTTGTTGTGGGCAGAAGCGGCAAATCAAAGCGCTTTTTCTGTATCTTTTCACGCTCCGCAAATTCGGGCAGGCGTACAAAATCCTTTTCTGAAAGTGCCGCCACCTTTTCACGAACGGCTTCATTCAGACCGCTCCTCGGCTCGCTGCAAAGGGCAGAATTTGCAATGTATTCTGCAGTTTCAAGGGACTGCTCAGAGGACAGTATTTTCTTTAACTCCGCAAGCTCGGACAGCTTTTCCTCCGCATATGCAAAATGCTTTTTAACACTATCGGGCAGCTTGCTCTCATTTTTCAGAGTATAGGGAACGTGGAGCAGTGAGCAGGAAGTGTTCAGCACAATCTCTCCGCAGTGCTTTTTCAGTTCCGATACAGTTATTAGTGTCTTTCCGTAATGATTGCGCCAGATATTTTTGCCGTTGACAACGCCTGCAAAAAGCATCTTATTCTTGGGAAATCCGTTTTCCGTCACAAGTTCAAGGGATTTTTTGCCCTCAACAAAGTCAACTCCAATACCGTCAAAGTCAAGTCCGCATATCTCGTTAAAACAATCACGAACATCTCCGAAATATGTCTGAAGCAAAATTTTTACGTTGCCCTTTGTGGATAAAATTTTTTTATACAGCGATACAAAAAGTGAAATATCCTCCGCCGACAGATCTGTTACCAAAAACGGCTCGTCAAACTCTGCCCACTCTGCGCCGAGAGCGTTAAATATCTCAAGATATTCACAGTATGCCGCTGAAACGCTGTCAACAAAGTCAGTGGCGGTCTTATTTCCCGTAAAGCGTGCAAGTTTAAGGAATGTGAACGCTCCGATGATAACGGGCTTTGTTTTTATGCCGTTCTTTTGTGCTTCAAGAAATTCGTCAAAGGGCTTTTTCCCTGTCAGCTTTATCTCCGTGTTATCGTCAATTTCGGGAACCATATAGTGATAATTCGTGTTGAACCACTTTTTCATCGCCAGAGCCTTAACATCGCCGCTTTTGCCCTGATAACCCCTCGCCATTGCAAAGTATGTATCGAGTGCAGACAGATCAAGAGCCTTGTACCTTTCCGGAACGGCATTAAGCAGAACAGCGGTATCAAGCATATTGTCATAGAAGGAAAAATCATTTGAGGGAATAAAGTCAATGCCGTTTGAATTCTGGACAGTCCAATTTTCAAGGCGAATATTTTTTGCCGTTGCAAGCAGACTGTCAGCAGTAATCTCGTTTCTGAAATATTTTTCGGAAGCAAATTTCAGCTCACGGAGAGAACCGATTCTTGGGTAGCCGATTATTGATGTTTTCATATGTGTTATCCTTTCATTTTATGATTTGGTTGATATTATAATTATATCACAGTAATTTTTGATAGGGTAACACTTATTTTTTATGGTTAGTCATAGTTTTAAGATATGACATTGAATATTTTATAGAAATGTTCACAAAAACGGTGAAAATAAAAAAATCATCTCTTCTCCATCAGCTTCTCATTCAAAGTCTGTAACCTATAATAAGCCTCATTACAATTATTCTGAAATTCGTCGATCTTGTCCTGTGGACTGCTTTCGGATAAATGCTTCTTCTCGGCAAGCAGCACCTTGCGTTCAGCTTTGAGAGCATCGTCGATCTGCTGTCGAAATTCCGGGTGATTAGGGAAATTCCTCCTAAAATTAGCACTGTTGTTGCTGAACCTGTTGTAAATCTCGTTAATGGTATTGGAACGGCACTTTTTTTGTGCCACTTTGTTTCTGTCGGAGGAGTATTTCTTTTCACAATCGGGATTACCGCACAGGCACTTGTCATTCTCACGTTCAACGATTATCAGCTTGTGGCAGACACGACAGTTTCGGACTTTTTTGTTGCATTGGTTAAGTATATCCGAATATATCTGTATAAGCCCTATAAAGCTGTCGTCAGTTATATATGCGACCTTGCTTTCCCCATTAGCGTTGTAGTGGCAAATATGAGCATCATAATCGGTGCAGTCGCTGCCAATGGAACGGGACATATCCCAATAATAAACATCGCTTTCCTCAATTTTAGGCAGATTTCTGTATGAGGTCAGCATATCCTTTATTATCTGATTGTACTCGGCGGAGAATTTTTCGGCACTTTTTCTGGTTTCGGAAGAAAAAATGTGATGTTCACCGCTCTGTTCCTTGTGAATACGCATATAGTTTGTGAAAATAAAGAAAATAATGTAGTTGCGGAGCATATTCGCCCTCGGTGCTCTGCTGTAAATGCCGTTCAGTGCAGAAATGTACTGTTCGGCATTTTTGTTTCCCTGTGCTTCGGAAATGTTGTTGTACAAGCCGTTGGACGCTTCTATTATCTCCTCCATACGGTTGTCAGCCATAGCAAGCTCGTTCATTTCCTCTGCAAGTGTACCCAACTTGCGTGAGGACACCTGAATATCATTGCTGTTCCTGCCCTTTTTCAGATAATCGTGTATGTTCTCGTAGCTGCCGATAATTATAGTTTCACGTTCACTCCGCACATCAAGCACAAAGGCTATCGAAGCGGTAGTCATTGATTCGGGGATCATAATCTCTGCTTTCATATTTTCTATTGTCTCCTTCCGTCCTTATGGGTATTATAGCAATCCACAAAATTAACAAGGAACGGAACAAGAGGCAAACCACCCAATACAATCCGAAGGAGAAATAG
>CANQPL010000060.1 GCA_947625735.1 uncultured Clostridia bacterium
TTTTCGCACATTTTTCTACTTTGCGAAAGATTTAATATTAAACAAAAACGGTCTGTGGTACGACTATACCGCAGACCGTTTGATATATCATAGCTTCTATCTGTACTTTTCACATATGTTGATAAGAAACATTATCATATTGTATGAATAAAGCTCCCTGATGTCTGTACCGGTATCCATTGAAATACAAATAGAGATCTCTTTCTTCAAGCATTGTCCTGATATTTTCGGGAGTATCGTATAATTATAAGTGCTTCCATCTTCTGATGATATTGTAAATGAAGTTGATGCGCTTGATTTACCCCCGTTTTTCAACCATTAAGGGCATTTATGTAGAGCGTGAACGTTTTGTTTATGTGTGTAAAATACTGAAATAAAGCTTATAAAATCAATTGAATCATCTTATTTTTAACAATATTTATCCAATAAATTCAGGCGTTCTATTTTTCATTTGCATTATATATGTAAATCATCACTCTGTATGATGATTTGTTATTGACATTTGCCTGTACCTGTAGTAAAATATATTTAGTTTTTTATATAATGATAGATGTAAAGAATACATATTGAGGTGGATATAAATACAAAAAAACTTCGGCACAGAACACAGTCTCCCTGTCACCTATGCGGATCGGATCTGCTCAGGCAGCGGCGATTATATCTGCTATATTCCCGGTGATACGGGCGTAGGAGGTTTCAGAGCGGATACATTGGAGTATGAAAATGTACTTGATCTTCTTGATGTTGGTGCGGATACCGATCCCGAGATTTTTATCTCCTGTGAGGACGGCTCATTTCTGGTAGGAGGATACAGCAGAATTTCAGGTGCTGCAAAAAAGCTCTGCTCACTGATAATACCGATCGATGAAAGTGAGGTAAGGCAGAGGAAAACAATCACCGTAGGCTATTTTTCAACTCTGTCAGCATTCTGGACTGCGGCTGCTGCAAGATTCAACCGAACAAACGATGAATATTTAATAAATGCTGTAAACTATTACGATAAAAACGATGAAACCATAGATTATGATACAGCCCTTGTTAATTTCAACAATTCGCTGCTTTTGGGAAATATGCCCGATCTGCTGGTCTTTGACAACAATATGCCCTATGACAGCTATGTGAATAAGGGACTTTTTGCCGATCTTTATGAGTTTATGGACAAAGACAGCGAGATGAACAGAGATGCATTTCTCCCTAATATTCTGTCTGTGCTGGAAAATGACGGCAGACTTTACAGTATGGCTTTGGACTTTTTTATTCTGACCGAGGCAGGAAGATATTCGATAATAGGCGATAGTGACAGTCTTACTTTTGATAAAGCCTATGAACTGACAGATTCACTTCCGGAAGGAGCAGCGCTTTCAAGCGGTATTTCTGACCGACAGAACTTTATTTCATATGCTTTGCAATACAACAGTTTTGTGGACTATCAGAATGCGGTTTGCAGTTTTGATTCAGATGAATTTAAAAATATTCTTGAAATGTTCCCGGAGGATAAAACTTTCCGCTATGACGTAAGTGCAGGACTTCAGGGCATGAATGAAATGATAATGAATAACAATTCACTTCTTATAGGTGGGCTTTTTTATAATTTTGAAAAGTTTTATCCTCTGGAAAATGATGTTCTCGGAGAGAAAGCGGCATTTACGGGTTTTCCGAATAATGACGGGGTAAACGGACTTGTGCATATTGATTCACGGATAGCAATAGCCTCTGATTCCGAAAACAAGGAGGCTGCATGGGAATTTATCAAATCGGCTTTGAAAGATACAGTTGTTCAAAATGAAACCGAACTTTACGATCCCACCTCTGATGAAACTTTTACAGAAAAAAGGTGGGTCGCAAACACGCCGTTCGGCGGGACATTTCCCGTACTTACAGAGTATCTGGAGAAGCTGGGTATGCAGGCAACGGTCTATGAAAAAAAGTATAATGACGAAGGCGAGCTTGTGGACGCAGAGCCGAGCGTCTCTTTCGGAGACGGCATGAAGATGACTAAACGTCCCTCGGAAGAGGATATCCGGCGCTATATTGATTTTATTGAATCGGTAGATACATTGGAGAGGACAGATGAATACATAGATGAGATCATAAATGAGGAAATATCAGCTTTTGACGCAGGAGCAAGCACAGCGGACAAGACAGCAAAAAATATACAGTCAAGAGTGTCAATTTATTTAAGTGAACAGTACGGCTAAAAAATTTCTCCGATTATAATGCACAACACAAATTGGTGTGGTTCACGGCTTGAATTTGACTCGGAACGGGACTTTTTTATTTTGTGTGTCAAGCTATAAAGTGAGTTTAAGATTTATAAACGAAAGGATTTGTTATTATGAAACTAAAGAAGATATTAACTGCTCTACCCCGTCAATGTGTGCCTATTATTACATAGTAAATATTGGTAAAAAAGTTGTTGAGGTTTCATATTCTGTTATGCTCAATGGAAAAAATTTCTGTTATCCTGCTTCTTATGGATATACTTATACAAGTTGATGGAGGACTATTTATAAATCATGAGAACGATAAAAATAATATTATTTTTTTTTATTCCTTTAATGATGTGCAGCTGTTCTGATACGGAAATTATAGAAAATAGTGCGCCCCCTATGCTATCGGTACATTATTGTTTTGAAAGAAAATTATCAAAAGAAGAAACAGCTGAATATATTCAAAACACTGAAAGCATAGGAGAAGTTACAAGCAGCATTCCGTTAAGCAATATACCAACAGAAAATTTTTCACCAAACTTTTTAAAAGAAGGAACAAAACTTTATTTTGTTGATGAAGAAATAGTTGCTGTATATGATGACGAAAATGATTTTTACGCTGCTTTACTCAGTGTGTATATTGAAGAATAATAACAGAAGCGTAACTGTTATATAGGTGTGTAACAAACACGCTGACGGCAACGAAGGTTATATAATAGATTTTGAAAACGGCGGATACTTTTTGTCCCGGAACAATGGAAAATATGTTTTTGAATTAACAGGAAATGTTAGTAAAAATGAATTAATAGACATGGCAGAAGCTGCGCATAAGGCAGAATAAAAATTTTCTTGTAAAAAAGTGTCCCCAAACGCACATTTAAAGGATTATTTATGCAGAGGACAGATGAATAATCAAATTATAACAACGTTGAGGCAATTATTATGTTTTTCGCATAATTTGGTTCAATAGCTTTTTATGCCGGGCATTCCGGCGTTAAAAAATATATAACAGGAGGAAACTATAATGACCGAAAAAATTGAAAATTTGCAGCTGGAAATATTCCAAAAACTGGACGAGTTGTGTCCTATTCCCTACACAAAAGCGTGGGCTTTCTACGAGGGTGGTCCTAAAATAATGCCGTCACTCTTTTACTGTTTCAGGGCAACAGACGGGCGTCTGATCCCTATGGACAGTATCGAAAAACGAAAGGATCTTGTTATTAAAGATCCGAAAGCACAGGACGCCAATACATTTGCGATCATGAGCCTTGCAGATGATCTTCAGAAGGAATACACAAAGGAATACGGCAAGGACTGGTACACGGCTACCTTTGAATTAACGGGAGAGGGTCAGTTTAATATATCCTTTACCTATGAAAAGCCTGTGGGGAGCCTGTCAAAAAGAAGAGATGACTGGTGTATGGAGCATTTAGGAGAGATCCCTAAGGTGTATAAAGATATGCTGAGATAGCAGTAACATATCTTGCAGCTTTATGTAAATTAACGGGCATTAACAATGAAGCTGCATTCTCTCTGTCCTCTTTTTTAAAGCTTTGAGAAACCTCTGAAAACCTCTATCATGACAGCTTTTCTGTGCGGCATTGCATGAATGAAAATCTGTTCATGTCCTGTTTTCAGAGGGTTTCTTTATAAAAGAGTTTGCTGATTTTTTACACGGAAAAATTTCAGCTGAATTTCTGAAATTTACCTGACCTGTCGGTAAAAATATATCCTCACTCCGCCTTATTTTCCCTACCGGAGTGTTGTCTGCGGCTTGAAAAATAAATTAATATATGATATGATATTATTTAATAAATCGTTTATCTTAACCGGGGGTAAAAATCATGAATATCAAAGTAAATGTGAAGCAGCCGGGCGCAAAACGGAATAAGATCGCAGAAGAAAATTTTACACTGGAGGTTCCGCCGGAAACGGTCAGGGAGCTTATCTGCGGCAGTGTGCATACCTGCGTGAAGATGTACAGCGAACGCAGAAAAATGGAGGCATCACCATCGCCCATTTCCGATGAAGCGGCAGCATTGACGAGAAAATCACCCTATCAGAAAATGACAGCGTTACTTTTATAAAGCTCACCATGCTTTCCAGTTGGCTATGAGAAAAAAGAACGGAGTATTACTAATATGACTGAGAAAATAGAAAAGCTCAGAGAGCTTGCAGGAAATTACGAAAAGAAGCTTGAAAAATTACGGACTGTCCGCTGCAGCAATAAAGATCAGGGAGACTTTGTGGAGGATCTTGACAACTATCGCTCCATGAAAAGCAGGCTTGCCAATGATTTCTAAAACGGTCTGCGCACCGGAAAATACGGTAAGCCCTCGGAATTTATCCGACAGCAGCTGGGCTGGTTCTTTGAGGGACGTCTTTTGGAAAGATACCGGGATTATTTGTATTACGCCGTTGACAACTGCATAAAATGGCAGTATTCAGGCAGTTCGTACCGCCGTTCTTTCCGTACTGCACGATATGAGCTTCATTTCAATCATCTGATGCTTACCATAAGAACCTTCTGCACGGAATATCTGATAGATGCGGATATCTGCGATATAATTTCCTGAAAGTATCCCGAAGATGCAGCAGCCTACTATCAGCTCCGTTATCATGGGAAGATCACCCCTCAATATGACGATACACTTATTGCCTACGGTCTTGACAACGGTGACACAGCACTTGAAAAGCTGCTCACGGCGGCAAGACCGGACGAGGGACTTCGTCAGGCGATCTGTGAAAGTGCCGATGTTCGCAGGGAATATCTTTTCACAGAGAACAGCATGAAGATCTATCTTGCCCTCCGGGCGGAGGGCTTTACAGAAACGGAAAATGTGAAAAAGCTCCTTTATGAAATTTCGGAAAAGGGCAGTCATCATCAGCTTCTGACAGCAGGATATTTTACTGCCAATCCGGATAATGAGCGGTTGGAACACGAATTTTCCGGCAAGATTCTGGAGAAACACTCCTCCGAAACGGATACTATGGCGGTTTTTCTGCCCTACTTCATGTCCGATGCAAAACAGACAGTAAGCGGCAGTTTTTCGGGTTTAGTAAATGAAGATATGGACTGTTCAAAGCGTATCCCCTTTGCGGGCGAAAGGTATTTTGAAAACACTGCTCAGGCGGAAAAATTCTATACGATCCTTGACCGTATGCAGGAGGGCATGAAGGGAAAGGTCGTGGAAATTTCCCCCTGCATTTCCCATGGCACGAGGTTAAGCTTGAAAAACACGACATTATTTACCGTATGGCGTGCATTGCAAGCTATCTTAACGACAACGAAAAAAATTGACCGTGTTTGTGAAATGTTAAGCGGCCTTGACATTTCCGACCGAAGAGGACGAGGCACTTTTCGGAACGGTAAACCGTCTCATTTCTGACAAAAGAGAGGAAAAGCGCACCGCTGCACCGGATATTGTCATGCAGCTTTCCAAGGACGAAAAGCGCACCGCCTTGTATGAAAAATGTCTGCCCCTTGTCAGCGGTCTTACGGAAACCACCACCAAAGAACAGATACTTATCAGCGGACTTGCGGGAGTGGGACAGAAAATTTATGCGCCGCAACCTCTTTTTTCTGAAAGTGACCGATACGCTCCCGTGCTGCCCGAAGATGACCACATACGTGACAGTGTGGAGCTTTTCATGAAAATTTTCCCCGATTCAGAACTTGGAAATGTACTCTTTCCTGAAAAATATGCCCGCAGCGGGTCAGCTCCTGAAAATTCAGCGGGGAGATCTTTAACATTATCCTCCGCAGAAAATCGAAAGGGTACGCACTCATCTGCCGATACTGTCTCACAGGGCAGCAGCACGGCTTTTGAAGAAGCTCTTGAAACTCTTCAAAGTCTTGACAGGTGTATTGACGAGCATCGTGGGCGGGAATTTCTCTGCGAAGGAGAAGCCCGTACTATCAGCTACGAATTTTACACCAAGGACGAAAAAGGGACACTCGTCTGCCCGTTCATGGAGGACTGGCTTAAATGGTGGGACGACCGTGCAGTGAGCTATGAAAAATATGTCCGAATGAAGATACTGTTGAGCAGTAACGGAAATGAACCCGATCTGGAGCGCAAAACGGAAAAAATACATCATTTCCCTATACGGAAAAGGGTTTGAAAAGACGTACCGACCCCACAATGCAGTATTTCGCACCATATTTAAAGAACCGGGCTATGCAAAAGCAGATGCGATGGGCTGCCGTAAAAATGACCCGAAGCTTGCTCTTGCGGTGAATATGTGGTTTATGAAAGCAGTCCCCGACACAGACGTAATGCTTACATATGAAACCAATACACGTCCGATGCACCTTATTGCACACGCCAAGATAGCCGCAACTTCCGGTCTATGCAAGGATATGGCAGTAAATTTCCTTGCCTTTGAAAAATGCTGCCGTCACACGCTTTTGAAAGGTGAGAAGATTGATTCTCTTTACAGACCCTACGGCAGTCCCTACAGTACCCTTGACATACTTCTCAGCCCCCTCAGCACAGGATATGATCCTTGCAGCTTATCACGGAGAAATTACTGAAAGAACCATGTACTGCTACTTGTTCGGCAACGGCGAGAACGGCAAAAACAGACTTTACAGCCTTGAAGAAGCCCTCCGTCTGCTTTCTAACGTGACTGCCATTTACCGTGAACAGAACAGACAGACGTCCCGGGGCAGAGGACACAGTACATGAAGGGCAGCGTGGAATGATCTTTACTCCCTTGTGGGGCGCCGTCCGTAAAGTGATGCCCCTCTCACCGCAGAGGAGCAAAAGCTCCTTGAATTTGCAGCGTCAATATATACGCCGTGGGGACAGCGAAACGAAATATTCCGAAGCCGTAGGCAGCATACACAGAATTTACGGGACAAGGTATTTTACGGCGATCCTTGCGGCACTGGGAAAAGACACTCTCGAACGCAGCACATGGAACAGCGGCAGTAAACGAAGTAACCTCAGTTACCTGTTGGGCGTGTGCATACCCGATGTAAGCGACACTGCCGACACCCTCCGTTCATATCTTAATAAAACCAACATAAGCGAAAAACGCCTTATCGAAGCGGCACTCTATTCTCCGGAATGGATAGACATTGTGGGAGAATACCTTGACTGGGAAGGCTTTGTGCAGCCCTGTTGGTATTTTATGGCATATATGAACGAAGAAGCAGACGACAAACGTACTACAATGATCGCAAAATTTACGCCTCTTTCCGTGGAGGAGCTGAAATCAAGTGCAGCCTGCGAAAACCGTTGCCTGCCTGAAAACACGCCGTTGGGTCGCCGATGTGGAAAACGGACTGCAAAAGGTGTATTACAAGGACAACATCACCACCGAGATCTGCGCCATGGCGGATTGGTTCACGCCTGCGGATATCGAATCCCCCACCATTGAATGGGTGCGCTTTTTCTGAGAGAAAAACGGGCAGACCCCTTATTATCAAAGAGATACCTGACGTGATCTTTTCGGAGGTCATGCGTGATGTTGACCTTGCAGTAAGCGTTGCCCATGCAGGCGGCGTTGATCCGGAAACAAGCCATTCCACCATTGAAATGCGCCGTGCGCTGCTGGAATTTACCCTGCCGCTGTTTAAGCTTGACAATGTCCGTGCGGAGGGAAGTCATGCCTATATTGACGAAAAAAAAGCAAGCTACACCGTCCACCTTGGCAGCAGCGTTATCCATAAAAAGGACGGTGAAATGATAGTTATGACACCCGTACATTCACAGCATCGGGGACGGCTTTTCCTGCCCTTTGCCGATGACGATCCCAAAACTGCGGAGATCCTCACAAAGATAATTTTCCTTGCCCGTGGGAAAATATGATGTGCTGCTGACAGGGCTGGATCGCTTGATTCCCTGTATAACATAATAGCAAATTCTAAAGGTACAGATATTTTATTATTTTTTATATAAGCGGAAATTTATACGGACAACCGTTCTTTGACTTTATGAAAGCCCATTTCATTTATCTTATATTTATTGGTATTTATTTTAAGGGACTGCTGCGATAGTTAAACCGGTGCAGCAGTCCCTGTTTATGTTTATCATACAAATAAGCGCATGAAACCTATGAAAAAGGCTGCGGTCATTACAGACATTAACGGAAACGAAGGATATATAATAGATTTTTAAATTGGCGAATACTTTTTGCCACGGAACAATGAAAAATATGTTTTTGAATTAACAGCAAATGTTAGTAAAAATGAATCAGAGCCTGTTCACATAAACTATTGCATTCTTCAAATAAACATGGTATAATAAAAAAAATGAGATCAACAAAAAGAACAATTTGCGAAAATAGTAATAAACAATGCAGTAACTGTGCAAAAAGCAGAATAAAATTTTTTTATAAAAAAGTGTCCCCGGACGCACCCTTAAAGGATTATTTATGCAGATAGTCACATTCATAATAATGACCCGGAATAGAGCGACATTGTAAAAACTGTATGGTGATACTTATTAAAACTTTTGGAGTGATAAAAGTGAAATTAGAAAAGGTGATGCCGACTTTAAACATTATGGCTTTTATTTGTTTAACAGTTTGTATGATATTTCAGCATTATCGCTATTATTATGAAGACGAGGAAGCACAGAGGATCAATGAAACTTTTGTGGAAGCACTCAACAGCAAAAACAAGAATGACATCAGGGAATTGCTTTGTGATTTAACGCTTGAACAGAATGACATTGACGAGCAGATAGAGGGTATGTTTGATTTTTTTGACCCGTCCATATTTCCCATTGAAAAAGGAGAGGTGGAATATAAGGCGGCTGCACATTCCGTAAACAGCATACGTACGTTACGCATAAATACAGGTGTCATGATAAGGACCGAAACAAAGACATATGAGGTAATTTGTGAAGCCTGTATTTATTCACCGGACAGCGAAAAAATCGGTGTGAGCGAAATAAAGGTTATTGATAAAACCGATTTACCCGATGATATTATAGAAAGAAATAAGGCAATAAATGAAGAGGGCAGACAATATTACGTTGGAAAATATATCAGTTAATTTATTAAAGCAAATACATCCGGACGTTGTCCAATGTTCGTTACTTTCGATAAACAGTTTCGCAGAATATCTGTTGTATGATGAAAAATTTAAATTCTATGGGAGAACATGGTTTTATGAATAAATTTGATTTTAAGAAAATAAAAAAGAATTATATTTTTGCTGCACTATTTGTGTGTCTGTTCTTGTATTTATTTAACAGATTTTCCTACAACCCCGACAGAATTGCGAAAAGACTTAATACTACATTTATAGCCGCAGTGAATACAAAGGATACTAATAAAATAAAAAGAATGATGTGTAAATACACGCTTGAAATAAATGATATTGACCAACAGATTGAAAAATTGTTTGAATATTTTGAAGAAGAAAGAGCGCTACCTATCGAAATAAGTGAAGTAACCGGAATAGATCGACATTCCGAACGCGCAAGTGTCAGAGACGGTGTGCTTCGTAAGGCTAAAGTTAATGCACATATGACAATAAATTCAAAGAACGGGAAAAAATATGACGTTGTGATGAATAATTACTTTATCAATGAAGACAAAAAGAACGAAGGGGTAAGTCGGATCGCAGTATATGATATTACAGGATTGGAAGGTAAAGAACTCATAGATTATATTACAAATAATCCAGATAATTTGGAGGTTGGTATTCTCATTGAGTGATTCTATTTATCTTTTTTTCAAATTTGTCCTAAATGAGTTTTGCAATTGACAAACAGTATTTACCCGTTTACTCAGGCACAAACAGTGAAACAGCAGAAACAATCAGCAAGGAATTTACCGTGTTACTATTGAAATTTTCACACATAACTTTCAAACGACGGACAGCGGGTTCCGTCCGCCGACCTGCGTAAAAGCTCAGCCTTAAAATTTGATATAGGAGCAACAAAATTATGAAACGAATTTATAAAATTGTCGGCAGATTTTTCACAATTATTATGTCTTTAATAATTCTTGTGATAACATTTTATCCCTCAAACGGCGGACCTACAATAAATCTGCCGGGGGGTATAGCTATCCATGCTGATCCGCCGAGAAAAAAACTTATACAGTACATGAATGATAAATACGGTGTAAATTTTTACGAGGCGGGCGATGATTTTACACCCGATAAGGGACACCCGAGCAAATATGTGTGGGAAGACGGCAGTAATGGCATTATTGTTTATACCTATGCATTTCCGAACCATTATTTTTACGTTCGCAGCTATCTGGGCAAGTATTACGATGATTATGCCCTTCACCTTGTGGAGCAGGAAGCGGAAGCAAAGCTCCATGATATGATAAAAGACAGCATAGACAGCGATTTTGTTGTGGTGTGCCCTCCTCTTACATTGCAGCCGAGAGATCTTGACACAGATGTAACAGCCGATGTTTTTCTGAAAGAATCAAATTACCGCATAGAAATATATGTAGGAGGTAACGGCGATAATAAAGACATGGAAGCGGTGGAGCTGAAAAAAGCTCTGACGCGATGTTTGTCTGCAGGAGAGATAAAGACTTATGGATTCTCAATTTATTACTGTGACGAAAAATATTTAGAGCAGATAAATTCTTTGGATCAGAGTACAATAGACGGTATTTCAGATCATATTTATTGGAGCGGTTCATGCCTTTACGGTGTCGATGTAGGTGAGGAAAATCAGTGGATGACAGAAGACTTTCATTGGACAAATTTTTGAATGATGATGACAGCTGAAAGGGTTTGCTGTTAAGGCAACACCGCATAAATTCCCCAACAGGACTCAAAAAAACAAACGGATACAGATTCGCCAATGCGGACATGATATAATTTTTAGCAGTCCGGAGTCTGAATAAAGAACCTTGTAAATGCTGTTTTTTCACAGTTGCAGCAGAAATCATTTTAACAGTTGAAAATGCAGTTATACAAGCTGTGATACCCGTCTATGAGTAGAAAAAAATTTATTTCCGCAGCCGCACACACTTTGTTCTTGACATTCCTGTAGTGAGGTAGTATAATGAAATCGTAATCATAGTAAGTGTAAACAATGTTTATTTCATAGGCAGTATCACATTATGTACAAGGAGGTGTAAATATGTCAAAAATATAAAAATTTGTCAGAATCACTATAATTGTGAGTTCGATTCTTTGTGTTGCAGTGGATATGTCAGCATTATTTAGTCCATCGTGCCGCGGTATTGCATTTAACGGATCAGGTCAATTTGCAGTTGCAATGTCCGAATACGGAGAAAGCGATGTGTATTTCTACAACGAAAATATGGAATTGGTACGTTCGATATCGCTGATTCGTACAGTGGATATATATTTCGATTCCAATTTGATATATATTGACCATGGAGTACACGGACAGTATTTTTATGATTACAACGGGAATGAACTTGATAAACCCGATAATTTTCAAGAAAAATCTGAATATCTGAAACATATAAATAAAGGCACAACCGAAGTAAATACCGAAAATCTTACGATACAATACAGACCGGTTACCGAAAGTATCATTGTTGAAAATAAAGCAGAAAAAAAAAGAAATACAATACGGAAAGTATATGTTTAAAAAAATGACAACAGTACTTCAAGGGCTGTTAGTTTTAGTGATTTGTATAGTTATAATGATTTATAATAAGTTTGCAAAGAAAAAGATTAATTTTAAGTTTATATCCTGAACCCGCAGAAATCGAAATCCGTTGAGCCTTAATAAATTGCATAGATACGCTGTTTTGCAGTGCAAATTCAATACTGAATTTTTTACCTGACGGGTGAAGAAATTTTCCGCACTTTTACATCTTGATACCGGCGTAATTACGCTGTTTAAAGCCTATAGTCAGTCAGCGAACTCTGCGGATTCAGGTATATAATATAAGCAAACTAATTCGGACAATGAGTTTATGGCAGAATTTTAATATGTAACAATTGATCTGAATAATTCCGATAAAAGTTTCATGGTATATCTGCTAAAAGGATAAATACAAAAAAATATTAAGATTTGCGGCTTTAGTTTAAAATGATAGCATTATACTACTACCTTTCCGCCTGCCGTTTAAAAAGAAAGGTGATGATTTTTTATGAAAAATAAGATAATGCTGAAAAAGACACTATGCGTTTTTACAGCGTGCATTGTTATGACGGCGGGAACGGGCTGTCGAGATAAAAGCGGCGGAGAAAATGCCCCTGAGCCGCATGAAGTCATGAGTACTGTGAATTTTGACACAAAGCAGGTGGAATTAAACGGCAGTCTTGGCAGCATAATAAAAAAGAACGATCTGTATTACTCTGCCATAACAGGGTATCGTTCCGGAAATGACGGCACCTCCTTTTCCACTCATTATATAGTTGCCTTTGATGAAAATGCAGTTATTAAAACGGTGATACCCGTCTATGAGCAGAAAGAACCTGATGAAAGCGGATATATAAGCGGCAATGTTATGGTGGACAATAACGGCAATATAAGCTGTATCTGCGTGCATTCTTTCAGCGATAATGAGGGAAATTATACATACACTGCACAGCTTCTGACCTTTGACTCCTCGGGCAAACAAATATCCTCAACTGACCTGAAAAACATTATTACCGATGAGGATATTCATGAAAACAGACATCTTCAGGAGGTGCTTATTGCCCCTGACGGCAATATCTACTGCAACCTGAACCGCTGCGTGAGAGTGTTTGACAGCACAGGAAAGCTGCTGTTTACCACAAAGGACATTGATGATAATTCCTCGCAGATCAGCAATATGGTCATCACCAATACAGGCAAGGTCGCCGTAGTCATGTATGAGAATATCGGCACATCTTACTCCGCAAAATTAGCAGAGGTAAATACTGCCGCACAGGATCTCGGTGCAGGACATACCTTCAAATCAAACTTTAACAGCGTATTTAGCGGCAGCGGAGAATATATAGTCTATACAAGCTCAGACACGGGCATCATGGGTGTAAAAGCGGATACCATGGAGCCGGAATTAATAGTAAATGCTCTTTCTCTCGGAGTGGGGGACAGCGAATTTTACGCTTGTGACGACGGCTCTTTCCTCCTCAGTACACATGATGAGTCGGGCGATGTATCAAAAATTGTACTCACCACACTTACTCCCCCGGAAAACCTTGCAGAAGAAAATTCTGCGGAAAATGATAAGAAGATAATAGATCTTGGCTGTTTCACTCTTGATTCTTCTCTGCGTTCGCTTATCGAGGACTTTAATAAGAACAACAGCGAGTACATAATAAATGTGCAATGCTTTGCGGATAACAATGATACGACAGATTGGGAGGGTGCGATCAATGAATTTAATAGTCAGCTGCTTTCGGGAAATGTACCCGACATAATAGCGGTAAATTCTATTACAATGCCGTTGGAAAGCTACATTTTTTATATTATCCTCTCAATTCCTGCGTATTACTTTTGGCTTTAAATTATGCTGCCGCAATGACTTTATACATATCAAAAAAAACTTAATTTGTCAGTATTTCCATCAAAATTTTTTCTGATCTGAAAGATTTTTATCACCTCTCCCCATACATTTTCTTGTAGTAATTATGATACTCACCAGAAATAATTTCCTCCCACCAGTCCATATTTTCCAGATACCATTTAATAGTCAGTTTAATTCCGTCTGCAAATTTTGTTTCCGGAAGCCAGCCCAGTTCATTGTGTATCTTGGTTGGATCAATTGCATAACGCATATCATGTCCTTTTCTGTCGGCAACATATGTTATCAAACTTTCCGGCTTGTTTAATTCTTTGCAAATTAATTTTACAATGTCAATGTTTTTCATTTCATTATGTCCGCCAATGTTGTAAATTTCTCCTATTTTTCCTTTGTGGATAATAAGATCAATCGCTTT
>CANQPL010000061.1 GCA_947625735.1 uncultured Clostridia bacterium
AATTCTACCACAAAACTCTTCCTAAAGTAAATTCCATTTCTAAATTCCACTGTGGAATTTACTTTGGGAATTTACGGTAAATGAAAAAAAATTGTTACAAATAAAAAAACTATTGCATATCCGGGTAAAATATGGTATAATGAAATGTGTATGTGCATCTGCACAAAAAATCCAAGGAAAAGAGGAAGGATCTATGGAGCTTAGTATGGTCAGATACCTGTCACAGCTGGGAAAGCTCAGCTTCACCGATGAGGAGCTGGAACAGGCTGTCAAGGATATGACAAGCATAATCGAGATAATGGACACTATCAAGGAAATAGACATCACCTATGACCCGATAAAGGATAACCATAATGTTTACCTTAAAGATCTGCGCAAGGACGAGGCGCAGCCCTCTCTGCCGACAGATAAGCTGCTGCAGAACGCAGTAAGCAGTGAAAACTGCTTTGTTGTTCCTAAGGTAGTTGAATAATTTAAAGGAGCTGTGTGAAATGGACGTTACTTCCCTTACCATAAAAGAACTGCGCACTAAGCTTGATAACAAGGAAATATCCTCACCCGAGCTTACCCGTGCGTATATCGACAGGATAAACAGGATAGACGATAAGCTGCTGAGTTTCATCACCGTTACAGCAGATGAAGCCGTCACCGCAGCCGAAAAGGCGCAGGAGCGCATAAACAAGGGCGAAAGCTCTCCCCTGTGCGGTATCCCCATGGCGATAAAGGACAATATCTGCACAGAGGGCGTAAAGACCACCTGTGCATCAAAAATGCTTGAGAATTTCGTGCCGCCCTATAATGCGACTGTTATGGAGAAGCTCAACAGCGAAAATATTGTCATGCTCGGCAAGACCTCTATGGACGAATTCGCTATGGGCGGCTCTACTCAGACTTCTGCATTTAAAAAGACGAAAAATCCCTATAACACGGAATGTGTTCCCGGAGGCTCATCAGGCGGCTCTGCTGCGGCAATGGGCGCAGGACTTTGTGCGGGAGCGCTGGGTTCTGACACAGGCGGGTCTATCCGTCAGCCCTCATCTTTCTGCGGCGTTACAGGACTTAAACCCACCTACGGCAGAGTTTCCCGTTATGGGCTTGTTGCATTTGCAAGCTCCCTTGACCAGATAGGTCCTATCGCACAGACTGCCGAGGACTGCGGAATTATCCTTAATGCCATTGCAGGATATGACCGGCATGACGGCACAGTTTCAAAAAGACCCGCAGACGACTACACCGCAAAGATCGGCATGAGCATGAAAGGCGTGAAGATCGCCCTCCCCGCTGAGTTTTACGCCGAGGGAATTGACGAGGAGGTAAGAAAAGCCGTTCTTTCCGCCGCTGACAGCTTTAAGGCAATGGGAGCTGAGCTTGTGGACTGCTCCATGCCCTCCCTTAAATATGCGGTAGCCGCTTACTATCTCATCTCCTCCGCAGAAGCCTCCTCCAACCTTTCCCGCTATGACGGCATCAAATACGGTCACCGCTCTGAGATCGTGGGAAATTATAATGAGCTTATCACCGCCTCCCGCAGCGAGGGCTTCGGCGATGAGGTAAAAAGGCGTATACTGCTTGGAAATTACGCCCTCTGCTCAGGCTACTATGATGCTTACTACGGCAAGGCAATGGCGCTCAAGCAGAAGATCCGTGAGGAGTACGCCGAAATTTACGAAAAGTGCGATCTTATCCTCACTCCCACTGCCCCCACTGCCGCTTACGGTGTTACCGAAAACATAGACGATCCAAAGAAGATGTATCAGGCAGATATCTGCACAGTTACCGTAAATATCGCCTCTCTCCCCGCTATTTCCACTACCTGCGGCTACACGGATAAGGGTATGCCCATAGGTATGTCGATTATCGGAAAAATGTGGGACGAGGCTTCGGTCATCGGTGCGGCAGATGCCTTTGAAAAAGGCTTTGCCCGCAGACCTGCAAATATATAAAGGAGGTTCGGAAAATGTCAGTATCAGATTATATTCCCGTTATCGGTCTGGAGATCCATTCCGAGCTTTTAACAAAATCAAAGGTGTTCTGCACCTGCTCCGCTGAGTTCGGCGGCGATAAGAACAGCCGCTGCTGTCCTGTCTGCTCCGGACTTCCCGGCACGCTGCCCGTTATCAATCAGACTGCCGTGGAGTATGCAGTCAAGGCGGGCTATGCTCTCGGGTGCAGCATTAATAAATTTTCCGTCTTTGACAGAAAAAATTACTTCTATCCCGATCTGCCCAAAGCATACCAGATCTCACAGCTTAACCTCCCCCTTTGCATCAACGGCAATGTGCCTATCGAATATGAGGAGAACGGGGAGAAAAAGTCTAAGAATATCCGCATCAACCGTATTCATCTGGAGGAGGACGCAGGAAAGCTCATTCATGATGATCTAAACGGCGTATCCCTTGCAGACTACAACCGCTGCGGTATCCCCCTTATCGAGATAGTTACCGAGCCTGATATATCCTCAGCCGAGGAGGCAAGGACGCTTGTTGAAAAAATATCTCTGCTGCTACAGTATGCAGGAGTATCCGACTGTAAAATGGAGCAGGGTTCTATCCGCTGCGATGTAAACATTTCACTTATGAAGCCCACCGACAAGGAGTTTGGAACAAGGGCGGAGATCAAGAATTTAAACTCCCTTAAATCCATTTACAGGACGATCGAATATGAAATAAAGCGTCAGGCAAGGCTGCTTGACAGAGGTGAGCGTATCGTTCAGGAAACACGCCGCTATGACGACAACAAGGGCGAAACACGCACAATGAGAACCAAAGAGGACGCCCATGACTACAAATATTTCCCCGATCCCGACATTTTACAGGTGAATTTCACCGATGAGGATCTGGACAGGATAAGAAATTCCCTCCCCGAAATGCCTTATCAGAGGTTGGATAAATATATAAATGTCTACAAAATACCCGAAAAAGAAGCACGGATAATCGTAAATAACAAGCGGCTGTCCGATCTGTTCGAGAACGCATTAAAGGTTTACAACAATCCCAAATCACTGGCAAATTTTGTAAACGGAGAAATAATGCGCCGAATGAATTTAGGGGAAATAGATATTGAAGCTCCCGCCTTTACCGCCGAGGAGGCAGCAAAGCTGGTGCAGATGTCCGACACGGAAAAGGTCACCAAAAACGATGCAAAGGAAATATTCCGTGAAATGGCAGAAAAGGGCGGCGACCCCGAGGAGATAGCAAAGCAGCGGGGTATGCTCATAGTCACCGACACAGGAAAGGTAAACGAGGTCATTGACAAGGTCATTGCAGCCAACGAAAAGGCAGTGAACCAGTACAAGAGCGGCGATGTAAAGGTGTTCGGGTTCCTTATGGGACAGTGCAGCAAGGAGCTGAGAGGTGCGGCAACGCCAAAGGTCATAAAAGAGGAACTGGAAAAGAAACTGAAATCACTCTGAGAATAATTACGGCGGGAAAGGCTGCACGGCTTTTCCCGCTTTTCTGACAGGCATATGTTTATTTTGGGGCAGCACTTCGCAAAGCCGTCAGACGTTTTTTTGTGCAGTGCTGCCTATAAATATTTCCCGCCATAACAGTTAAAAGCAGCCTGTACAAGCCGTACAGACTGCTTTTAATTGCTGCATGGAATATTCCCGCTCTGCCTGACAGGCGGCAAAGTTAAGGGAACGCCGCTTTTTTATCTGCGGGCGGGTACAAAACGGGGCAGCTGAGGAGATAAAAACTGTTCCCGTTTTACAGAATATCCCGACATTATTACTTTCTTCTCTTCTTTGTATATACCGCCAATGCTGCTGCAAAAGCCGTGGCAGCAGCCGCAAGAATGCCGTCCGGTGAAGATACTGCCGTTCCTGCCATACCTGCGCCTGCATCTATTCTTTCTGTTTCCGCATTATCATTATTGCGGGGTGCCACAGTACCGCCGCCGTACCTTGCCCAGAGCTGTATCTCGTCATAGTCACGGTTGCCGGGTCCCCATATATCTGTGTTGGCAGATACGGGAGGTGCGGGCGGAAGTGTGGGAAGTGTTACGGTAGGCTGTGTCTGTGGGGGTTGTGTTACGGGAGGTTCTGTCACGGTGGGTTGTGTTACGGGAGGTTCTGTCTGAGTAGGTTCTGTTACAGGAGGTTCTGTCTCGGTGGGTTCTGTTGCGGGTGGTTCGGTCTGAGTGGGTTCTGTTGCGGGAGGTTCAGTCTCGGTGGGTTCTGTTGCGGGTGGTTCGGTCTGGGTGGTATCTTCCGAATCTTCTGTATCTTCAATAACATCGCCCTCTTCGGGTTGAGTAGTCACTATTTCCGGAGGAGTAGAGTTTGGGTCATATGGTTTTTGAGCAATCTCATTCCCGTCGACATCAAAAATCTGAAGTTCGGAAATGGTCACTGTTAGATCGTTCGCTAAAAATGCTTCACCGGATACCCCAAAATCAAGTGTTACATCTCCGCTCAGATCCATTGGTCTGGCGAAGGATATACTGTCATATTCTCCTTCCTGATCCTCCCACTCGTATACCTCAAAAAAATCTTCATTATAATAACTTCCGCTTGAATAAAACGTAACTCCTTCAGAATAAATACTGCGCCCTTCATTCTTCTGTAGTGAGCCGGTAGCTCCCACACTGTAAACGCGATGACCTGTTAAATCGCTGAGTCCGTTGACAGTAACTTTCCATTTCAAACGTTTTACTTGTGTGGCATCGGCGGGATTAGCAATGACATCTTCCATATTAATTTTAAAGCTTTTATATGGACCTTCAAGGGTGCCAAAACGAGCTCTAAATGTCGCGCTGCTTTCATTGGTAGATATCTCGATATCTTTATAACCATATGATTTCGCCCAATTGGCAGCACTTACGGACGTACAAAGCATGGAAACGGCTGCCATTGCTGCCATGCCTGCTATCATTTTTTTCATACAAACTCTCCTTTTTTTTAATAATTCCTACACTATTATTTTGTCACAAGCTCAGGGGGCTTGTCCGGTGTTCCGCCCCTTCCGGTTGGCGGCTTTGCACCTTTGGGGATACGCCACCGTCCACCGACCTTTTCGGCATGGCGTTCCTCTACGAGTTTACCTTTCCGACACCAATCCCTCACGGTTTCTTCGGAAACTTTCCATTTTTCGGCGAATTCCTTAGCTGTTATGTAGTCGTCCACATACATTCTCCTTTCATCACTCTGTCGTGACGGAAAAGCGGTCATACTGACGATTTTTTCTTATCCCTCCGTTCTGCCGCATAAAGCAGCAATTATTTTCATGCAAAAACCCATTGTCAAGGGCAAGTTATTTTTTTGACCATATTTTTCTCAAAGTATGTAACTTTGACAAAAAAATCCAATTTTTGCGGCAGATACGGCATTCTTTTAATTTTTGACCATTTTTCTGACGGCAAAAAGAAAAAAGGCGAATAACGGATAAATACCGCTGTCATGGGAATTGCAGCCGTTTTTTTGACGGCAATCCTGACGGCAAATATACAAAAAACAGACGGAAAATGTTGTAAAATTGCCTGTTTTTGAGATTCTTTTTGTTGATTGTGCCATATTTTGTTGTAAACTATTGACAAAATTATCCATATACTGTATAATATTTATAGTCAGAAAGGGCAAACAGCCGTTTTCGCAAAGTTACATACTTTGCGAAAATCTGACAGTGCTTCATGGGTCAGCTTAGCACGCAGTAAGGCTTTTATGCGTGTATTTTTTTGTCCTTTTTTGCTTTGTTATACATTAAATTTAAAAAAACACAAAAAATCCCTTGACAAATAAAAAAAAATGTGATATAATATTTTTTGCCGCATGGGATAGGCTCCCGAAGATGCGAGGTGAAAAGCCTTGCACGCCTGTCACAGCGAGTTTAACAGAAAAGGCAGGTGCCGTAAAATGTACGCTGTAATCGAAACAGGCGGAAAGCAGTATCAGGTAAAAGAGGGCGATGAGCTTTTCATTGAAAAGCTGGACGTAAATGCCGATGATACCGTTATTTTTGACAAGGTAATAGCTGTCGGCGGTGACACGCTGAACGTGGGCGCTCCCTATGTTGCGGGCGCTTCGGTCGAGGCTAAGGTCATCAAGAACGGTAAGGCAAAGAAGATCACTGTTTTCACCTACAAGCCCAAGAAGGGTTCTTCCCACAGGAAGCAGGGTCACAGACAGCCCTATACAAAGGTCAGAATTGACGCTATCAAGGCATGATAAAAGCGCAGTTCTCCAAAAAAAACAACAAATTTACAGGCTTTTCTCTGTCGGGTCATGCAGGTCTTGCCGAAAGCGGAAAGGATATTGCCTGTGCGGCAGTTTCCTCGGCGGCAGAGCTTGTGTGCAATACCGTGACCGATATTTTCTGCGATAATGCGCAGGTCACAGTTTCGGACAATATGCTGACACTGAAAGCCGAAAAGGATCTCGGTGAATATTCGGAAAAGCTGATAAGGTCATTTTTTATACATCTGGGCTTTATCGCCGAGGAGTTTCCCGGTCATATCCGTATCACCGAAAAAGAAGAACAGCCTCATATCTGAAGAAAGGGAGGTAGCTTACCATGATCAAGATTTCCATGCAGTTTTTTGCTCATAAAAAAGGTATGGGTTCCACTAAGAACGGCCGTGATTCTGAGTCTAAAAGACTTGGCGTAAAGCGTGCAGACGGTCAGTTCGTTACTGCGGGCAACATTCTTGTCCGTCAGAGAGGAACACACATTCACCCCGGCGCAGGCGTGAAGATCGGCTCGGACGATACCATTTTTGCCGTTATTGACGGTAAAGTAAAATTCGAGCGTGTAGGCAAGGACCGTAAGAAGGTCAGCGTTTACGCAGCCGAATAAACAAGGACAAAAAACCATTACAAGAGCCGTTTTTCATGTTATCGAAGAACGGCTCTTTTTTCTGATACCCGAAAGGAGCGCTTATGAAAAAGCTGCCAAAGATCACTTATAACGCCCCCGTCACCCTTACATTTGCCATTGCTGCACTGGCGGCAACCGTTCTCGGCATGATCTCCCCGAAGATAACCGCATTATTTTTCTCGGTATACCGCTCATCTCTTGCAGATCCCCTTTTCTACATAAGACTGTTCGGGCATATTCTGGGTCATGCGGATCTCAGCCATTTTTTGGGAAATTTTACCATTATACTTCTGGTAGCGCCCATGCTTGAAGAAAAATACGGCGGTAAAAGACTGCTTATAATGATACTGTTTACCGCCCTTATTACGGGGCTTATCAATGTAATATTTTTCCCCGGCACAGCGCTTTTAGGCGCAAGCGGAGTTGCCTTTATGATGATACTTCTAAGCTCCTACACGGGCAGCCGTGAGGGAGAAATACCCCTTACACTTATACTTGTTGCGATTCTTTATTTGGGACAGGAAATTGTAAACGGAATTATCACCACCGACAATATCTCCCAGATGGGGCATATCATCGGCGGTATATGCGGCGGCTGGTTCGGCTGGCTCATCTGCAATAAGAAAGTTTAAAACGGCGTCATTTTTCTTTGTAGTCACAAGCAAAATATATAATTTAACGGGGAATTACCGGCATATCGGATAATAATCAAATCAGTACACATCTGTAAATATATGAAAGGGGTCTTAACATGAAAAAATATCTTGACACCTCTCTCTCAGCAGAGGAAAGAGCAGAAGCACTTGTAAGCGAAATGACCGTTGAGGAAATGGCATCACAGCTAAGATACGATGCGCCGTCAATAGAGCGGCTCAATATTCCTGCCTATAACTGGTGGAACGAGGGCATACACGGTCTTGCCCGCTCAGGCACTGCCACAATGTTTCCGCAGGCGATAGGACTTGCGGCAATGTTTGACACTGAGCTTACCGAAAAGGCAGCGCAGATCACCTCCACCGAAGCAAGAGCAAAATATAACGCCTACCAAAAGCACGGCGACAGGGACATTTATAAGGGTCTTACTCTCTGGGCGCCAAATATCAACATCTTCCGTGACCCCCGCTGGGGCAGAGGACACGAAACATACGGCGAGGACCCGTTCCTCACCGCCGAAAACGGAAAAGCCTATGTAAAGGGTCTGCAAGGCGAGGGCAAAGTCCTGAAAACTGCCGCCTGTGCAAAGCATTTTGCGGTACACAGCGGTCCTGAAGCGCTGCGCCATGAATTTAATGCAGAGGTATCACCGAAGGATCTGGAGGAAACCTATCTTCCCGCCTTTGAAGCGCTTATCGGTGAGGCAAAGGCAGAGGGGGTCATGGGTGCATATAACCGTGTAAACGGCGAAGCCGCCTGTGCAAGTCCGTTTCTTATGAAAAAGCTGGAGGAATGGGGCTTTGACGGATATTTTGTATCCGACTGCTGGGCGATAAGCGATTTTCACTCCCACCACGGGTTAACAAAAAATGCTGTTGAATCCGCCGCTCTTGCGCTGAAAACGGGCTGTGACGTAAACTGCGGCTGCTCCTATGTAAATCTTCTTGCGGCACTGGACGAGGGGCTTATTGATACGGAGGACATCAGAAAAGCCTGCATTCATGTTATGCGGACAAGAATAAGACTGGGAATGCTTGACAGCTCCACTGAATATGACAATATCCCCTACAGCATTGTTTCCTGCCGTGAGCATAAGGATACAGCCCTTGAATGCGCCCGCCGCTCTATGGTGCTGCTTGAAAATAACGGCATTCTCCCTCTTGATGAGAAAAAAATCGGCACAATTGCGGTAATAGGACCTAACAGCGACAGCAAAGCCGCTCTTGAGGGCAACTACTGCGGCACTGCCGACAGATATATCACATTTTTACAGGGCATACAGGACAGGTTCAGCGGACGTGTCATCTACGCCGAGGGCTGCCACCTTTACAAGGACAGGACATCGGGGCTTGCCACAGCGGGAGACAGATACGCCGAAGCTCTTGCCGCCGCAGAGTCAGCCGATGCTGTCATTCTCTGCGTAGGTCTTGACGCCACTATCGAGGGCGAGGAGGGCGACACGGGAAATGAATTTTCCTCGGGAGATAAAACCGATCTGCGGCTGCCCGCTCCACAAAGAGAGCTTGTAAGCCTTATAAAAAATACGGGAAAGCCCCTGATAATCGTATGTGCGGCGGGAAGCTCCATAAATACCGAATGCCGTCCCGATGGACTTATCCATGTATGGTACCCCGGCTCAGAGGGCGGCAGGGCGCTGGCGGAAATACTTTTCGGAGACGTATCTCCCTCGGGTAAACTGCCCGTAACTTTCTATGAAAATGCAGACAAGCTCCCCCCTTTTACCGATTATTCCATGCATGACCGCACCTACCGCTATACAAGAGAAAATATTCTCTATCCTTTCGGATTCGGGCTTACCTACGGGAAAATGATCTGCACCGATCTTAAATATGAAAACGGCTCTGCTATGGTAACGGTGAAAAATACGGGAGAAAGAGAAATAACGGATACTGTTCAGCTTTATATCAAGGATCATTCCGATAATGCCGTTCCCTTTGCGAGCCTTTGCGGCTTCAGACGGGTAACTGTCGGCGCAGGAGAGGTCACAAGCATATCTATCCCCATAAATGAAAAAGCCTTTACGTCCGTAAACGACAGGGGCGAAAGAAAAATTTACGGCAGCCGCTTTACCCTTTTTGCGGGAACTCATCAGCCCGATGAGCTGAGCTGCAAGTTAAGCGGGACGGAGTGCGTAAGTACAGAGATTGGCAGATGAGATACTATATGTTCAATAAGCCTGCGGGCTGCGTCACTGCCCGCAGAGACGGGCTGCACAAGACAGTTATGGACTATTTTCCCGATGAGGAGCGGGACACGCTTCACCCCTGCGGCAGACTTGATCTTGATACAGAGGGACTTCTTATCATCACCGATGACGGACAATTTACCTATCGGCTAATGTCGCCCGACAGCCATATTCCAAAGACATATTTTTTCTATGCGGCGGGAGTGCTTACCGAGGAAAAGCGGGAGGTTATAAGAAAGGGCATCTCCCTCCCGGGGCTTGAAGCCGCTCCCGCAGAGATAAGCTGTGAATGGACGGGCATTATCAGCGATATACGGGAATATCTCCCCGCAGATAAGCGTGAAAAGCTGCTTGCCTGCCCGTGGCAGCCTGTTTTTTCGGGATATATCACCATAACCGAGGGAAAAAAGCATCAGGTCAAGCGAATGCTCAGGGGGATAAACTGCTGTATCCTGTATCTTAAACGGATAAGGATAGGCGGTCTTTGGCTTGATAAATGTCTGCCGCCCGGAATGTACAAAGAAACCGATCCCCTGTCCGTATGGAGCGAGGATTAAAAATCACTCCCGCAGACAGGCAGATTTTTTCATAAGAGGAAATATTATGTGGTTAATTTATGCGATACTTTCGGCAGTTTTTGCAGCACTGACTTCTATCCTTGCAAAGATCGGAGTAAAAGATGTTGACTCCACCCTCGCTACAGCAATAAGAACAGTAGTTGTAGTTTTTCTTGCATGGGGAATGGTTTTCTTTACCCATGCTCAGGACGGTATCTCGTCTATAGACAGAAAAAGCAAGCTGTTTTTAATACTTTCGGGACTTGCCACAGGCGCATCATGGCTTTGCTATTACAGAGCTTTGCAGGAGGGCGAAGCCTCAAAGGTCGTTCCAATTGATAAAATGAGTACTGTTCTTACACTGATACTCGCTTTTGTTTTTCTGCATGAGGAGTTTACCTCAAAATCGCTTATCGGCTGTATTCTGATAACAGCGGGAACTCTTTTCCTTGTTCTTTAAGCGGGGGCGGTGTGAACCTGCCGACCCGACTGCGGTTAAACGCAAAACGAAAGGTACCGGGCTGCTATCTGAAAAATTTATGCACAACTCTCCAACGCTAAAAAAATATCATGAATAATCACATCAGATAAAGGTTACCGAGTTACTATTTTAATGTTCATGCAAAATCTACCAACGACCCGACTGCGGGTTCCACCCGCCGACCTGCAAGCGGGGTCACCCTGCTGACTTACTGTTTAAAATTGCAGAAAATAAAAGGTACCGAGTTACTATCTGAAATATCATTGCAAATCTCACTAACGACCCGACTGCGGGTTCCACCCGCCGACCCGGCTGAGGGTTCCGCCCGCCCGCTAAATTAATAATTTAAGATATTGATAGTTACCGAGTTACTATTTTAATGTTCATGCAAAATCTACCAACGACCTGCAAGCAGGGTCACCCTGCTAATTTTGTACGGAGATAAATGCAGTCGGTACGGGATAATCTATGCCGCTTAAAAATAAGCCGTTTTCCTTTGCGTTCATTATCATCATCATGCCGATAGAACAGCAGCCTTGCATATATTTCATAAAATCGGGAACGCTGTCAAGATGAGGGGGAATTTTCACCGCCCTGTCCCTGTAAATATCCATATACATATCATGAAAATGCTCCGAAATAACCTTTGCATATCTGTTTGAGATCTCGTAAAGACCCTCACAGCGGTCTTTCTCTGACATAACGGGGATATCCGCTTTCAGAACGCCGTTTTCACGGATAAAATACCCCTTTCTGATAAGTCCCTCCAATTGATCGAACGCTCTTTTTCCGATCATATCGGGATCTGCACTGTTTTTGACAGATGCGTAAAACAGCGGCATCAACAGCCCGTTATCCATATGGCAATTCATTTCATGCAGCAGAGTGCCGTATTCATGAACACTGATCCTGCCCTCTGTTCTGCTGTATTCACCGTTTACGGAATAAATGCTGCCCCACCGTGCTTTCTCCCGGTCGGTTACACGGTTGCCCATAGCAAACCATTTTCCGCCGTTGGGACGCTCCGGATAGCTTTCCCACCTGTTTTTTTCAAATTCATCTGTAAGCTCATTTCGCACATAACGGGGAGCGAGTTCAATGGTCCTTACCGCAAAATATGCCGTTAGCTTCGTTTTCTGATGTTCATTCTGATTTTTGTAAAAATCCTGTCCCGAAAGCTCTTCAAAACCCATTTGCATATATTCCCATACAGCCTTGTAATTTTCATCGGCATATCTGCGTTCAAGAGTGACAGTGGCTTCTCTGTCCTCTTTTGTATAGATAATAAAATCGGTGTAGACCCTGTTTCCCGTTCTTTTCATAAGCTCACCGCTTACAAGACGGTCAATTACAGGCTCAACATACGGGGTCGGAATGCCTATCGCCTGCGAAAGCTCACCTATTGTCAGCGGCTTTTCATATGCAAGTATAAGCAGATTCATGGCAAGCCTGTCATTTCCCACAAGGTTAAAGGGTTCTGAATCTTTTCCGATCGCTCCCGTACAGGAAATATAAAGATATTCGGGTTCATAGCTCTGATTTGTGTAATTCTCCATAGCAATTTCCTTTCTTATATGCTCCCTGCCCGCATTCAGACGGCTTTTAACAGTGTTTTCGGGAATGGAAAGAGCTTTTGCAATTTCCCTGATGCTCTGATTTTTCATGTAGAAACGCACCATTGTTTCACGATAAACACTTGTAAGCCTGCCGAGATTTTTTCTGATAAGCTCCGCATCTTCGGAACGCTCCACATCTTCATAAAAGCAGTAATGCTCCGGAATATCATCGGCAAAGTCAATGGATACTTCGGGCTTGCGGTATTTACGGCGGAGAATATCATAATATTTACGGTCAAGAACTGCGTTAAGCCATGCTGCGGGATCTTTCATTTCATTGCCCTTTTTCAGATAAACAAGTCCCGCCAGCAAAGTATCCTGCACCAGATCCTCGGCATCATGCAGATTATCGCATCTGTACACAGCCCTTTTCAGCAGACAGTCGGCATATTCGCTTAATTCGATTTTCATTTTCAAGGCACCTCGTTTTGCTTTTGAAGGATCCTTCACTTTATATGTCGCATTCTGCATGAAAAGGTTCGCAGATCCGCAAATTTTTTTCCGTAAAACCGATAACAGAAAAACACACCCCGTCATATAAAGAAAAGCGATCCCCCGTCCTCAATATGAGGACGGGGGATACATAATTTTTACGTCAGAATATAAATGTGTTATCTTCCCGAACGCTTAACAGATCTTATCGCAAACAGCGCTGCTGCACAAATTATCATAAGCACTCCTGCGGGGAATGTGTTCTGCGTTTCGGCTGAACCCGTTTCTGTCATGCCTGCGCCCGCTCCGATATCCTCGGATACTGCATCTTCATCATCGGACGCTGTCTTTGCAGCGGTTGCAGCAGGAACGGCATATCTGCCGTATACTTGTGCGGGAGCAGAGGGAGCAGAAGGCGCAGCGGGAGCAGACGTATCCGTTTCGGGCTTAGCTGTTACAGATGCAAGTACATAAATGCTCAGATGCTCCGTAACAAAGCTCAGTCTGCCTGATGTCATGTCTGCGTTCATGTTGGTAAAGCTGCCGTCCTTTTCTGCACGGTATACCTTTATGTCCTTACCCTCAAGACCTGCGGGAACAGCTATAGTAACCTTGATTCTGCCGTCAGGCTGTACCTCTGTACCCTCACAGGAGAGATTTATGTCAAATACTGCTTCGGGAGCTGTGCCGGCAAATTCTGCAAAGCTCCTTTCTTCATCATCGGAAAGTGTTGTTTCTTCAACATTGAGTACGACATTCGCACCCTCGGGAAGTTTTTCTCCGCTGTTTTCCCATACAAATCCGCCGCCGGCATTTTCAAAAGCTGCCTCTGCATTGCTGTCGGCATTGGCAACAACAATGACAGAGCCTTCGGGGATCGTTGCTTCTTCGGAAACTGTTGTTTCAGCAGGTGTTGTTGTCTCTGCCGGTGCTGTGGTCTCTGCGGGAGCAGTCGTCTCCTCCGGAGC
>CANQPL010000062.1 GCA_947625735.1 uncultured Clostridia bacterium
AAAGCGATTGATCTTATTATCCACAAAGGAAAAATAGGAGAAATTTACAACATTGGCGGACATAATGAAATGAAAAATATTGACATTGTAAAGCTTATCTGCAAGGAGCTTAACAAGCCTGAAAGTCTGATAACTTATGTTGCTGACAGAAAAGGTCACGATATGCGTTATGCCATTGACCCAACCAAGATACACAATGAACTGGGCTGGCTGCCGGAAACAAAATTTGCAGACGGAATTAAACTGACTATTAAATGGTATCTGGAAAACAAATCTTGGTGGGAGGAAATTATTTCCGGTGAATATAGGGATTATTATGCGAAAATGTATGGGGAGAGGTGATAAACAAAACATTATTAACGGTTCAGTTCATCAGAGATCATTTCCCGGTGCTGGTGCAAGCTTTATTCAATAAGTTTTATTCCCGTATTTGCCTCAATGCCCGCAAAGACTGAGTTTGTATAGGTATAAGCAGCGTTGTAAAGAGCCGAGAGCAGAAATCTGTCAATGCGGCTGATATGATCGGGATAGTTTGTAACATTGTGCAGCACATACATGATGTGTTCATCAGTCAGCCTGCTGAAGGCTGACCTTGCTCCTTCCTCAGAAATGCGCTGTCCTCCCACAAAGACATTTCTCTCACCGCTCATAACGTCAACTATCAGGTCTTTTATTTCTGTTATCATGCTTCTGACCGATTCATCAGGCTGTGTCATAAGGCAGTCGTAACCTATCTGATTTTCAACAGTTTTTTCGATTGTTGTTCTATCGATCTTATCAATCTTTCTATCGTTAATTTTTTCATCAAAGGATTTTTCAAAAAAATTTGTCGGAATGATAGATTGATCTATATAACTTTTTTCTGTATTATTTATCTCTATATAATTAGATTCGGTTTTTCCGACTTCATAAATTCCGTTTTCCCGAATACTTAAAATCGGATTTTCCGAAACCATAAGTTCTGATTTTCCGACTTCACTGTCATTATTTTCCCGGGGCTTTTCTATTTCGTCAGACCTTTCATCACTTACCAAAAATTTTTTTACATAGATAATTGTAGGCTGACCCATTCCCCGCCGCTTTTTTGAAATAAGACCTATCCCGCTTTCATCGTCAAGCTCCTTCAAAGTTTTGCACGCCTTCTCCCTGCCGCAGTTAAGACGATCCGCAATTTCCTCGATTCTGAAAATAATAAAAACACGGTTTTCATCATCAAACCAGTTATTTTTACGGCTAAGGCTCATACGTTCAAGAAGCAGACCGTACAAAAGCTTTGCATCGTTTGAAAGCCCTCTGAAATGCTCCTTGTCCGTGAAAAGTATACGCGGTATGCGCACAAAGGTAAATTGCTCTGATTCTGTGCCGTAGTAATAGTCAAATTTCACTTCACACATTTTTTTCACCGTCCTTTACAGGTAAAATCTGCCATGATAATTTTGTAAATATCCCCTCTTGGTGATAGGAAAGCTCTGCCATATCAGGTTCCTTTCTCTTTTATAATTGCATAGCGCATTTATACAATGACATTTAACACCTGAAATAACTTTATGTCAGAATATTTGCGCTGTGCCTTCAACTATAACTATTATAGCACATATGTTTCGTTTTGTCAATAGCATTATGCAAAATTTGTTAAACTTTTTTTGCATTGAAAAATTTCGCCTGTAAAGTGAATTTATCTGACCTGTTGACCTGATTTATACCGGAAATAAAAAAACAGGAAAAGCCCCCCACAGCCTTTCCCTGTTAAACAATTCACTGTTTTACCCTTGCACGTATGCTTTCCATAATCTCCTTGTCCTGCCAGATACATTTTTTTACATCTTCAAGGGAATCCTTATTGGAAATATGCTTTTTTACCCTTTCCTCAATAACCCCCTCATCATCAATAAAGGGATAGTAAAGAGAATATATCATATCAGACGTAGCAGGGACAGAGGTTTCAATTGCTTTTAACGAGTTTTTTTCCTTGTATTCAGCAGAGCCTCTGATTCTTCTTCGCAGCGCGCCCTCATTCATACCGGTGGTAAAAATTCTTCTTCGCTCCTTGCTATCGGGCTTTCTGTCAAGATATTTCATGTATATTGAATTTATTTTTTTAAGCGGAATATGCTCCTTTTGGGACTTGTAAAAATCAACACATTCCTCCAACGAAAGCTCCTCGTTTACAAATTCCTCGTAAAGATCGCATAAAAGCTCAGCAGAGCCAAAAAGCACCTGTTTCCCCTTTTCAAGCCAAAGCACCTTATTGCACAAACGACGGATCTGGTCAAGTGAATGGGATACAAGAATCGCTGTCACTCCGCCCTGCAATATGGATTTCATTTTTGCTTCGCTTTTCTTTCTGAAAGCCGCATCACCCACAGACAAAACCTCATCGAGAATTAATATCTCCGCATCTACCATACTTGAAATTGAAAAACCAAGCCTTGATTTCATACCTGAGGATAGCTGCTTAAAGGGCGTGTTCTGAAAATCCTTCAAACCTGAAAACTCAATAATATCATCATATTTTGATCTCAGAAATTTTTCATCATATCCAAGAATTGCTCCTCTGAGGAAAACATTTTCCTTTACCGTCATATTAGCATCAAAGCCTGACGCAAGTTCAAGAAGTGCAGCGATCCTGCCCTCCACAGCTATTTTCCCTGATGAGGGCTGCATTATCCCTGTAATGACCTTTAGAAGCGTTGATTTTCCTGCACCATTTCCGCCAATAATTCCAAGCATATCTCCCTGTACGAGGGAAAAGCTCACATTCTCCAGTGCAAGAAAATCATCAGAAAATTTCTGTCCCCTCAGCGAATCTATAATATAATCCTTAATTCCGATATTTTTTATATTTCCGGTTTTATAAATAATGCTTACATTTTCCAGAGCAAGCTTCATGCTATCACCCTTTTCTATACGTAATACAGGAATTTATAATTGTTTTTGTGGTAGATGACTGCCCCCAGAATAATGGCAGCAAGAGCATATCCGCCGCACAAAAGGTGAAGTGCCATGCTCGGAATATGTCCGTCTAACACTGTGATGCGAAAATACTTGATGTAAGCATATACAGGATTTAAATAGAAAAGCTTCTGAATATTTTCAGGATACCTGTCAACCGTATAAAAAATTGCAGAAAAATACATGAGCAGCTGGGTAAAAACATCGTATAAATATTTGATATCCTTAAAAAGCACAAACAACGCCGAAAGAATATAGCTTATTCCGATATTAAAGACAATAAGACACAAAATAGGATACATAAGACAAACATATCTTATGGAAATGCTAAGCCCCTTTTCTGCAATTACAAAAGCGAAAAAAATACAGAGTGTAAGCAGAAAGGTTATCAGTGCCGACATATTTTTCGACAGCACAAACAGATACTTGGGGACATTTACCTTTGTAAAAATTCCCGCATTATCCACAAGTGACGACATTCCGCTGTTGGTAGCGTCCTTGAAATAGGAAAACACGATATTTCCCGCAAAAAGATAAATAATATAATGCTCAGTATTCCGTCCGAAAAATTGTGTAAATACCAATGCCATAACCGAAAGCTGCAAAAGCGGAGAGATCATGCTCCATAAAATTCCCAGAACAGTTCTTTTATACTTGCGGTTAAAATCTCTTTTAACCAATATTTTAAAAAGGAAGCGATTGTCCTTTAATTTTTTTATAAGACCTAAAGATGCCACCTGTTTACCCCCTTACAATATCAGAGTATGACAGCGTTTAAAGATACCTTTTTAACTATTTCCTGATTATCAAAGGAAAAGCCGAAGGAAAGCTCATATTTCCCCGCTTCACAGGGCGTTTTTATAAAAAATGAATGGCTGAGCTTGTCAAGCACTAAATCGAAGCTGTCAATTTTTGTCTGATTCTCAGATTTTCCGGTAAACCAGTAGGAAACCGTAACCTCTGAAATATGCAGAGCTGTCTTTATTTTAGGATCAAAGCTCCAATGAAGCGTATATGTGCTGTCACCGGACAGCTCGATTTTTTCAGGCGTATGAATGGCAACAGTATTTCCCGAAACATACGCTGCAAAGCCGGGAATAAGCTTCTTTTTCATGTAAGAAGCCATGTAGGAGCTGTAAACACCTTCTGCATTCTGAGCTTTGTGCATTTTATTATAAAATGCTGAAAGCTTGCCAATATTGTCGGAAACTGCGTTTTCTGTATATCCTTTTGAATATTTCCCGAAGGGCATATCCGCGTCATAATTTTTTTCGCTATAGTACTCAAAAAGCACATCTGTAAAATCAGAAAGAACAAACACCCTTTGTTCATCATCAAATCCGATAATCATTTTTTGCTGAGGACACATATCTGCGTAACGAGGTGCATAAAAATTAAAATATACAGATAACAGCTCAACATTTTCTTTACCTGTCTCAGGCAATTCCTCTTTAAGTTTAAGCAGCATTTTTTTAGAAATAAGCTGCATCTGAAAGGCATACAGCAGAGTAGGAAGCTCATTTTTTCTGAGCAGATCATAGGCAGCACTTAGCTCATTCTTTAAAATTTCATCAGCATTTTTATTCAGAAAGCCTTGTATATCCGTTGAAAAAAATGCATTGTAACAGCTGTTGAAAGAAAAAGTCTCTGCTGAAAGTACGCGCAGCGGACGAATGTTATCATAAGAAAAAATAAATGTCTCGTCAATATCATTATTTTCAATAAGCCGAAGCTGCGCTGACGAAGAACGAATATTCAGATCGGTTTTTACAACACGAACCTGCAGCCTGCCCTTATACTCCGGGTCAGGCTCACCATTTCCGATGAAAACCACCGCTTCACTGATAAAGGGAAGCATATGGTCGTAAAATGCCAGCGTATCTGCGCACCTTTCAGAATTGCCGCCAAAAACAACGATCTGTCTTACTTTACAGGGACATACCATTGATGTATCCTGTTTAAAAGCGTTCACCTTATGGAACATCTCTGTAAAAAATTCGTTCCATGTAACGAGCGTGAATTTTTCCTGTCTGCTGACAGCAGAGCTGTACGCTGCACTGTCCTTCAGAAGCGGGAAAAGTGCCTGTTCCGTTTCAGTTTCAGAATAATACACCACGCTGTCATGAAATATTTCGCGTATTTCCTTTGTGTCCCGGGCAAGCAGCGGCTTTCCAAAATGTATACCCTCCGCTGTACCTGCTGCATCAGCAGTCAGGATAATGTACGCGTTATTATAAAGGTGCCATGCTTCGTCCTGATCTGAGGGCTTATGGAAAAGGATCCTTTTTCCAAAAAATTTGGAGGACTGTAATTTTGCGTAGGCAGCAGGAGTAAATCCTGAGGAGCCAAAGGTAAATACAATTGACAGGTTATCCTCAGAAAGCGCACTCTCCAAGGCTTCTGCCATATTTTCTGACACACGTATTCCCTCGGAAAAGCCCGTTATATAAATATATTTTCCTGCTGTAAATTCCTCCAACCTTTCAGGCACAATGGCTTCCTCAGAAGGCTTAACAGTAAGTTCAGTTGCACGAGCAAGCAGATAAGTTTTCTTTTTCTCACCTGTCTGCTCACAAATTTTCTCCAGACCGCTAAGACATTCCTGTGAATCAGTGACAATAATATCCGAGTAGCCTATGCAGGCGGAAATGTACGACATATACCTGTAAATTTTTGTACCCTGAAACTGTTCAGGATTTAAAATCGGCATAACATCTGAAACATAGGAAACAATATTAAGCCCCTTTTCCTTAAACTTAGGATAAAGGAAGCTCCTTTTTACCTTTGAATCCGAAACCGTATCAATATCAAGCAGAACACTGCCGCGTTCAAATCCGTCAAGTTCGATAATTCTGCCTGTCCATGGTTCTGTTTCCTCCTCATTCAGACCCAGAGCCATATCCGTTAATTTTTGCAGATCCATTTCCCTGAAGCGTTCCAATGTGTGAGAATACATCATAAATACCAAATCGATCTGAGAGGTATTTTTGCAATTCTTAATTAATTCCCTGATAATGCATCTGCTTCCTGAAAGGTATTTCTGAGCGGTTATTTTGCCAAGAGGGGGCGTTATTTCAACATACACCTTCAATGTCTGCTACTCCTTTTTAATATTTTATTCCCAGACGTTTTAGTATTTCCTTTTCAATTTCTTTTATTCCTGCCGGCTGCAAGCGTGCAACAGACAGAATTGCATTTTTTACTCTGTCAGGTTTTTTTGCAGGCTTTTTTGGTGCCCTGCCGCTTGCCTTATAATAAATATTATTAATTGCGCAGACATTGCCGTTCTGAAATTCCTTGTTATCGTAAAGCTGTCTTATAAGCTTAGTCTGAAACTGGGCAGCAGGAAGCATAATATATTTCTGATAAGCCCTCTCCTCCCTTTCTGTGGGAAGTCTTTTAAGCATTTTAAGATATGCCGCCTGTGCAAATTCCTCATTGTCGTCATATTCTGAAAGGGCAAGAATATCAGCAGAAAAGGGATCTGTATTTTCTGTATAAATAAACACGTCCTTCTCTATAGGGAAGGCTTTATCCTCTGAATGAAAATTATTACAGGTAATATCATATATTTTTGAAAAAACATCTCTTTTTTCAGGCAGAAGGTCAAGGAAAATATGAGCAGGAGGATTTTTTACTGCCTGCAAATCCCTGTCGTATACAGCAATGGAAATAAGATTAACACCAAAATACCGATAATCATTTACACCCGGGCGAAGCTGATTCCGATACATTATTTTCTTGAATTTAATTGTAATTTTAATAAAATTATCCTTGATAATTTCTTTAGGGACCCTAAGGTCAACATAGCTTTTTTTATTGGCAGTAAATGCCTCTGACCCTGATTTTTTTCCGTTTACAAAAAAATCCGCTTCAAGAAGAGGCTGTTTTTCAAGAACATTGGGAATACAGCAAAGCCGTATATTTATATCATTTTTTGTCTCGGGAATATAGAATGCAATATCCGCCTTTTTGCCGATAGTCCACCTTCCGTAATAATTGGGAAAATCAACATTATCCACATAAAAGGACGCACATTTGCTGAAAAATACCTCCTGACACAGCGGCAGAACATACCTGTCCTTTTCATCATTGACAGAAAGAAGATAATCAAGATAACGCTTACAAAAATCAGAATGGTAGGTAAAAAAGTCCTCCCACAGCTTCTCCTCCTCTGCATCAGGGTGAAAGCCGTTTTTGTAATAATGCTCGATCTCTCCTATAGCCTCCTCAGCAGTATTGCATATATGATAAAGATACTGCTCCTTCCCTTTGTAGGGGAAAAGAAGGTCTGTAAGACTGCCATTGCTGATACAGTCGTCATAATCATGAATACTGAGAAATACAACAGGCTTACGCTGAAACCAGAACTCAAAGCACATGGAAGAATAATCCGTAACAAGAATATCTGCCTGAGATTTTACAGCCTCTATCTCTTCGTCCTTCACAATATCAATATCGCTCAGAATATCGTATCCCAGACGTGCCACCACGCTGTGATGCAGGGCAAGCTTAATCCGATAACCATGTTCCTTTACAATGGCGCTGTTATTTAGCTGTGTGATAAAGCCTGTGATAGTTTTAAAATAAATGCAGTCGGTAATATTTTTTATCTTTCCAAGATATCTTCTGTGAGTAAAAAAAACAAAGATAGTTTTATTTGAGGGCTGTGTGACAATGTGATCCCATCTGCATAATCCGTTAAAAACAATATCCTTTGGATCGTACGATGCACGCTCCACAAACATCTTTTTTTCAATTTCATTGCTGACAATTATCTTATCAAAATTAAATGCGCTGTAGGAGGAATTTCTGATAAATTTTTCCTTAAAAAAATTAACGCCGTGCTGTGTAAACAACACATACAGATAACGGCTTTTTTTAAGACCTGCGGCAAATCCGGGCACTGTTGCATGAAATATCTGATAGGGTTCACTGACAATTTTTGTGCGTCTGAGTAAAAAAATTACCTTGATTAAAAAGAATTTTGACCCGTTGCTGTAGGGAATAATATGCTTGCCGTATTTTTTTTTTGCTTCCTTATAAATTTCGCATTTCCTGTTCATGATGTAATAGGGGAAATAGCGGTTTTGTTCGGCACTCATGCAATACTCAAAGAAATAAAATCCATCTTGCGGAATGGACATTGGTTCAATATAATGATCGGCGATCAAAAGCAAATTTCTTTTTGTATTGACACACATGGCTGAACTCACCAATCGTTTATACAAGCTGCCCAGTGAACTTTTTAGTCTGTTAAACATTTCTTATCCCCTTTTACAAAAAGCTTTTGAAACAAAGAGTTGTTTTTGCTAAAAAGCAGAACAACTCTTCATTTCAAATCAAAAATCTAAAATTAATATGTGATCTTTAAATTATATACGTAGACAGACGAACTGTCATTCTTTGAATTAGCCGCCCAGCAGATTCCGTCCTTTGTATAAACAGGCATTGTGCAGGGATTCAGAAGGGCTGATGCAGAAAGGAGCGAAGCATTCTTGATAACATTTCCATTCTCATCAAGGACAATATAATACAAGCCTGCATAGCTTCCGCTTGCCTTGTAATACTCATACAATACCACGATTTTTCCGGTATCAGTAGCCACTACCTGAGGATTGGAGATACTGCCTGTTGTATAACTTGTAAGCCACTTTACGCCATAATCTGTAGCATATGTGGTGCCCTCAATTCCTGTCAGACCAAAACGTGTGCCGCTTGTAGTATAAGCAGAAGGAGATTTCAGGTCGCCATATGGGTTAAAGACCTGGATAAAGAGATTCTCCACTTCATATTCTGCATTAGAATTCATAGACTGAACAGAGGTACCTACCAAAGCCACTGTTTTATCATTGGCAGAAGCAAGACCGCCCATATGAGCAAAATTGTCATTTACCACATACATATCAGAGCTTGAACCCTGCTCGATCCAGAAATGGAATATTTCTCCGTAGTTTGTATATGTTGCCACGTTATCCTTTAATTCAACTGCATTTACAGAGAAGGCACGAGGATAAGCATCGCCCTCACTTGCATAGACAAATCCGTCCCCGAAGGGAATTGTCCTTTGTGCAAAGGAGTGAGAATTGTAAACGCTTCCCTGATTTACATAGGTCATAGTGTCTGTGTTAAGTGAGAATACAGAGTTGCTCTGATGTCCGCTGTACATTGTTCTTCCATAGTTTACAGTAACTACATCTCCATTGACTGAAATTGAGCAGTTACCTGCCTCGAAAGGCACCTTAGTGTAGAATGATGAATCATAGTACCATGCAAGGCTGGAGGAACCATTATTGCCTACAGTCCTTATATGATTTCCGTTCTTATCATACTTGGAGATAAAAATGGTGTTTCTTGAGGTATCACTGCCTGAGTTTGCTGTACCTGTAGCAAGGTAATAATTTCCGTCCATGTCGCAGGTCACTGCACCAAACAAAGCTCCCTGCTTCTGCAATGTAACACGTTCATTGGTAAGATTGCCATTTGCTGTTTTTACAACAGTCACAGTGCTGCCATTATCGAAAGCAATGCAGAACTGTCCTGTAGGGCTCATGAACTGAGAAACATTTGAAACGCCGTCCCAGTTGCTGTAAACGCCCGAAGCAAACACATTTCCCATAAGAGCAGTCCTTCTCGAGATCAGGGAATTAGAGGATACCTTTGACTGCATAGGCTGCTGCTGCCAGTTTTCATTGAAATAATAAAACTTTCCGTTGATCTGCTTGTAGCCTCTTGCACCTGCGCCATTGCTGAAGAAATAATATTTTTTGCCGTCAATAGTTTTCCAGCCTGTCTGCATTACATTGCTGCTGTTAAAGAAGTAGAGTTTGCCGCCAATTTCTGTTCTTCCCTTTGCAGCAGAGCCGTCGCTCTTAAAGTAATATTTTTTGCCGTCAAAGGTTTTCCAGCCTGTCTGCATCTGGTAATTATTATTAAAGAAATATAATTTGCCGTTAATTGTTGTTCTTCCTCTTGCAGCAGCGCCGTTTGATTGGAAGTAATATTTTTTGCCGTCAAGAGTTTTCCAGCCTGTCTGCATTACATAGCTGCTGTTAAAGAAATAGAATTTGCCGTCGATAGTTGTTCTTCCTCTTGCAGCAGCGCCATTGTCATAGAAGTAATATTTGCCGCCGTCAATGGTTTTCCAGCCTGTCTGCATTACATAGCTGCTGTTAAAGAAATAGAATTTGCCGTTAATAGTCGTTCTTCCTCTTGCAGCAGCGCCATTGTCGAAGAAGTAATATTTTTTGCCGTCAAGAGTTTTCCAGCCTGTCTGCATATCGTAATTGCTGCTGAAGAAATAGAACTTGCCGTTAATAGTTGTTCTTCCCTTGGCAGCAGTGCCGTCAGCTTTAAAGTAATATTTTTTGCCGTCAAGAGTTTTCCAGCCTGTCTGCATCTCATAATTACTGCTGAAGAAATAGAGCTTGCCGTCAATTTCTGTTCTTCCCTTGGCAGCAGCGCCATTTGAGAAGAAGTAGTAGTTTTTACCGCTTATACCTTTAAATCCCTTAGCAAGAGAGCCGTCAGACTGAGCATAATATCTGACGGATTTATTATTTTCAAAGCTGTCGATCCATTTGCTTTTAACAAGAGCATAGGTTGAGGGATCAAAATAGTACATTTTTCCGTCAATGGTCTGCTTGCCGGAAAGATAAGCTCCGTACTCACCTATATAATATGTTTTTCCGCCTTCTTCATACCAGCCGCTTTCTCCTATGCCTGCAATAAGCATAATGTCTGATTCGTCCTCAGCCTCTGATACAACAGGATCACCGGCATTTGCACCTTCTGCAGCAGTGGTTTCCTCGGGGGCTGCTGTTTCCTCGGGGACAGTTGTTTCCTCGGGCGCAGTTGTTTCCTCGGGGACAGTTGTTTCCTCGGGGACAGTTGTTTCCTCGGGCGCAGTTGTTTCCTCAGGTGCTGTAGTTTCCTCAGGTGCAGTTGTCTCCTCGGGGACGGTTGTCTCCTCAGGGACGGTTGTTTCCTCAGGGACGGTTGTCTCCTCGGGAGCAGTTGTTTCCTCAGGAACAGTTGTCTCCTCGGGCGCAGTTGTCTCCTCGGGCGCAGACGTTTCTTCGGGGACGGTTGTTTCCTCGGGTGCAGACGTTTCTTCGGGTGCTGTCGTTTCCTCGGGGACGGTTGTTTCCACGGGAGCAGCAGTTTCCTCAGGCTCTGCAGCCTCCTCGGGCACTGCTACAGTTCCGGTAATTTCTGTATTTTGCTCATTTGTATCAACATCTGCGTTATCCTGAGCTGTAGTATCAGATTCACTGCTATTTTCGACTACCGCCTCAGTTGCCGATGAAATACCCGGCTCCTCATCAGCATAAACGCCATTTCCGCAAAGCATAATCGAAAGAGCGAGAAGCCCTGCACAAGCCCTTTGGATTTCTTTTTTCATAATCAAACCTCCAAAAAGAAAAATTTATTGACGAAGCCCTTTAATACCATGCATTGTGCCACTAAAAACCACAATTTTCAAAAAACATTACAGTCATTATGTAGAGCAATATGCTTAAACCCAATAGAAGAAATGACCGCAGCGTTTTTCCCTTCATACAGCGTATGCGGGTGGAACCCGCAAATTGATATTTCCCCGCCTTTTTGCCGAAAGTCCTTCATAAAAAGCGTAATGCGCCAAAAAGGCACTTAGTAGCACTTAGGTTAATTATACAGCAGAATTGATTAATTGTCAATATTAAAATCATAATTTTTTCAGAATAATCAAATTTTTTGTGTGAAGCTCGTGCAAAATACTGAAATAGTTGACATTTGTACGGCATATCAAAAAGCACTCTGCCCTTAATTTTTACGAATAGTCTTGCAGATGAATAACACTCAGGTTTTTCATTAAATGAATTCCACGTAAATCACCTTCTAATTCTAAACCTGAATCTGTTATTATATAATATGTCTACATATTCATCTCCTTGCTCAATGTCGTATGCTCTGCCATCGTAATTACTCATAAATGCCGCATAATACTCGCCATTATATTTAATTGATGTGCTATAGCTTAACGGTTCATGATTGATATACCGCGTTTCATCATATATTGTTATAATCGAAGTGTTATCAGAATTTGTTAATGTTTCCTTCAAATTTGGCTCAGAGTTTACACCATTCCAAGACGAAAAAGTATAAATCATTATAAAGCAGAAAAGCGCAGCATCTAACAGAAAAAATAACTTAATAAAAAAGTTAATATGCTTTTTCATGGCGTTCCTCCATTTTAAACTCATACTCTGCTGTTTCACCATTTATTTTTGCGCATTTAACTATTACAGTATTATCCTGCCAAATGACAGAGGGTTCATCTTTGCATTCATATATGTATAGATCGGGTGCAGTTATGAAATCAATATCAGATCCTACTAATGTTATGCTGTAACCTGCGTCAAATGAATTTGAATGATCGGATCTGACCGTTAATATGTATTTCCCGTCAGGTGACAAAGAAATAAACTCTCCTTGCCACGAATTGACCTTATGGTAAAATACATCAAGAATCAAAAATGCTTCAAATACAAAAAATATGATCATTATTGTCAATATAATTATTCTTTTGATCATAGCTGGTCTCCTCGTATATGACTTCCGGCGTACATTTATTATAATCAGTGCGTTCTTCGCTTCTCATACTCCTATTATACCATTTTATGAAGTAATTGTAAATACGTTTTATTGATATTTTATTTCCAAGTTAATAAATTTATTATTTATAAAATTCAGAAGAGGGAAAAATAATTCATAGAATAACTGTAATTGTACAAAATTATGGGACGTTCTTCAGACCTGCTTGTCCTGTAAACCCACATATACGCGTTCAGAGGCTTATCCCTGTCAGATAAATTCAGAACTTCAAGGGAAGTTTCATCTGCATGAAGAATATTTCGGGATACAAGATTTTGGTGAAGATGTTCATAAAGCGGTTTAAGAAGTTTTGCTCCGGCTTTTCTTCGGAAAGTTTTTCAAATCTGCGCACATCTTCGATCTGCAAACCGTGAAGAAGCCACGATAACTCCTCCTTTGTTACCGTATATTTTTCGGAATTGAGGACTTTTGGAAAATGAAATTTTCCCTGTTCAATGCGTTTATACAGCAGATAGAATCCATCGCCGTCCCAGTACAGAAGTTTTACTTTATCACAGTGGCGGTTGTGAAATACAAATACCGCATCTGACATTGGATCCGACGTAACCGTCAAATAATCCCCACTTTTATGAAAATCATCACCGTCACCCACCTACAATCATGCAAATAAAAAATCCGCACCAACCGGCACGGATAAAAATA
>CANQPL010000063.1 GCA_947625735.1 uncultured Clostridia bacterium
ATTCTACCACAAAACTCTTCCTAAAGTAAATTCCATTTCTAAATTCCACTGTGGAATTTACTTTGGGAATTTACGAAAATGATACGAACCTGTTTAATTCCGTATTTTATATTGACAAAACGTGTAAAATGTGATAGAATAAATCTTTAAAATTTTTTGGAACATTTTTGTTTTACTCAATTTGGAAAGGGGCAGATTTGTGATGTTTGATTTGTTTGAAAAGTGCGGAGAGATAGTTTCGGTAGGTGTTATTGTTGATTTTAAGGAAGATGTACGATTTTAAAAATGGTATTACTGTTCGCAGCAGTGCTGATGCGATACAATCAGATACGCTTTGATGCGTATCTGAACTTGCAAGATCCGGAAAAAATTTAAAGAACAGGCTATATCTTTATTCAAGCAAATGTCCCTGCTTTTGTCAGACAACAGCAGGGACATTATTAAATTTATTGCAATAAGGTGTATAAAACTATTTTTGCAGAATATGTTTGTACATCAAAGCAGATCATTGAGCATATTCATACATTTTGTTTTCTGCCGGATATTTGCACTTCCATACACATTGAGGGTAAAGGAAACATTTTTATGTCCCAGAATTTCAGAAAGCGACTTGATGTCAAAATCGGGAAATTCTATTGCTCTTACTGCGAATGTGTGCCGGAGTTCATGAAACTTGATTTTCGGAAGACCGCAGCGTTTTAAAAATCGTTCAAAATATTGACGATATGTTCTCGGTTCTGTAGGCTTTTTCCTGCCTGTAAGAAAATATATATCAGGGTCGTTTATGTAGAATTTCTCCAGAATTTTGCCAAGCAAGGACGGATAAGGGATAACCCGTACAGAACTTTTTGTCTTTGGTAAACCAATGTTGATATGAGTAGTGTTTTTTCGCTTGTCATAAATGCGCTGCACTGTACGATTGACGGAAATTGTTTTATCCGCAAGTGAAATATCCGACATTTTTAATCCGCAAAGCTCTCCGATGCGAAGTCCTGTCATAAGGCAGACAAGTATTCCTGCGGATTTTCTGCTAAGGTTAAGATAAATACACTGTATAAGTGTTTGCTCATCTTCTTTTGACAACGAAATAACCCGATGTGCCTTATCATCTTTTGGGTATTCGATCAGATCCCAGTTAAGCAGCGGGATAATTTTTTCCTTGTACGCATATTCAAGAGAAAGTTTCAGTACAAGGATCACGTCACGGATACTTTTTACTGTCAGTCCGCCTTTTTTGTCAAGTCTGCCCTCATTATACAGATAAATAATAAATTTCTGTATATCCGATTCGGTAATGCTGCCTATCTTTTGTTTACCGAAGTAGGGTATAAGATGATTTTCTGCAATAAGGACAAAATTTGCGTGAGTAGACGCTGTGATCATAGTTTTTTTGGCTATCAGCCATTCGTTTACAAGCGTCTTGAAATGTGTATTTTCGGTCATTTTGACCACCTCCATAAATAAAAGACTCCGGCAAATATGAAATATTTCATATTTGTCAGAGTTTTTTATTTTATAAGTTTTTCCGGCTTAGGTACACCTCAAGTAAACATCTTGACAAGCGTGTCCCTGCGCTGCGGTTTCCGGAGTTTGAGGGGGAGTGGGAAACAATTCAATTTTGTAAATTGTTTGAAATATTACCTAACAATACACTTTCACGAGCCGAACTTTCTGATAAAGGAACGATAAAAAACATTCATTATGGCGATGTATTAATAAAATATGGAGATAATCTGGACATATCAGCAGATAACATTCCATATATAAATTCTAATGCAACAATAAAACACAATGATACATTTTTGCTTGATGGTGATGTTATAATTGCTGATACTGCTGAGGACGAAACTGTCGGTAAAGCAGTAGAATTATATAATACGTCTGGTTTTAAAGTTGTTTCAGGTTTACATACTATTCCATGCAGACCAAAGCAAAAATTTATATCAAAATATTTAGGATTTTATATAAATTCACCCCATTATCATAAACAGCTTAACTCTCTCATGCAGGGTGTAAAGGTACTATCAATTAGTAAATTTAACATTTCTGGAACAATAATTGCCTATCCAGTACATGAGGAACAAGAAAAAATAGTTAATTTACTTACTCTTTTAGACAAAAGTATCGTCAAACAGCGCGAATTATTGGAAAGCTTAAAGCTATATAAAAGAGGTTTATTATCAAAGCTGTTTCCCAAAAACGGCAGTAATGTTCCGGAGTATCGTTTTATGGGGTTTACTGAGCCGTGGGGAAAGAAAAAAGCTAAGGATTTATGCTCTATAAGTACCGGTAAAAGTAACACACAAGACCAAGATAAAAATGGAATATATCCGTTTTTTATTCGTTCTGATGTTCCTGTGAGAAGTAATAAATATTTATATAACTGTGAAGCAGTTATTACAATTGGTGATGGAAATATAGGAAAAGTGTTTCACTATATAAATGGAAAATTTGATTTGCATCAAAGGTGCTATAAAATGTCGGATTTTTCTGATGTTTTTGGAAAGTATTTTTATTACTATTTTTCTACTAATTTTTATGATCGTGCAATGAAGATGACTGCTAAAGCAACGGTCGATTCTGTTCGCCTTGAAATGATTTCTGAAATGGATATTCAAAAACCAAATGAAATATCTGAACAGAAAAAAATAGCAACGTTTCTAACTTTTATTGATAATTTTATTGCTCTACATCAGCACAAATTAACAACTCTTGAAAATCTCAAAACAAGCCTGTTACAGCAGATGTTTATATAAACATTTTGCTAAGCAAAACTTTTTTCTGTGTAAGCAAATTTTTAAGTTGTTTTTCCTCGTTTTGCATTTGATATTCTAATTTTTCAAGAAAATCGGAAATTACAGTCTGTTCTGCAAAACATGGTAAATATATTTCTATCTTTGCAAGCTGTGGATATTTTAAATTCCATGTATCAGAAGTTAACCCTTGTGAGGAACGCTGAAATTCACAAATAAGTTTATATGTTTTAAAATAATATCCCCAAAAACGCACGTCAATATTGTTTATGTTATTTGCATAAATAACAGTGTATGCAGGACTAACTATACCCTCATAAGATGATACACCGCTTGCACCTTGCCACATACGCATGGTATTATATGCTATATCATTTACATGGACACGTTTATAATTAAATTTATCATCACTTGAATTATCCTTTAATTCTATTTCATCACGTTTTATGATACCTGCATTTATTGTGACAGCAAGTAAATCTTCATTTCCGTTTGAATGTTCACATCTTTCAGAAAAAATTGAGCCAATAGTGCATTTTTCCCATTCCGGGAATTGGTTACCATTTTTGTCTTTAAATCGAATTTTTCTATCAAAAATAGCTGACAATACACCTCTTTTATATAGCTTTAAGTCCTCCACCAATTCACGTTGTTTAGTTATTCTTTTCTCTAAAAGCGTGAAAAATGCAGCTATTTTCTGCTGTTCAGCAATATTCATTGGTAGTGTGTGCAGTGTTTCAAAAAAATCCTCTGTAGATACATTTAACAAACCATGATTTCTTGCACCTTCAGCAGCGATCATGTAAATTTCACGATACCATTTTAACGAATCAAAATAAACTTTTATGAAGTCAGAATCAAATTTTTTTAAAGCAAAACATATGTATAATGTAGATAATGCACCCATAGGATAGCGGTCAAGCCTTTTGATAGAGCCAAAATCATATCCTACGGAATAACTTTTATTGTATGCAAACTCTCCATTCAAAAGAAGATAGTATCCGGACATATCTTTGCTTGCAACTGTTTTACTGAAATATGTAATTTGATCTACCAATCCATCTTTGGAAGAAATGGTTAGTGGTAAATTGGTTTGATTGTTCGTGTTTTTCCTTGTGACACGATCAACAAAATCGGAAAGTTTTATCGTCTCCCACTCCCCCTCAAACTCCGGAAACCGCAGCGCAGGGACACGCTTGTCAAGATGTTTACTTGAAGATACACTACTCATAAAAATTAGTCCTCCTCACCAAAGGGAAATGACAAGCCCAGTTCTTCAAAATAAGGCTTTAATTCCCTGTCAATATCCTTTATTTCTTTATTCAGCCTGCGTATATCCGCAGCAACCTCTTCAAGATCAATTTCCGGTTCGGCTTCAAATGTATCCACATAACGGGGAATATTCAGGTTAAATCCGTTTTCTGCTATCTCTGCCATAGCTGCCACATGAGCAAATTTGTCCGCATCAACACGTTTTTCATAGGCATTGACTATCTTGTCAATGTCACACTCACGCAGAATGTTCTGATTTTTTCCCGCTTCATAATCCTTTGATGCATCAATAAAAAGAATATTATCCGTGTTGCTGCCCCTGTCCTTTTTCAGAACAAGTACACATACCGGAATTCCCGTTCCGAAAAACAGATTTGCAGGGAGGCCGATCACGGCATCAAGTACGTTAAGTGTTTCAATAAGGTATTTCCTGATAGTTTCTTCCGAACCGCCGCGGAAAAGTACTCCGTGTGGAAGAAGAACAACGGCTCGTCCGTCCTCGTCCATGTGGTAGACCATATGCTGAACAAATGCAAAGTCGGCTTTTGACTTAGGAGCAAGTTTTCCATATTGGTTAAAACGATCATCTTCCAGAAATTTATTGTCAGCTGACCATTTTGCGGAATACGGGGGATTTGCTACCTGCACTCTGAAATGATTATCGCCGAATCTGTCATCTTCCAGAGTATTGGCATTGTATATTTCAAAATTCCGATAAGGAATACCCCGCAGAATCATGTTCATTCTTGCAAGATTATATGTTGTGGAAGTAAGCTCCTGACCATAGTATAATCTGACATTTGCATAATTTTTCAGGCGCAGCAGAAGTGAACCTGAACCGCAGGTCGGATCGGCAGCCGCTCTGACATCGGTAAGACCGAGACAAGCCAGCCTGCAAAGCAGTTCCGCAGGACCGGACGGTGTGTAGAATTCTCCCGCCTTTTTTCCGGCAGTGGCGGCAAACTGCCCGATAAGATATTCATAGGCATTTCCAAGAACATCAATCTTTGTATCTTCCACGCCGAAATTGATCTCATCAAGAGAGGCAATGATTTTGGACATAACGCCGCTCCTGTCCTTTACTGTATGACCAAGCTTTGTGGAATCAAGCTGCATATCGGAGAATAATCCCTCAAAATCCTGTTGACTGTCATTGCCGATAGTCGATTCCATAAGAGAGTTTATCGCCTTTTGCAGAAATTCAATGTCAAAAGAACGGTTTTCCACCATTTTCACCATGTTGCGGAAAAGATACTGCGGTTCGATAACAAATCCCAGATCCCTCAAAGATTCTTCAATGACTGCTTCTTTATATTCTTCATCTTCCCATGCATTTTCATAGGTAATATTATCATCTTTCAGAAGTTTTTCCATATAACGCTCTGTTTTGTCGGACAGGTAGTAGTAGAAGATCATTCCAAGAATGTAATTTTTGAATTCGTATGCTTCCATATTTCCGCGGAGAGCGTTTGCCATTGTCCACAGCTTCTGGCAAAGCTCTTTCTGATGCTGCTGAATATTATCCATAACTGTATTTCCTCCGTTTTACACACCTGTTATATTAAAAGAGGTGTATTTGCTGTTTTTTTAATAAGTGCTTTCCGAAAAGCACTCAGTTACTGAATTTTTCAACGTGTGATCTTATGAATTCAACAATCTTATTTACAAGTGAACGTTTTTTCAGAAGTGACATTGGTTTCTGTATCTGATCCCGTATGCTGCCCGGGTCAAGAACGTTGGTAAACTCGTACTCCGCAATTTCATTCTGCAGGATATTGGGGTCAATATGTTCCTGTTCGGCAAACGCCTGAATTTCTTCATTCTTCCGCCGGTTTTCATAAGTATTATACTCTGAATCAATATCTTCGTTCCCCTCAAATCCGGAAACGACTTCATCAAGGAATGCACGTAGAATGTCAATTTTCTTGTGCAGGCGTGTGTTGTCCGAACGTTCAAGTTCATCTTTGATATGCTCAATATCCTTATCTCTGGCTGCCTTGCTTTCAAAATTGATATTGCGGATCAGGTTCATTATGTAAGCCGCATTGATCTTGTCGCTTTCGATAAGTTCTATGCAGAAATCCACATCATTCAGCACAGAAGCGACTTCTCTGCTATCATTCTGCTTGTGATATATCATCAGATATTTGCTTTTATAATCCTGAAATTCCTGATCGGTCATATCAAGACCGCTGCGGTCAATACTGAACTCCACAAAAGTTTTCAGCGAAAGCATATATCTTGATAATTCTCTGAAAAGAATAACAAATTCCTTTTGTATATCCTCAGACTGCATGGTGTCAATGGCGGCAGGAGTGGGAGCGATCGACTTTATTTTTGCAGTCAGCTCATTGAATTTCTGTACATAATACTCAAATTCTTTTGTTACAACTTCATCGGCATGACCTTGTGAAAACAGTGCAAGTGCTTCGTCTGTTTTCTTTTTCAGATTGCGGTAACATACAATGATGCCGAAGGGCTTTGTTTCTTTTTCCACTCTGTTTGTACGGCTGTACGCCTGCAAAAGATCATGATACATCATATCCTTATCCACGTAAAGTACGGAAAGAGGCTTGCTGTCAAATCCGGTAAGGAACATATTTACAACGATCAGGATATCAAGCTGTTTTGTCTTTTTACCCTTGACACGATCGGAAATGTCCTTGTGATATGCCGTAAAAGTGTCCGTACTGAAATTTGTGTTGTACATTTTGTTATAATCGGATATAATTCGTTCCAGAGAATCTCTCGAATGTTCGTCATGTCCCTCGTAGTCCTCATTTGCTCCGTAGGAAAAAATTGCGCTGATATTCAGATCATGATCTATATTCTTGAAAATGTCATAATATTTTATAAGCATCGGGATAGATGCGACTGCAAAAATTGCCGTATACTGTCTGTTTCTTGTCTTTGATTTATGGTTCTGTACAATATGATTGGCGATCAGCGACATTCTTTCATCTGCCATGTATAATTCACCCACATCTATTGCTTCTGTCATGGTAAAATCTGTTTCGTCATAATCACCTTTGATCGTATTTATATATTCAATATGAAATCCGAGTACGTTATTGTCAAAAATTGCATCTTTTATAAGATAACTGTGCAGGCAATCACCAAACAGTTTATCGGTGGTCTGAACGACTTTACCATCAACTTTTCCGTTGACTTCAAATCTCGGCGTACCGGTAAATCCGAAAAACTGTGCATTTTTGAAATGCCGCACAATATCTTTGTGCATATCTCCGAATTGTGAACGGTGACATTCATCTATTATGAACACAACTTTTTCGTTTTTATAAATATCCATAACGGACGAATAACGTGGATTTTTGACAGCATTAGCCATTTTCTGGATCGTTGTAATGATAAGCTGTCTGTTTTTGTCTTTCATTTGTCGGACAAGGACGGTAGTTTTATCTGTTGCGTCTACCGAACCTGCTTCAAATTTATTAAATTCCTCTGTAGTCTGCGTGTCAAGGTCTTTGCGGTCTACAAGGAAAATTACTTTTTTGATAGCAGGCATTGAAGCAAGTATCTGTGCTGTCTTGAAAGAAGTCAGTGTCTTACCGGCTCCGGTGGTATGCCATATATATGCGTTTTTATTTGTAAGCTGTGCCTGACGTATGAGTGCTTCGGTCGCATATACCTGATACGGACGCATGATCATCATAACCTTGTCCGTATCATTGATTATCGTAAATTTACATAGCATTTTTATAACGACATCACGGGAAAGAAAAGCTATGGAGAAATCTTTCAGATTTGTAATGCGGACATTGTTTTCATCTGTCCAGAAAAAAGTGTGCGAATACATAATATCCTTATCGCTGTTTGCAAAATATTTTGAATCAACACCATTGGAAACGATAAAGAGCTGAATGAAATGATATAATCCCTGATATGAGTGTCGGCGGTATCGCATTATCTGGTTGACAGCTTCTTTAATGTCAATACCGCGTCTTTTCAGTTCTATCTGAACCAATGGCAGACCGTTTACAAGCAGTGTAACATCATATCTGTTTGTGTACTTGCCGGTTACGGACGTCTGATTTGTGACTTGATAAATGTTTTTTGTAAAATCCTCATCAAGCAAAGAAAGATAAACCTTTGTACCGTCATCACGTTCGATGACAAATTTATCCCGGAGTATCTTAGCGCTTTCAAAGATGCTCTTACCGGTAATGAAATTAAAAATACGTTCCCATTCCTTTTCGCTGAACGGTTTATCGCCTGTTTTACTGCGATTGAATTGTTCAAATTGTATTTTAAAATTTTCAATAAGGGCATCGTAATTATCTATACGGACATTTTTGTAGTCCTGATCGATAAGTTGATCGATAAGCTGTTTTTCAAGCTGTGCCTCGCTTTGATAGGACATAGAATAATCCCCCTGTAAATAACACTTATTTTCTGTATTATACCATAAAATCATACAAATTTCAATAGATTTAGCGAAAAATTGAATATAAACTGATTTAATGATGTGATCATAGCTTGAATAGATAGAAAACAAAGATTATGTACAACGACTTTTTTAAATGAATATAATAACGTAAATCACCTTAAACCATAGTAAAACGGTATGACAGCGATGACTTAATTCTTCTTTCAGAACAAAATCTATATGACATGAAACGTCTTGCAGGTGCAAGGTCGTTATATCCGGACATTTATGCAACCGACATCAAAGGCGTAAAGTATGAGATTGAAGTCCGGAAAACCGACTACAGCGCAGCATCGTAACGTGCAAGGTATCATTTCTCTGCCATGGATATTGAAAATCTGAAAGCAGGACAGGAATTTGAGGAACCTCCCGTTAAATACACTATTTTCATTAGTAAAAAATAAGTCAACTGTGTTATTTAAAATATATGTGTACCCATATGAGATCAGAAAAGTTTCAGGCTATTGACAAATAACGTTATGTGTGCTATAATAGAAATTAATTCCAAAAGGAAGATACCCGATGAAAAGATATCTGTCCGGTATGTTCTCAGAAAGTTGTGAATTTATGAAACGATTAAAAAGCAACCACTTCTATGCTTTTTTTATTATAATAATAGCAATAGTCATTTTTTTAGCAATATACGTGTATTCCATTGTAACAGGAAATATCCTCGAAGATGCGGCAGTCAGCAACATCAGGGAAGTTGCTGTGCATGACCGTAATACAATTACGATGTTTATTGAATATAATTGGAAAAATCAGCAGCGTATCGGTGAAAGGCTGAAGCGGAACAGTGATAAACTGAAAACTGTAAGTCAGATCAACGAGTATCTGGGGCTGGAAGCATATGAATCCACATTTGATAAAATTTATCTGCTTATGGAAGACGGTTCCTACTATACTGACATTACTTATAGAAAAGACAGCGAAACGCCCGATTATTACCCATATATGGATCTGTTCGCAGATACGGATGATTACAAAGTCATCGGTTATGACCCACTCCCTGTGATGGGTTCTGATAAGGTGGTCATTTACGGTTATAAATTGTCAGGCAATCCCAAAGGTGAAGTATTATCCGGTATAAAAATAGGCGAGGATCAGAAAGAAGTCTATGCCGTGATCTGCATTTGCAAGCGGTCTACTATTATGGACGGTCTTGTCATTGAAAATTATGACGATGATGCAGGCAATCCGCAAGGGTACAGTTCGGTCGTCAATAAAAACGGCGAATATGTTGTGGACAGAAAAGATGCGGCAAGTTCTGATCCTGACAGCTTGTTTGATATTATAAAACGCTGCGACAGTTCTGACCTCACGTCTTCTGATGTACAGAAAAAAATGAATGCAGGCGAAGAATTTTGGTTTTATATGGAAAAGAACGGTGTCCGTGAACTGAACTACTGCACGCCGTTAACAAGCAGCAGCGTCAATTGGTATTTTATCATGTCGGTAAGCGATAAGGTAGTGAAAGACCAGACAGAATTATTTGTTTTGCTTATCATTGCAACAATGAGTGCTGCGGTCATTGTAATCATCATCGCTTTTGTATCGGCTATTATCATGCAAAGAAAAACGCAGATAGCCCACGCACAGGAAAAAGCACAAAGCGAATTCTTGTCCAATATGAGCCATGAAATTCGCACGCCATTGAATGGTATTATCGGATTAAATTACCTGATAATGAATGCGATCGATTCGCCGGATAAACATCTTCAAATCAAAGAATGGCTTAAAAAATCACAGAATACGGCTGAATACCTGCTTGCACTGATAAACGATGTGTTGGATATATCCAAACTTCAGGCGGGGAAAGTGGAAGTTACCCGTGCGCCGATGCTTGTCGAAGCAATGTCAGAATCTGTTTGTTCAATGCAGTATGATAATATCACAGGACACGGCATTACATTTGTGAAAGATCTCCATATCACAGTTCCTTGTATACAATGTGATGAGGTGCATATCAAACAAGTGCTTATGAATATTATCGGCAATGCGGTAAAATTCACACCGGCAGGCGGGACTATTCGATTTACGGTAAATCAAAGTATGATTGACGAAAATCACGTCATGACTACATTTGTCTGTGAGGATACAGGCTGCGGCATGAGTAAGGAATTTCTGAATGAAATTTTTCATAAATTTACCCAAGACCGCAGCAGCACCTCCAACTCCACCAAAGGCACAGGCTTGGGCATGGCTATCAGCAAACTGCTTGTCAATGCTATGGGAGGAGAGATACATGTAGAGAGCGAATTGAACAAAGGCAGCACGTTTACGGTTGAAGTTCCCGCTGAAATTTGTGAAATTCCCGACTATCTGAAAACACATACAGACGCTGCTGAAAAAACATCTGACAATTTCAATAACGATGTCAGGTCAATGAAAATTCTTGTAGCCGAGGATAACGAACTGAATGCAGAAATACTGTTGGAGATATTGAGTCAGTTTGGTTTTGTTCCCGTACATGCGCAGAACGGTCAGGAGGCTGTGGAGATCTTTGAGAGATCAAAGATAAACGAGTTTACAATCATCCTTATGGATATGCGGATGCCTGTTCTGGACGGCTGTGAGGCATCATCAAGAATCAGGGGACTTGACCGTGAAGATGCCAAAACGGTTACCATTTTTGCCTGCACCGCAAACAGTTTTCAAGAGGACAGGGAAAAGGCTTTAGCCAGCGGCATGAATGACTTTTTAACAAAGCCGATCGATATCAATGCCATGCTCCGCAAAATGGAAAAAATCGAACATGAAAAACATAATATGCAATGAGGAGAAAAAAATGAAAAGAAAAATTACTGCATTTTTATTACTGATCATTTTAGCAGTGTCATTCTGTCTTTCCGGTTGTTCTGAACCTCCAAAAACAGAAAAGGAAATTATTATAAAAGTGCCTCATTCCAATACAATGAATTGCATCGCCGATGAAAATATAAAAAATGTCTATACTCTACTCGAACTTGCAAGCCGGGATTTTATGGCACAATACGACAAAAATGTAAAAATAAAAGTCGTAGAATTTGAAAGCGGCGAAGAAACGAAAGCCATCACAAATTCTTTCGGAACAAGCGATGCAGCAGATATATTATATGACGGATTTTTCAATATGAGTTCGTTTATCCATACGGGAAAGGTCGTTCCGATAGACGATGTCCTTACGCCTGAAATGGAAAAAGATATATATCCTGCGTTTCTGGAACACGGACGATTTAATAATAAGCTCTATATGATGCCCTATATGAGTTCCGAGAACATTCTCATATATAACAGGGAAATGCTTGAGCAATATGACTTGGGCGAATATATTGACGAGGGAGAAGTTATCTCAGAATGGAGCATTGAGGACTGGACAAAGATACTGGATACGCTTGCGGACGGATTTGCAAAAGAGGGCAAAGGCAAAGTTCCCATGATGATGTACGCAAAGGATAATCAGGGCGATACGCACATAATGACAATGCTGCGTGCTTTCGGCGGTGATTTGTTTGACAGCAGCAATCAGTTTGATCTTGCGGATAATCCCGATATAATTGCTGCACTAAGGTGGCTTCAGAATGGTGTAGATCGGGGCTGGTATCTGCCTGCTCCATATTACAAGACCATGTCCGATAACAGCAGTAAATTCAAAATGGACGAGCTTACTTTTTATAACTTTAATCTGGGAAGCTCAACGTACAGCAGAGTAAAAGAGGATTACAATGCGGAAACTAAAACATTCAAGAAATATGGTTTTGTGAATTACCCGGGCAATCACTGCACTATTTTCAACGAGGGATTTGAGGTTTTCGATAACGGCGACATTGAAAAAATAGAGATCGCTAAAGATTTCATAAGATATTTCTATGAAACCGATAAATGGCTTGAATGTTCCGCCGGAAGTATCCCGGTAAGTAAAAAAGTTATGGAAAAATATAAAGATGATATATTACTTTTGGAGGCGTTTTCACAGAATTCCGTGAATTCAGTGGATTATACGCATAATCTCCCGAACTGGCAGGGCAGTGATGATTCTGTCAGGAACGTATTTTACAAAGAAATAGCACTGCTGATGATCAAGGATGCAGATGGTAATTTTGCTGTTACGCCCGAAGAATGTGCGGAAAATTTGCAGAAAAAATTAAATGCAGCTATATCGGAAGGACAAAAAAACAGTACACTTCATGACTGATATAAGTGTTGAGATATACATTTGTTTTTTATCAGATCCATTTTCCAAGAAAAGAGTACATTCGTTTGTTGCTTTATTATTTTCATATTTTGATAAAACAGCATTGAATATGTTTAAAAAAAGCAAGTTTTCTTTTGATGAGATTGCAGAATACAGTGACCTCACAGTTGAAGAAGTAACAGAACTTGCAATAGACTACAATTTAATGCCTGCCTGAAAAAAATAATGGTATCAACGCTGAATTACGCTGATACCGTTAAATGAAAGCAGAAATATCCAATGGCATGGGTCTTATTTGGGACTTATTGATATGAAAAGTTAGGACAAATTACTGAAAAATAGAAATGTTGTATCTTTCACAAACCGCGTAGAATAGCGATTTTTGACAAGTTACTGAAAGATACAAAATGCTAAAGGATTGATTCGATTCCCGTACGGGTCACCAGTAACATTTCCCGCAAATCCTTTTGTAGATTGGGTTTGCGGGTTTTGCTTTTTTCGGGACTGAATTAAAAACTGTGTAAATGAATATAGCCCATAAGAATAAACAATAATAAAATTGCAGTCAAAGAGGGC
>CANQPL010000064.1 GCA_947625735.1 uncultured Clostridia bacterium
TGACGCCGAATATGCAAAAGAAGAATTCCGCGAAAAATGGGATAAAAAGTATCCTAACATTCTTAAATCATGGGACATAAATTGGGCTGAACTTACAACATTTTTTGAATATCCGGAACAAATCCGTAAGATAATATATACAACAAATGCTGTGGAAAGCTACCACAGAATGGTTCGGAAATTTACAAAATCCAAAGCAATATTCCCGACTGATGATTCTATACGAAAGGTCATTTATATGAGCGTTTGTGAGATCACAAAGAAGTGGACTATGCCTGTCAGAGACTGGGGACTTGCATACTCACAGCTTGCAATTTTCTTTGAGGACAGACTGGCAGCCTGACGGCTGTTGGGGACTCTGTCAAGGCTTGGTACAAGACTATACCCCATGAGGTTTACCCGCTTCGGGGATATCCGATGAACGAAAAACAGCAGCATTATTCTGCTGCCGTTCATCGTATTATCCCGCAGCCTGCGTCGGGTCGCTCCTTAGAGTTGCCCTCTTTGACTGCAATTTTATTATTGTTTATTCTTATGGGCTATATTCGTTTACATAGTTTTTAATTCAGTCCCCTGGAGCCATATGAACGAGAACCCCAACGCCCAGACCGGATCCGTCCGTTACATCTGCGATGATGCGGACACCATCAATACCAACGAAATGTCCACTTTCCGGCTGCTGCTTAACAACACAAGGGCGGTTGTTTCGGCGGGGACAATGGGCGGACTGGCGTGTCATTTTGTCAGTTCCTTGTACATTTTCATCAGTTCCGCCACACATTCGCTTTCCGTCATTTTTATGTCAAACCCGTATGCCTGCATGACCGCACGGTCGTTTTCCTGATGAGCCTTGCGCAGTGCGGAGGGCATGGTAATTTCATCGTAAAGATCGGCAAGGGAACAGTCGGGATATTTGGCACGGGCATCTAAAATCCCTTGTGCGGTCTTTTCGATTTTTGCCTTTTGTTCGGGGGTGGGGGTACACCATGGGAAATTGTTGTAGACAATATCTTTTGAATAACGGTATCGCATTTCAAGACGTCCTGCAACTGCTCTCATCCATGCCATATGAACATTTGATGTTAATACTCCGAAATGATATATTGTGGCATTGGGAATAATAACAGCAGAATTTGTTGGTATAACTTCCGAATTTAAAAAGCCTAAAGGGATATATCTTCTTCTTTCAGATGAAGTAGCAGGGACGATTATGTAACTTTCAGGATTTTTGGTTTCTCTGAAAAGGGACGGTGTTTCGGCTAATTTTTTTCTGTCATCTGCACCGTTAAGTCTGTCTTGTCTGCATAATTCAATTCGTTTCATTACCTCCGGCATTTTTCTTATATCGGAAGGACTTGCATCAACAAGCCACAAACAGTATCTATCTTTATTATTGATATATTCGGCTGAGCCTGTTAATTTTTTTATATACTTTTTAGCATTGGGTTCACGCTTTATAAAATCATCATAATCCTCTTTTTCAATGATCAAATGACCTCCATCGGCAGGTCGATTTCCTGTTGCCATTTTTGGCACGTCACAAATAGGCTCGCTTTTATTTTCCACAAAAACGATTGGTGCGTCAACAAGAAACGGATTTATGTTTTTTACAATTTTAGCGTTACCATTGTCAAAAAGTATTTTTTCCTCATTATTTTCGGCAATGCTGAATCCAACTATCACACAATGCACATGAGCTTTTAAACTCGCTTCACTGTCCCAACGAAATGTACGGTGTGCAAAGTCAATATGTATTCCAAAACGGTCATAAAGCGGTTTCCACACACCTGCAACCTGTTCGCCCTGCGTTATGGAATTTGTGGAAACAAAAGCCGTTTTAATTTTTGTGTCCTGCATAAACCGACTTGCTTTAAAATACCAACCCGAAACGTAGTCAATTTTCCCTGCGGTTTTGTATGGCTTGCCTTTTTCGTCCGCATAAATATTAAGAATATCTTTTTTCTGTTCAGCACTTTGCAGCGAATATCCCACAAACGGCGGATTCCCCATAATATAAGAAAGCTCATTTTTCGGCACAACGCTTTCCCAATCCAACCGCAGTGAATTTCCCTCAACAATATTTGCATATGATTTGAGCGGCAGAAAATCAAGGCTCATATGCACAATTTCTTCCGTTTCCTGCATCATCTGCGATTCCGCTATCCACAAAGCGGTTTTTGCCACCGATACCGCAAAATCATTTATTTCTATGCCGTAAAACTGACCTATGGAGATTTTTATTATTTCGCCCAGATCAAACTCGATCTGACCGCCCTTTTGCCGCATTTTTATTGCCTCATTTTCAAGACGCCGCAGAGATATGTACGTTTCCGTAAGAAAATTTCCGCTGCCGCAGGCGGGGTCCAGAAATTTAAGCCCCGCCAGCTTGTCCTGAAATGCCAACAGCTTAGTATTGCGTGTTTTTGCCTGCTTATACTCCTTTATTTCGTCAAGTTCATTTTTAAGCTCCTCAAGGAAAAGCGGATCAATAACCTTATGGATATTTTCAAGAGAAGTATAATGCATACCCCCGCTGCGCCGTGTTTCGGGGTTGAGCGTACTTTCAAAAACCGCCCCGAAAATTGTGGGGGAAATTTCGCTCCAATCAAAACCCGCACTTGCCTTGTTGATGAGAAGATCAACAATTTCCTCATTAAATCGGGGAATTTCTATCTTTTCATCTGCAAACAAACCGCCGTTTACATAGGGAAACTCTGCCAGATCGTCCTCCATGTACGGGTCACGGTCTTCGGGTCTTGTATCAAGCACTTGAAAAAGCTCGATAAGCCTTTTCCTCACATCAGTAACAGCAAATTTTTTTAAGTACCTCCCGAACATTTCATGCTGCCCGAAAATCCCCGCGTCCTCCGCATATAAACAAAACACCAACCGAACGCACAGCATATTCAGACTTCTGAGCGTTTCGGGAGAATCGGGATTTTTGTACTGCTTTAAAATGGCATCGTAGAGCTTCCCCACAAGCTCACCGGCTTTTAAGGAGATCTCCATTTCCTTGCGGATATTTTCATCGCCGGTATTTACAAGAAAATTCAGCCGATAATATTCTTTCGGCAGATCGGCAAGTAAGATCTGCTCAGGCTCGCCGTTCGGCTTTTCCATGTCGTATACGAGAAACTCGGAAAAATTACAGGTGATGATCCAGCGAGGGTGACGGGATAAGGGCAGCTCGGTCACATACCGCTTTGCCTGCTGAAATGGTGTCAGCAGTGACCCGTCCGACTGCTTTATCGCCTTGCGCAAATCTTTGCCAAGGCTTTTTTGTTCTATCATAACATGAGTTGACGGGATATATCCGTCAATAAATGATGTATGGTCAAGATGTACCTGATCTTCAAAGCTGATAAATTCGGCAATATTTTTTACACCATAAACATTTGTAAGCAGGTCTATCCAGAATTTCTGAGATTCGCCTTTTTCGTAGCCTTTATCTTTCCAACGTGCGGCAAATTCCTTCGCCGCCGATTTCTGATCTTTTTCGTTCATGATTATTGCCCCTTTTACCAAAAAAGTAGGATCGTGACTGTGGAATATTTCTCATTCCCCGATAAATGCACACCTGCCGCCCCGGACAATTTATAATTATGCACAGGTGCGGAAATTGCCCGCAGGGTGGGAATTACCATAAAAAATTTTAAACAAATTCCATAAGCGGACAGGTGCAGACATTGCCCGCCGTCTGCCTACGGTTTCCATTCACTAACCGTTTATAACTTTGCTGACCGGTCGGGTATTATTGTAAAAAATTTCAGACAAAAATATATTAGCGAGTGCAGGCGGCATCATGCCGCCGGGTGGCTGCGGGTTCCACCCCGCCCGCAGAATGGGAATTATATTAAAAAATTTTAAATAAATTCCATAAGCGGACAGGTGCGGAAAACGTTCACTAACCAATTATAACTTTGCTGACCGGTCGGGTATTATCGTAAAAAATTTCAGACAAATTACATTAGCGGGTGGCTGCGGACTCCGTCCGCCGGGTGCAAGCGGCGTCACGCCGCCCGCCTTAAAGTGAGGATACAAATCTGTCAAATGCCGCCATGCCCTCATCATTACGCTTGTACACACCTGCGTGTTCCAGTACCTTTGCAAATACCCTGCCCGTTTCGGTGCGGATTATCTCCTCCGCATTTTCACGGGTAACGGTATATCTGCCGCAGAATTCCTCCGCCCAGTCTGCGTGCTTTTCAAGAACGGGATCGGCACGTACTGCATCAATGCCCTGCTCTGTCAGCACACGGGCAAGGCTCTCCAGCTCCCCTTTGAGCCTTGCGGGCAGCACTGCAAGTCCCATTACCTCAATAAGCCCGATATTCTCTTTCTTGATGTGGTGCAGCTCCGCATGAGGGTGATACACTCCCAGGGGGTGTTCCTCTGTGGTGATGTTGTTTCTCAGCACAAGGTCAAGCTCATAAAGACCGTCCCTCATTCTTGCAATGGGGGTTATCGTGTTATGGGGCACGCCGTCAGTCTCAGCATAGATAAACGCTGATTCATCGGTATATCCTCTCCATGCGGTGAGAATTTTATCCGCAAGCTCCACAAGACGTGCGCTGTCACTTCCGCTGAGACGTATGCAGGACATTGGCCATTTGACCCTGCCTGCCGATATATCCTCATAACCCGCAATTTTATACTCTTTCTCAACAGGCGCTTTTGCCATTGCAAAGGTGTAGTTTCCTCCCTGAAAATGCTCGTGAGCAAGTATAGACCCGCCCACTATGGGAAGATCGGCGTTTGAACCGATGAAATAATGTGGGAACTGCCTTACAAAGTCAAACAGCTTCTCAAATGCGCTTTTGTCAATTACCATGGGGGTGTGCTTTGTGTTAAAAAGTATGCAGTGTTCATTGTAATAAACATAGGGCGAATACTGAAAGCCCCATTTTTCGCCGCATATATCCACGGGGATAGTGCGGTGATTCTGCCTTGCGGGGTGATTAACCCTGCCTGCATAACCCACATTTTCCGCACACAAAAGGCACTTCGGATAACCGCTCTGCTTTGCGTTGCGTGCGGCGGCGATAGCTTTGGGGTCTTTTTCGGGCTTGGAAAGATTTATGGTTATATCAAGCTCGCCGTATTCCGTTTCCGATTTCCACTTGATATCCTTTGCAATGCGGTAACGGCGTATATAGTCGGTGTCACGGCTCATTTTGTAGTAATTGTCCGTTGCCTTAACGGGGGACTGTGCATAGTCCTCCCTGAATTTTGCAATTACCTCCGAGGGACGGGGAGTAAGACAACCCATGAGCTTTGTATCAAAAAGATCACGGTAGACAATGCTGTCCTGAATTATCCCTCTTCTGCACGCATCATCTAAAAGCACTCTCAGTATTTCTTCAAGCTCCGCCTGCGGTATTTCCCCGGGTTCTTCGTATTCATCAAGACCCATTGCGGCAAGGATCGAGTTTATCGCATATATCCTGTCCTCCTCCTTTATAAGTCCTGTTTTAAGTCCGTATTCCGCAAGAGCGGCTATGTAAGAATTTATCATTTATTTATCCTCCATTTCCTGTTACCCGGAATTATCCGCAGATCTCAGATATTTTTTTCCATTTCGTCTGTTGGTTCATAGCTTATTTTCCAGTCCATAAACGACCCCAGCGTTTTGCACTCGGTACACATTTCGCCGATATATACCCACTTTGCGCTGCCCGATTCACGTCTTAAAAAACCGACTTTGATATTATAAGCCGTCCTTTTTTTGCATATGGGACATCTGTACGCCCGAGGATTTGCCTCGTCCCATATTTCTTCGCAGTCAAGGAGAATTTTTTTCGTCTTGCACACAGGACATACTACCTGTATCACATCTTCATCATGGTCAAGCCTGACATACAATTCATCGCTGCCGCATTTATTACACCTGACAGGCTTAATGTCAAGAGTGTCCTCCTCCGAATATTCCCTCAGATATTCGTCAATATCATCTGCACATTCTCCCGTCCACCATTTTCCGCTTTTATCTATCATAACATATCCTCCATATCTTTTTTGCAGAACTGTCTTTTTGCCGTTAAAAGCCCTTACTCCTCTCCCATTTTTTCAATGGCAGCAGTTATCAGCTTTTTAAAGAGCGGGGCAACCCTGTCCGCTGTTTCCTGTACCTCCGCATGAGAAAGGGGCTTTGATGAAACGCCGCTTGCAAGGTTGGAAATGCAGGATATGCCCGCAACACGCATTCCCATATGGCGTGCGGCTATCGCTTCACAGGCGGTTGACATTCCCACAGCATCTGCGCCCATTATACGAACCATTCTTATTTCCGAGGGCGTTTCGTAATTGGGTCCTGTAAGCTGGATATATACCCCCTCACGCAGAGGGATATCAAGCCCCCTTGCCGCAGCCTTTATCTTCTCACGCAGCTTTTTGTCGTAAATTTCGCTCATATCGGGAAATCTGGGTCCCAGCTCATCGGGATTTGACCCGATAAGAGGCGAGGGCGCCATGCATATATGATCGGTGATGAGCATGAGATCGCCGCATTCAAACTGCCAATTCACGCCCCCCGCCGCATTTGTAAGCAGCAGAATATCTGCTCCCATAAGCTTCATGAGCCTTACAGGCAGCACCACGTCCTCCATGGAATACCCCTCATAATAGTGGACACGTCCCTGCATGATGACCACAGGAACGCCCCCCACATAGCCGAACACAAATCTCCCCTTGTGTCCTGCCACCGTGGAAACAGGAAAGCCCTCTATATCCTTGTAGTCAAGTGTATAACGGACATCAACAGTCTGAGCATAGTCCCCCAGACCCGAGCCGAGTATCAGCGCAACACGGGGCGTAAAGTCGACTTTTTCTTTAAATACAGCATAACATTTTAAAAGCCGTTCATATTTAGGATCGGTCATACTATTCACCTTTCTTTTAAGTTAAAGAGATGCAAGTTTAAGACAGCGTTTGTCAAACATTTCCTGCAATGCGCACAAAATTCCCATTTTTCCCGTAGGATAGGTAAGCCCGCCCTGTACATAAGCGGCAAACGGCTCACGCAGCGGCGCATCTGCCGAAAGCTCAATGGACGCACCGTTATTGAACGTACCCGCCGCCATAATTACACGGCTGTCATACCCCGGCATATCCCACGGCTCAGGAGATACAAAGCTGTCTACAGGCGAACCTTTCTGCACGCCCTGACAGAATGCAATAAGATTCTCCGCTTTTTTCATAAGCACCGCCGTAATGATATCCCCTCTCGGCTCTCCGGGCTTGGGGAAACACTCAAAGCCCAGACGTGTCATTACAGCCGAGGTAAATTCCGCAGTTTTAAGGGCATTTGCCACTATTTCGGGAGCAAGGAAAAGTCCCTCGAACATCTTCTTGTTCTGATCGAGAGAGCAGCCCGCCTCTCTGCCCACACCCGGACAGGTGAGCCTGTAGGAGCAAAGCTCCACTAACTTCCGTGAGCCTGCAATATATCCGCCCGTTTCCGCAATTCCGCCGCCGGGATTTTTTATAAGCGATCCCACTATAAGATCCGCTCCCGCTGCGATAGGTTCGGACTTTTCGGTAAATTCGCCGTAACAGTTGTCAACCATTACGATTATATCGGGGTTTGCTCCCTTTGCAGCCTTTACTATCTCAGCAATGCCGCTCACCGTAAGGGAGGGGCGCAGCGAATACCCTCTCGAACGCTGGATATAAGCAAGTTTTGCGCCCTTGACTTTCTGGAAAATTTCTGCAACATCGGGTTTACCCTCGGGGGTAAGCTCCACCTGCTCATAGCTTACGCCGAAATCCGCAAGAGAGCCGCTGCCCTTTCCCCTGAGTCCTATTACCTCTTCTAATGTGTCGTAGGGTCTGCCCGTAAGTGAAACCATTTTATCCCCTGTGCGAAGTATGCCGAACAGCGCCGCAGTCAGCGCATGAGTTCCCGACACAAGGCTGTGCCTTACAAGTGCGTCCTCCGCTCCCATTGCCTGTGCAAAAACGCTGTCAAGGGTATCCCGTCCCACATCGCCGTAGCCGTAGCCTGCGCTGCCTTTCATGCAGGCGTCGCTCACCTTGTTGTCGATAAAGGCTTTTAACACCTTTTCACCGTTATATGCGGCGGTGCGGTCTATCTCACGGAAAACGCTTTCGCAGTCCTCCTCAGCCAGTGCTGCCGCTTTCATTATGCGTTCCTCTATTTCAAAGCCCTTTATCTCACGGGGCTTCGGGTCAAATATTTCAGCCATTGTTAAATTCTCCTTTTAATGCAGATACCGAACAGGAGCTGTTTTACCCCGCACCTGTTATCTGTCCTTTGTCCTTACAAAAAATATATCATCTGAAACAGCGGTAAATCCCGACTTGCGGTAAAAATCCGCCGTACTCTCATCAGCCCATACTACACCTGTTTTATTCTCCTTTAAAAGCTCACGGGAAACACTGTACAGAAGTCTGCGCCCCAGCCCCTGCCCTCTCTCCCCGGGAAGAACCGCCACAGAGGAGATATAAGCGGTGCCGCCATATGTGAAGTCCACCGTCAGCACGGCTTTATTATCGTAAAGATAACCCCTTGAAACGCCATGCCGTATCCTGTGGGAGATATCTGTGTACCACAGATCGGTTATCCCCTCAAAGGAGCGGGAAACTATCTGCCACAGTCTGTAGGGAGAGGGATCTTTTTCAAGATTTCCCTCTGTGAATAAGGGAGGTACCGACAATGAAAACATTGTCCTTTTATGCATATCATATCCCGTCAGTACAATGCTGCGGGAAAGCTCACGGGGCATCTCCGCTGTTTCGGGGGAGATAAGCCCGATAAATTCTTCTGTTTCCTCCCTGTCATGCTCTCCGAAAAGAGTAAGACCGCCGTTAAAAAGCAGCCCGCCGCCCCTGTCGCTTTCATAAAGCCTGCAAAAATCATACTTATCGCCGTAAGCGGAAAAATATGCTGCCGCCTTTGCGCTGTAGCAGTCATCTGCCGCAGGAGGGGACAGGCTTTGCCGTATCAGACTGCCCCTCCGAGAATGTTCATTGCCATTTCTGCGGTAAGGGCAAAGGTATTGAAATAGTCCTCCTCACATATCACGCAGCAGGGGGTGTGCAGATAGCGGCAGGGAACGGAGATGGCACAGGTGCGCACTCCTCCCCGTGACAGGTGTATCGCCCCGCTGTCGTTGCCCCCCGCAATAACCGTTTTTGTCTGACGGGGAATGTTTTTTTCGGAGGATATTTTTTCCGAAAGCCTGTAAAGCTCCCTGTCGTAGACAGTTGACCTGTCCATATAGGACACCACAGGACCCGAACCCAATATGCAGCATTTTTTATCCCCCGAAGCAAGGGGTATATCCGCCGCAGTGGTAGCTTCGATCACAAGGGCAAAATCGGGGGATACGGTAAATGCGGCTGTTCTTGCCCCACGCAGTCCTATCTCCTCTTGAGTGACAAATGTAAACGTGCAGTCATATTCAAGAGTATTTTCCATAATCATGGCAAGCAGCACAGCGCAGCCCGCCCTGTCGTCTATGGCTTTTGCACGGATAAAATTATCCTCCGAAACGGCATAACCGCAGGTAAAATATGCATAGTCCCCGTGGGAGGCGTACTTTTCCGCCTCCTCACGGCTTGACGCACCTATATCAAGATAAAGACTGTCGGCTTTCGGCGGAGCTTTCCGCTCCTCCTCGCTCAGATGATGAACGGGCTTTGCTCCCGCAGAACCGAAAAGACCGTTTTCAAGCACCACCGTCCTGCCTATGACCGTATCCGCATCTACGCCTCCCACAGTGCCGATGTTAAGAGTTCCGTCATCGTTAAACCCTGTGACGATAAGCCCTACTTCGTCCATATGAGCGGAGATCATCAGCTTTTTTAAGGGGCGTTTGCTGCCCTTATACTCCGCAATTATACAGCCCAAAGGGGTGACGGTGCAGCGGCATTTATCCCCGATCTTTCCGAGGATATATTCTCTTACCCTTGCTTCATCTCCCGAAGCACCGTTTATTTCGCACAGCTCCCTTAAAAGTGTGCGCAGCTCCCTGTTTACATTCATTTCACGCACCTCCCTTTATAAATAAACCAATAAGCGCAGCAGTGCTTTCAATATCGGAAATGTCGACCACCTCCGAGGGGGTGTGCATATACCGCAGAGGAATGGAGAGGGTCACTGCCCTTGAACCTCCTCTGTTTACGGAAAATCTGTCCGCATTTGTACCCGTTGTGCCGTTCATGACCTCATACTGAAAGGGTATATTATTTTTTTCTGCAAGCTCTGCAAAGCTCCGTGACAGCTCCCTGTCAAGAGAGGGGGCAAAGCCTATCATGCAGCCCTTTCCCGCCGCTCCGCATTTTTTGGGATCTTCTCCGGGAGCGGCTGCAAAGCTCACGTCCACCGCTATTGAAATATCGGGGTCAATGTCAAATGCTCCGATACACGCTCCCCTCTCCCCAAGCTCCTCCTGAGCGGAAAACATTACTGTAAAGGAGTAGGGCAGAGAGGCATAATTCCCGCCCGGATAATCTAAAGCCCTGATAATTGCAGCCATGCCGCAGCGGTCGTCCAGTCCCGCTCCCGCAATCCGTCCGCCTGAAAGAGTGTGACAGGGATTATCAAAGGAAACCCCGTCCCCGGGGCATACAATGTCCCTTACACGGTCGGCGGAAAGCCCCGTATCAATATATATATTATCCTTTTCAAGCACCTTTTCCCCGCCGCTTTTAAGATGAGGGGGAAGTGTGCAGATAACGCCGCAGATGTCCTTTTTCCCGTGAACCGTAACTCTTTGTGCGGGGAGTATGCGCAGGTCAAGACCGCCCAGCGTATCGGCTTTTAAAAATCCCTCCTCCGTAATATGGGTGACGATAAGTCCCACCCTGTCAATGTGGGCATCTATCAGCACATGGGGTTTTGAGGGAGAACGCTCACCGAAATGGGCAATTACATTCCCGTTTATAACTGCGGCATTGTCGGTATACTTCTGTAAAATATCCAGTGCGGCAGCACAGGCGGCGGATTCGTTTCCCGAAACGCCTACGCAGTCGGCAAGCCTTATTGTAAGGGCAGTAAGCTCTTCTCTGTTCATGATGTTTTCCTTTCCCGGAATATATTGGTGTGTTTATTTACAATTCATTTACGATTTGTTTAAAGTGATTTCCCCTGTCCTCGAACATACGGTACATATCGAAGCTGGCACAGGCGGGGGAAAGTGAAACGATATCGCCCTTTACAGCCCTTTCTCTTGCGGCATTGACAGCCTCCTGCATATTGTTTACGGTGACAATTTCAAGACCGCTGTCTGCAAATGCGGGGCAGGAGGTCACGGCAAGGCGTATTTTCTCCCGTGTTTCGCCCATGAGAATGAGGATCTTTACCTTTTGGCAGACAAGCTCCGCCATGGGGTCAAAGGAAATTCCCTTGTCCGAGCCGCCCATTATCATAATCTGCTTCTGAGGGAATGTGTTAAGGCAGGCGATAACTCTTGTGGGGCTTGATGCAATGGAATTATTATAATATTTCACGCCGTCCAGTTCTCTTACAAATTCTATCCTGTGTTCCACGCCGCCGAAAGTTTCGGCAACTCTTGTCATAGTGGAGATATCCACCTTCCCCCACACTGCGGCAATGGCGGCAAGATAATTTTCCACATTGTGAAGTCCGGGTATTTTTATCCTGTCCATGTGAAAAACCTCTGTTACCCTGCCGTGACACGCATAGCAGAGCATACCGTTTTCGTCAAGGAATGCGCCGTTTTCCACTTTTCTTTTCCGTGAGAACCATGAAAGCTCACCTCTGACAAGAGGAGCAAGCTCCGCCGCCGTGCCGCTTTCAAGCCCTATGACAGCCTTGCCGAATGCGTTCTGGTGGAGAAGAATATTTGCTTTTGCGTCAATATATTCCTGCATATCCTTGTGGACGTTCAGATGATTGGGGGTGATATTGGTAATGACCGCCGTATCGGGAGAGGATCTCATTGAAATGAGCTGGAAGCTGGAAAGCTCCGCCACGGCATAATCGGTGTCCTTTATCTCCTCGATAATGGGGAGGAGCGCTCTGCCGATGTTGCCGCCCTTGTGGACGGTAAAGCCTGCCGCCGTTAAAAATTCGGAAATAATGGTAGTGGTGGTGGTCTTTCCGTCAGAGCCTGTCACCGCAATAATCGGACAGGGGCAGAGGTCAAAAAACACCTCCATTTCAGAGGTAACGGCAGTGCCTTTTGAGCGTGCCTGCTCGAGTGCGGGGGAATTATAGTACATACCGGGCGTGCGGAAAACCACATCGAAATCCCCTTCGGAAATGCGGTCAAGATAGCTTTCACCGAGGATAAACTGCGCTCCCTGTGCCGAAAGCGGCTCATACTCTTTCATCTGCTCCGCTCTGCGCTTGTCGCATACCGTCACATCAAGACCCTTTCTGAGAAACAGTCCGATAAGATCGGTATGGCTCACGCCCACGCCGATAAATGCGATCTTTTTTCCTTTCATGCTTTCAAAAAAGCGTTCTGTTTTTGTCATAAAAGCTGCCTCCCGTTATCTTTTTTCTTCATAGAAATATTATACACCTTTTTTTGTAAAATGGCAAGGGCTTTTCAAAATTTTGCAGGGGGCTGTCTGTCATGAAATGCAGGGGCAAAAAATTTTTTGGGAGGTATTGACATTTATCCGAAAAAAGAGTATAATAATAAAGGTGTAACTGTCCGTAGCTCAATCGGATAGAGCGTCAGACTCCGACTCTGAAGGCTGTGGGTTCAATTCCCGTCGGGCAGACCATTAAAAAAACCGAAAATAACGCCGTTTGCGGGTTTTATGCAAGCGGCGCTATTTTTTCATTTTAGCTAAAAGTACAATGTGCCGACAGCGTATTTAAATCTGATCCTTCCTTCAAAGACAGCTTTTCCGATAAAAAGTTTAAGTATAATTTTATCCAAATAAAATTATTCGTAATCGGCTCGCTTGTTCATAATATGTTTACTCGAAACGCCGTGCATATGCTTGCAAAACAGCCGGATTAGTGTTACAATATAGTATAATATGGAAAATATAGGCTAACGTATACAATCGTCCCTGTGCAGGCAGCG
>CANQPL010000065.1 GCA_947625735.1 uncultured Clostridia bacterium
ACATTTAACATTTTAGCGGAAGCACCTTTTCATAACCGCATTGGTGCCTTTCGCAGAAAGGCGGATTATAATAATGGTAAAAACAAGAAATGAAAAAATCAAGGAAATAGCACGGTTCTACTGCTATGAGGGGCAGACAGAACAGCTTATCGAAGAATGCGCTGAGCTTATACAGGCGGTGCAGAAGATTAAACGTGCGGCTCAGGGTTCGGGCGGTACGGTGGAGGAAACAACAGCGCAGATGGCTGAGGAGATCGCTGATGTGATGATCATGTGCGAACAGGTGAAATTTTATCTGGCTGCACTTGATGAGCCTGTGGAGATCGATTCTATTATCAACAAAAAGCTGGACAGGCAGCTTACCCGCATTGAAGTTGAAAAGAAGAAAAAGAAAGGCGGAAATTAACATGGACAAGAAAACACGTGAAAAGCTGACGAAATTAGACGAAGGTGCAAAAGCTGAGCTGAGAGATATTGTGGAGTACATCATGTGCAACCTTTGCAATCTGATTGACGGCGCACGACAGTTCGGTAAATACGACAAGCGTGTGGTGCTGATAGCAGCGAGAAAAGTTCTTTTGCAGAAGATCAACGAAGATATCGCAAGACTAAAAAAATAATTTTTGAAAGGTGATAGGCTATGAATGTGAAAATTGACGGTGTGGACGTTTACACCAATGTTGAGATGCCTTTTGCGGAGGCAAAATATTATCTTGACTTCATCAGGAAAAAATATCCCCATGCTTCCATTGTGACTATGAATGTGTCTGTTGACGGGGACGAGGTGCTGCTTGAGGTGTTTAAACGGGCGGTTCCTTTTGAACGTATAAGACGGATCACAGGTTACCTTGTGGGGACACTGGACAGGTTCAACGATGCAAAAAAGGCGGAAGTCCTTGACAGAGTGAAGCATGATATATAAGCAGACATATGCCCGTTAAGGCGGCTGTGCGGCTCTGTACGGCGTTTTAATTCCGGCAGGGTAAACTTTAGGCTTTATGTGGCTGCGTTGCCGTACAGAGGCGTGGGCGGCTTAACGGGCGGATATTATTTAATAAATGTCAGTTGATCTGCAGCCGCTGCTTTAACGCCTCCTGCAAAACTGCAGAGAAATTAATATTTGCTTGCTCCGCTTTTTCATTGAGCCATGAGGGAATAGTACAGTTTTTCTTTACGCTGCGATTATCAAGCATACGGCGATATGCATCAAAATCTACATCTACGAGTATTTTCATTTCGTCTTTACCGCATTTGATCGCAGAAAGCTCTGACGGCTCGGGAATCGGCAAATTATTGTCCTGCCTGCTGACACCTACAAGGTTTATTGCGTCCCTTGCCATGTCCATGGCTTCAGCTGCGGTCGAACCAAAAGTATTATTATCAAAATCAGGAATATATACAAGATAGCCGGTACCGCTTTCATCGTTACACGGTGTTAAGATTATAGGATAACAAGTTTTCATAAAGCATTAACTCCTTTTCATATTGTTATATTGCACTACTCTCAAGCCCTTTCCGGCTATTTCAGATCACGACGCCTTATAATTGATTTTGCAAGATTTTCATTGATCTCACTGTGTCGGGGAATGGGTTCTTCTTCTGTTCCTTTTCGGTAAATGTCATGCTCTGCTCCATGTCGCTCAAAATTCCAACCGTTCTTTTCAAGCAGCTTTATTAAATCCCGTCTTTTCAAATCTTTTCCCTCCTTCTATTATGATTATACGCCTTTTATGCGCATATGTCAAGAGAATAGAAGAAAATCATTATAAAATATTATATACGCATTTTGTGCGTATTATACAAAAATACCGTAAATCAAGCGTTTATTCTCCCACTGAAAAAACGCTTTTTTCATGCCCAAGACGTGACGATGACAAGCTTAAAACAAGATCAATGTACGGGTATTTGTCGAGTTATGCACAGTCCCCCACGCAATAAAGTCACCGAGTTACTACTGAGATGTTTACGCAAAACACACTAACGACCTGCCAATAGGTGACCCAAAGGTCACCCCGGTCTCCCCGCCGAGGTGGCTGCGGGTTCCGCCCGCCGACCTGCCTGCGGGGTCACCCCGCTGTCCAAAACGTGCTGATGACGTTAAACTCCGCACGGAAAATAGTTCACCCGAACGTTAAAAGGAGGAATTTTTTTATGAACGAGGAAAACACAAATGCAAGTGCGCCCGAAAATGCTGCGGCACAGGAAAACGGACAGACCTCCGTACAGCCTGCCGCCGAAAAAAACTTTACGCAAAAGGAGCTTGACGACATCGTAAAACAGCGCCTTGACCGTGAACGGAAAAGCCTGCCCTCAAAAGAAGAATTAAAAGCCTTCAGAGAATGGCAGGACAAGCAGAAAACCGCCGAGGAGCTGTCTGCCGAAAAGATCGCTGCTGCAAACTCCCGTGCTGAGATCGCCGAGGCACGGTGCGCCGCTTTCGCTAAAGGCGTAAAGCCCGATGCGGTAGACGATGTGATCGCTCTTGCAAGGGCAAGGGTCGGCGGTGATGTTTCCATTGAGGACGCTATTGCTCAGGTTGCGGAAAAATACCCGTCATTCTGCAATGCCGTTACCGTTCCGGCAGGAGAGGAAAAACCAAAAATAACTACCGGCGTTTCTTTTAACGGCGGGGACAAGGCGGTTTCCGGTGTGGAGGCTGCCTTTCTGAAAAGAAATCCGGGACTTAAAATTTAACGAGAGGAGATCCTTTTTATGGCACATGAACTTCAGGAAAGATATTCTGCTCTGGTGCTTGCAAAGCTGAGAGCGGAAAACAAGCTCAAAACAGGTGTTGTTTTTAACACCGACTATGAGGGCAGTCCGAAAGCGGGTCTTGTAAAGATCCCTGTCCGTGATACCGAGGTCGCTGTGTCCGATTACGACAAGGCTAACGGTATCAAGGGCGTTATGGGCAGCACCTCCTACGAAAACTTCGTCATCAACCGTGACAAGGCTGTAAACGAGATAATCGACGGCTACGATGCTGAGGCTGTTCCCGATAACCTTATTGCTGACCGTCTCGACAGTGCGGGGTATGCTCTTGCACGGGCAGAGGATACGGACGGCGCTACGGTGCTTCTTGCAGGCTCTACGCCCATGTCTGTGGACGCTCTCACCGACGACACCATATATGGCAAGATCGTGGACATTCGCAAGGAAATGAGCAAGGCAAATATTCCCGACGACGGCAGACGTTATCTGCTGGTAACGCCTGACACAATGGCGTTTATTCTGCGTTCCCCCGAATTTATCAAGGCTTCACAGCTGGGCGATAGGGTGGTACAGTCGGGAATAGTCGGTAAGATCGCAGGATTTAACATCATCGAATGGAATGACGATACAGCGGGGCTTGCCGCTATTGCGGGACACCCCAGGTTTGCCACCCGTGCGGAAGAATTCTCCGTTCCCGTAAGGATCCAGAGCCTTGAATCTTCGGGGAATTACATCGGTGCTTCTGCTGTACAGGGGCGTCTGGTATACGGACACAAGGTACTCAGAAGCAAGGCGATCATCTCGGTATACTCCCCTGCTCCCCTGGGGCTTACTGCTGCAAAGGGAACGGCTGCGGGTACTCTTAAAATTACCGTTACCGCAAGCGATGAGCTTGACCTTAAATACACCGTAAACCCCTCCGCCCGTGTTGTATTCGGCGCAGACAAGACAGGCTACGGCGGTGAGGCGCTTACAAGCGGAGAAACGGAGATAAGCGCAAAAGACGGGGATGTAATTGAAGTGGTGAACTTCAAGGACGAAAAGGCTGCGGCTGTGGGCTATATCGCTGTTGCTGCCTCTATGTTAGGCGTCGGCGGCGATTGAAAAACGGTACGCAGAAGGAGGCGTACTTCATCATGACCGATATTGATTATTACAAAAATATATTCGGCGGTGTTGTAGGAGAGGATACAGAAAGTATCCTCTCCCGCTCTCGTTGGGAGCTGGAACGGTTTATTAACGGAAAGCCCGTTACAAAAGAACAGGAAAACGCTTTGCAGGAGGCTGTCTGCTTACAGGCTGAATATATGGAGGGCTGCGGCGGGATCTCGGCATGGCGGGCAGCGGTAACGGGTACGGGCGGCGGATTTACTATCGGATCGTTTTCAATGTCGGGCGGTTCCTCTGCCGTTTCGGGCGGTTCTGCTGCTGTGAACGGCTGCGGTATATGCAGCTCTGCTCTTGATCTGTTAGGCAGACAGGGGTTGCTTTACAGGGCGGTGAGGGTGATATGATACGTCCTATCCCCCGTTATCTTCTCCCACACAGTGCAGTGCTTGTAAAGAAAAATGCTGCGGATAAATGGGGGAAGTTTACCGAAACGGAAATACCGCTGCAATTTGTCAGGCTTGAACCAATAAGGAGCCGCACCTACGGGCTTTCGGGCGATCTCCCCGGTGAAAGGGCAAGGCTTTTTTACGATCCCGTCAGCAGTATTCCCTGTAACGCTGTGTTTGAAACGGACGATATTATCCGCTTTAACGGGCGGGAATATGCTGTTGGGGAGATAAAAGAGTTTTTTGGGGACAGTGACAAGACTCATCATCTGGAGATCAGCCTTACATAAAAAAATAAAAAAGGAGGCTGTATCGTGGCAGTAAATATTAAAGTTACCGTAAACACGGCACGGCTTGGTCTTGATATGGATAACGCACTAAAGGAAGCTGTAGAGGCAACTTCACAGCAAGCCCTGTCCGACTGTAATTTCTACTGCAAGCAGGATACGGGCGCTCTCATTGAATCTTCACTTATCCACAGTGACCTCGACAAAGGCATTCTGCGGTGGGTCACACCCTATGCGGAGCATCAGTACACCTATCCCGGCACGCATCATGACAAAAATCCGAATGCTGTTCCCGAATGGTGTCAGAAAGCAAAGGAAATGTGCCTTGAAAACAGGTGGCAGGTCACGTTTGAACGGACAATACAGCAATACGGAGGTAACGGTACATGAATGCGGATATTTACACGGGGCTTGCTGATGAGGTCGCACGTCTCGGAGGTATTGACACGATAGGCGTTGTAAGCCGTATGGGGGAAGTCGCTGCTGCTTTTGCAGGCACTGACATTGTAAAAAAATACTGTGACGGTACAAAAAAGCTGTCGGTAAAATTCAATATTTCCGGGCTTGCTGCTCCCGATGAACAAAAAGAGCTTATTGAAAAACTGTGCTGTATCGGCGAGATCCTCGAAAAGTCTGCTCCCGATTTGGACGGCATACAAAATCCAAAAATAAAAGTACTTTCTCCCCCCGCTGCCCACACTCAGAAACGGGGAACAGATCATTTACATGATGGGCATAGGGGTACAATTTTACATGAAAGGATGATGTTTTATGACACTTTCAGAGCTTATGGCTGACAAGGAACCCAACAAGGAATATAAGGGATTTGCTTTAGCGGATCATATGGTGCTTGCCATTGATACCACAAAAGAACAGAATGCAAAAGTCTCCGAATACACTGTGGCGCAGCTCGGACTTAAAAACACTTCGGGCAGTCTGAATCCCGAAACAAAGACTAACGCATATATCAGGGCAGGCAAGTCCACTACGAAAACGGGAAATCAGAGAACCATTGAATTTGAGATAGACCGCTACCTCGGCGACGACTTTCAGGATTTTGCGCTCTCTACCTCCATGATGTACGCCACGGGTCAGGACGCTGTTGTGAATTACGTTTACTTCAACTACCTTACAGGCATTGGTGAAAAGGGTCAGGGCACGCTTATAATAGACAGCGATGCGGGAGGCAATGCGGAGGAGAATCTTACCGCCTCGGGTTCTATTCAGAAAAGCGGTGACGCTCCGGTGGAGTTTGACTGGAGTACCGCTTCGACAGAATGATTTTTCTAATATGTGAAAAATAACGTTGTCGTGAGTTTGTATCATGACTTTCAAAAACGCATTGATCTGCTGCCCGGAGCAGCAAACGAAAATCACCACACTTTTACCGTAAGTGTGGTGATTTTTTATAACAAAAAATACTCGGGAGGAGTTTTTATGCCATTCAGATTTAACGATAATTCATGCAGGATCGGGATCGAGGAAAATGTATTTTATGTTACCGTCAACAAAGGTCTGTCGGAACGGCTCAGAAGAAGCGGACAGCTCTTTTCGGAACTCGGCCGTAACAGTGAAACTATGAACGAAGAGGATATTTGCTCGGCGCTGGATGCGCAGTTTGACGCAATTCTCGGGAACGGTGCTGCGGAAAAAATATTTGACGGCAGAGAGGCAAGCGCTCTGGAACGCATTGCCGTGTTCAAATACATCTGCGACGAGGTAAACGCTTATCAGATGAAACTCAGAAACAGCTTCACGGGAGGCGGGCGTTATGCTGTTCATGCCAAAGACAAGGGTAATAGAAGCAGGCGGCATTAAAACCCCTATTGACCCGGATTTCCGAATTATGTGCGACTATGGTGCGGCTGCTCTCAGAAAGGATAAAAAGGCTCTTTCAGAATGTGCAGGACGCTTCTTTTTTGCGGGTCTGCCCGATGGCGTAGGCGGCGGTGATGCGGCGGCTGCCATGAATAATTTTTACCTTGACGGTCTTGCACCAGACAGAAAAAAAGAAAAAAGCTCTGCGATCTTTTCTGTGAATACACCCGCTCCCTCCTTCGATTTTGAGGAGGACGAGGTGTATTTTTATGCCGCTTTTCTCTCGGAGTACGGTATCGATCTTAACAGCGCTGTGCTTCACTGGCTGGATTTCTGCGCTCTTTTCAGAGGTCTGCCCGATGAGTGCAGGCTCAAAAGGATAATAGGGATACGGGCGGAAAATCTTTCGGAAATACGGTCAAAATCGGAAAAAGCACGGGTAAAGAAATTAAAAAAACTCTTTGCTCTCAAATGTGCCGCCCGCACCGCTCCTGTAAGATATGCCACGGTAAAGGAACGTGATGAGGCACTTCTCAGAATGGTAAATGAACAGTTTGAAGCTGCAAAGAAGGCTTTGGAGGAGGTGAGAGAAAAATGAATGCAGGAGAGGTCATCTTTAAAATTTTCGGCGATGATGCAAATATCAAAAAGACACTAACTTCAGTGGGAAAGACTGCGCAGACGGTAGGAATAGCTGTGGGCAAGGCTCTTGCTGCGGGCTTTACGGCTGCAGCAGCTGCTGTCGGCGTACTTGTAAAACAGGCGACAGAGGGCTTTGCAGAGCTTGAACAGCTCAGAGGAGGCATTGAAACACTTTTCGGCGCAGGCGGAAAGTCTATTGAAGAATATGCCGAAAGCATGGGAAAGACGGTCGATGAAGTAAGGGGCGAATATGACAGGCTCATAAAAGCACAGGAAGATGTTTTTAAGTACGCTGACGACGCTTACAAGAGTGCGGGAATGTCTGCCAATCAGTATATGGAGACGGTCACCGGCTTTTCTGCATCTCTTATCTCTTCTCTCGGCGGCGACACACAGGCTGCTGCGGAGCTTGCAAATACTGCTGTCATTGATATGGCGGATAATGCCAACAAGATGGGTACTGAAATGGCATCTATCCAAAATGCTTATCAGGGCTTTGCCAAGCAAAATTATACAATGCTCGATAACCTTAAACTCGGCTACGGCGGCACTAAAACAGAAATGGAGAGACTGCTTGTGGACGCCCAAAAGCTGACGGGTATCGATTATAACATAGACAGCTTTGCAGATGTGGTAAGTGCGATACACGCCATTCAGGACGAAATGGGCATAAACGGCACTACTGCCGATGAAGCGGCAAAGACCATTTCAGGATCAATGGGCATGATGAAGGCTGCATGGAGCAACCTTGTAACGGGTATGGCGGACGATAATGCCGATATTTCAAGGCTGCTTGACAATTTCGTGCAGTCCTTTGTGACAGCTTTTGACAACATCACGCCGCGGCTCGAACAGGCACTTGTGGGGATATCAGAGGCACTTTCCGGGATAGCTCCCATTATTTCGGAAATGTTTCCGGAGCTTGTGCAGGAGCTTGTCCCTCCCCTTATTAAAAGCGCAGAACAGCTTATTAACGCGCTGATACAAACGCTGCCGGGTCTTGTATCCGCTCTTGTTCCCGAAGCTCTGAGCGCTGTCACGGAGCTTGTACAGGCGCTTACAGGTGTTGTGCCGGGTCTTGTCGATACTCTTACAGATGTGCTCATTCAGGCTGTTGCTGCCGTTCCCGACATTGCGGAATGTGCGGTGGATATTATTCTTGCTTTAGCTGACGGGATAAGTGAGGCGCTGCCGGAGCTTATGCCTGCGGTTTCGGAAACAGTGGCAAGGCTTGCCGAAATTATTGCGGATAATGCAGACGAATTAACAGACGCTGCATTCGACCTGATAATTACTTTAGCGGACAGTCTTTCACAGGAGGAGACTCTTGCTCCGCTTCTCGAAAAAGCTCCCGAAATAGCTGTTAAACTAAGCGACGCTCTCGGAAGGGCAGCGGTCAAGCTGATTGCTGCTGCTGATGAATTTCTCTCGGTCATAGCCGACAACCTTGTACATCATGACTGGAGAGAAACCGCCGAAATAACCATGTCAAACATTGCAAATGCACTTCTCGAAGCACAAAAGGGAGTGCAGGTGTTCCTTGACAACATATTTTCGGGCGGTGAGCTTTACGGCGGTGACACCGAAAACGTGGTGCCTGTGGATTCGTACAGTTACGGGGCAGAGGTGGTTGCAGGTTGGATCGGCGACGCAGCGGATTCCATTGCAAATGCCTATGACGACGGAAATGAGATCCTCGGCAGAAAGATCGAGGACACCAACAAAACTACCCGTGCAATGGAGGAAGCGGAACGGCAGAGGCAGAGGGCGATGGAACATCAGGGCGAAACAAATGCCGATGTTATCGCACGGATCAAGTCTCAGAATAAGGAGCTGTTCAGTGATGAAGATGTGGGATCGGGGGCAGGTGCAAACGGTGCGGGAGAGGCTGTGGACGATGAGGCCTCTGCTCTTGAAACGGCTCTTGAAAATCTTGAACATCTGTTCAAAACTCACAAAATAACCGAAGAACAGTACTGGGCGGACAAAAAAGCCATACTGGAAAAATACCGGAATGAAGAATCGGAGGACTGGTGGGATTATTACGATAAGGTCACCGATTATTACGAAAAGGCTGCCGAAACGGAAGAAAAAGCAAGGGAGAAGGCTGCAAAGGAACAGGAAAGCTCATTAAAAGAACAGGTGCAGGATCGTTTCAGAGAGCTTGAAACAGAGCAGCTTGAAAAGGGCTATGACGACAGTTGGCTTTTAGAGCAGAAACGGGCGTTTATTGAGACACTTGACCATAATTCGGAAACCTACAAGGACTATAATCTGAAGATCCTTGAAGAACAGAAAAAGTATGACGATAAGGCAGCAAGTGAAGCCGAAAGCGCTGCCGAAAAGCAGCGTGACACGTTAAAAAATGCTTATGATTCCGTGATAAGGTCAAGAGATTCTATGGCGGAAAGGCTCAGCTCTGCGGGTGATATTTTCTCCGAAACGAGCAGTGTCAACAAGCGCACAGGTGAGGAAACAAAAAGCGGCGGGATAGACATTGAAGCACTTGAAAAGAAGATAAAGGCAAAACGGCAGCTGTCGTCTATGATCGCTGAGCTTTATGAAAAAAACGCTCCCGATTCGCTTGTGAATGAGCTGTTGAATGCCGATCCCGAGGCTGCGGTCAAATATGCAAGTGAGCTTTTAAATGCGCCCGATAAGCTCTCACGGCTGTCAAAAGACCTTGCTCTTGATGAACGGTACAGCAATGCAATTGCAAACACGGTAACGGAAAATTCCGAGGAATTTGCAAACCTCGGCGAAGATGCGGGAACGGTTTTCGGAGAAAGCTTTATTGAGGCTTTCCGCCGTGATTGGGAGGCTGCTTTTGAGGACATATTCTCGGAGGAAAATACGGCGAATATTTCCGCATCGGTACAAAGTGCAAATGCTGCTGTGGGAAATGAAGTCGCTGCTGCGGCAGTACGCACGGCAGACAGTGAACAGCAGACAGCGGCTGCTCCGAAAAATGTTCCTGCTCCGACAAACGGGCAGGAGACTTACAAGATAATAGACCTGAGCGGCGCATATGTTGCGAAAGTGGTAAAAACTGCGCAGACACAGGAAAATATAAGAAGCGGAGGTTGATAAAGTATGGCGGCTGTGATCCTTAAGATCGGGAATGCCGATCTGTCTGATATTACGGAACAGGACGGGGTGCAGATAAATACTGCGCCTGTTTTCGGAGATTCCTTTGTGAATGTAAAAGGTCAGACTGTGCGTAAATTGTTGGGGGTATCGGTGAACATTTCTGCTGATTTTGAGCTTGTGCCGCAGGATACGGCGGCACGCATCGTTTCTGCTTGCAGTGCCGAAAAGGTTACCATTGAATATCTGACACCGCTTGCTGACAGTGCAGTGTTTGAGCGTCCGTCCGTTACTGCTGTTCCGAGTTTTGAGGACAGCAGCGGGGTCATGTACTGGAGCCTTTCGGTAAATGCAAGCTGCCCGTTAAAGGGCGACGGTCTTTGACCCGGGGTATTCTGTTTCCTATGGGGGCATGGTATTTGACAGCGATAGGCTTTCTGACATCACCGTTTCAAAAAGTGCGGATAACAAGGGCTTTTACGGCGTTGCTACCACCTCCCTTTCCTGTAATATTTACACGGATATCTCGCCGTCTGACGGTGAGGAGATAACCTTCAGCGGATATACGGGAGTGGTTTTTGTAATTGCAGAACACATCCAAAAAAGCGGTGTTGTAAGCATTACTGCTTATGACAGGTGCAAAAATCTTGACGTGCCTTTTGACTGCTCACCATACACACAGTTTGACGAAAACGGCAAGGCAATTTGGTATCCCACATCTCAGATAGTTGCGGCTGCTGCAAATCAATGCGGGTTTGATTCGGGGGGCTATTCGGGCATGATGTCACAGCTTTGTTATCTTGACTTTGCAGAAAAGTCCTGCCGTCAGATACTGGAAGAATTGTCAAAGGTAGATGTGGGACACTGGGAATGTGCGGGAAATTCGCTTGTTTTCAGAGATTTTTCACCGCCTGTTTACGGGACGGCGATAGACGAAAACGACCGCTCGGAAATATCAATAAACGGTGTGAAACTTATAAACGGCATTTATGCTGTTGACGAAATTTACAACACGGTATATAACACGGGAGCTGCTTGGAAAAATACAGAAAGGCTGTCCGGACGGTATCTGTCGGCAAGTATTGTCAGGCAGATGGCAGGGAAAATTTTAACGGGAGGCGGCTATGAGTACATCGGCTGGAGCTGTGACAATATTCTCGGAATGACCCTTTACAACATCGGCGACTGCATAGCTTACAATGGTAAAAAACTGCCAATTCTGAGCATGACTTATAAATTTACTTCGGGAGGCATGATCGCTTCACTTTCTGCTCCTGCTCCCGACTGCTCTTTTTCGGAATATGAGGACGTTTATGAGCGTGCCATTGCCGATCGTGTAACTATGGGAAAGGGATATAACGGGTTCTTTATAGGCACGGCGGGACTTGGTGTGAGGGTGCTTTCACAGGCGGCAGCTATTGACGCAGGCGGGGAAAGGAGCAGCAGTGAGTTCATGTTCCGGACAGACGAGACGGGGGCAGTTACTTACGACAAATACCAGATAGACGGCGAAATGCCTGTCAGCATTGACAAAAGCTCCGACACAGAAAGGGTCATACATTATGCAGATGCGGATTATTCCCTGAAATGGGACACTGACGAAAACGGGACAAAATATAACATTCGATTTGAAAGGGTGTAACAGTATGAGCTTTATTGCAGGTTATCTTCTGGGTCTGGACGATGGCGGCAAATCCCCCGTCCTTGAAAATCTCGCCATCACGGAAAACGGGGTTTATACCCCGAATGAGGGGACTGACGGGTTTGATAAGGTGACGGTGAATGTACAGCAGACAGACGATTATATCGAACGCATAAAAAATATGCGGATAGATTACGGTATAGTGGTGCCGGGAACGGAGTATCATTTCTACATACATTTTGACGACAATCAGCTGCAAAAGGGCAGATTTTCTGGTTATCAATTCTTTCCTGTTACTTATGAGGACGGGACAACAAAACTTGAAATTAAGGATAAGACAATATATCTTGGTTTGTTTGTGACAGCATATCATGGCAATGATTTTTTGTATGCAATTGACGCTACCGGATATGACGGAAATAAAGTTATTGATGAGAAAACATATGGTTATTACACCGATTACGGAGATAATGGAAAAGTAAAGCTGTTTCTCAACAACGATGAAAAACTTGAATATCTAAAAGACAGGACAGGTACAATAACGGGCATAAATACCCTTTACAGCATACCTGAAATTGAGATGACATTAATATATTCAACTCAGCGCACCACATGGAATATTGACGGCAGCATTTTTTCACAAACTACCACAGATCATGAAATAACTTTGCACGCTTATTTAGTCCCAAACTCTACAATACAAACTTATACTTATCTGAGTAGCGAACAGCTTGCCGACCACGTTTTAAACATCAAAAGAGCTTATTATGATTCGGTCAACAATTAAGCGAATAATTCTTAAAAGGAGGAGGAATTTTCTATGGACTACAAAGTGAAAACGGGCGAGCGATTCGCTACGGTGACACTTGACGGGACGGAATGTGAGGTAACATTTTCCACAATTTACAGAGGCTTTGAGGTAAAAAACAACAGCGGTTCGGACGTAATTATTTCCCTTAAAAAAGGCGTTTCGGAGGGAGACGGAACGGTAAAAATTTCTGCGGGAGAATGTGTGAATTATATGCATTACCGCCCACTTGATACGCTTTATATTACAGGTTCGGGAGAGGTTATC
>CANQPL010000066.1 GCA_947625735.1 uncultured Clostridia bacterium
GCTGCAAGCACGGTTCGGGGAGGGGCTTTCGGAAAAGGGACAACCTTTGTTGTTACCTCGCCGACTGCCTACTCTACGCAGGAATTTGCAGTAAGCTCCGTTACCAGTATCAGAAGTTCCTGCCCGTTCTTCCCGAAAGCCTCATCACAATAACCAAATGCATTTTGAAAATGCTGCTTTGTAAGAACGCAATTTTTCTGATATTCCGCCACATCTTCGGCATAGGCTGCTTTTAGCGTTTCAAACTGTCCTCCTGCTGAAAGCTGCACTGCTTTCAGATATTTTTCCAGCATACGCCGCTGTCTTACCATAATTTCGCTCTGTTCCTGAGACAGTGAATTGGAAATTTTCAGTTTCTTTTCGTTTTCCGTTATTCCCTGCAGCTCCTTTTCCAGCTCTTTTACAACATTTTTTGTTTTCATAGCTTTGAGAGGCTTTTGCAGAAGAGTAAGTATTTTTTACTGTATTATCACATTTGCGGCATCCTGTCCCAGACCGTCGAGCAGCAGTCCTAAAAGAGAGTAACGCTCATCGAACTTTGCATTGCGGGCGCGTTTTACGAGAGAGGGATCTGCCGTCCCTGCAAGAATTTCTCTTACCTGATAGTCACTTTTGTACTTTTGGTACAGATCATAATAAATGGCAAAATCCCGTGCAATTTTCTCATCCTGCAAATACTGTCCCACTACATTCTGATTTACCGTAATATTATGCTTTTCATACTGTCTGAGAATTCGGCTCAGATCGTCCCAACCTCTTGCGGTCACAAATTTTTTTCCGTTTACTGTGGTTTCTACCTTGTAAAAATTCCGTGGCTTAATGTCAAGATAGGTAAGTATCGTATCAGGTAGCTGTAATAAATATAATACAATATCCGCACAGGGGCTTCTTTTCCGCTTTCTGCATAGCGGACAGGTTTGCTGTGCATGATGTTTTCAAAAAAATCCTCCAGATCGCTTTGTTCCGCCTGCATGGCAGGCTCATTCTTCATTGTATCCCGGATTTTTTTCTCTATGGGATTTACTTATTCCATGTAAACTATGTCAGGAGAGATCTTCAGCAGTTTTTCCTGAAGTTTCTGATTATCGGTATCCTGTGCAAAATCATAAAGCTTTTTCATCTCCTCCGGAGTAAACTCCAGAAAATGTTCCTCAAAACAACGCAGGAACCGGGGAGAAAATTCAGGGTGTTCAATAAGGTACTCCACACACTGTGCAAAGCTCAACTCACATTTTTTCCGTGTGTCATTCACAAACCCACGGCTTGCGGCATTGTTGGGGAGATAGCGCATACAGCCGAAAAGCACTTCCGGTGTGACCCTGTCCATGTAATTTTTAAGCACAGCCCCGGCAGCAGCCGCTGTAATGGCAGAAGAGGGTACCAGCGATCCGCAGAAACCGAATGCATTGGTTTCGGCTTTGCATTTCTTTGCAGGCTTTTTCAGGTCTGTCAGGCGGATACACCCTAAAAATGCTCCCTTTCCGATCTTCACTACGCTGTCGGGAATTTGCAGACTTTCCGGGGCTGAACAGTGTGCAAAAGTTTCCTCTCCGATGCTTGTCAGCGTCTGTGGAAACGTCACACTTTTCAGGGAGGAACAGTCCTTGAAAACACACCCGCTAAGCTCTGTGATGCCTTCCGGGAGCAGTACACTTTCCAGAGAAGAACACCCCGCAAATGCCGGATCCTCCAGTTCCTCCAGCGTGTCGGGCAGATCAGCACAGACCAGTGACGAACAGCCTGAGAAAGCAGAATTTCCTATGGAACGTATTCCTGCAGGAAGGGTGATCCGTGTAATAGTTTCGCAATAGTAAAAAGCGAGAAGATCGATCCGTGTCACTCCCTCCGGAACGTTCACCTCTGTTTCTCCCTCATCGGGAATATATTTTGTCAGTACGCCATCTGTGATAGTAAAAGCCATTTTCTTACCCACCCGGATCTTTATAGTATCGGGGATGTGCATGGAGGATCATTTTGTTCCATGCACATCCCAAAGAAAGCTTTTTACCATTTGTTCTCTGCCTTGCAGCGAATGAGGTGTTTCTGCATTTCTACCTTTATGTCTTTATTGGCGTCGTTTGTCTTAAGGTCATCGGCGATGATGTCGATAAATTTGCTGATGTTTTTCTTGTTAAGGAATCCGTCTTTTTTGCAGACGGTTTCCACCGCTTTTACAAGACCCGAATGGATGGCAAATGTGAACATTTTGTTGAAATTTTTCTTGATGTAAGCTAACAATTCCGGATCATCGGGTGTCTGAACGAACATCTGCCAGAGCAAATAGTATTTTACATCGGTGAAAATGGACATGGAAAAATCCTTGCTGTCGATCAGCTCTTTCTGCCGATATTCACTTACATTATTGTGTTCCATCAGGAAAATTTCCCTATAGTAGATATACATATCCTTGAAAATGGATAACCCGTTCTGATTTTTCTGCAGATAAGGGCAGCCCCGGAAGGGATTTTTTCTTATTTCAATGATATCTTCCGGAATTGTGATGTTTTTCAGGTTTTCGCATAATTCAAAAGCACCCTCCCCGATTTCCTTCACGTTTTTCATACCGTTGACATCTGTCAGAGCAGAGCAGCCGGAAAATGCATATCTGCCAATCGCTGTCACGTTTTCCGGAATGGTGATGCTTGTCAGTTTGGTACAACCACTAAATGTACCATTTCCAATTCTTGTTACACCTTCCGGAATGGTGATGCCGGTAAGACCGGTACAATCTTGAAATGCATACTATCCAATTTCCGTCACACCTTCCGGAATAATCACATCTTTCGGACTTCCTTTCATTTCAGTGTATTTTTCGAGTACACCATTATTGATTCTGAAAGATAAAATAATTCCCCCTTAAAATTTTTTCAAACTGAGCTTTGCGGAAAGACGGATAGTTTTCTGACGTTTCAGACGCTGGGATGCCTTGTCGATCACCCGTGCATAAGCAAGACCGCATTCTGCATTTTCCGCAAGCTGTGCATACAGGCTGTCGATGCGTTTCCCCATAAGTGAGTGGATCACTTCATTCCGATAATTTTTCCACTTCTGAACACAGGTCAGCGTATCTTTAAGTGCCCGGATATCCAACGACCGCAGCCCCGTATGCAGGGCATTAAGATAGCGGTCAGTACCTGTGTAATCACTTTCTCCGAAACAAAGCAGTGCCTGACAGGTATCTATCTTTGCACTGATATTTGACATTTTTGGCGGATTCGTATTTTTCGTATAGGCAGTGTAAAACTGCATAAGCGATTTCTTGTTGGCTTTGTTTCCCAGCCCGCCCTTACCGTCCGCCTTGTTCACCGCACCGCACGTCCAGAGAAACGCCGTTAGCCTGTCCTCTATCATTGCATAGTCGATGAGCAGGGCTTCCAGATAGAATCCGTGTTTCATGGCAAGGTTATGCTGTTTTACCATGGCAGAAAAGGTCATGCGTTTTTCCTCACCGTCAGAAACTTTTTCGATGATGCCATTGCAGTCAGCCGGCTGTTCCATTGTATTTTGATACCTCCTTGTGTTTTTATGGTTCCTCTGATTATGAAAGCAGTAAAATACAACCATTGTCAATATAATTATATACCATATTTTCTCATTTGTCAACCATTATTTTGGTAAATATGCACATTTTTTAATGATACCGTTAAGATATCACTTTCGGTTCTTTGCATTCGGCCTGAATACTATGTCAAATGAAATTGAGATTTATGGCATCTGCGATATTTTTGAGGGTAAAAAAGTAAGCGCACAAGCAATGTGAAGTTGTTTATGGACAAATATGCCAAGGATACAGAAACAAAAACTGATGACATTTATGCTTAAATTCCAACTTATGAAAGCAAAAAGGAAACATTGGGGTATTGAAAATTCTCTTCACCTGGCTTTGGATATGGCTTTCAGAAAAGATGATTTTTCCTTGACAGTATGCCGGATAAATGGTATAATATAATTGAGGAAAGGAGCGTGGTACCGATGGTAGAAACAGGCACAAACCGTGAATACCGTGACAGGCTTTTCAAGTTTATCTTCGGCAATCCCCAAAACAGAGAATGGACACTAAGTCTTTACAATGCCGTGAACGGCTCACATTATACAGATGCAAGTGCTATCAGGCTTAACACCATAGAGAACGCCGTTTATATGAGCATGAAGAATGATGTATCGTTTCTGATCGACAATACAATGAGCTTTTATGAGCAGCAGTCCACATTCAATCCCAATATGCCGATGCGTTTTCTGATCTATGCAGGAATGATATACAGCAAGTATGTTGAGGAGAGCAAACACTATCACAGATACAGCTCTGCACAGCAAAAAGCCCCGACACCGAAATGCGTTTGCTTTTATAACGGTACTGCCGATAAGGAAGATAGAATCACGCTTAGTCTGTCTGATTCATTTGACGGAGAATCTGATATTGAAGTCAGGGTCACGATGATAAACATTAATTTCGGGCATAATAATGCATTGCTTGATGCCTGCAAACCTTTGAAAGAATATGCGTGGTTTGTGGGTAAAGTCCGTTCCAATCAGCAGACAATGGAAACATTGGAAGAAGCAGTAGATACCGCCTTAGAGGAATTGCCTGATGATTCGCTCATCAAGCCGTTTCTTCTGGCAAACAAAGCGGAGGTGAAGCGTATGTGTATTACTGAATATGATGAAGCAAGAACCTTTGCAGAGCAGAGGGAAGAAGGCAGAGAAGAAGGCAGAAAAGAAGGCGTACTTGCTACGCTGATCGGTCTTGTTAAAAAAGGCATTCTTACACTTGCACAGGCTGCTGAAGAGGCACATATGACTGTTGCCGAATTTGAGGCAAAAACCGGTTTGAAAGCGTAATTGATGATTGATGAAAAAGCCTTATTACGTGGAAGCAAAGCTTTTTCAGAAGATCGGCATCAAAACAGATAGGGCTGAGGTGAAGCGTATGTGTATTACTGAATATGATGAAGCAAGAACCTTTGCAGAGCAGAGGGAAGAAGGCAGAAAAGAAGGCGTACTTGCTACGCTGATCGGTCTTGTTAAAAAAGGCATTCTTACACTTGCACAGGCTGCTGAAGAGGCACATATGACCGTTGCCGAATTTGAGGCAAAAACCGGTTTGAAAGCGTAATTGATGATTGATGAAAAAGCCTTATTACGTGGCAGCAAGGCTTTTTCAGAAGATCGGCATCAAAACAGATAGGGCTGAGGTGAAACGTATGTGTATAACTGAATATGATGAAACAAGAACCTTTGCAGAGCAGAGGGAAGAAGGCGTACTTGTTACGCTAATCGGTCTTGTTAAGGACGGTATCCTGACCATAGTTGATGCAGCAAAAAGAGCTGATATGACCGTTGCCGAATTTGAGGCAAAAACCGGGACTGAATTAAAAACTGTGTAAATGAATATAACCCATAAGAATAAACAATGATAAAATTGCAGCCGGATGATGCAACGCTGAGGAGCGACCCGATGCAGGCTGCGGAATAAAACGATGGAAAGCAGGAGCAGAAATGCTGTTGCTTTCCATATTTTCACCGGTTATCTCCGAATCGGGTAAATCTTGGGAGTACGAGGACAAGCTCTCGTCAGCAGTCAGACTGACGAGAGCTTGTCCTCAAAAAAATTGCAGGCTGTTAGTATGCAAGTCCACGGTTTCTGACAAGCATAGTTCACTTCATTGTGATCTCACAAACGCTCATATAAACGACCTTTAGTATAGAATCATCTATTACTTTCTGCCTTTCCATGCAGATCCCAAGGATCGGATAAACACATTTTATGATAATTTTTTTGTTTTTTCGGGAGTTAAAAACTATCCCGTCAAAGAAAACTATATGGTAAATTTTCTCCAAATTGCGGTTCTGTCACTTGTTTAATTCTGGGAGAATTTTGTCGGTTATCAGTGAAAAATCAGTTGTTACAAGAATAAAACTTATCCTCACTTTACATTTTTCTTTAATTGATTATATGCGGATTTAATTTAGGCAAATCATGAGTATTCATATCACTGAACTCAATAAAAATTTTACTTACTGTGCTAAACTATTTTGAACTATATACTGTATAAACCTATCGATCATATCATTAGTACGCTTTATAATATCAGATTCAACGAAGTCGTCATTGTTTTTAGCAAGATGCAGCAATTCATTTATTTTTGTGCCTTTCTTCTCCTGATTTCTACTGTTAAAATATCCATTATAATACTTTTTCTTATCCTTAAATTGATAATCGGAAGCACGGATATTGATACGCTTTTCAAGGAAAGCCTTATTTCCAAGAGCTTCAAGATTTTTTGCATTTTTAAGAGAATTTTCCTTATCCTGACGGCTTTTAGCATAAATATGTTCAATTTCAAACACGGTTTCCAAAGAAAGAAGTTCCTGAGAATCATCAATAAACGCCCACCATGCAAGCATTGATTTTGTTATTGGGCGACCATTATTAAAACTGAAATTGAGAAATGCAGTCTTTACAGAACTTGTTTCAAACTTAAAATCTTCAAATAAAATAGGTTTGTTATTAACGATGTTTACCATTTCGGCATATACAGGTGTACGGAGCATATTAACTCCCGGATTTGTTACTGCATATGTCCAAATGAAAGCTGTGATCTTTTCAAGAAAGATATAAAACGCATCATCATCAAGATTTCCCTCGGTATCACGATTGTGCATATAATAAACTGATACAAAATAATACCACATACCGTTAGGAGCATAGTTCAGTACAAACAGTTTCCGCAATATCTTATCAGAAAATCTGTCCTTACTCTGGTTAGAAACGTCATTCCAAAAATCAGCTAAATCACGCAGATTTTCAAATGTCTTTTCATTTTTAAGCAAAGAATATGAATTTTTCTCATAAAACTTACGAAGCGCCTCAGTAGTTGAACTTTTTATCCCTTGCTTTGAACGCTCATAATACATATAACGTGTAAATAACTCGTCCATAGGCGTTCCTGAGATTGGGTGAAATATCTTGTTACAAAGCTCTTCTAAATCTTTCCAGTTTTTAATGAAATAATCTTTCTTACCGATAGATGAAAAGAACTTGTAAAACTGGGCTTTAAAAATATCTGAATCAGATAGCGGCATACCTCTGTCATTCAATGTTGAAAATATACGAAGTGCTGTGTCCTGTGATTCTGCTTCAATTGGAAGTAGAATACAGTTGTTCATAAGCCTTGCTGGAAGATAAGCAAAATATGTAGGAAAATCATTCAAAAAATCATTGATCTTTTCTTGAAAGAAACGATAATTAACTGCGTATTGACTTTTCATATCTTCCGGCGCTTCACCTGTTTTCAAAATATTCAAGAATTGGTCTTTCTGAACATCTGTCGCAACTTCAGAATCAATTTTCAATTCTGTTTTAATGATAGCTCCAAGTTCATCTTTCTTCCAAATGCACTTTTCAACACGTTCTTGTACTAACTGTGTATTTGAATCTTTCATCTTGCCAAATCGAGCATAAAACGCTCTTAACAGGAGCATTAATGTTGTCAGTCGCTGTTGTCCGTCAATAATTTCTTGTTTACCCTCGTCGTTTTTAAATGTTACGATCGGTCCGAGAAAATATTCATCAGTGGATTTAAAATTATCGCTGTTGTTATCAGGAAATGCAAAAGAGAAAATATCATCCCAGAGTGTTCGGCATTCAGCATCTGACCAAGCATATGGGCGCTGATAATCAGGTATCAAAAAGTCCGTCTTTGGATCACTGAATAAAGCTTCAATTGTTTTCTGATCTATATTTAATTTTGACATAATATCACCTCAATGATTTTAAACAGTATAAAACTGTATCAAAGTTTTTAAAATTTATTTTAAAATATTCTGGTAACTCACTGTTATAAATTTATTTCCTTTAATATTTGGGCAAGTGCTTTGTAAGGAACAGTATTAATTTTTGAATTTTGTATACGTAGTAATTGTCTATATAATTTGTTAGCTTTGATGTCGATCATGTAATGATTTTTCTCATCAGAATAATCAAGGAACTGCATTATATATGATAGCATTGCATACCGACTTCCGAAATTTGCATTGTTTGTAAGATAATAACAAAGAGTTTTTCTATTATTATAATTGTATCCTAAACAGTTTATTTCATTTATCAGTTGCTGCTTTTGCGAGTCTATACAGTGATTTTGAAATTCAAATACTTTATCCATGGCATCAAAAAAATCACTTGGTTTGTTCATATAACCTTGCCCTCCTTAGAAAATAACTTTTTTATTATTATATCAAATCTCATACAATATGTCATTATTTTTACTGAAGAATCAAAATAACTCATGTATGTAAATATAAATAAATTTCACCCCCAAAATTTAATCTCTCAAAACTTTCTCTATCTCCTCTATCTCTTCACTCTCAAAACCAAGATTTTCAATACAGCCTACATTTTCCGCTATCTGCTCCGGTCTGCTTGCACCTATAAGCACCGTTGCAACAGCTTTGTTATTGAGAACCCAGGCAAGCGCCATCTGCGAAAGAGTCTGCCCGCGGCTTTTGGCAATTTCATTCAGCTTGTTGAGTTTTCCGATCATCTTATCATCAAGCTGATCGCCTATCCACGTCTCGCCTCGTCCTACCCTTGAATCCTTCGGCACGCCGCAAAGATATTTATTCGTCAGAAATCCCTGATACAAAGGCGAAAACACCGCAAGTCCGATACCGTTTTCGAGACAGTATTTATCAAGATCATCGTCCTCTATCCAACGATTAAGCATAGAATAACTCGGCTGATTAACTACAAACGGTGTCCTAAGTTCCTTAAATATTTTATGTATCTCCGAGGTCTGTTCTTTCCCGTAATTTGAAATGCCCACATAGAGTGCTTTGCCTTGTTTTACGGCGTTGTCGAGTGCAAGTGCGGTTTCCTCAAGGGGCGTGTTCGGGTCATAGATGTGGTGGTAATAAATGTCTACATATTCAAGTCCCATTCGTTTCAGGCTCTGGTCAAGCGATGCGGTAAGATACTTTCTGCTGCCGTTGCGGTCTCCATAAGGTCCCGACCACATCTCATAGCCTGCCTTTGTGGAAATGACCATTTCATCGCGGTAATTCCGCATATCCCGAAGTATCCTGCCGAAATTTTCTTCCGCACTGCCGTTATATGGGTTGCCGTAGTTGTTCGCAAGGTCAAAATGAGTTATGCCAAGGTCAAATGCGGTGTGTATCATTTTTTCCATATTTGAATAAACGCCGTTATTGCCGAAATTCTGCCAAAGTCCCAAAGACACTGCCGGAAGCTTTAAACCGCTTTTTCCGCAGCGCCGATAAGGCATTTTTTCATATCTTTTCTCGTCAGCATTATACATCTGTAATTCCTCCCAAAATATATTCAATTTTTTTTATAATTACATTTTATCATATTGGCAGGCATCTGTCAATGAAGAAATCCGAAAGCCGGAATTTTTGCATTGCAGAGAGATCCTGAAAGATCCCACAAGAATTATCTGCAGCCCGTCCAGACAGCATTGTCCTCCATAACAGAACCGTCAGAAAATACAGCCCTGACCGTGACGGAGTTTTCCTTGCCGCATTCGATCTGCTTATCCGTCCAGATAAACACGGTAGGCGAAAGTGCGGAACGATGACCTTTTCCCTGCGGTATACCGTTAATGAAAAGCTCCGCACTTACTGCATTGGAATATGCCTTTATCTGAGGAATAATGCACGGACGTTTGATAAATCTTTTCTCCGTAATGTGGAGCATGGGATCGCTGTTCCAGACAGACTTGTAAAAATAGAAAGAATCCTTAGGCACACGTTCCCTTGTGGCAAGTCCCTTGTCGTTTTGTCCCTTTGTGTCGCCCTCTTCTCTGCCGTCAGAAGCAAAATCGAACATACACCAGATGTATTTTCCCCAGAGATAAGGTCTCTGTGAAAGTTGTGCCCATACTCTTTCATGCAGCTCGGACTGATAATTTTCATAGTGCCGCTCTCCCCATGGATCGATGTCGCTTTGCCAATCTATATTATCCTTATGCTGGGAAACAGCTCCACCTCCGCCGTATTCGGAAATGCATAAGGGGCGCTTTTCCTTGCTTTCATGATAATTATCCAGCCACGGACCGAAATCCTCGGGAGCACCTGCGTCCTTATACCAGCCGAAATATCTGTTGTATCCTACCAGATCCGCAGGAAGCTCCAAAAATCTTCCCCACGACTGATTGTCCGCAAATGTTGTCGGGCGGGTATTGTCTTCGGAGTGGGCAAGCCTGTTAAGCTCGTCAAACAGAGCAAAAATCTCGTCTGTCATCTGAAAAAGCTCGTTGGAAATACCCCACACAATAACTGAGGGGTGATTGTAATTCTGACGGATAAGCTCGATAAGCTGCTGCTTTGCGTTTTCCGCAAATCCCTCTGCAAGCTTATGCTCCTCCGATTCGTCAGACGACATTTTATTGACTATGCCTATTTCTGTCCAGATCGTGATCCCCAGCCTGTCGCAAAGGTCGTACTCGTGCCCGTCGTGTTGATAATGCGCCATTCTTACCGAGGTGCAGCCCATATCAAGCATCATGCGGTAATCGCGTTCCCGCTGACTGTCTGTCATTGCCCAGCCGTTTTCAAAGCTGTCCTGATGATAATTCACACCGTGCAGGTCGAGATGCTTTCCGTTCAGGAAAAATCCCTTTTCAAAGTCAATTTGATATGAGCGGATACCAAAGCTCTGAACATAGCTGTCCGGCTCTTTTCCGTCAGACATGAGCCTTATTTTCGCATAATAAAGATAAGGCTTTTCTCTGCCGTTCCACAAAACAGGCTTCTGCACAGAAACAGAAAGGGCTGTTGCCTTCTTTTCCTTTGCAGATATAAATATATCCGAGCTTGCCGAAGCAGCTGTATTTCCCTGCATATCGCAGATAATTGCCGAAACGGTCAAGCTTTTATTTTCCGTGCCGTCGTTTGCAAGCTTTACAAGAATATCAACGTCCGCATATAATTCGGAAATGTTTTTCGGAGTGATAAAAATTCCCGAAGAACCAAAGTCGAGCAGATCGATATGAACGTTTTCCACAGCAATAAGACGGACATTTCTATATATTCCCCCCATTTTGCTGAAATCGCCCTGATCCGTTATTGGAGCGATGTGATCTGTCGGAGCATTATTCACCTTGACGGTGATAATATTTTCCCTGTCTCTGTTCAACATCTCTGTTATGTCGAACCTGAAAGCTGAATATCCTCCCTTGTGCTTTCCTGCAAAGCTGCCGTTTACATAAACCTCCGTAACGGTATTTGCGCCTGCAAATTCAATAAATATACGTTTGCCGGCAAATTCCTCCGTAAGTACAAAATGCTTTCTGTATGCGCCTGAACCGCGGTAGTAATTTTCTCCGCCCTCTGTGATCCCTGTGCGCCCGCTTGCTCCGTCGGCAGCGTTCCATGTATGGGGAAGATCGATATTTTCCCATAGGCTGTCGTCAAAATTTTCTGTTTCCACAGGCAGCGAAGAAAGACCTTCTTTTTTCGTCAGTCTGCAAAAACGCCAGTTCTTGTTAAAATCAGATACTATCCTGCTTTTTTGCTCATTCATGCCCTATACCCTCCTATATCGGAATTGTTTGATGATATTATCATATATGCTCATCTCATTGAAAAGCACGTAAAGTTTTCTATTAACTTTTCATTATTATAATCCGCCTTTCTGCGAAAGGCACCAATGCGGTTATGAAAAGGTGCTTCCGCTAAAATGTTAAA
>CANQPL010000067.1 GCA_947625735.1 uncultured Clostridia bacterium
TGAGTTCGGTGTTTTGCTCTACTCTATTTATTATACCATGCTTGTCAAGTGTTCGGATATTTTTGTGGATTGCTATAATATTTCAAAATGCAATTACGGTCTTTGGTGAGATGGACCCTACTACATGGCTTGTAGGCTTTTCTTCGCTTGCAGGTGTACTCACTGCTCTGGGTTTATTTATAAATCTGGTAAAGCCCACAAGTGTAATTTCTATGGCTATCGGGGTTGGCATTCTTGGGGCATCATTGATAATATTAGCTGATGCTATGAAAATTATCGGGGCAATGGTTCTTGAAGATCCTTTGGGAATGTTGGCAGGTTGGGCATCGGTAGTAATAATATTGGCAGGTCTCGGTGTTGCTTTGAAAACTATTAGCGGAAATATTAAGGGGGCAGCAACAATTCTTTTGACAGCTGTGGCTATTAATGCCTTGGCTGTGGCTTTTCAAACTTTTGCTGCACTTGGGCTTGCGGGGGTAGGTATAAGTTTACTTTCTATAGCGGGAACATTAGTGCTGTTTGGTGCTGCTGCACTACTTTTGCAGCCGGTTATTCCTGTGCTGACCGCTTTTGGGGCATCTTTAAGCTCCATTATATTGCCGATTGCAGCTTTAAGCATAATCGTTCCTGCCGTTATAATAACAATAGCTGCGCTTGTAGCTGCCGTTATTTCGATGTCGGATCGTTTGCCTGAATTTGCTGATAAGTTTTACACCGGGTCAACTTATATAACCGAAATAGCAAAGAAAATCGTTGGCGATATACTTATCATAATAGGCGACGCTCTCGAAAAATTATTATACATTTTATATGACCTGAATCAGCCGTTGATAGACTGGCTGGGCGGGCTTCTTGTCGATCTTTTGTGGTGGCTCGGAGTTAATACACCTAAAATCATTTACAGTGTCCTGAAAGTTTTACTGGGAATAGTTGACGGAATAATACTTATATGGCCTGACTTGTGCAATACGCTCGGAAGATTGGTTACCGTTCTTATTCTCGGTATTATGGAGCTTTTTGCGGTTTACATACCAATACTGGTTGATAGAGGTATAGAACTTTTCACGACTTTTTTCATAAAATTAGCAGACGCTATAGACAAACACCAACAAGACATTCAGGAGTCAGCGAAAAGAATAGGCGAAGCCGTTATCAATGGACTTATTGCCGGTATAGTCGGTCTGGCAGAGGGCATATTTGACCCGCTTGCTGATGCCATAGGCGACGGAATATCATGGGTTAAAGACCTGCTGGGAATTGCGTCGCCCTCAAAAGTTTTTACAGATATCGGAAACAAGATAACCGAAGGCATGGCTCAGGGTATTGGGCAGGGAACACCGTCAGTGGGCGAAGCTTTCGGTACGCTTGGAGATGAAATCGGTGAAAATGCAGACGGAATAAAAAAGATGTTCAGCGGCACCGGGTTTGATTTCGGCGAAACATTAACAGAAACTTTTTCAGCATTTGAAAACCCATTCAGTGACCTTGATAATTCACTGAATCAAGGAGCAACACAAACCGATGAAACTTTGACTGCCCTTGATAATTCTTTTGCAGACGGCTCGGAATCTATAGGCGTATCTTTAGACAACATGACAAGTATGTTCGACATGGGAGGAATATCTACTGAAAATGCGTTGGGTGATATATCAAAATCTATAGGAGATGGAGCTGTATCAGCAGATTCTGCATTGGGTGGATTGATCGGTGCTTTCGGGAAAAATCAAAATGATGTGGACGGTTCAATAAGCGGCTTGTCCGGAATACTCGGCAACGGAACAGATTCAATTACCGAATCAATGAACGGAATGGCAAGCGCTTTAGGAGACGGCAGCAATTCGATCAATAGTAATACCTTTGGAAATATGGGCGATTCTCTTTCCTCCATCACCTACCTGTTCAGCGATGACACAACCTTTTCCCCCACAATATCTCCTGTAGTAGACCTGACAAACGCAGAAGCGGGAGCAAATGATATTTCAAAAATGTTTTCGGACGGTACATTCACAGCTTCGGCAGGATTTGATACATCATCGCTTATGGCGGGACAGACTTCGGACATCATGTCATCAATGAGCGGCACAAATTCCATGTCAGCTATGTCGGACAGCATAAGTGCAAACACTGCGGGTCAGTCAAAAATAGTCGATAAAATGGCTGCTATCGAAAACAAGATAGCTAAGCTTGAAGACGCTATTCTTAACATGAAAGTCGTTATGGACGGCGACGCTCTTGTGGGTCAGATATCGGGCAAAATAAACAAGAGCCTCGGTTCTGCGGCTTCCATGAGGAAAAGAGGAGTTTAAATGTTCCAGACTTATTCGGGTTTACATTCCGTAACGTTTGGCGACAGGAACACTTGGGAGGACTGGCATCTGATACCCTCCTCCCGTCCTGTGTTCTCACCGCCGCCAAAAAAGAAGAAAACCGTAGATATTCCCGGTTCGGACGGAAGTCTTGATCTTTCGGAGGTAGTTTCGGGAAAGCCTGTTTATGAAAACCGCACGGGTTCTATGGAATTTATTGTTGCAAACGGTTTTAAACCGTGGCAGGAATTGTATTCTGAGATAATGAATTATCTGCACGGCAAAAGAATGAAAGCGGTTCTTTCGGACGACCCAGATCATTATTACGAGGGTGCTTTTGACATTAGCGAATGGAGAAGTGAAGACCACTATTCTACAATTACTATCGAGTATGAGGTCAGTCCGTACAAAGTGAATATTCAAAATGGGGAAAGGAGCTTGTAAATGTTTCGCATTTTTATGTACGATACCATGGGCGTTAAACACACCGTTTATGACCCGTCAAGCGATGATGAAACTCTCCTTGTTACCTCAGCAAAGGTTACAAATGAAATAGACAAAGCAGGTGAGGCGAGCTTTACAATAGCAAAAATTCACCCGCTTTACAATATGTTCAGAAAAATTTCCACGCTTGTGGAGATACGCAGAGATAACGCAATTATTTTCTTCGGCAGAGTTTACGGGATAAGACGGGATTTCTACATGAATAAAACAATTACCTGTGAGGGGGCATTGGCGTTTCTTGAAGATATATGCTTAATGCCATTTCACTATCTTAAATTACAGCGTGACCCTGCAAGCGGCGCAGAATATTATACATACGAAAACAAATCAAAATGGGATTATTTCAAAGACATAATGGCTGTTTACAACAAGTATTGTCAGGAGGACAGAAAACTTGCCTATTATTCAAATGTTATTGATGAAACATTTGCGTATAACGAAATAGACGGAACAACTTCATTTAATTCGGTACTCAAAGAAATACAGGACAAAATTATAGGTGACTTTGATTATTCGCTTATGTGTACATATTATCAGGACGAGGAAACAGGCAAACCCGCAGCACAGGTAAATATATGCCGTCAACCTATCGGGAGCAGCAATCAAAAAATAGAGTTCGGAAAGAATCTTATAGATTTTGAAGAATATATTGACGCCTCCGAATGCTATAACTGCATTATTCCCGTTGGCAAGGGTAATATCTGTATTTTCAGCGATGACGGGGAATCCGAAAACAGCACCGTCCCGATAATTGACCGAATATGGTGGGTGCAGGGCGGACTTGATTCGGATATCAACGGTATAATTCACAAGGTTGTAAATTTTGATAATATCGAAACTGTTGAAGAATTATGGGAAGCTGCACAGGCAATGTTTTCCTATGGCGGCGGAGTTACATCGTACGAGTTTGAGATAAATGCAATAGACCTTAATCTGCTTGATGTGAATGTGAATGCAATTGACATCGGTAAAAGTGTAAGGGTCATATCAGAGCCCCACAACATTGATGATGAGTTTGTATGTTATAAAGCCGACATTAATCTTCTTGAACCCGACCAATCGAGTTATACATTCAAAAAACCAACGAGAATGTCCCCCGAAACAATGACCGATCATCTTTACACGACATTAGCGGGAATAAATGAGCGAATGAACAAAAAGCTGAATGCAGATCAGGCATACGGGGCTGTGACGTTATCAACGCAAGGCTCATATCTGAATTTCGCAATGGAGGACGATACCAATGGCTCTTAAAAATGTTCCTTTTGAAGTAAAACAAACTATCAAGGGGTTGCCAATGCTCGAAGTTATCGGCACGGGCTGTTCTTATATTTTTCAAAAGCCCGATAAGATCGAAAAAATCAGTGCAAACGAAGTAAAAGCGTATTACGGCGATTATGTGCAGACCGTCACTGCCGACGGCGAGGGCGATGAGCGGCATAATTTTAATTCTGTGATAGAAAGGGTGTGAGGTTATGACCTATGCGGAAGCGGCACTCATAATGATGTCGGGAGGCGGGAAAGAGCCTGTTCTCGAAAATCTCACCGTCACGGGAAACGGTGTTTACACTCCCGATGAAGGGGTGGACGGGTTTGACAAAGTTACGGTTAATGTGGAGGGCGGCGAATCTCAGCTGCTGCCCTACTATGTGAGTGTTGACCCGGAGGAATCACCCGTTACCGGAAATTCCGGAGCATACATCGTTACGGAACGGTACGGAAATTATGACGAATATACCGAAAAGAAAGTGCGTATCCGTGTCTATAATTACAACACGGTAAATGAGCAGGTCTATAGTCTGGAATTTCTTGATGATGCAGGAAATGTATCACGGCAGATAAATTTCAGCAATTTCTATGTGGGGTGAAAATATGTACGATTACTCTGAACTTATGAGTGTTGAATATATGACCTATTCCTCCTCCTACACCTACCGCTACCCCGACGGAACTACCACAACGCTGAACACGTCCCCTAATTCTATCAAAGAGACATACAGGGATAAGGACGGAAATTATTACTATCGGGTTTATGGGCTGGGGCTTTACAATGAAGGGAAAGCAGACGAGGCAATTATGGCGGTTTATGCACAAGGACCTTTTGATGTCGGTGACTGCGGAAATACAAGCATTGCAACAATGTACCCCACAGGGCATTCACCTCTCCGACTTACCCGAAGGGAATTTCTGGGGAGACTGATATTTTATTACATTTCTGCTATCAATGACAACAACCGTTTTATGGTGTATAACAACTGGAAGTACAAAGATGTGCAATTCAATTTAAGATTGGTTTTGAACGTGATTATGCCAAACGGAAACATCTCATACGGCTTTTACAACTTGGACGCCCCTGTATTAGCAATATACTCCGATAACGGCGAACAAGTATGGTGTTCTGCTTATTATGATAACGGTGTGCTGTATAACTATATGAGCAACAACTATATGATATACAATTTTAAACAGGGACATTATAAGATGAAATTGCTAAAAACAGGCAAAGGTATAACAACTTTTGAAAACGGCACATATGAATACGAATTTGATTTTAACAGCGAAACAGGCAGATGGTATGACACAGATGGAAATTACAGAGCAGAAAACAATCAATCACAATATTTATCATTCGGGTCAATAACCAAAGACGTAAATGTTACTTTTTCTTGTGAATATATGGAATACATCGTTGAATATGAAATTGTAGATTTGGGTGACGATATAACAAAACTGGAAGGATACGAAGAAATTACATCAACGATCCCGAGCTATCAGGAGGCTCGAAATTATGCTGAACAAAAGTTTGCAGAATATTTTCCTAAATCAAATGAAACGTTGGATTATCGCCCCTTTTACTACAATTCTTCATATGGCACAGACTACTATGGATTTTTAATAGCCTCACAACTTAGCTATGATATTCCAAAAATAAGTTTAAATGAGTTAAAAAAATACCCAACAGGCACAATAAAACACCCAATATTTTTTATCCATTCATATAAACACAACGGAAACACACCCGTAAAAGATTGCGGAAAAATGGACATAACTATGGTATTACAAGACAGATATTTGCCTGAAAAATTAAAAGTCATAGATATAGGCGGTAAAATAAATACCGAACTGAATGAAAATACGGAAATTTATTTGAGAAGTAGATTGAGTAGGGATAATGCTATTGTTTCCATAGAGAAAGATGGAAGAACTCTGAAAGCAGCAAGGTTCTTCAACCCTTTATTTAGCATTGACCTTGAAAACACATATTCAGAAACAACATCATTCGGAAGGGCGGTTCGTTTTGCTAACTGTCCGGACAGCTATAATTGTTTTGTTTCAGAAACAACGACAACACATGGAAGTGTGGTTCCTTCTTTGGAGTATAGAAATGTTCAACCCAATACATACGATAAAAATTTACCGAATACCAGAATTACCACAAAAGCATTTGCTGCGTCAATAAGTGTCCCCGTGCGACTTGTTGACAGCGGTGAACCCAGAATACTTGTAGAAGATGTATATAATGAGGTATTGGCTGTTGAAGACAAGGAAGAGGCATACACCTATATTGAAAAATGGCAAGATAGAATGAGTGAGGAATTAGCACAAGAGTACAGTCATTATATTAACTGCAAAACAACCGGGGAAAACAATGGAAAATATACTGCAAGAGCAAGCACATTTAAAATGGACATCACTATACCGCTTTTACTGTTACTCAATAAAATAGACTTAGTAACTCACAAAGAGGAATTGAAGTTATTTGATATGCAAAATCTGATTTTTGATCCAAATAATCCTGTACACAATGAAAATATGTATTTTTGGTATTTTATACGTAGCAGTAGTGTGGGTGAGACAAAAGAAATACCTATTATTTCGCACCCATTTTTAGGTGCATCGAGAAGCCATAAACGTTCTCCAAATTATGAAAAAGATTTTCCTGAATACTATAATTCATTACCGATAAAAGATGGATATTATGTACCTTTTTATACAATTGATGATAATTATACCTTTACATTAGATATGGAGGGTTTTGAGGATTGCACTGAAGAAGATTTTGTAAATAATATGCTTTTCAGACACAAATCTATTGACATAGATTTAAGTGAAATACCAAAAAGATAAAGGAGAGATTTTTCATGGAATACAAAGTAAAAAGCGGCGAGCGATTCGCTACGATGACACTTGACGGGACGGAATGTGCAGTCACATTTTCCACGATTTACAGAGGCTTTGAGGTAAAAAACAACAGCAAAAACGATGTAATTATTTCTCTTAAAAAAGGCGTTTCAGAGGGGGACGGAACGGTAAAAATTCCTGCGGGAGAATGTGTGAATTATATGCATTACCGCCCACTTGATACGCTTTATATTACAGGTTCGGGAGAGGTTATCATTGCCGCTAAAAATGACGGTAATCAGGTTTTTAAGCGGACTTCGGGAGGAGGTGATGACAATAAAAGCGGGAAAAATATTTCCGGAATAATTGAATATTTCGGTGATACATACGAAACGATCATCGGAGAAATTTTGAGCGTGGAGGAGGAAATTTAAATGAGCATTTTTACAAATCATGGTGTGTACTGCCCGGACGCACAGGAGGATCCGGGGGTTTGCAAGGCAAGGCTTGAACAGATACCAATGCTTACAAAATATTTTGATATTGAGTGTACAAACTCGGCTTATGAAACAAATATCAGCGACAGTCTGAGTTTGAAATCAGGCTTAGGGGCAATAAAATTAGCCGCTACAACCAGCGGACAGGTAACATCGTTTAGAATAACACCTTTCTGGGATTCGGGTTCAAATGTATGGTCTACGGTATACACAGATGATAATTATATATTCACAGCAAGCACGGAAAATGCGGATATATTCATTATCGGCGATAAAACCATCACAAACGGCGTAATGGTTACGGTACTCAAAGGAAAATTTGCGGACGAAGAAAAAACGGACACGGACATTTATGTCTGCGCAAGTCTTCAAAATATTTTCGGAACGCAAAACTACGTTACTCCAAAATACAGCTATTTATATTCAATGCAGTTTACAGACAAAACAGAAACAATGGACAAGGCATTTATCAACCAGAGTTATAATTATTCGGACGGATATATTTTAACGCCCATTTCCGTTTTTGGCACTGTTGCGGGCAGCGGTTATTTTATCGGCGGCGGCAAGCAGCAGCCTGTAAAGGGACTTTTCAAAATGGGCGACAGGTACTTCTGGACTATCGGCTATAATTGTGCTGTTGAGGTTACGGAGCTGATGAACGAATGAACGAAAAGCTGTTTGCCGCTTGCTCCGCTGTGGGCATAGCGGGTTCGGTAATTGCCGAATTTCTGGGCGGTTGGGACTATGGAGTGCAGACACTTGTTATCTTCATGATAATTGATTTTGCCCTCGGTATCGCCTGTGCGGTTTTCTGGGGGAAGTCCGATAAATCCGAAAACGGCGGACTTTCTTCAAAGGCTTGTTCACGTGGTATCGTTAAAAAATGCGGAACACTGCTTATTGTGGTTTGCGGCACATATGCGGACAAGCTGTTAGCCACCGACTATATAAGAAATGCTCTTGTTATCGGATTTTGCGCTGCCGAGCTTATCAGCATTTGTGAAACGGCGGGGGTAATGGGAATTTTACCCCCTGCTGTGCAGAAAATTTTAAACAAGGTAATTGATATTCTGAAAGGGGGAAATGATGATGGCTGCAATTCTTAAGCCTGATAAGGTTATGATTTGTAATGGTGTAAGCGTAAACTGTTATATGCTGACAGAACATAACCCGAATAAAATTTCCTTGCCCTCGGTCCGGAATGGCGACTGCATCGGCGTTACAATTCATAATACAAACAGGGTCAATATTTCTGCAAATACCACACAGGCGGAGCAGTATACCCGTGCAACGGTCAACGGAAATATGGGAACGGTAAGGGTGCATTTTTATGTTGATGATAAATGCGCATGGCAGAACTTACCGCTTACATACTCCTCTTGGCACGCAGGACAGAGCGGGAAAGCCGATGCGCACGGTTCGGAGCGTGGTAATAATCAGACCATTTCCATTGAGTGCATTATGGACAGTGTGAATAATGCTGTTGACCTTAAAGCAAGGGATAATGCGGCAAGGCTTGCGGCGTGGCTGCTTGATAGTTACGGCGGTGAGCTGTACACTCACAATTATTGGTGCAATATCCGTAACGGCAGGACAGGTACGGTGGACGAGCTTAATATGCTTGATGACGGGTATAAGAATTGCCCTGTGTTTATTCGTCCCAAGTGGTCAGAGTTTAAAGAACTTGTCAAGTCTTATCGTAATAAGACGGGACAGGCAAGGTATTTTGTGCAGGTGGGGGCGTTTGCTTCACGGGAAAATGCGGAAAAGTATCTCGCAAGTGTTAAGAAAGATTATCCTGATGCATTTATTAAGGTGATATGAAAATGAATATCCCGAAGTGTTGCGTCAGAATAGTGGGAAGAAATCATTTTGTGTATGAGAATCCTGATTATGGGTCAAAAAAAATTGCAGTAGTGTATTGCGGCTGTTACTTCTTTGCTTCTGCAAAAATTCATAAATGGGTCTACTCTGAACAATTCGGCGGTTGGATTCGTCCTGATTGCTATGAAGTGATTTATGGCAAACTGTAGCTTGTGATTCTTGATAATCAACAGCTACTTATACCATTATTCCTACATTTGACTGGATTAAAGCCCATGGTTACGGGGTTGAATGTTTTTTCTACGCTTGCGGGTATCTGCCGACAAACACCTCCCCCTCCCTCTGCCGGACTTTCAACACATTGAAAAACCAGACATTCAACAGGTTGAATATCACTCCTCGCTGTCGGAGCAAACAGAATATCCCTGCACGATCTTAAGGTACACGCCATAATATCTCTCACGCTCCGAACCCTCGGAATTCATCAAAGCATTGAGAAAAAATTTTCTCGCTTCGCTGCGATCCGCCCACTCCCGTTTCTGACCGTGGCATATCGTAATAACGCCGTACTTTTCAAACTCCATTGTTCTCACCTCTTTTACCTTTTTCACATTTCCCTCGCCGCAAAAAATCCAGAAACGGCTCTTTCGGAACGTGTATCTTTCTTCCAAACCTCACAATTGGAAAATCCATATCTGCCGTATGCCTACGGAACGTGCTTAACGAAATTCCCATTGCCCTCGCCGCTTCCGTTGCTGTCAGAAAACTTCGGTCAAGTTTTTCGATGTCCTCGATTTTTAAAATTTCCATAACTTGCCCCTTTCACTTTTTGGATTTTTGAAATTTTGCCGCTTTTTTATTTTTACAAAATCACTGTTTTTGAAAAAATCAACTTTTGATTTTCCTTGTCTTTCGGATATTCGGATTTAATGCTTTTTTCAATCTGACGTTTTCAGCTTTTAGCCTGAACGCTTCCCGCCGAAGTTCATCTATCTGTGCAGTGAGAAGATTTATCTCTTTTGCCGCTGATGATGCGGACGTTTCCCTGCTTTTCTCTTTCCGCAAGATCACACGAATTGACAATGCCGTTTTTTCATCAATGACCTGTTCTCCCTTTTCATTGACCGCTGTTTTCAATCGCAATTCCGGATGACGGTCAAAGATCCGAAAAAACTCATAACGTTTGATCCCGCAAGATTTGCAAAAGTCGCCCAGCGGAATTTTTTTGTCGCTCATAAATTCACTCTCCTTACTCGATAAGTCTGATCCCCGTGTTATATTCAATGCCTGCGAAAACCGAGTTCGTGTAGGTGTAGGCAGCATTGTAAAGGGAAGTCAGCAGAAATCTATCTATCCTGCTTATTCGTTCCGGATAGTTCGTGAGATTATGCAAAACATACATAACGTGTTCATCGGTCAGTTTGCTAAAGGCAGACTTTGCCGCTTCATCGGAAATACGCTGCCCTCCCACAAAAACATTTCTCTCGCCGCTCATAACGTCAACTATCAGATCTTTGATCTCCGTGATCATGTTCCTGACCGATTCATCAGGCTGTGACATCAGGCAGTCATAACCGATTTGATCTTCAACTGATTTTTCTATTTTCAATCTATCAATCGTTCCAAAATCTTTCTGCGGAGAGTTTTCGGCTTCGGCGGGCGGATAGAATGATCGATGCTCAATATAACTCTTCTCTGTATTATTTATCTCTATATAATTAGATTCGGAATTTCCTACTTCATGAATTCGGTTTTTCGGAATGCTTGAAGTCTGTTTTTCCGAATCCTTGAATTCGGATTTTCCGACTTCTTGATTTTTCGGCGTTTGCGGCTGTTCAATTTCGTCAGACGGCTCATCTTTCACCACGAAATTTTTTACATATATAATAGTAGGCTGCCCCATTCCCCGCCGTCTTTTTGAAATAAGACCGATACCGCTTTCATCGTCAAGTTCTTTGAGCGTGTTGCAGGCTTTTTCTCTGCCGCAGTTCAGCCAGTCGGCGATCTCCTCAATCTTAAAGATGATAAAAACACGGTTCTGCTCGTCAAAACGTAATCGTACAAAACTATGGAACGTTCATCAAGCCTGCTTGTCCTGTACACCCACATATACGCATTCAGAGGCTTATCCCTGTCGGATAAATTCAGAACTTCAAGCGAAG
>CANQPL010000068.1 GCA_947625735.1 uncultured Clostridia bacterium
GACCACAACGGCGAATTTGCATGGATACCTTTCGACTGCCCCGAGCATATAAATTGTGTCCTTGGTTCTCATAAGAACGATAAAAGAGACTGTACAAAACACTTTATAAAACTTGCGCAAAATGCATATAAAAATAACAAATATGAATTGACCTCATCTGATTGAGCTTATTCATTACTTTTAAGAACCGAAGCATTAAAACCACCTTTATACTAATTTCTATATTTGTTCTCATTATATATATTATCAAATATTGAAATCAATATGGAATATAAAAATAAAAATAATGATAACTTAACCACTCTTATCATCTGCTCTTTGAAGAAATTTCTGTATAATTTGAATGTGCCTGATATGCTCGGTACAGTATTATTGTTGCCTGTAATATTAAAGTGATTGAAAAAAACGCAGATTGAACATTGAATCCCATGTTTTCTCCTATTTTGTAGCATATGTTTTTTATGTGATGTTATTAATCCATCTGCATTGAGCGCAATAACAATACTCTATAACAAAAGCAGCTATCAATATAACAAGAGCCTCTATAATATCTTTAAGAACAGTTATATAATCCTCTTGGTCATAACTTTTACATTTTCAATAAAGCGTTTGTTTCCATTTTTAACGCCTGCTTAAATCAGATAATCTGCCTGAAAAAAGATAATACATAGAATAACAACATCTATAAAAGATGTGTTAATGAAAGTATCTATCTCAATAAATATTTCCTGAAACATAATTAAACAATTATCTATGTATAGACTTATTCCATATAATGTAATCTAAAGAGAACATAATTTTGCGGACAATCAATAAATATATAATAAATAATATTTAAATTATAAAAAGGCAATATAGTTAATTCGTTAACTTGTTGCCTTTTTAATTAAATTATAATCCATTATAATACAATAATTATTTTCTCATGGGTATAGCATTAATATACAATGAATGACAATTTTTTAGAACAAAATGTCCCAAAACAAAGATTTTTGAGACAGTGGTAATTTAGAAAAATATAGAATAATCGGTATATAATTTAAACAATATGCCGATTCGGCGTATCAAAGAGGATAGACACGCTGTCATCAAAATGCGCGTGCCCGATAAGCAGACGGATTTATCCGGATGGCGGAATATATATTTCAATTGATATCGGAAGTAAATCAAAACGCCCAAGCGTGAGCAAAAGACGGTGTCTGTCGTAGGCAAATATGCTGAGTATTGCAAAAAACTACGTTTTTCTCAAATTGAAATTTATTCCTCGGACGGGTAAAGCTTACGCTCAGCGCTTTTCCCCACAGAAAAGTTGCGCTTCGGCAATTCGGTTTCTTTCGGATACTATTTGCAGATTAAAGTTTTTGACACTATATAATGCATTTGTCGAATATTTTTATTATTGGACAATTTACTTTTTTGACAGTTTACGACTTTTACTCTGCAAAAATAATTATAAGTCAATTTTTTTGTGATGTCAAGTAATTTGTGGTACTTTGTAAATTATATTTGCTATTATTTATTAGCCGTCAGAATTTCAGTATAAGGAGGTAACGTCTATGGCAAGAAGAGGAGAAAATATATATAAAAGAAAGGATGGTCGTTATGAAGGCAGATATATAAAAGGTTATAATGCCAATGGCAAAGCTATATACGGCTATATATACAGTAAAAGCTATTCAGATGTCAAGGAAAAAACAACTATGCTTAAATCGACAAAAAAGTATATCGGTGTCGGTTCATCCATGAAGTTATCGGAGTGGTTTGATATATGGCTGGATTCCGAAACAGATATAAAGAAAACCACAAAAAGCGTATATGAAGGTCACATAAGGAATCATATATTGCCTGAATTGGGAAACAAACAGTTAAAAAAAATCACAACAGAAGATCTTCAGAAATTTGTGTCCGGCTTAGATCTATCGCCTTCAACCGTAAAGTTGGTTTTCAGTATCTTAAAATCGGCTCTTAAATCTGCCGAAGAAAAAGGATATGTCTCAGACACATGGTCAAATGTAAAACTTCCGAAAAAGAAAAAATCAGAAATTGCCATACTGACAATCTCCGAACAAAAGAAACTTGAAAATGTACTTTCCAAAAATAACGATATCGGAATACTGATTTGCCTTTATACAGGTTTAAGAATCGGAGAAATTTGCGCTCTGAAATGGGAAGACATTAATCTGGAAAAATCGCTTATACATGTCCGAACAACACAGGCAAGAATAAATGGAAAAATCGAATTTATAAGTCCGAAAAGCAAATCTTCCGAACGAACTGTACCTATCCCTGATTTTTTAAGAAACGAACTTTCCGATAAAGCGAAAAACAGCGAGTTTTTAATATCAAAACATGGTAGTTATGTAGATGTAAGAACCTATCGGCGCAGATTTAAAAAGCTTTTAAAAAAAGCAGGATTATCGGACATAAAATTTCATGCTCTCAGACATACATTTGCCACTCGCGCCCTCGAAGTGGGAATGGAATATAAGACACTCAGCGAAATTCTTGGGCATTCTTCCGTTGCATTTACAATGGATGTATATGTTCATTCTTTGGAGGAACACAAAAAAAGTCAAATGAACAAACTGGAGAAAATTTTTGATTTACAGTCATAATTCCCCGTCATATATTATTTTTTTTGTGATAATCTGCACTCTTATGAATAAACTTTCTCAAAAATCTTTGTTTTGGGACATATTCTTATAAAAAATCATTACGATTTTTATAAGACAAAACTAATTAAAAATATATAACCGACATTATTATTTTATCAAAATTTTATGAAAGGGCAATTATGTTATGGAGTTTTACAGCTTTGAAGACGCCGTTAAGTTTATAATTAAAAATAAATCCGAACTGTTAAAGGACGCCAAAGCATTCAAGGCAGTTTATTCGGACGTAGCCTCGGTTGATATAAAATCGGAAGTTGTTTTGATTGATAGGGTATTTGATACCAATATAATCAGATTGTTTTATGACGAAAAGGATTATGATATATTATACAAAAAATGTATGCGTGAGCTTACAGAAAAAGCGTATCTTTCTGAAAAAGCAGCAAGAAAGATACTCAGAGGTTTCCGATTTTTATGTGAAGACGGAGGAATGCGTCTTTTAAATATTATAGACAAAATCGATTCAAATATTACTGAAAAACCGATTCGGAATGAAGACTCTCGTACATTCGACGCCGAATCCGATGATATCGAAAAGGCTGTAAATAATTTTTATATAGACGAAAAACTCACAGCCGATGAGTTGTATGATCTGGGCAGTCAATCCACAAGTGTTTTTGGCTCTTTCGAGGGATTCTGCTATATGAAAAAGGCAGCCGAAATGGGTCATACAAAAGCCCGGGACAGATTGGGCAGCTATTATAAATCCGGCGAATTTACAAAATCTGATATAAAAAAAGCCGCTTATTGGTATGGTGAAGCAGCCAAAGCAGGACTTCCCGAGGCTCAGTATCATCTGGGAGGTATCTATACGGAAGCCAACGACATTCATTCGGCAATTTATTGGCTGGAAAAAGCGGCGCAAAGCGGGTATGAGAATGCTCAGCATACACTTGGGGGAATATATTTTGAAAATAATAATATTGACGAAGCTATAAAATGGCTGTCTGCGGCTGCCGAAACAGGTAATTTAGGCGCCATGTTTGATCTGGCGGAAGTTTATACAAGTCCAAAAAACAAAAATCCCGATTATACTAAAGCAATCAACATTTATAAGGAGACCCTCAGTAAGTACGACACCGGATATATTCAGCTTGCCGATCTTTATCTTGAAAAGATTTTAAAAGACAACAAACTTGGAATGTACTGTCTTGAAAAAACCGCTATGCTATTGAAATCCGACGGAAAATATCAGTTGATTCTGGCTGTTTTTTATTATGAAGGAAAAGTTACTGAGAGAAACTACTATAAATCGCTTTATTGGTGCAACAGAGCCCGTAAAAACGGTGTGGCTCTTGCGGAAGCGTTCTATCGGAACAAGCTCAGAAATGTAAAGGGGCCCACTACTCCAAAGGAATATTTTGAAAAAGCAAACAGAGATTTTGAAACCTCGAACAAAAGTCTTGACGAAAAACTTAAGAATTATATATATTGGCTTAATATTGCAGCCATGGAGAATTATGCCGATGCTCAGTATGCCTTGGGTCTTTGCTGCTATACGGGCAAAGGAGTAAAGCAAAATTTAAACGAAGCTTTCCGATATTTTTCAAAAGCGGAAAAGAACGGAAATAGGGAAGCTTGCGCTTATCTGGGAAACTGCTTATATAAGGGCGAGGGAACAGAGAAAAATATTGCGGAGGCTGTCGGATATTTAGAAAAAGCTGCTATAAGCGGCAATGCCGATGCTCAATACAACCTTGCCAACTGCCTGTTGAAGGAAGAAAACAAAGATATTGAAAAAGGAGTCTTTTGGCTTAAAAAAGCAGCGGAAAGCGGCGTGGCTTCAGCTATGCTTGATTTGTCGTCATACTATCTGAAGGGTACTTTTGTAGAGAAAAACTATGATATGGCATATTCTTGGGCGCGTAAGGCAGACAACGCGGGGAGTGAGGATACATACGAATTTATCACAAAAGAATTTCAGGATCACGATGATCTGCAATTCGGAGATTACTATTATGATACTGCCATAAAGTATATAAACGGCAATGGAAAACCCAAGGATGAAAAGAAAGGTTTTGAACTTCTGAAGCTTGCCGCCGAAAGAGACCACGTCATCAGTCAGACCTTGGTGGGAGATTATTATTTATATGGAACCATACCGGAAAAAGATTTTAATCAATCCTTTTATTGGTATAACAAGGCGGCAGAGCAGGGATATGCTCTTGCGCAGAACAATCTGGGAATGCAGTATCTTAACGGCGAAGGAGTCGAAAAAGATACGGAAAAGGCTATGGAGTTATTTAAAAAAGCCGCATCCCAGGGCATGATAACCGCAGAAAGAAATTATGCGGCATGTTTATTGGGTATGCATGAAAACAGTACAACGCCTGAGCGTGTAAAAGAAGGGCTTAATATATATAAAAAATTGGCTGAAAGAGGAGATGATGAATCAAGAGAATACCTCAATAAACTGAGCAGCGCGTTCGGCGACCTCGGCGAAGATGCCAAAGCGGTATTTGATGGTATTATTGGAAAAAAATAATTTAACCGGCAAGTAAGTCCCCCGCCTCTTTAGGCGGTGGGTACTTACTATTGTATTCGGTGGGAGATGTAAGCTCTCATCCGAATACAAAGGCTTCGCCGGAAGCCGTCGGATAGAGTTACGTAGCGTAAGCGGAGTACGAATATCATTGACAGGAAGTGTTGAAATGTCAGATTCAAATGAGTTTGAGAAAGGATTTAAACTCAGAACATATAACGGAAAACAGATAGAAATTATAAAATATCTTGGCGGCGGCGGACAGGGAAGTGTATATGAAATAGACTATGGGGGAGAAAAAAAGGCTCTCAAATGGTATAAACAGCTTGGAACCGATCCCAAAAAATTTTATAAAAACTTGCAGAACAATGTTGAAAAGGGTTCTCCCGATGAGAATGTCTTTTTGTGGCCAAGAGATATTACAGAAGAATACAATGGTTCCTTTGGATATGTTATGGATCTGAGACCCGAAGGATACCATGATCTCACAAAATTTCTTATGCCGGGGCCGATAAAATTTTCATCGTGGAGAGCTATGGCAGACGCAGGGCTTGAAATAGTTACTGCTTTCAGATTTCTTCACAAAAAAGGTTACAGCTATCAGGATCTGAACGATGGAAATTTCTTCATTGAACCTATAAGAGGCAAGGTAAAAATCGCAGACAATGACAATGTTGCGCCCGAGGGCACCAATACGGGCATTCTCGGAAAGCCGAGATTTATGGCTCCTGAAATTGTCAGAGGTGAAGTAAAGCCTAACGCAAATACGGACAGATATTCCCTTGCTCTTATTCTGTTCATGATATTCTGCGGCGGACATCCTTTAGAGGGAGAAGTGGGGACGCCATTTATTCTTACGGGAAAGATCTCGGAAAGAATATATGGCACAAAGCCCATATTTGTATATGACCCTGATGACTGTACCAACAGACCCGTTGTGGGAGTTCACAGCAATGTCATTACACTATGGAAGCTGCTCCCTACATATATGAAAGAAATATTCCTCAGATCATTTTCTCAGGAGTCGCTTAAATATGGAAAAGCAAGGGCTTCCGAGCTGGACTGGATAAAGGTTCTTGTAAGATTCAGAAGCGATATACTAAAATGCAGATGCGGAAACGAGGTTTTTACAGAAAATGCCCAATCTGCCGTATGTGATAAATGCGGCAAAAAAATTGTTATGGAAAATGCCATCCGTCTTAGAGATTATAAAATACCCGCTGTGGTCGGCACGAGAATATATTCCGTACAGGTAATGACAGTAAATCAGGACAGAGCGCTTGACCCCATAGCAATAGCCGTTGCCAAGGCTGACAATCCCAAGATGGTCGGTCTGAGAAATCTAAGCAAAACAACTTGGGACTGTATAACAAGTACGGGAAACAACAGGACTCTTGAGGCAGGTGGGGTTGTTCCGATAAAGGCGGGAATAAAAATCGGCACATCTGAATACGGCTTTGAAATTATATGAGGGAGGCGACATAATATGCCGGACACAAATAATCCCATAGCAAGGAGAACATTGATAATTTTTTATGTTCTCGATACATCAGGCAGTATGAAAGATTTCGGAAAAATCGGAACTCTCAATGAAACTATGAGAGAGACAATAGAGGTTCTGAAAGATGTATCGAAAAGTAATGCGGATGCCGAGATCAAGATTGCAGTTCTCAAATTTGACTCCGGAGCGCAGTGGATAAAAAAGCCCACATATCTTGAGGATATGTATTGGGATGATTTGAAAGCGGGGGGATTGACAGACATAGGCGAGGCTCTCAGAGAACTCAATTCCAAGCTTTCAAGAGAACAGTTTATGACGGGAAAAGCGGGTCTTTATAAGCCTGTGATCATATTTATGACGGACGGTTTCCCTACGGACGACTGGGAAAGCGCGCTTAAAACTATAACCTCTGAAAATAAATGGTTCAATGCTGCGACGAAAATAGGTTTTGCGCTGGGAGATGATTCCGATGCAGATGTTGTTGCCAAAATTGTAGGCAATTCTGAGGCGGTTGTTCAGACCGATGATCTTGAAATGTTCAAGCGGCTTATCAGATTTGCCTCAGTAAGCGCTTCTATATTAAACGGAACATCCAGAATGGCAAATCAGGATATAAGCGGCGGCGATATAGTAAAAAGCGCTCTTGAAGAACAAGGCGCCGACAACAGTTATATACCGAACGAGCAAATTTCATATGATGATTCCGAACCTGAAGTTGAAATGACCGGAGACAGTGAATGGGATACTTCGGGATGGTAGATTTGGGGGTATAATTCATGATTGATAATTATGAGGCGTTTGCTTTAAGTGTCATAGGTGAATCTCATATTATTAAAAATACAGAGTGCCAGGACTCATCAGGCTATTACAGCGATAAAAAATATAAAATAGTTGTCGTTTCCGACGGTCATGGCGATACTGCTTGTTTCAGAAGTCATATAGGTTCAAAGTTAGCCGTCAGGGCTTGTATGGAAGGTCTGCTTACTCTTGTATGCGAAACGGAAAAAAACAGCTATGAAAAAAAGCTCAAAGATATTATAAAGAACAGAAAACTGCAAAAAGAGTTTTGCAGACAACTATCCGGAGGCATAGTAACCAGATGGAACAGTATGGTAAAAAACCACCTTGATGAAAATCCCATATTGGATGAGCTTGAAAAATTCGGCGCCGATGATATTTCCGGACACAAATTATTTGAAGAATACAGAAAGGGAAAGCATCTGAATCATATATACGGTGCCACTCTTATAGGGGCGCTTATCACTGATGATTTTATAATTGCTTTGCAGCATGGCGATGGCAAGTGTATTTTTTTAAAGAAAGATGGATTTTGCGAACCTATTCCGTGGGATGACAGATGTATTATGAATATAACCACCTCTCTTTGCGATGTTGATGCCGCAAACTCATTCAGATATTATATAAGCTCTTCCGATGACAAAGACTTGCCTCGGGCTGTTTTTGTCGCAACGGATGGAATAGAGGATTCTTATGACAACAATGAAGCGATGCTCTGTTTCTACAGGATTTTACTTAACGATCTGTGCGGCTTTGGAAAGGAACAGACAATAGTCCGCCTTGAAAATGGATGGCTCTCGGAAATAAGTAAAAAGGGAAGCGCAGATGATATGTCATTGGGCTGTATCGTTGACATTGACTCGATAAGGCCGAGCCTTAAAGAATTTGAACTCAAAAATGAGCTTTGCGCCTTAAATGAACAGATCAGAGATATTGAGGATCATCTTGATTCAATGAGCGGCAAGCTTGAATATCTTAAAAAACTCTGCGAAGAAGAAATAAACACAGAAGAAACGGACGCAATAAATAACAATCGGAACGTTGCTGAAACAGCCAATGAAATTCCCGAAAAAAATTGTATCGTATCAGAGTATACCCAATATAAAAGACGGTTTGACGATCTGACAAAGGGATTAAAGGAGGCTTATATAAAACAAAATGAATTGCTTTTAAATATTGATAAAATAAAATTATAAAAGGAGGGATCAATTTTGGAAACAAAAGAGCTTTTGTTAAAATATTTTGAAAATTTAAATGCTTTTGGCAGTAAGGTAACCGCAAATTATGAAGGCGGCGGAGAATCTGACGGCGCGGGTCATTTTCCGCTGAGCTTTGAGGGCAAAAAAGAAAACTGCCTTCTCAAATTTCAGGGCAGCGACGGAAAGGGCTTTGCTCTGACCGAAAATTGCTTTGTTATATTAGACGAAGCCGAAACCGATAAAGACAAGGTATATCCGTTAAAAAACATTAAGTCATTTGCTTTGGACAGTGAGCCGGGCAGTAAAAAGGCAAGGCTTATTACAGCAAATGACGAAACGGAAGTACTTTCTTTGGCAGGGATGAGAAACAGCGATTTGTTTGTAAAGAAATTTAATGGCTTTATAAATGAAATGAATGAAAAAATTACTCCTGTCCCAATTAAAGAAGTAAATACTGCTTCGGACCAAACCGTAAACGATACTCTGAAAAACGAAACGAGAACATCCGAAGCGGCACAATCAAAGACAACATCATCAAAGAACGCCGATAATACGGAAAAACAAAGCAAAGCGTCATACGCTTTGGGCTGTCTGGTATGGATAGTTATAATATTTCTTTTCCTTAATTGGCGATTTGATTTGTTGGGCAAATTCAAGTCCTCGTCTTTCAAAAATTTAAATATGCAGGAGATTTATCTTGACTATGCAGAAAAGAATAATATAGAATATGTAAGCGATTTTTCATATCTGAATTCAGATGCAGGCATATTCTTGTCACAATATCCTGAAAATATAATTAACAAAGAAGAAGATACCCTTGCGCTATGTAAATATGAAATACCTTTGCTCTACGATATGAACGACAAACTTCAAAATATGTCATTCAGCGAGTTTGAAAATAACCCGCAAGTATGGAGAGACGTGTTTTTTGATGATTCCTCTTCGCTGCTTGTAGAAAAGGCTTTTAATGATCTTAAGGAAATCGTACCCGATACAATCAAACAGACAGAATCGAGACTTATTGAGAATATTTCAAATTCCGGTATTAGTTTTAATCCCAAAAAGTTAGGGCAGGATTATTCGCTTCTCAAGGAGGAAAAAATGTCCGATTCAGATGCGAAGTTATTAAGATCACGTTATCAGTCTCTTGGTGAAGATGAACAAATGAAAGGGATCCTGAAAATATGCAATATCGATTATGATGACTATGTACCCGACGAAGGGTACAAGCTCATATTGGACAGGGAAAACGAGGGCAATATCAATGTTTTGTTTTATCAGATAAACAAAAATTGGAAGTTTTTTATATATGTTGATTGACTTGCATATATTAATATATTCAAATTAGGAGGCAGATTATGAATAAAAAATTTTTACAGTTCATCTTGGTAGTAATTTTATGTACATCGCCCTTTATACTTGCAGGCTGCGGTCTTGGCGACATGGTATTATGCACTCAGTTTGATGACAATGCAGACAGATTGTTCCTTTGCGGTTCCGGAAGAACCGGATCGGGAATAGAGTATAAAAGCTGCGTAGGCCCCGCAGGATGTACGGGCATAGGTCTGGGTACAAAATGCTGGCCTACCGAATGTGTAACCATAGAAACGAAAGATGATGTTAAAGGCAATATAACATTTTTTGACGGCGTGGGATGTATTGATTCCGGCAAGCCTATGAGTTCGGGACATTATACCGAAGAAGATGTTTCTTGTCTTGGAATTTCATGCGCCGCTACTATGTATGAAGAAAACAAAGACTTGCAGGGGACAACTGCAAGACAGGTAACTACCTGTTTTAACATAGCCTGTGCCGATGAAGGAAATGTATCTGTCAAGGGATATAATGATAATGTTCCCCGACTATTCCCCAAGGGCTGCTGGACCTGCGGTGAAGCAGGAGAGTGACCTGACAGATGTTTCCTATTCTGAAAATAAGCGTTTCTACATTCTCCCTGTTCGGCACTGTTGGGTTGCTTACAGCGGCTCTGTTTCTGTATACAAGAGCAGAAGAGTACGATATAGGCTTTAAAAATTTTTTGATTCTCGGTTTAATGGGTGTGGTTTTTGCGTTTATATTCAGCAGAATTATATTTGTAATATCCCAGATACCGAATACGTCAGAGGATTTTTCCATAAATAAATCAATTCAATGGCTTTTCACAGGCGGCATTGTATTTTACGGCGGGCTTATAGGTTTTTTGTTTTCTGTGATCCTGTTCTGTAAAATATTTAAAAAGGACAAGACAGTTTATTTCAGTTGGCTTACACCTGCAATACCCTTGTTTCATATGTTTGCCAGAATAGGATGTCTTATGGGAGGCTGCTGCTATGGCATCGAATCAAGCTGGGGAATTGTGCTTGCAGCCGATCCCGGTGTTGTCAGACTGCCGGTACAGCTTTTTGAAAGCATATGCAATTTATTTATACTGATAACACTCCTTCTCTATCAGTCAAAGCATAAGGTTTCGAAATATACCCTATACATATATTTATTCCTTTACTCAATTTGCAGATTTATTTTGGAGTTTTTCAGGGGAGATGCTGTCAGGGGAATATGGCTCTTTTTATCTACATCTCAAATCATTTCACTGATTATGCTTGTCGTTAGC
>CANQPL010000069.1 GCA_947625735.1 uncultured Clostridia bacterium
TTTTCAGCCACTTTCAGATGGCTTGGTTTTGTGCGCCCTTCTTATTCTTTTAGTTGTCTGATGTTTTTTCAAACTTTGGGACCTCCTTTCCCATACTAAATTCTACCACAAAACTCTTCCTAAAGTAAATTCCTTTTCTAATTTCCACTGTGGAATTTACTTTGGGAATTTACGGCCGTAAATTTCCTGTATTAAAATTTGAAAAAATCGTTGAAATCTGAAAAAAAATGTGTTATTATAATAATGTATGGATAAAAATGCGGAGTGGTGAAATAAAAAAGCTATGATAGAAAACTACAATGATTTTGTGCGGGAGCTTATGACGGCGGGATTTTCTGCTGCCTCCCCCTCGGGAAAGGCGGGCAGGATCTTTTCCCTTGTCCCTTGTGCGTGGACGGACACAGAGCCTTATGACGGTCCTGTCAGGTGGCACACAGGCGATACGGATACCGACCCGTGGCAGTGGAAAATGCGTGTGCTGACCGAAAGAAATGACATCGCCTACGGCAAGACATTTTTCGGCAGCGCAGGCTATATCACCGAAAAGTGGTATCCCTGCTTCATGGCTGCAAGGCGGCACGGTGAAACTGCCGCAGAAGCCTATGAAAACGGCAGGCTCTCACGGACGGAAAAACGCATCTGCGATACTGTCGCCGCATACGGCAGACTGCGCACGGACGAGCTTAAAGCTCTCGGCGGCTTCGGCAGGGAGGACGGATTTGAACGGGCGCTTACCGGGCTTCAGATGAAAACCTATCTCACCATATGCGGTCATACCCGCAAGAGAAACAGGGCGGGCGAGGAATACGGCTGGGATATAACTATCGTGACCACACCGGAGGATTTTTTCGGCGAAAAAATTTCCCGTGCAGCGGCGAATATTTCTCCCGAAAATGCATATGAAAAAATCAGGGAGCAGATTCTGAAACTGAACCCCGGGGCTGATGATGCGCTTATCGGGAAATTCATTTATAATACATAAAATCAGAAAGGATCGTATGCAAATGTCTGTTACCGTTTATCTCTGCGGCTTTATGGGCTGCGGCAAAAGCACAGTAGGCGAAATACTTTCACGCAGGCTCCGGCTCCCCTTTACCGATATGGACAGCTTTATCACGGAGCGGGAGAAAATGCCCATTCCGCAGATATTTGCGGAAAAGGGTGAGGAGTATTTCAGGGAACGTGAAACGGAGGCTGTAAGGCTTCTGGGCGAACGGGGCGGAGTTATCGCCTGCGGGGGCGGTGCAATGCTCAGAAGTCAGAACGGCGATATTGCTGCCGGATACGGAACTGTAGTCTATATTGACGTCCCCTTTGATGTGTGCTATGAAAGAATAAAGGACGATGACAACCGCCCTATCGTAAAAGCCAATACCCGTGAATCCTTAGAGGAGATCTACAACAGCAGAAAGCCCCTTTATACCGCTCATTCGGGCATCTGTACAAACGGGTGCGGCACTCCCGAGGAAATTGCCGACAGGATAATTTCGGCAATTTCATGAATCTGATAAAAAGGAAAATGTGAAGATGGAAAATATATATTCACTGGGTCTTGATATAGGCTCAACAACGGTAAAAACAGTTATCCTAAATGAGGGTAAGATCATTTACTCCACCTATCAGCGGCACTTTTCCAAGGTAAGGGAAACGGCTGCCCAGCAAATCGAGGAGGTAGGCAGACTTTATCCCGGGGCAAAATTCAAGCCCGCCATTACAGGCTCTGCGGGTCTGGGACTTGCAACTGCTGCGGGACTGCCCTTTGTACAGGAGGTACACAGCGCTTTTATTTCGGTAAAGCGTGATTATCCCGATGCGGACTGCGTTATAGAGCTGGGCGGCGAGGACGCAAAGATAATTTTCCTTACAGGCGGCACTGAGCAGCGCATGAACGGCTCATGTGCAGGCGGTACGGGCGCATTCATAGATCAGATGGCGACACTTCTGGGCATCAGCGTAAACGATATGGACGAGCTTGCTCTTAAAGCGGAGAAAATTTATCCCATAGCCTCCCGCTGCGGCGTGTTTGCAAAATCAGATATACAGCCCCTTCTCAATCAGGGCGCAAAGCGTGAGGACATATCCGCATCAATTTTTCAGGCGGTAGTGGATCAGACGGTATCGGGACTTGCACAGGGGCGTGAGATAAAGGGCAAGGTGCTGTTTTTAGGCGGTCCTCTTACGTTTATAAAGGGACTCAGAAAGGCGTTTGTAAATACTCTGGGACTTTCTGACGAAAATGCCGTGTTCCCCGAAAATGCCCAGTGTTTCATGGCATACGGCAGTGCGCTTTATGCCGATGAATCGGTAAATGAGCTTTTCACCGCAGAGGAAATGACCGCAAAAATGAGAGCCGCAAAGGTAAATGACGACATCATCACGGGCAGACGGCTCTTTGAAAGCAAAGCCGAATACGAGGAGTTTGCAGCCCGTCACCGCAGCTGCGATCTTCCTCCTGCGGACATGGATACATACACGGGCGATGCATATCTGGGGATCGACGCAGGCTCTACCACCACAAAGCTGGTGCTTATCACAGATGACGGCAGACTTCTTTACAGCTACTATGTTTCCAACAAGGGGCAGCCTCTGGACGTTATCACAAAGCAGCTTTCAGAGCTTTACAGGCTGGGAAAGGGACGTATTCCCGGAAGTATAAATATCAGAGCGGCGGCGGTAACGGGCTACGGTGAGGATCTTATCAAGGCGGGCACAGGTGTGGATTACGGTCTTGTGGAAACGGTTGCCCACTATAAAGCGGCGTCCTACTTCTGCCCTGATGTGGATTTCATAATCGACATAGGCGGTCAGGATATAAAGTGCTTCAAGATAAGAAACAAAGCCATTGACAGTATAATGCTAAACGAAGCCTGCTCCTCGGGCTGCGGTTCATTTATACAGACATTTGCTCAGGCAATGGACTATGATATCGCCGAATTTGCAAGGCTGGGACTTTATGCAGAACGTCCTGTGGATCTGGGTTCACGGTGTACGGTGTTCATGAACAGCTCGGTAAAGCAGGCGCAGAAAGACGGAGCATCTGTGGAGGATATCTCTGCGGGGCTGTCCTCCTCCATTATAAAAAATGCCATATATAAGGTAATAAGGGCAAATTCCGCTGATGAGCTGGGAAAAAATATTGTGGTACAGGGCGGTACGTTCTTAAACGATGCGGTGCTGCGTGCCTTTGAGCAGGAGATAGGAAGAAACGTTATCCGTCCTGCCATTGCGGGTCTTATGGGAGCATTCGGAGCTGCACTCTACGCAAAGGAAAGAGCAGAGGCGGAGGGACTTGCACACTCCTCTCTTATTACAGCAAAGGGACTGGAGAGCTTTTCCTATGCTTCAAAGCAGCTTACCTGCAAGGGCTGCACTGCAAAATGCTCCCTTACCATGATAACATTCGGTGACGGTCATAAATTTATAAGCGGCAACCGCTGCGAAAAGGGAGCGGGAATAAAAAGCACGGAAGAACCCCTCTGCCTTTACCGCTACAAATACGATCTTTTAAAGAGTATAATGGATTCTCCAAATCCCGAAAACCCGAAAGCGGTCATAGGACTTCCCATGGTGCTGGGCTTTTATGAGCAGCTGCCGTTCTGGAAGAAATTCTTTAATCATCTGGGATTTGCGGTCATCGTGTCGGGGGAGAGTACAAGGGAGATGTACTCCAAGGGTCAGCACACCATTCCGTCTGATACGGTATGCTATCCTGCAAAGCTGGCGCACGGTCATGTTCTCGATCTTCTCGAAAAGGGAGCGGATATTATATTCTATCCCTGTGAAACTTATAATGTGGACGAGAAAAAAGCGGATAATAATTACAATTGTCCCGTAGTAGCATATTATCCTGAGCTTTTAAAAGCAAATATTCCCGAGCTTAATTCCGATAATTTTGTTTACCCTTATCTTGATATAAATCTGGAAAAGAACTTGGCGGAGATAATCTGCCGCAGTCTGCCGAAATTTAATCTTAAGAAAAAAGATGTGTGCAGGGCATGGCAGGAGGGAATGTCGGCTCTTGCGGATTTCCACAACAGCGTTTGCGCAGAGGGCGGCAGGATAATAGCCGAAGCACGCAGGAGAAAAATGCCCATTATCGTCATAAGCGGCAGACCGTACCACATAGACCCTGAGATAAATCACGGCATACATAAGCTGATAACATCTCTCGGCATGGCGGTAATTACAGAGGACAGCGTCTGCGATCTCGCCGAAACGCCCATACTCCATGTACTAAATCAGTGGACATACCATTCAAGACTTTACAGGGCGGCGGAGTATGTCACCACACAGCCCGATATGCAGCTTGTACAGCTTGTTTCTTTCGGCTGCGGAATTGATGCGGTAACTACTGATGAGGTGCGGTCCATTCTTGAGGAAAAGGGCAAGCTCTATACACAGCTCAAAATAGACGAGATAAGCAATCTCGGAGCGGTAAGGATAAGGCTCAGAAGTCTTGAAGCCGCTATCAAGGCGCAAAGACCCGCAGAGGTGACGGTGTAAGCAGCATTGCCCGATGATATGTTCTGTTTTCCCGTTCCCATTAGTCAAAATAACCGATTCGGGCTTGAAAAAATCTTCAGAATGTATAAAATATTCCGCAGAATAATATTTTTTTCAAAATCTATTGCAAAATTAAACGTTTTCTGTTATAATTTTATCAATAGAGATAATGCCGTAAGGGGGTGTTTCCTGCGGTAAGGTAAAAGGAGTGGGTTTATGTACGATCTCATTGAAGTAAATGCCGAAAGGTGCGTGGGTTGCAATACCTGTCTGAGGGTATGTCCCTCCCCCGAAGCAAATATTGTAAAGATCCTTGAAAACGGCAAAGCCGTTACTGATATAGATCAGAGCAAATGCATAGGCTGCGGTGAGTGCGTCAAGGCGTGCGGAGCAAGGGCAAGAGACTATAATGATGATACGGAAAGGTTCTTTAAGGATCTGGGCGACCGCAAGATAGTGGTCGTTGCTCACCCTGCCATAAAGTCTGCATTTCCGGGAACATGGCAGGCTGTACTCAAATGGTTCAAGCAGAACGGCGCAGACGGCGTTTATGACGGCGCATTCGGTGCGGATATCTGCACATGGGGATATGTAAAGGCGATAGAGTCGGGCAGCTCCAAAAACGTTCTGAGCCAGCACTGTCCCGCAGTTGTAAAGTACATACAGACATACCACCCCGATCAGATAAGGGATCTTTCCCCCGTTCACAGTCCCATTTCCTGTGAGGCTGTCTACATAAGAGATGTGGTAAAGAAAAACTACGCTGTGGCGGCGCTTACTCCCTGTCCTGCAATGAAGCTGGAGTTTAACGAAACAGGTCATGTGGAGTATAACGTTACTTTCAGGCGTTTAAAGGAATATTTCAGGCGCAAGAGGATAGACTTTAACAAAGCCGTTGAATCGGGTAATATGCACTATGATTTTGACGATCAGATGCAGGGCTGCATGGGAGGTATTTTCCCCTCTCCGGGAGGACTGCGCTACAATCTTACAATAAATATGCCCTCTGTCATAGCGGTAAGCTCGGACGGAGCGGGTACGCTTTACAAGGAGCTTGACGAATACTGTGAGCTTCCTCCTCACCGTCACCCCGATGTGTTTGAGGCTCTTTCCTGTGCGGGCGGCTGCGGCTGCGGCTGCGGCGTGGGTCAGGAGGACGACCAGACCATGATCGACATACGCAGCATCTGGCGTGAGGTGGAGATAGATGCAAGGAACCGCCGCAGAGTTGCAATGAACGGCACGGATAAGCAGTTCAAGGATTTTGAGAACAAGATAAACCCCAAAAGCCTTATGAGAAACTATCCTCAGGGCGCCAAAAGAGCGTCTGCCCCCTCGGATAAGGAGCTTGCGCCTGTTTTTGAACAGATGGGAAAGACAAGCGACTACGACAGAAAGATAGACTGCAAGGCGTGCGGATATGATACGTGCCGTCAGATGGCTGAGGCTGTATATGAGGGGAGAAATCTTCCCGCAAACTGCATTATGTGCGCAAAGAAGTCGGGCGGCGCTGTGCCTGCCCCCGCAGGTGCGGCTTTAGACAGCGAAAAGCTGTCGGCAATGGCGGAAAAGGTATGCGGATTTGCCACAAATCTCCTTGCGGATATCGAGAATATTTATGCAAGCCTTTCAAATATTGATGAAGCGAATCAGAATTCCGCATCAATGTCGGGCGTTGTTGAGAATATACTTTCAAAGGTAGTAGGCTTCTGCGAAGCCAATACCGAGATAGATTCGGATAATCTTCCTCTGCTTGTTTCCACTCTTGCAAAGCTGCGCACGGCTGTTGCCTCCCTTAACAGCAATGTAAACGAGTGTGCAGTCGGCTCTGCGACTATCAGAGAGGCAATGCAGGAGGTAGCAGACGCCACAACCGAGCTTAATGTAATGGCAAATGACATGGTGACTGCAATTTCCGATAAGTACTAAGCAAAACTGTACCGGGTAAACCGCTCATTAACAGTCCGGAAACCGAAAATAAAGAACAACCGCACAAAGCCGACGGGCGTTATTTGTGCGGTTTTGCATTTAGTGATCTGTCCGTAAGAAAATATTGTTTTCGTTATGTGAAAAATTGTCCGTATCGGTTTTATTATCTTTTCAAAGCTATATCACACATTTTACACAATATAGGTATATCATTATAATTACAAAAGAAAAACAAAACCGAACAGGGCGGCAGTCCCGAAAGGCGCCGCATTGAAAGGAAGATGTCTTATGTATGAAAATAATTATAACTATATTGATGCCCCCAAAGAACCCGAAAAAAAGCATTCGGGCAATGCAGGCAAGACCGTTGCGCTGATACTTGCAGTGGCACTGGTAGGCGGTGCATCAGGCTTCGGCGGCGCATATCTTCAGAATAAAATTGCAGATCCCGAGGAAATTGTTTCCGACAATAATGACAGCAAGGCTCTGGCGGCATCGGCGCAGGGAACGGGGAAACCCTCCGAGGAAACACCTGTCACCACCACAGGGACTGTTGACCATGACAGTTCAAATACCGTCAGCAGCCTGTTGAGTGTTGCTCCCACAAACGGCACGCTTACCACTAAGCAGATCGTTGAAAAAGTAGCCCCCTCTGTAGTGGGCGTACATTCCACCTTTAACACATCAAGCGGCACGGGGTCGGGTACAGGCACGGGAATTATCCTCAGCACCGATGGGTACATCATCACCAATGCACACGTTGTACAGACAGAGGACAGAGTCCGCACCGATAACGGCAGCAATAACGATTTTTCGAGTGGTTTTGGCAGCGGATATAACGATATCTTTGAGTACTTCTTTGGAGGCGGCGTGGGCGGCAGCTATCAGACCGTGGCAAAGAATGCCGAAAAGGTCACTGTGGTGCTTTCGGGCGACGATGATACAGAGTATGAGGCGACTATCGTGGGCGCTGATGCGGACAGCGATCTTGCCGTACTGAAAATTGATGCGGAGGATCTGGATCTGGTAGCAGCGGAGTTCGGCAGCTCGGACGATCTTACAATGGGCGACAAGGCAGTGGCTATAGGCTATCCTCTGGGACTGGGACTTTCCACCTCTGAGGGAATTATTTCGGGACTGAGCCGTACTCTCAATGTGGAGCTTTCAGGCGGCGGTTCTGCACCTATGACGCTTATCCAGACTGATGCCGCTATCAATCCCGGAAACTCGGGCGGTCCGCTTATCAATGAATACGGTCAGGTAGTAGGTATCACCTCCTCAAAGATCGCAAGCTCCAGCGTTGAGGGTATGGGCTTTGCAATTCCTATCACCGATGCTATGCCCCTTATCAGCGATCTGATGAACAAGGGCTATGTGGTAACTCCTCAGATCGGAATTACAGGCGCGGATATAAACGCTGCTATGCGGAGGTACTATAATCTTCCCGTAGACAAAGGCGTTATGGTCGTTTCGGTAGAGCCGGGCGGTGCTGCTGAGGCGGCGGGCATAAGTGCAGGCGATGTTATCGTGGGCGCAGACGGTGAGGATATCGAAACCATGAGTGAGCTTACTGCCGCAAAGGCGGGTAAAAGCGTTGGCGATACCATGACACTTACACTGGCAAGATATGACGGTAATTCTGATGTCACAATTACTCTGACCGGTGATGAACCCGATGAACCCTCGGAAGAACAGTAAAAAATCTCTTATCTCTCCATTAATTATAAATATGCCCCCGCATTTCAAAGTGGAATGCGGGGGCGGTTTTTATGACGGGTATATGTCAATCACTTATTTCTCTTTTTTTAAGGCGTTCAAAATAGTCTTTTGTATCTCTTGCCGCAACGCCGTTCAGCGCAAAAAGCGCCACAAGATTGGGGAATGCCATAAGTCCGTTAAAAATGTCCGCTATCGTCCATACAGCCGAAACAGTCATGTAAGGACCTATAAAAACTGCCGCAATGTACAGCACACGGTAGATAATTACCGCCGTCCTGTTCTTGCCGCTCAGATATTCAAGGCATCTTTCGCCGTAGTAATCCCAGCCCAGTATTGTGGTAAAGGCAAAGAAAACAAGGCAGAGCATAAGTATAAAAGCTGCTGTTCTTCCCGGAAGAAAGCCCAGTCCCTTTGTAAATGCATCGGTAGTCACCTGTACTCCCTCTAAGGCGGGATCGCTCCACGAGCCCATCATCACAATGGAAAGTCCCGTAAGAGTGCAGATAACAATTGTATCTATAAATGTGCCTGTCATTGAGATAAGTCCCTGTCTGACGGGTTCCTTTGTCTTTGCCGCCGCTGCCGCAATAGGGGCAGAACCGAGTCCCGATTCGTTGGAGAATATGCCCCTTGCCACGCCGTTGCGCATGGAGATCATGACAGAAGCAAGCGCTCCTCCCGCTATGGGACGGATACCGAATGCACCTGCAAATATCTCTTCCACAGCTGCGGGGATACGTGTTATGTTGGTAATTATAAGAGTAAGCACGGAGATTATATAAAGCACCGCCATGACAGGTACGACTATTTCCGATACGCTGCTTATCCTCTGTATGCCGCCGATAATGACAAGCCCCGCAAGGATCGCAAGAACGAATGCGGTTATAACTGTGACTACAGAATATTCCATTCCGAAAACTGATATGGTGTTTTCATGGTTCGGGTCAAAAAATCCCGTCACCGCCGAGGAAATGCCGTTTACCTGTGAAAATGTGCCGATACCCAGCAACCCCACACAAGCGCCGAAAAAGGCAAACAGCTTAGCAAGCCATTTCCATTTCCTGCCCATGCCGTTTTCAATATAGTAAAAAGGACCGCCCAGCACATGACCGTCCTTGTCAATGGTCCTGTACTTTACGGCAAGAAATCCCTCCGTGTATTTTGTTGCCATTCCGAAAAAGGCGGCTGCCCACATCCAGAAAAGCGCACCCGGACCGCCCGCAGCAATTCCCACAGCAGTGGCAACGCCTACAATATTTCCCGTGCCTATGGTTGCCGAAAGAGCCGTACAAAGTGAAGCAAATCCGCTCACCTCACCGCCTGCGCCCTCGGTGTCCTCCTCGCGGAAAAGATACCTGAGCGCCCTGCCCAGATGTCTTACCTGTATAAAGCCTGTCCTAACCGACAGGAGTATTCCCGCAGAAAGGATAAGTACGATAAGAGGCACACCCCACACATTGTCGTCTATCAGCCTGAGTATGTCGTTAAATGACATTTATATCCCCCCATGACAAATGTTACATTAATATTTTATCATATTATCATAGGAAATTAGTTAAGAATTTTTAAAGAATAATCAAAAATGCTTGCTGTCATAAAGATTTAAAGCCGAATTTGTGACAAGATGTATTATCTCAAATTTCTCGTCTGCAAAAATGCTGTTTTTCACCGCATCTCTTGCGTTGCGTGGTGAAGAATAGACGGCAGCTGCCTCACGATGATGTACAAGCAGTCTTTTTGAGCGGTAATATTGTTTTAATTCTGGAAAATAAATAATGTAGTAATCCATAAAATGCACTTCCTTTCTGTGCCTATTATAGCACAGGAGCGGCGGGAATGTGGTGTTTTATAACAAATTGTTATAAAAAATTTTTTTCAAAGCCCGTCCGGCGTTTGCGGGAGCATAATTGCGGTGCAAAAAGGGCTGAAAAATGACAAAACAGGCTTATTAAAGTAAGCGGAGAGCGGAAAAATTTTCTCAGAACCTATTGACATTTTAAATCAGATGATATATAATAATATCAGAAAGTACAATAAGGAGCATATGTACACCAAAAAACGCCCCCTCGGAGTTGCGACCTCCTTGGGGGCTAACCATTATTTTAAAAGGCGGCTGACCTTCTTTGCGGGGGTACTATTTGTCCCCGAATTTGTTGCTTATGTAGTTTCCTACTACACTTGCAACTATACTTAAAACAAAATTTAAAAGGAGCATAATGTACACCTCCTTCCGGGGGAGTACCCTTAAACATATAATACCACAAATGCCGAATATTGTCAATATATTCCGATACTGAAAAAATTTCTCAGAACCTATTGACATTTTAAATTTAATGATGTATAATAATATCAGAAAATCGATTAAGGGCAATTACTCACCCAAAAACGCCCCCTTGGAGTTGCGACCTCCTTGGGGGCTAACCATTATTTTAAAAGGCGGCTGACCTTCTTTGCGGGGGTACTATTTGTCCC
>CANQPL010000070.1 GCA_947625735.1 uncultured Clostridia bacterium
TTATCTAAAAATAATATTAAAAATATTACCGGAAGAGATTGGATCTTGTCTTACTTTTGATTTGGGATCAGTATAACGTATCTGAAAGTCATTTTCTTCCCCTTCCGCATTCGGTAAGTTTTTTATAAGCCTTATAAGTCTGCCGTCTGAACGGGTGTTTCCACCCTTTCCGTGTCAGCCGCAGGCAGTCACGCCTTGCCCCGCCGTATTCGCACCAGCCTTTTCTTATAAGCTCGCCTGCCGCTTCTCTGATGCGTTCTGCACTAAGCCTTGTAACATCTTCAATGCTGTTAAGCTTTACATTCACCGTCTCGCCGTTATATCTTATTGTGTCAATAACGCATACCCGCTGAAAAACCACCACCGCATTAAGGCTGAGCCCGCTGTATATATTCATTTGTTTCACTTCCTTTTTTTATTTCCCACGGAAATTCTCTCAGCATATTTTCCCCGCCCACTATGGGAAGTAAGCTGTCTTTCATAAACACAGGAATTTTTATATTTCTGCAACAGCATACTATGTCTGTTATCCACTTCTTTTCGGGAATGACCTTATCGCTTCTGTTTCCTGTTTCAGCACCTATGATCACCCAGTCCACACGCTCCGGAAGAAAATTCCTGCTGTCCGCTCCTAAGTCATCAAGTAACGGCTCTATGCTCAGAAACGTGTGACATAACGCGGGAAGTTTATTTACCCGCCCTATATCAGCCGTTTTTGTTATGCTTGTCCCGTACCACATATTGCCTGCTGCGGGAACGCCGTACCCGGTGTAACGCTGCGGATTTTTTGTAAGAAACATATATCTGTGCTGCGGAGATTTTTCACAAGCAGCGAATACTTCACTCAGCCAGCTGTCGGGGACCCAGCTCCCGAAAAGGTCAGCCATTGAGCAGACGAATATCGTCCGAGGCTTTTTGATTTCAGCCGGCTCTGAAAGTTTATCCCGCCTTAAAGTCGGCTGAAATCCCCATGGATAGGGGGCAGTCGTTATCACATATTTCTGTGCCTTCGGGTCAAACCTTACATTGACAGGCGGGGATCCGGCATCTACTTCAAACATTGCCTTGTCTGAAGAGCTCTCAGGATTTACTCTTTTCCATATTGCCTGATGATACTGCCAATATGTTGACGGCACATCACAGCCTTTGAACCTGTTTGCAATGGTTCTCGCATAGCAATAATTACAGCCGTGCAGACAGCCTGTCACGGGATTCCATGTGCTGTCGCACCACTCTATTTTTGTCTTTTTCATAGCACACACCGCACTCACACATCATGCTTCACCCTGTCAAGCACTTCCGCCTTTTTGGCATCGTTGAACCTGTAAAGCGTTCCCACAAGGTAACCTGTTATCCTTCTGATACGCTCAAAAGGAACAGCCCGCTTAAACACTTCAAGCTGCACCTCGTCCCCGTCCACAGACACATTCATAGTCACAATGGAAGCATGGGGATATTTTTTCCTGATGAAGTCAAGATAATATTTTGCCTCCGCAAAGGGCATTTCGACATTGGTGTAAACTTCCACACCGTCAATTTTTACATTCATAGCTTTATCACCTTTCAAAAATTATTTTTTAAGTCTTGCGATATCTTCGTTGATCTTCTGCAAAAAAACTTTTCTCGCAGCTATCAGCACCACACGCTTGTCGTATTTACCGAACTGTCGTGCGCCGTCAATCAGATTGCAAAGTTTGCACATGATGTATTCCACAATATCTCGCAGCTCAGCTTTTGCACCTTCGTCTAATCCCGGCAGCTTTTCACGGGTTTTCTTGTCCATGCTGTTTTTTCTCCTTTCTTTTCTTCTTTTCAGCCTCAATGCGTGTAAGCTGCCTGTCCAGCTTCTTGTTGATGATAGGGTCAAGCTCTATAGGCTCGTCAAGTGCAGCCAGATAGAATTTTATCTGTTCGCACATGATCATCACATCAGCCGCTTCCTCAGCCATCTGCCGTGTTGTTTCTTCCACCGTACCGCCCTGACCCTGCGCCGCACGTTTTATCTTCTGAGCCGCCTGAATAAGCTTAGCGCATTCTTCGATAAGCTGTTCTGTCTGCCCCTCGTAGCTGTAGAACCGTGCAATCGCCTTAATTTTTTCATTTCTTGTCTTTACCATGATTTTCACTTCCCGTTATTTTTTTGTAATCTATACTGCCGTCTGCCTCCGAGCTTGCATTCAGCCAATTCATCATACAATCGGAAACGCAGTCCTGCCCATTCATGCACATACCGCACCAGATATAATCGCTGTCAAAGCTCTGAAAATTGTACAAAAACTCTGCCAACTCCCTGTCTTCCATTTTCCTTATGCGTTCCTTGTTGGTGATCGGTTCCGGCTGCTTTTTGTCAGTGCTTTTTTGCTCCTTCACAATTGTATTTCCGCCGCAGTACGGAGATATTCTGTCCATACCCCAACCGCCGCAGGAAAACTCATTGCATTCATTGCATCTTTTCATTTTTATCCCCCTTTTTCTATGGTTTTCACCATGGCTCATGCAATTCACTTTCCGATTTAAGCACCCTGCCTGTCATTTCTCCGCAACAAGGGCATTGTACGTAATAACCGTAAAATTCCTCACATTTGTATTCGCCCTCATCAGCATCGAAGATACAACCGCATTGCAGACATTCAAACCGCCTGACCTTTTCGGGAACTTTCCCCGCCTTGATTATCTTCATATCTTCCCTTCTTTCTGACTTTCTTCTGACCTTTCCGGTGTGAATGTGGTTACAAAAGGTCAGAAGCCCGTGTTATTCTTCCGCATCGACTTCACTCAGCACTATGTACACTTCCAGATCTTCCGCTCCCCATTCGCAGGCAGCATCATAGCTTTCAAGATACAGGTCTATCACCATACCGGAGTGTTCCGTCTCATATTCTTCATCGAACCTGTCATGCACCGTAACAAAGCCGAAGTCTTTGATATACAGCCTTGTACCGAAAGGGATATCCCGCCCCGCAGCACAGCTTACACCGGGAATAAGTATCTCCCCGCTTGCACCGTAGGTTCTGCCGTTATTGCCGCTGTATGCCGTCACATGGCAGGTACCGACTTTACGGCAATACAGAGCAGTATACGCATTCACGCCGCCTGAGAGAGCCGCCAGCCCCATAACCGCCGCTGTTATTGCACCGAATATCTTCACAAGTCTTTTTTTCACGTTTTCACCGCCCTTTCAGCGGATAGAAGACAGAGGACAGCGGGCAGAGGATAAAATCAAATTCGGTATGATTTGATTTTAAGCAACTCCGGGCTATGCTCTGTCCGAGCCTGTCCGCAGCAGTCCGGTTTTCTGCCGCACCATAAGTACACTAAATTGCACCAAAGCGTACCAAATTGTACCAAACTGCTCCCGGCTCCTCTGCACTATACACTATCCATGCTCCACTCATCAAGTGTGAGCTGCCCGTCAACCTCTTTTTTGATTCTGTCCCGTTCCGCTTTGTATTCGTTGTATTTCTGCCGGTAGAGATAGCTTGCCCCGAAGATATTCCATGCGGCTTTTACCACATTCGGCTCATAGGGTCGAATCCGTTCCAGATCGTCTACAGCCTTGTGAGAGATAGGACACCCGCAGCAGCCTGTCCTTGTAAGACCGTACACCTCATATGCATCGGAGTAACGTATGCCGTGCCGCTCCTTGTACCATGCCTTGTCCTTGTCGCTCACATAGTAGAGAGGTTTGAGACGAAATTTACCGTCAGTCGTCTCGGAGAAGCACATATGTGAGCAGTCTTTCTTACCCGGCGAAGCTCTCAACCCGCCCTCTGCAAACCGCTCCCCGGTAATTGCCATATCGAACGCTTCCTCAATTTCATGTGCTATTTGTTTTTTGCAATAGTCGCAGCATCTGGCAGATATACGAAAATCCGGCGGAAATTCCTTTAAAAATTCAAGTAAATATCTTTTTGAGCTGATTACAAGCTGAGTATTCAACTGTTCCACACCTCTTGTGTCACAGCTGCACAGAAAGTTGATCAGGCACTCATTGCCCGGATACCTGCATTTAAGCTCCTCCCGCTTTGTCTTTTTATCCTCTGAATCACTGAACTCGTCCGCAATGGTAAGAGGGATATTCTTACTCTGCCATCTTTCCAGCCGCTCACTGACAATTTTTGACATGAACGGAATCCCGCACTTTCTCACTGCCTGCACGATTCCGACCTTTGGTCTGTATTCTGCGATATCAACGCCGTATCTTTCCGCCTGCTGCCGTACATGGTCTTTTGTGGCTTTCATTTCAAGTCCCGTGTTAAAGAAAGCATAAGCCACAGGCGGAAGACCGAAAAGCCGTCTTGTCTCCTCGATAAGATCGAGCATGATATCACTGTCAGAGCCGCCCGAGTATGAGCATATAGCTTTTGGGTGTTCTGTAAGCCGTCTTGCAATAATGCTTTTAATTGCTTCAAACTTTGCAGCGGGTTCAAAGTCAGCATATGCAGGACGCTGCGTGTAGACACGGCTTTTATATTCCTGCATTCCTGTCACTTTCCTCCCCCGTTTTCCGTCGGCATTTCCGGGTACTTTCTGATAAGCTCTGCAAGCTTCAGAGCATTGCTTCTTGTTAGTTCATTGGTATTCATTTCTTTACTCCCTTTCCTTTCATGATTTCTCCCTCGATCATTCCGAGTATTGCCCTCACAAATTTCCGGTCAAGGGAGCAGCCTGACATTTTTTCAAGAGCAGTTATCGACCTGACCATGGCATTAGTCAGTATGTATAACCGCACCGTAGGACCCATACCTGTGTTATCGGTGATCGTCACATCTCTTGTACCTTCGGGCATATCCAGCAGCATCTGAACGTGATTTTCTTCGAGAAACCCGTCTATAATTTCCCCAAACTTTTCAATATCGAGATTATTTCCCTGCATTTTCTTTACTTCCTTTCAAATCGACCTGCCAACAAGCAGTTTGTTTCACATAATCAAGGACATCACCTTATCCAAAAAGAAATTTTTCGTTTTGCTCAAAGATTCAAGACATCTTTCCGTGGCGTGAATATGGTCTTCCATAGCTCCGAGAATATCTGCCACTCGTTTCTGATCCTCCACCTTGTCATGCCACCCAAGCCGGAAATATTTAAAATTATCCGGCTGTATGTTGATGTTTGACCCTACATATTTCCGTATAAATTCGTCCGCACCGTTTTCAAGAGCGACCCGCAGATAACCGGGAGCTGTCGGCACCTTTGGCAGAATTACCGCAAACTTGCTTTCAAGCGTTCCCGCTTCTGTGGTTTCCATGAACTGTTCACGTCCTGCCCTGTGACAGGCGCTGACCTGTATGTATACAGTCCCCGCAGGGTATATTTTGCCGTTTACCGCCCGTTCCACATCAGCGATATCGTAAAGCCCCACCTCTCTGTGGTCACCGATGCATATGCTTCCCCAGATTTTTATAAAATCCGCCAGCTCGCTGTCTTCATTTGGCGTATACAGTTCTTTGAGCGAGTTCAGAATCTCCCCGCTTGTCAGCTGCATTGCAATCATATTTTCAGTGATTTCCCTACCAACCTGTAAAATGTCTATTGGCGGCTTTGGTTCGCTGGAGTCCACATACCGTGAAATGCCCATGTCAAAATCATTTTCTGCAATCTCCTGTGTGAGTATCAGCTTTGAAAACCTGTCAATGTCCTTCGCACTTTTCAGAACATCTATAATTTTTTCGATTGCACTATCCGTCAGAACGTTTATTTTTCCGACCTTTTTAAATTCTTTAGAAGCGTCCACAAAGTAAGCACTGCCTGCTTTTTGTTTGTGCAATACCAACAGGAAAACGGGAATACCTGTGTTTAAGAACATATTCTCCGGCAGTCCGATAACATCTCTGATGTACCCGTTTTCCACCAGCTTCTGACGTATTTTCTGTTCCCTGTTTCCACGGAAAAGCACGCCATGGGGCAAGATCGCCGCAAGCCACCCGTCATTTTTCAGAATAGATAAGCCTGACAGAACAAAAGCCAGATCCGAAAACTGTTTCGGCGGATAACCGTATTCCTCAAACCGGGGATCACATTTCTTTTCGTCCCATGTGTGTTTTAAGGAATACGGGGGATTCATAATAACCGAATCAGGTACAAAGTCCGCAGGAAATTCCGCCTCTGCGATATCGCCGAAACGCTCTCCGGGAGTAATTTTAAAGACCCTCAGCACATTGTTTTCCAACACGTCCATATTGACAGCATAAGCGTCCATGTTCCGAATAGCAAGGTTAAAGAGGAGCAGAGGAAAAGCCCGCTCAGAAAGCTCCTCACACAAAAACTGCCCTCCGGGGTTCCTGTTCCACTGTGCAATAGTAAGCCCGCCTGTGCCTGCGCATATGTCAGCCACCTTCTGACCCTTGACGATCTCAGCCGCCAGTCTGCAAACGCAGTGTGGCGTAAAATCCTGCATCATAGCTTTCCGACTGCTGTGTTCCTCCTGAAAATAGGTGTTGAACCAGTCAAAGGACAGATCGCTTTCAATGTCAAGAAACTCCGCAAAAACACGTTCCCGTTCTTCCTTGTTCATCAGAATTTCCATTGCCCTCTCGGGCAGCATAAAACTTTCAGTGATACCGAAAATTCTGTTGACATCTTTTTCCGTAATCATATTCTATTCCCTTCCGCTACCCATTCACGGTTGTAAAGAGCTTGCGCTTTGCATAAAATCTCACGCATCTTTTTCGCCTTCCTCTGTAAATATTCAGCCCCAACAGCCGCTCCCTTATTCCGGCAGAAAAACCTATCTTACACGCCTGTTCCACAGCCACACAGCCCCGTCCTCAGAGGAGCAGTACCCGCCCGAAGCGCCGCACCCACCCAGATCACGGCGGCAGCACACCGCATAATAACGGCTGTCCCCGGCACATTCTCTGAAATTCCCGCACTCAATATCCATGCAGTCCGACAGGACAGGAGAACCACCGCAGAACGGACAGGGCATCAGCTCTTTTTCCTCTGTTAATGCTTTTTTTCTCATCACAGCTCCTCCTCATCTTCCGAAATGCACTTATCCGCCTTAATACCCAGCTTCTGAAGCATAGACACCATCTGATTACAGGTATTGCAATACCCCCTGACGGACGGATTCTCTTTCCCGTCCTCACTCTTGACCCCCGCCTTAACAATATCGCTCCACTGCTTATCCGCAAGCCTGTGCATCTTCATATACTTGTTGCGCAGATCCCGAAAGAGAGGATTTGCCGCCCCCATTTTTTCCAGCTGCCTGTCAAGAGCCGCACTTACCTCGCTAACCTTTTCACTCTTTCCTCTGCTCATCTTCAATCCCTCCTACTTATTTACGCACACGCGCGTACGTGTGCGCACGAAAAATTCCTCCGCCCGCAATTGGGAGTCCCCCTGAACCCGTTATGAACGGCACAAAAATTTTTGTTTTTTTTGACCGGGGGGACTTGTTACCACCGCTCCGGATAGGGTTCGGCGGCTGTTTCCGGTTCTGCATTTCCGGGAAAACCTCTGTCGTGCATAAGTTCATGGCAGGCGTGACAAAGTGGTACCAATTGGGGCAGTTTTTCCTCGGTTTTACCGTCAAAAACGAACATATCAAGGGCATACTGCGGATAGGCAAGCACCGGTCTGACGTGGTGTACCATTGTTGCACGGGTCAGCTTCGACGGAGACTGTGCTTTACAGTTCTGACACTCATAGTGATAGTGCCGCAGTGTCTCCTCCCGTACCTTACGCCATGGTGTGGATATGTAGAAGCGGTATACCTCACCTGCGGCGATCCACTGCCGGAGCTTTTTAAGAAAGGCACTGTCCATCATTGCTTTTTTCTTTCCTTATACTTCCCGCGGTGCGGCGGCGGCAACCCGTATGAACGGTAGGCTCTTTCAAGTGTGCTTTCCGATACATGGTATCTCAGTGCTGTCCTTGTCCTGCTGTCTCCTCTGAGTTCACGTCTGTATGCTTCCATGACCTGCTCCTTTGTCAGACAGTGATCGCCCATGCTTATCCCTCCGCTCTGTTTTTTTTCTGATTATGTAGAATTGATAGGGGAATCCGAACAGGTCTACCCCGTTAATCAGGCTGTCCTTGTCAAGGCTCCAGCCTTTTGGCTCTTTTGGATTTTTCTTCCATTTGCCTGTGTTTATCCACTTGCGCTTTGGTTCTGCCCGTTTCAGGTTTCTGCTGGCATTATAGAGCCGCTCCCCCTTTTCGTGTGCAGACGGACAATCCCCGTTTTTGGTATCGTCCAGAAGATATGCCGCTAACTGCCTGTAGTCCTTATCAGGGTAGAGCGGGTGTCCTACGGATACCGCCCCGTACTTCCACAGATCGCAGATCACGTCAAATGGGATCCCCTGATTTAAGATAACATGATGATGTATGCCGCCTTTTTTTCCGATGTGCGTTACCCAGATATACCGTGCTGTCCTGCCGTTCCTCTCACACCAACGCCTGAGATCCCGGAAAAATTTCTGCACGATTTTTTTTGCATTTTCTTTTGTGGGTCTGAGCCCTTTCTGATATGTCAGTGTGATGTTCCAGTCACCCTTGATAAAATTCAGTTTCAGAAGCAGCATCAAATTGAATACAGCTTTCTTTCGATTGTGCCGTTTCACCTTTTCAGATGTGGCAGTCTCTTTCGGTTTTCTCGAGGCATGGTTACCGAGCATACCGGCGGAATATGTTTTCACAATGATCCGTTCCTCGCCCAGATCGTACTCAGTTCGTAGGTATCTCTTTCCGCTCATCGTTTTTCCTTTCTCGTGTTGAAAAGATAATACTTAAAACAAGTCCTTGAAAAGGGTTGTCCCCTTGTTAAAAAACTTATACTATTATATATAAAATCAGATGTTTTCCTCTATCATTTTTGAAAGGGCAAGAAGCTTTTCCGCATAATCCTGTTTTATTCTGATGTTCGCTATCATGTCATATGCATCGAAAAGGTTGGTAAGGTCATTGTTTATCTGCTCAAAGTAAATGCGGAATTTTGCAGCACTGTTATCTTTTGCCGCTCTCAGTTTGTTTTCAAGCTCCGCCTGCTTTTTCAAGGCGCTGTCGATGCTTGCTTCCTTCTGTTCAAGTTTTTTCTTGTAGCTGTCTATCTCATCGGCATATTCTTTCCGTGTTTCCTCAACAGCACTGCTTATCCTGCTTTTCTCCTCATCTTTCTGCTTTTCGATAGCTTTCTTTACAGCTTTATCGATCATCGCCTTATTTTTTCCTGTTTTTTCTTTGAGCTGTTTTTCCTGTTCGGCAATTTTATTTTTAAGATCGGAAATTTCTTCTTGTGTATCGTTCTGTGTTTTATCCCTTTCTGCAATGTCTTTTTCAAGCATGGAAAGCTGTTCGCCTTTCATGCCGTTCTCACGTTCCAGTTCATCTATACGCTTTTTCAATTCCGAAACAGAAATTTCTTCCGGCTTATTCTTTTCCAGAAAATCAGCTCTGTCAGGAGCGGGAACATGGGTAAGAAGCTCCAGCTTTGTAATGCCTATCTGTGCATTTGACTGCAAAAACCCGCTTCCCAGATCTTCATATATTCTGATATAATTGTAAGCCTGACGTTTCTTGATGTTCGCCTTTTCTTCACAGTAAGTGTCGAAATCATCAAAACCCAGCTCTGTATAGAGACCTTCGTCCCTCATTCGTTTCAAACATCTGCACATCTCAAAAAGAGCATTGGCAGCGATATTTCCGTTTGCCATTATCTCATTGTGGAGCTTTACCGCTTCGGTGTACAGCTCCGTAAAATTATCAACATCAATTATTTTTTCCATTATTATAATCCGCCTTTCTGCGAAAGGCACCAATGCGGTTATGAAAAGGTGCTTCCGCTAAAATGTTAAATGT
>CANQPL010000071.1 GCA_947625735.1 uncultured Clostridia bacterium
TATACGTATATACATAGAAATTTCCGTTTACACAGATGTAATCCTCCGCATTTTTCATTGTCAGATAACCGTTGCCGAAGCTTCCGTCCGTCCTGCGCATATCAAAGTTCCCGTCTACATACAGACTGCCCTTGTTTACATTCAGATAGCAGGTCGATCCACTTTCACTCAGATATACATTCCCCTTGACTGTAAGCGTATATCCGTTGAGGTCAAGTGTTCCGCTTATTACATTCAAATCAGCAACAGTAACATTTGATGTAAGCGCAGTATTTCCGGTTATATTCCAATCTGTGTATGCATAAACAGTGCCGCTTGAACCGATCACTCCACCCTCGGTATCGTATGCAGTAACAGAAATACTGTTTTCACTTCCATTTGATAACCCCGTAACCGTATAAGTTGTGTCAGTGGTAGTTCCCACAATACTCCCATTGCAAGTTACCTCATAATATGCAATATCACCATTGCTGATACCGTCCCATGCAATGGTGATACTTGTGTCCGTTTCAGATACCGTATCCAACGATATATCCGAAATTACAGAGGCATAAGCAGCTATTTCCGTTTCCGATGAATCATTTTCTGAATATCCCAATGTAACATTGTTATTTTCAGCCGATTCATCTTCTGCTTCGCTTATTGCCTCTACAGGCGTAATAGATGTCGCTAATGTCAGTGCCATTGTCGCTGCCATTGCACGTTTGATTTCAATATTCTTCATTATCAACTCTCCTCATATAAGTATATAAAATATATAGCCGATTGTATAATATTGGCAACCATATGAAAAGTTGTTTTAACTGTGAATTTTATACAACCTTTCAACCATTTTGGCTTAAATAATATTGCAATCGACTATTTGAATACGCTAAACAGATTTTATCCTTTGCCAATATTTTACCCGCAAAGGATAAAATCTGACTTGTTATGCAGCTTTCAAACTATGTAATATAAGCTGATTATTCGTCATAATCAAATGTCAATAAACATATGTCACTTTTTGCATACCTTCTTCAGGGCTTTCGGCATTTTGGGCTGATACTGCCATGCTGCACAAGCTGTGTTAGCACTCTTGATTGCAGAACGCTCAGATGTTGCAATCAGTGCCTTAGATACGCTGTTTACTGCTTTGCTAACAAATTTCATGCTTATCACCTCGCTTGCGATTAATTATGACAATATTGTCTAAGCCTATCTGAGAGCTTTAAATAGAAATCCTTTTTATTATTCTTTGAAAGAGGTACCCAAATATTGTACTTTAATGTAATACCGTCATCTTCAAGATAAGAGTCAACATATTTAAGATTAACTATATAATTTCTGCTTGTTTGATAGAACATTTCCTTATCAAGCTTGTTCAGTATGTTGGAAAAAGTCTCCCTTGTTACATACTCACTATACGATGTATATATTTTTACCGTTCGCTTCTTTTCCATCCAGCAGTATTTTATTGAGTTCATATCAATTACAATTATTCCGTCATCTGTTGTGAAACTGACAGGATGATCGTTTTGCTGCTCACGAGAAGCAATAAAATCATTCAAAACCGTTTCAATATCCGAATATCTGAACGGCTTTTCTATATAATCATATGCATGAACTCTATATCCCATTTTACGGTATTCAGGATAACTTGTTACATACACTATGGCTATATTCATATCCAACTCTCTGATTTTTTGTGCTACCTCAACACCGTTAAGTTCTTCCATCTCCACATCAAGAAAGATCAAGTCAAATCGTTCCTTCGATAATAACAAAGAATTACCGTCATTAAAGGTAAACGTTGCTATGTCTATATTCTTGTCTGTTTTGTATGACATAACAAGGTTTTCGAGCAATTGTGTTACAGACACTTCATCATCACATATAGCGATTTTCAACATAGCTATCCTTCCTATTTCTACAAAATATGACTTTTATTTTAATTGTACCATATTTTTCAATAAAAGTAAATAGCATTTAAGAATTTTTTCATATACTATATATTTTTGCGTAAAAGTGGTATACTTATATCAGCCTCCATTCTTTCGCAAATTTAACCCATTAACGAAGATTGCCTTTCAAATGCGTTCAATACGCCGTTTATACAGTTCATCGGACGATAATTCTGACGATAAATCAGCTTTTATGCCACTACAATATTATCGGAAAAGATTTTCATGCAGCTGCGCTTTCTGTCTATGGAAGAATGAACATAGCGATCAAGAGTGATTTTTACCGAGCTGTGCCCGAGAATTTCCGATAAGGTTTTCACATCTATACCTAAAGAAACACATTTTGTAGCAAACATATGACGAAGTGAATGGAAATTGACCTGCGGAAGATTCAGCTTTTTGAGGATACTTTTAAAGCGATACTGCATTGTGCGAGGCTCAACATATCTGTTTGTACCCGTAAGGACAAAGCTGTTGCTGTCTGTTTTCATACTTTCAAGTGCTGAGCGCAGAAATTCGGGTATAGGGATTTCACGGAGAGATGTTTTGCTTTTCGGAGATGTAACAATTACTTTTGTGGCACTTGCGCTGTCAGTGTTTCTGATCCTCTGCATGGTTCTTTTGACGGTGACAGTGCTTTTTTCAAAATCAAAGTCAGCCCATTTAAGCGCACAAAGCTCTCCGATTCGCATTCCTGTCGCAGCAGAAAGAAGAATTCCCACATTGCATGAATTGATATTATTCAATAGACCTGTCGTTAAAATTTGCTGTTCCGAATTGGTAAGCAACCGCTTTTCGGACAGCTTTTCTTTTTTAGGAAGCAGCATAAATTCCGTCTTATCGGCATATCCGTATTGACGGTGTGCAAATTTAGCAGCAGATTTAATAAGAACAGAAATATCCGAAACATATTTTGCAGATAAACCGTCTGCGAGCTTTTCCGAAACAAAATCATTGAGGATATTTACCGTCAGCTTATCATAACGAATATCGCCCAGCCGTGTCAAAATGTGCTTTTCCGCTTTCATCAGGTAGTTGGCATATGTAGATTCTTTCACAGTATTCTTAATATTTTCAAGCCACAACCGAACGATCTCACCGAATTTAAGGCGGCAAGCAGGAGCCTCAGACTGTAGCTGTAAACGCTTTTCAGTCATAGCAGAACGCACTTCTGCATATGATCTCCCGTAAATTGAGGAATATTTAGTCTTTCCGTCAGGCTTGAATCCGTCCTTATAGCGACCTTCCCAACGACCGTCCTTGCGCTTGTATATATTTTCTCCACGTCTTGGCATGATCTATCTCCTTTCACTGACAACAAAATTGACGGTAAATAATATCAATCGGCAATTTTTTGCCGTGTAAATTAAACCGTAATAATGAAAAATAATCTTATTCAGCATTAAAAACAACATTATAATTGTCATATTTTGATGTATTTTGCAAATTTATGTGATTTGTATATTGACAAGCATATTAAAATGTGCTAAAATATGCTTGAAATTACTATTAAAATCTTTCGCAAAGGGGTTAAATTTGCGAAAGATTTTTTATACAAAGGTTTAGCATAACGGCGATACCTCACGATACCGCCGTTTAATACTATATAATTTATTCTTCCTCAAACGTCCCTGCGTCTGTCCTCATCTCATAAGCATAATCAATATGCTCATTCCCCAGCTTATGCGCCAGAGTCACAACCGTGCGAAACATATCCGACCGCACAGGCAGGAGCATTTTCATTTCCTCCAGTACCGAAAGTGCCTGCTCCTTGTCCTTACAGCCAAGCGACTGTAAGGTGTAACGTTCCTCGACAGTAAGTACGCTGTTCATATTCAACATAAAATCGTCCTCCAATCATAATTTAGGCTTTTTCTGCGGCTTGGGCTTGTTCTGCTCGGGAATATCAGCCGCTTTTTCTTGTTCGATCTTCTTTTCCGCAGGCTTAAAATCCCTTAACGGCTGAAAACCCACTCTATCCACATAATAAGCCGTACTGTCCAATACCACAACGTCTGAAACGCTCATAGAATGACCCGTGAAATCCTCGGGACGTTCGGAATTGAATTTCACGAACAGATTGTCGAGCTTTTCATCAACAGCACCGCCCGAAATACTCCCCTCATAAACCTTGTCATAGTTATTGAAATCGGGCTTTATTCCACGCTCCGCAAGCTGATTCAAAGGCTCAAAGCGAATATCATGGTTTTCATCGCCGCTTTTTAGCTGATATATCTCATAATTGGATTTTACGGGTGTATTTCTGAGTATTTCCTCGGATTTTTCCATCGTGGTCTGCGGGTGAATAAATTCGCATTTTACCGTACTCTTTTTACTCTCGAAGATCTCTGCCATTGCTTTTTTTGCCTCCGCAACCGTGGCAATATTCGGCTTGAAAGTTGTAATAATACCGTCTGCTCCCATAGTGCAAACCTCCAAGCTGCGATCCTTTGCCTGTCGAACGGCATAATACTCGACAGGCTTCTCGGTAACGCCTGCTGCTTGCATACGTTTCTGCAATTTTGCTTTTGCTGCCTTAATCTTTTCATCATTTTCGGGAGAAACAGTTTTATCCACCATTGCCTCATATTCTTCTTTTGACATATCAGCCTGCCCGATTTTGCCCTCGGAATCAATATAATCTGCATTTACTTTCGTTACCTGCGCATAAAAATCCTGTGCCGACAAATCAGACATTTTCAGTTCACGGTCGTAAGCGGCATTGTCAAGCCAGCCCTTATCGGGGATATAATATTCATTTGCAGAAGAATTGTAATATTTTGTTTCGGGAATACCTCTGTGATCGTCATGCAGCTCTACACGCTCCGAGGAATAGAGAAATTTATCATCATAATATGACGGTAATTTCGACTTGACTGCACTTATCTGTAAACGTGCTTCCTCGATAAATCCGTCCATCACAGTAGGGTGTGTACTGAAAGTGGGAGGATATTTGCTTTGGGGTAATGCAAATTCCTTTGCCCATGCCTTATTTTTTGAAGATATTCTGCCGTCATAGCCACGATTATTAACATATTCCGCCAGCACTTTCCCTACCTGCTCCGCACCAAACTCCTGAATTACCGTATCCGCTGCTTTTTTCAGATCATAGCGATAGAGTTCATAGTTATTATCCGAAATAGCCTTATCAATTGCCTTGGCAACAGACGCAGGCTTATTGATAACGGGCGCACGGTTTGAATTGTTTTTGTCGTACATTGCCTTGACCTTTTCAATTGCCGCTACATATTTCGGAATATCAGCCTTGTTGATAGTAATAGTCGTAACAGTTCCCTTTTTAAGACCGCTGAATTTAACACCGTCCTCATTAAGCTGCTTTGCCACATTTTCAGCATGACGATTTTTGAGATTGGTGTAATATTTCAGTTCCGACTTATCGCCCAAATCCTTATAGGGAGTATTGCCGATTATATTGGGATTTGGTGCAGACTTTTCCTCAGCTTTAACTTCAGCCTTTGTATTCTTTACTGCCTGCGGATCATCAAATTCAAGCTGTGCGGAATACTGATATTCCGACAAACAGATATTTGCAGTATCGGGAGCATTTACTATCTCATCACGATTTTCAACCTTAGCGCCATCAATGTAAACGTCCAAATCCTTGTCCCACATTTCCAGTGCCGTATCTTTGGAAACAGTAACAAGCTCGCTGTTCTGCTCACGGGTAACATTGACGTTTTCCTTTTCAATGCCGAAATATCCGTCGAAATTTTCAATATCAGAACGGTCAAGAGCCTGTCCCTCGGTATTGTCGGGATACAGCAGAAAAACAGCCTCACCCTTATCGAACGCTTTGAGCGCTTCCTCTTTTGTATCAATCGGCGTCATGTAGGTAAAATCATATCCGTAACTGTCACGCTGCCTTTGAATTTCCTCCATATCTGCCACGAGCTTTACGGTTTCGCCTATGTCCTCATGCTTTCCCGCATAATCAAGAATTTTATCGGTATCCTCTTTTGAAAATTTCACTTCCCTGTCGCCACAATCCTCTATAAGAAATTCAGCCTTTTGGATATTGTTCAGCTCATCATCGGCTAATTTCTCGTCCATACTAAGCTCCCGCTTCTGCATTTTCAGCAATTCCGATTCGATCTCTGCGGAAATTTTCTTAGCAGCCTCCTGAATCTCCTGTAATGAGCTTTTGAGCTGTTCGAGCTGCTTTCCTTCGCTCCATGAAGCTATGTAGGGAAAACTGTAATCCGAGGTATCAATACCGAATTTCTCCGCCACAATAAAGGCAACGGATTCAGCCTGAACTTCCTTTTCGTTTCGGGGCGATTTTGCTGTAACGATTTTTTTCTCGGGATCATGGAGAAGATTATGCGCCGCTTCATGAAAAGCTGTTTTTAAGGTCTGTGCGTCGCTCATTCCCGACTTAATGACTATCTGATTAGTCGCCGCACTGTAATAACCTTTTGCAGCACCGTGAATGTCTTTAAATTCAATGTCAATACCCGTTACCTTTTTCAGAGCGGCAAATACAGCCTCTTTTTTGGCAGGGTCAATATCTCCCGACAGCTCGTTGACAGGATTCGGCAGCTCCTTGCCGGAGGTCTGGGAAACATCAAAAACATAGACCGATTTATACGCCATACCTTGGATCGGATTTTCCACGATCTCTGTTTTTTCCGTACCGTCGTCGTTATATAACTGATTTCCGAACTCGTCCTTTGCAGGGCGTTCGCTCACAAGCACCTGATCGGTATTATATGGTACGGGAGCAAAAATTGATATGCCCTTTTCGCCCTTCTCTACCTGTCTGCCGAGCTGTTTCCACTTACCGTAAGCGGCGACCAGAGTGGCGTCGGGCTTTTGCAGACTGATAAGCATAGTATTGTTTGCGGAGTAATTGGTGAATTTTGAAGCAAATTTCAGATACTCCTTATACTGTTTCGATTCAAAAACCGCCTTTACACCCTCGTCAATACGCTTTATCATGCTTTCCATTTCAGCCTGCTTCTTTTCGTTATACGCTGCACGTTCCTCGGCGGTAAATTCCTTTCTGTATGCCATGCTCATACCTCCGTTTCGGATACTGCCGCAAGAGATTTTTTATGTTTTGCCCTCTCCCTGCGGTCCTCGTCATACTTTGCCTTAATAAGCAGCGAACGGTCAAATAAGTCATAGACCAGATCGCCCAAGAGCTGAGGAAGTGTGCATTTCCCGCTGCAATAAGGCTCATATCTGCTTGACGATAATATCTCCGATTCGCCGATATTTCTCTCAATAACGACTTTTCCTCTTATGTAAAAGGTAAGCGATACCGAGTAGCTGCGTACATACAGCGTTATTTTTGTGCTCTGCCTGCGAATATCGACAGAATATTCGGATATGCCGTACATGACTGCCTCGGTCTTTACCAGATCGGAACATGATTTCTGAAATTCTCTGTAAAGTGTTGTCTTGTTCATATTTAGACCTCCCGTATACTATATATAATAGTATTTATTTTATCTTGACCTGTGCTTAGGCTTAACGGTCTGCTCCTGCTTGTGCTCGGGGATATTGTTCTCCATCCCTTCCGATATTTTTTCCTCTTTGTCCCTGTCAACAGAAATCTGAATTTTATCCGCCGTACTTCTCATAGCGGTCTCAATTTCCGAAAATCCGAAATAATCACCGTTCCGCCATTCCTCGTAAATATCATGGAGTGCGTCAGGTGAAGCCATAAGAGCCTTATACTGCTCATCGGTCAGCTGAGGTACGTTATATTCCGAAAACAGCATAATATCCGATTTGGTTGTTATCTCATAAGCTGAATTTATTGCATTATCGACCGTACCGCTCCTAAGTCCGTCAAGAAACGCTTCATGCTCCGCCTTCATTTTTTCATGGAGCAAAACACTGTTTTTTTCGGCTACAAAATCGTCATGCCATGACTCCAATCTTTCACCTGACAAATTGACAATACTTTCGCCCGCATTTATTACGACCTCATTTCTGAAATCCTCCCAATCAGGCAGCTTCATCAGCTCGTTTACCTTAACAGCCAAGTCTTTATCCTTAACAAATATTGCCGCATTGATGTCAAGTGCCTCCTGCAAATCATACAGATCGTAACAGTAATTGAAGCCCTCACAGACTCGAAGCGGCACTCCCATTTTATCAAGCTGCTCCGCAGTTTCGTTTGTGACAGAAAGACTTCCGTAATCTGTGGGATAAAAAGCTCCCGATTTAACATAGTCCAGAGCCTCGGAATAAGTGCAATCCTCGTAATTTACCGCAGCAAAAATTCTCGCTGCTGTTGAATGGTAAACTCCTTCGTCTATACTATTTATAAAGTCATCAACATAAGGCTCATTTCTGCTGCTTGAAAAAGTCACCGACATAAACAGATCGTTATTGTCAATTTTCCCTTCCGCATAAGCCCCACAGATTTTATTGATCGTCTGTGCCGAAAACAGACTGTTTATTATCTTTTCGGAATATTCCTTTTTAAAGTGCGTCATTACCGCAAGGGATACATCACTGTATCCCTGCGTGATAGCCTTTTTCATCTGTTTCTTTGAATACATATCAGAGAGGCTTTCTATACTTTCCTCCCTATCACGGTCAAACATAATAGTCACTCCTATCTCGACTTGATGTGTTTTCTGAACGGATTATCCCATTTGGGATTAACAGGCGGCTTATCGTTCAAATCCTCATGCTGCGGCGCAAACTGTCTCGGATTTACACTATCGGCGTGCGCCATAGCAGGCATTGATACAATAACGCTTGCAGATTGGGCAGGCTCGTCCTCGGGAGGAATATCTGATACGATGATAGGCTCATCATCCTTCTCATTGACAGAAAGCTCACGATTAACGACTTCAAGCCTTGCCAGCTTTGCCTGCAATTCCTCCGAATGTTCAAAAGGCTTGGCTGCATTCTTTTTCGCTTCCTCCAGATCGCTTTTTGCTTTATCAAGGTCGGCGGAAAAAGTCTTTATTTTCTGATTTATCTGCATTGCAGCTAAATTTTCTATCCTGCGCACATTTCCAACATGATTAGCCATTGACACACCTACAGTGTATTTAAGCTGTCCTTGCAAAACAGCTATGCATGGATCTTCCATTGTGACAAAAGTACTGTGGGAGGGATTTTTTTCGATTGACAGATCGAACCCGAAATATTTACCCAGCTTAATAGAGTCGCCCACAGTACCGCACATGATGATAGCCTTCTCTATTACCTCTCCTGCTTTTGCTCTATCGTCAAATTTCACGCCATTCAGCTCGATCTGAAATTCAGTATTGTCGGGGTGCTGCTCCTGATAGGATTTCAGGTCGCTGCTTGCCTTTTGCAGCAGATCGGCGTAGCTTTCTATCATGGACGGTAGCTTTCTCTCCGCCAATTCCTGCATACGAAACATTGATTTTTTATGCTCCGCTTCCAGTGTTTTTAACACCGCAATGTCATTGTCAAGCTGAATTTTCTCTTGGATCAATGGATTTCCGCTTGCTATCGCCTGCATTTGGGAATATGTAAGCACTACCTCGTCCACATCTTCCGCAACACGAACAGGGTCTTTTGATGTCATTATCTGATGAGTGAATTTTGCTTTGTTGGTAATAATTCCCATAAGATATGCATCAAAGGTTTCCTCTGTGAGATAATGATAGATACCCACCTCGTCAAAACGATTTCCCTGACGTATTCCACGACCATCTTGCTGCTCAATGTCAGACGGACAATCCAAACGGAACATCATCGAAACAAACCAAACATATGAGCAAGCCGTAATATATTGTAAAAAGTC
>CANQPL010000072.1 GCA_947625735.1 uncultured Clostridia bacterium
ATCTGCTTTTTCTTTTGTTTTTCCTGCTCTCTTCAATTTTTCTGCCTTTGAGTTCGGTGTTTTGCTCTACTCTATTTCTCCCGGATCGCTTTCTCAGGTTCCTTGTAACCGAGGATCTTTGCACATTTTGTGGCGGGAAAATATTCCCTGCCGTCAACCGTCATGATTCCAAGCTCGCCGAACTCGGCACTCTCGAATACTTTTAAACTGTTACTTTCCATAATTTTATCACATTTCCTTTCTTGACAAAAATTTTCAGATGTGGTATAATGGGCGTGGATAAGTATGCCCATGGGATTAACCACAAGTTAATTATAACTCGCAAACGCAAGTTTTGCCAAGTCAAAAAGTAGCATTTGTTAGTTTTCTACTTTTTATACAATTTTTGAGGTGCATTTATGGAAATTTTAAACAGAATAATTGATACTGCAAAGCAAAAAGGTATTCAACAACAGCAGATATGCAATGCCTTGGAGATATCCTCCGGTATTTTTTCTACGTGGAAAAAAAGACAAACCGATCCGCCGGCAAAGTATATAGTTAGCATTTGCGAGGTGTTAGACGTATCTCCTTATTATCTTCTTACGGGGGAGGAAGACCCGAAAGATAATTTTCAAAAACTTACAAACGATCAGCTTTCTTTGCTGCATTCCTTTAATAATTTGTCCCATGATATGCAGCAGCGACTCATCGGCAGAGCCGAGCTGCTTGTGGAGCAGCAGAAAGAACGGGAGCGGATCAGTGCCGCAGAGAAAAAGCGGATCCGCATGATCACGCTTCCATACAGTGACTATAAGGTGTCCGCAGGAGTGGGCTATCTGCTGGAAGATTATGACTCATGGGATAAGATAAAGATCCCGGAAACACCGCTTTCACTCCGGGCAGATTTTGTCCTGACGATCCAAGGGGACAGCATGGAGCCGCTCTATCATGACGGGGACAACGTGCTTGTCAAGCAGCAGACAACAGTGGAACGGGGGCAGATCGGCATTTTTATCGTAGAAAATAACGGTTTTATCAAGAAATTCGGCGGCGATAGGCTCATTTCTCTTAATGACGCCTATGAAGATATTCTGTTTAAGGACTGCGTTCCGGACAGCGTTTACTGTGTCGGTCTGGTTCTTGGCAGGGCATAATAGATAGGAGGATGAATTATGTATAATGTAGCAATTTTCGGGCTTATGGTCTTGGTGGTGATAATCGTTCTTGTTATATTTTGCATTTTCAGTACCAAAAAGCTCAATCAGCAAAAAGAATCTTCTAAAAATAAGGTATTGGAAGAAAATAACTACTTTACAGGTGCGGGATATGAGATATCAAAACGCATAAAAAATTTATTGATAGACGATATCCATAAAAAATGGATGGTTGCAGGTTCAGAGAAAATTTTCAACTATTCAGATGTTATTGATGTAAAAATTGTTGAGGACGGCAAACAGGTTGAAATGAGTGGATTATCTGTACAAAACACCATAAAAACCATGTCCGTTGTGGTATCCACAAACGATCCGTTAAATGCTTTAATCTATATTCCCATTGTAGAAATGAAAGGAACATTAGGGCTTGAAACAAGCTCTTACGACTATGCGGAATGCAAAAAAAGCGCCCTTGAACAAGAGGCATTTTTCAAGGCGGTAATTGCTTCGAGAAACAATATTTAAGCATAAAAAAACGGAGGGTAGCAACCGGTTGCCACCCTCTTTTTTTGTGACAGTTTAGCAGGTACACTGCTAAAAAAAGGACGATTTTTCAAATCTGATTCAAAAATTGACATAAGCGTCAAAAATCCCATGGTTACGGCGATTATTGCCGTTTTTTCGTGAAATTCCGTTATTCTTATTTTTTGGTAAAAAGCTAAAATATACGGTATAAAATTAAGAATATGCACTTTTTATACATTTTAAAAACAGGTTGCCACCCCCCTAAAATTTGGTTGCCGGTTCCCACCCCCCCTTTGTCAGAAATTTTTTCTTTTCGTTTTTCCGCCTTTTTAAAAACAAACCACGATTTAAAGGGCTTTTAAAGGTTTTTTGAAAGATTTAAAAGCCATATTTTAAAGGGCGCTTTCCGCTCCCCAAAACATCAAAAAATCCGATTTTCCTTTGACAATGAGAAAATCGGATTTTAATTTTTTTTACCGTACAAACGCCGATTTTACGGCATTTTATTGCATTATTCAGAGTTGTTACAGGTTTTTTTGATTTTTTTATTTTGCGTGTCAAATTACAAAAGCCGTATGACAAGGATAAATTTATAAAATACCTTATCAGCACCGTAAGATCTACACTTCGTGCGGCCCTGATTTAAGATGTCATGAGAATAGAGGACGAGGGTGATCTGTCTGCTGTTTTCCTGCGGCAATGTATACAACAAGCCCTTCCGTTCATAAGTCCGGAAGGGCTTTAATATTCTGTCACAACAGATAACCTCTTGGTATACAGGCAGCAGTCCAAACCTACTGTTATCCGGAGAACTTACCGAAGCAACTGTTTTTTTGCGGTCATTTGCGGGAATTTATCAAAGCGTGTTTTGTCCTTAAAACACACCGATTTTTATCCTTGTATGTTCTCGGAAACAGGTCAAAGATCTTGCTCCTACTTATAATATGCAAACGCGCAGATTTGCCGACCGCTTCAAAACTTCGCTCTTATGAAATTCTATCGCCTCAACTCTAATCATCATCGTGTCTTCCACCACGTTTATATGGATTCACATGCACAGTCTTTCCATTCTGTTGACGATCGTATCCGGACACATCATGTTCCCGTGGTGATGAACGTTTATCCGGATAATTTCTTGAACCGAATGAATCACTGTAATCATCAGACAAATCTGAAGATGGAGCATCAAATCCGCTATCTCCGGAAGATCCGCCTCCACCTGAGATATTGTTCCTTACAGCCGCTGTGATTGCCACAATCACAGCCAATCCCGTTATTTTGGTTAAAATAGGATGCCTTTTACTTAATTCTTTAAAAATATCAACTGTTGTGCGGAAAACTTTATCTACAAAGTTTTCATGTACCTTTGGTGATGCTGCCATAGTTTTTCTTTGCGATCCGGTTTCTGGGTGATGCGCTGCAACCTCCCGCTGTGAAGGCTTCATATGCTCTGTAGACTTTGCTTCCGCTTTGGACGATTCTTTTAATTCGTCGTTTCCATTCTGACTGTCAATAACAGGACTGCACACCGGCTCACTAAGATTAATAGCTTCGCAAGGAATAGGTTTATTATCTCCGAAATCAATGAACTCTTTAGTTTCCGGATTATAGTACCAATTGGTCGGATTTTGCCAACTGCCTTTATGAGCTTCCAGATGTTCTTCTCTTGTAAGAAACTGAATATTATCCGGATCGCCCTGATATTCAGGATATTCAGCAGCACTCTTCATGTGCTGACCTTCAAATGCACGTCCATTTTCATCGTAGGCTTTTCCTTTATCAGGATCAAGTATGTCCTTTTGCTGCTCCTCTGACCAGTTACGTGTTCCTTTGCCCTCAGCGACTAATTTTTGCTCTCTTTCCCAAGCGAGTCTTATTGCCTTATTTCTTTCCTTTATACTCGTTTTTGACATAGGCTCACTCTCCCATACCAAGCAAGTCAAAAAGGTCATTCAAGAAAGCATAAAAATTATCATAGATCAGCTCGTCATCAATACTTCCTGTTTCATGATCATATATCGAAATTTTCTCGCCTGACTTCTCACATAATACCGGATCACCTGAAGCTAAAGCACCAATAACAATATATTTTTCATCAGGCTTGTCGTTTTCATCTACATTGATTATTGGTTTATGCGCCACACCATAAAACTGCACTCCGGCGGGAAGAAACAACTCGCCGCCGTCTGAATACTGCAACCAGTCTTTATACTTTTCAGGAAGTTTAATCTCATGGTCTTTCTCAAACTGAGTAATCTGTTCTTCAGTTGCTCCTTCAAGAAAAATCATTTTGCCTTGTTCATTCAGCTTATCAATAATAGCTTTTAATTCTTCTGAAATCATGTAATCATCTCCTTGGCAAGATCAGACTGCCTGTTGAACATATGGCACAATCACATCGTAGAACTTCTTCGTCCAATCAGCGTGGAAGTTAGCCATCCTGAGCCAATCGGTCTCATTCTCGATGCTGACGTTATTGAGCTGAATGAAGACCTTGGACGATTTGATGTCGTCGCCACGGTTCCACCGGAGCGTCGTGCCCAGCGCTGATTCTATTTCTGCTTTATGAGTGTACAGGCTATCGAAGGCAGCCTTGTTTTCTTGTTTATTACCGCTGCCAAATACAACCTCTGCCCGCACTGCATCAAAGTTTGCTACGCAGCAAAGATAGAAGCCGCCTATACCAAAGAATCCATTGATCCAGTTATCCCTTGACGGATTAACATTGGAGAAGGGACCGTCCTCGCCGTGCGCCTTCTGAATAATCGGAAGCGCATATGTCCAGTATTTTCTCCGAAGCTCATATCTGCTGCCCGGCTCATCCTCATTGACCTCATTTTCATCACGCAGGTAAAATACCAAATCTGCCGGATCTTCATCGTACAGTTTAAAGAGACGGCTCAGGACTGACAGCTTGCTCTGCGTGCTGGTGTTTGTCCATACATAGATGTCATCGCCGATCTCAACAGACTTCGTGAACGCATCCTGATTTGTATTGAAGTGCAGAGCAATGTTCTCCTCCTCCGACATGGCCAGCTTAGTGATAATGGCCTTATCCTCGGCATACAGAATCTCAATAACCTTCCGGAACATCTCAACCCAGCTCGTTACCGGCTGTTCAGTGGTCTTAAAGGTAAACTTCGCAATCAGTCGTCCGGTCAGCTCGCCCTCATCCTCAAGCGTATAAGTGTCAAGCTGTTTTTCTTCCGGTTTATATTCTGTAACAGGTGCTGCCCAGATTGACAGAGCCCGCCCCATGAGATATTCGCTGCGCTCCTTCAGCTCCGACAGCGTCCACTTGTCCTTCTTGGCAATCCAAGTATTCATGCGGATACCACTGTCATCGAAACCGTTCTGCATGGTTTTCTTTTCAGTGAAAGAGCTATTGCAGTATTTCGAGTTATAGGCCGTAAGCGTAAGATTTGCCATGCGATGCAGCCACAGTTCATGTATCTGTTCATAGTCATCGCCCAGCTCCTTCTGCCATACCGGTGTCAGATGCTGAGGCATAATGTGCTCAATCGAATATGTGCCGTCGTCACAATGACGGTATACGTCCTTATCCTCTGAAGTGCCGAAGTTCTCGAAGCGCTCAAGAATGTAAATCTTATTCTTGCTGTTCATCAGATAAACCGGACGTTCCTCAAATGCCGCCCTAAATTCCGCATCGTCCGGGAAGCGGGCACGCTCCTTCTTGGAAAGAAGTGCATACTTGAGCTTCTCGACATAGTTATCCTCAGTACCGTCGTATCGGATAATCTCTCGGTGCAGCATGAGAAAGATTTTATTCAGGGCATTTGTCGGCAGATCACACATCGTTCTGCGGAACAGGTAATTCTCTGTCGTTAAGAAAATCTCGGTGACCTGTGAAAGCGTCAGTTTGTTTTCGTTATATAGGCGCAGCACTTCAAGAAAGTACGGCCTTGTTACCGTAGTTTCCAGACGGTTCAGCCGGTCAATGCAAGCGTCAAGGACGGCACTGCCGGAATTACCGGCAAGGAGAATCCGGTACCGCTTTGCATATGCCAGCATCTCGGCAAGGAGTGGTTCTGTTTCGATTTTTCCAAGCTCCACAAAGTCCTTAAAATTGACGTAGATTTTCTTCTGCTGCGCAATTGCCTGCTGCTTCACGCTCAGGTAATCCCGGATAAAGGTGCTTACATCATACTTCGTGCAGACCTCGATCTTGTTCCAGTATTTCTCGTAATAATCCTCCTGCTCCTTAGAAGGCAAGCTCATCAGTATGAAGTTTCTGATCTTATCACCTTCGCTGAGGTCAAGACCGGTCGAGTTCAGACTCTCAAAAATGAGCTGCGGATTGTCGTCCGTATCCAGCCGGATATTTATAATCTCCAGACAGCAGATCGCATCGTAAAGCTGATCAATGGTGATTTCCTGTTTCTGAATGCGGTCATAGAAATAATCGTAGTTCACAGTCAGATTGGATTCGCGGATATGCTCCGTCGGATCAGAGAACAGCTTCCCGAAAGCCGTCTGGTCATTTTTTACCGGTTTAAGCTTGATACGGGTATCCTCCGGCTTCCACTTGTCCACAAGGTATTCCTCAAAAATCCGCTGCTTCAGGTTAGCAGTCTCCGGCACAATGACACCCTTATCAATCAAGTTATACATTGCAAGGAACAACAGCGAAACTGTCGTAAGACGCTGCTGGCCATCAATGATCAGGAACTCCTCATTGTGACCGTCCGGATTGTAAACGGAAACAAGGCTGCCGAAGAAGTGACTTTTCCGATGTTCCTTGATGATTTTTACAAGGTCATCGTACAGCTGTTTGCAGTTTTCGGTTTTCCAGTCATAGTTTCTCTGATAAACCGGAATGACAAACCGCTTGTCCGAGCCCTCCATGTATTTAACGAATTTGCATTCTGAGCCTTTCATCTGTCTTTATTCCTCCTCGTCCACAGAGATTCCCGGAACATTCTGCCTGATATATACGACAAAACTCTGTTATTATTTTTTCTTCCATAAATTTAAATATATTCTTTTTCATATGACGGCTTTTTATCATTAAAAGCAATGTTTGACAATTTATCGAAAATATTTGTTGTAAGGTCATAAGCAGGTTCAGCCCGGCAATCAGAACATTATCTCCCTGATAATCATAACCGTATGATGTCCCGAAAGCCCTGAGCGTCCACATTATCCAATCCTCATATGTATCGGTATTTTCATTAACTATCCTTAGTTTCCTGTCAAGCATACCGATGCGGCGTATGGGAGGGACTATCAGTTCACCACCTCCGGTAAGATCATTATACACTATTTTGCAGGCAAAGTCAAGGATAAACCGATGTTTAAAATTTTATATATGTAGATTTGTCAATGATATGCTGCACTTGCCCGCAAAAATAAAGATGCTAATAATATGTTGTCCGATTTTTTGGTGTACCTTACAAGTTGTTTTCTTTCATCTGCAAGACAGTAATTCGCACTTTACTGTAAAGCCTTTTCTCATCGATCCTATGCTGTCTGCCTTGCCGTTTTTCGTTATGTGTTTTGTGGTTATTAACATCATAACATATCTGAGGCTGTTTGTCTTCTTTTTTGTAACATATCTATTGTATCATAACAGTTCACATTGCTGAGGAACGGCTATTCTTTAGATATTTATCTTTGATTAGCAAGAATACTCCAGCCTTTTTGAATTGCATCCTGACTGACTTGACTTTTTTTAAATTATGATATAATATATTTATAGACAGTATATCGCTGCAGCAGTCACTGCGGCATCTTGATACTGCATTTCAGAATTTTTTCGGGCAACCTAAAACCGGTTTTCCAAAATTCAAATCTAAAAAATCCAATCGCAGAAGTTATACTTGCAATTATACGAATGGAACCATAGTTATTGAAGATGGGCATATCAAACTGTCCAAATCGGGAAATATTATGCGAGCGTTTTGTTTGAGTATGAAAACCAAGTACAATAACAACCGCCTAAAACTTTCTTGGGATTGAATTATTCTCTGATGAGAACGAAGATGACGGCTACACGTTTTGAGAAAGAGAAAGAAGTATGAATATTTATAAGATGAACGCAGAAATGGAAAAGCTCAGAAAGAATATGGACTCTATTGCAGAAAGACAGAAGGAAATAGAGGCGATTCATAAGCAAATCGAGGAAGAAAGAGAAGAACTCAGCCGGAGAATTGCAAACTGCGTTGAAAGCATGAAAAAGTCTCAGGAACTCTGCAATACTGCGTTTCAATTGTATGAAGAGTTGGATATGATGCTAAAGCAGAGAAAAGAGGCAACACAGAAGTGTCAGGAGCAGTGTCAGGAATTAGAGGACGCTTTGCAGGCAGCAAAAGCAAAATATGAGTGGACAGAATACACAGAAGATTGATAAATAGGTGGGGGAGGATTTAACTCATGGCAAAGAATGAGATTAACAAGAAAATGTCGGCACTCGTTCTTTCCGCAACACTTTTTTTAAGCAGCTGCGGAGAAAAAAACACTGATATTTCAAACACAGGCACAGACGGGATCTCAACGGAGATTTCAAATGAGCCTGTGTCAGTGAAAACGGAATCAGAGAAAGAGGAGGACTATATGGAAAAAGTCAGGGATATGATAGCAGAACTGCCGCCGGAGGAGATCTATGAAGCCCGTGAAGGGATAGAGTATCCGCAATTTGAGAAGTATACATACTATTCTTCGACTGCCGGTCGTGACACGAATGTCAACATCTTGTTGCCGACCGGTTATGATGCATCGAAGGAATATCCGGTCTTATATATCCTCCACGGATATTGGGATAACGAGGACTGGATGGCAAGAGATGTGGTACACATTCCGACTATGCTGACAAATCTCATTGCAGACGGTGAAGCTGAGGAGATGATTGTTGTCTGCCCTTATATCTTTTGTTCAAAGGAGCTTGCATGGTGTACCGGCATGGACAGCCGGAATACACTTGCCTACGACAACTTCATCAACGATCTGATGACCGATCTGAAACCTTATATCGAGGATAATTTCTCAGTTTCTACAGATCGGGAAAAAACTGCAATAACCGGTTTCTCGATGGGAGGACGCGAGTCATTGTTTATCGGTATAAGGCATCCTGAGCTGTTTGGGTATATCGCTGCCTGCTGCCCCGCTCCCGGGCTTATCGAAAGTACCGGAGCACCATATAACCTGAAGGACGACGAGTTGAAATTTTCTGATACAAAGCCGCTTCTTCTTATGATAAGCTTTTCCGAATCAGACGGCGTGGTCGGCGGTAATCCGAAAACCTATGACAGACTGCTCACAGCAAACGATGAACCGCACCTTGTTCATATAATGAAATCGACCGGCCATGATAACACAAGCGTCAGCCCACATCTTTACAATCTTTTTAGAATGCTGTTCAAGGTATAAGTCACATTGGCGCTGTAAAAAAACGCCATAATAAAAAAGACTGCGATCTTGCAAAAAATGAAATGCTCCCCTTTTGTTAGACTATGTGGTATAATATAAATATACCGAAACGAATCTAACGAAAGGGGGGCATTTTTATGCCTAAAGGGAAAGAAAATAA
>CANQPL010000073.1 GCA_947625735.1 uncultured Clostridia bacterium
AAATTTAAGAAAAGGAGACAAAAGTAATTTTTCCACGGAAATCAATTTTGCAAAAAAATGATTTCCGTGGTTTTTGTTTCCCTTACCTTTAACCTCCGCAAGCCTCACAATCAGGAATATTTCCCACAATTGGAGTGGGGTCAACGCCCTGCCGCCTGTAATAATCGGCAACTGCGGACTTCATAGCCTGTTCTGCAAGCACAGAGCAGTGCAGCTTTGCAGGAGGAAGTCCCTCCAGTGCATCGACTACCGCCTTATTTGTGAGCTTTAACGCCTCCTCAATGGGCTTGCCCTTAATCATTTCGGTTGCAATGGAAGATGTTGCCACCGCCGCACCGCAGCCGAATGTCTTGAACTTAACATCGGTGATTATGTTATCCTTGACCTTGATATACATTTTCATGATGTCGCCGCACTTGGCGTTTCCTACCTCGCCGATGCCGTCGGCGTCCTCTATCTCCCCTACGTTGCGGGGATTGGTAAAATGATCCATTACCTTTTCACTGTAGAGCATCATATTTATCTGCCACCTTTACTTTATCATTTTATGGGAGAAACATATTTCAACCAGTTTTCCGTCCCGGGCTTGCCGTTTTTTATATCCTCCCAGAGCGGGGACATACTTCTTATCCTGTCAACTACCTTTATTACCGTTTCCACTATATAATCTCCGTCCTCCTCCGTAATGGGGTCGGCAATGGATAAACGCAGAGAACCGTGTGCTACCTCATGAGGAAGTCCCAGACTTAAAAGCACATGAGAGGGATCAAGAGAACCGCTTGTGCAGGCAGAGCCGCTGGAGGCGCATATGCCGTTAAGATCAAGCATTAAAAGCAATGACTCCCCCTCAACTCCCAGAAATGACATATTGATATTTCCTGCAAGACGGTCAGTGCGGCTGCCGTTGAGCCTTACAGCACCTACTCCGTCAAGTATACCGTCAATTATCCTGTCCCTTATCTTCATTATCCGCTGCTGCTTTGCGGGAATATCTGCGCAGGCGTCCTCGACCGCTCTTGCAAGCCCCACAATGGCGGGAACATTCTCCGTTCCTGCTCTCCTGTTACGCTCCTGCGCACCTCCGAAAATAAGATTGGGCAGCGCAACGCCTGTCCGCACATAGAGAAAGCCTATACCCTTCTGAGCATGGATCTTGTGACCCGACATACTCATCATATCAATTCCAAGCTCATCCACGTTAATGGGAACATTACCCACAGCCTGTACCGCATCTGTATGGAAAAGCACCTTTTTTTCATGACACACACGGGCTATATCCCCGATAGGCATGATCGTGCCAATTTCATTATTTGCAAACATTATGGTAACAAGTGCTGTATCCTCACGTATAGCATCGCTTACCTGCTGCGGGGTGACACGCCCCTCCTCGCCTACGGGAAGATAGGTGACCTCAAAACCCTGTCTTTCAAGCTCTTTACAGGTGTGAAGCACCGCATGATGCTCAAAAGCTGTGGTGACAATGTGCTTCTTGCCCTTTTCACCCAGTCTGTGCGCTGTAGAGGAGATCGCCCAGTTATCCGCCTCGGATCCGCCTGCAGTAAAATAGATCTCCTTTGGTTTTGCGCCGAACACCGCTGCGATCCTCTCTCTTGCATTTTCAACCGCAGCCCCCGCTTCTCTGCCAAGCCTGTATATGCTCGACGGATTGCCGTAGCTGCTTGTAAGATACGGCATCATCTCCTGCAAAACGCTTTCGGAAATATTTGTGGTAGCCGAATTGTCGGCATAAATAAAACGCTCTGCCATTTTTATCGCTCATTCCTTTCGGATAATATTCTTCAATGACTATATTATATACCTGTTCAGTATGAATTGCAATAGTTCAGGGAAATTTTTAACGTTTTGCATATATTATTCTATAAAAATACGCATAAATTGTATAGATACGACAATTTTTTTATCCTGCATGACGATCTCTTTCCATAACCGCCAGCTCATCACACCGTTCGTTTTCGGGGTGACCCGCATGACCCTTTACCCAGTGAAGCTCCACATCATGAGTATCAAGCAGCCGCAGCGCCTTTTCCCACAGATCGGGATTGAGTGCAGGCTTTTTGTCGCCCTTTATCCAGCCGTTTTTCTGCCACGACCTTGCCCAGCCCTTAGTAATGCTGTCGCAGACATATTTGCTGTCGGTGGTAAGTATTACTCTGCACGGACGCTTTAAGGCTGAAAGTCCCATTATAACGGCGGTAAGCTCCATTCGGTTATTGGTAGTATGCTCCTCACCTCCGGAAAGCTCCTTTACGTGTTCCCCCATACGGAGGATCGCTCCCCAGCCGCCCGGACCCGGATTTCCCGAACAGGCTCCGTCTGTAAATAATTCAACAGTCTGCATAAAATATACTCCAAGCTTTATTTAGGTTTTCCGATTTTGCGGGTTCTATACTATTGATTAAGTCTGAAATGTACGGGAATACCGTTTCTGAATTCGGGCATCGCTTCACCTCTGATAAGCGGCAGGAAGTAATTCAGAGCATCAGGTGTGATATCGCATTTGTTATCACATATCCAGCCGGCGGGGAAAAACTTCTCCTTGTTTGCTGCTTCTGATACGTCCACAGAGGTTATTTCAATGCGGTAAGGCTCGCTGCTTATCCTGCGGAAAGTCATCATTCTGCCGCTGCAGCCGCTCACTGCGCACTTTACAGCCTCCGCTCCGATGCTCTCCGATTCGTTTATATCCGTAAGCGATGCAATGTGTGAGCTGCATCGCTGCATAACGTTAAGCTCAATAGAACGAACCTTGCAGCCGAATCTTTCGGAGCATCTGCGTTCCAGATACTTTGCAACTCCCGAATTATCCGTATGCCCGAAAGCGTCCGCACCCGTTTTCACATACTGCCTGTCTGTGGGGACTATCCCCTCGGAAACTGCTATTATAACAGCACGGTAACGCTTCATCATATGCGCTACATCGTCAAGAAAATGCTCCATATCAAAGCCGTCGGGAAACGCCTCGGGTACATAGATAAGATGAGGCGCAGGCTCTCCGTTTACCCTCAGCACCGATGAAGATGCTGTGAGCCACCCTGCATTTCTTCCCATGATCTCCACAATTGTTATGGACTGAATAGAGTAGACACGACTGTCCCTGATTATCTCCTGCAATGTGGTTGCTACATATTTTGCAGCCGATCCGAATCCCGGTGTGTGGTCGGTGCAGGGAAGATCATTGTCAATTGTTTTGGGTATGCCGATTATTTTAACGTCCCTGCCCACTGCCTTGCAGTAGCGGTCCAGCTTCATAACCGTATCCATGGAATCATTGCCGCCGATGTAGAAAAATGCTTTTATCCCGTATTCCTCAAAAGTATTCAGAATATTCATATACTCCGACTCTGTAACGCTGTCGTTGGGGTCATACTCCGCCAGCTTGTATCTGCATGAACCTAAAACGGTTGAGGGCGTTTTCTTTAAAAGCTCAATATCCTCCTCTGAGGTAAGAATGCTGTCAAGGGGAGCAAGCTCTCCGCCTATCATTCCCTCGATACCGTTGATCGAACCGTAGACCCTGTCTATCTGCGGACACGCCGAGGCGGCTCTGAAAACTCCCGCCAGCGTTGCGTTTATGGCGGCGGTAGGACCGCCCGACTGAGCAACTGCAATGTTGAATTTACTATCGGAAATCATATAATTATCAAACACTCCTACTTCTGAACTGTTATTTTCTGCCATTTGCCCGAACGATACCTTATCAGGCTCATGACTGCCGTTACAAACCATGTAAGACAGGTAGTTCCCCATACAGCCCACACTCCGACAGCGGGAATACGTACAAGAATACTTGCAAATCCTATCCTCCCTATGACCTCGCAAAAGCCGTTTACCATGGCATAGCCCACATCTCCTGCACCGTTTAAAAGCCCTCTTGTTGTGTGGATAAGCCCAAGAAAGATGTAGAAGCAGGAGGACAGCTTCAACGCCCTGCCGCCTGTTTCAATGACCTGCGCCTCGTCCACAAAGAAGCCTACGATATTCTCCGAAAATACCATAAACACCGCAAGCATCACAAGAGCAAAGATACATGACGCCAGAACGCTCTGCCTGTAGCCCTTGATAACTCTGCGTGTCTCCCCCGCCCCCGTATTCTGTCCCGCAAAGGTAGACAGGGCTGCACTGAGAGAGGAAAAGGGCTGCTGGATAAGCTGCTCCACACGCATGGTAGCTGTATACGCTGCCATAACTGTTTTGCCGAAGCCGTTTGCCGTTCTCTGGAGAAATATCATGGATACAGATATGACCGCATTCTGGAGAGCTATGGGTACGCCCATTTTTACGCACCTTTCTGCATATCTTTTATTAAAGGCGGCATCCTCTGAGGTAAGCATGAACATGGGATTTTTCATAAACGCAAAAATAATGCTCCCCAGTGCGGAAATGCCCTGTGCGGTAATTGTCGCCCATGCCGCTCCGTTAACACCCATATCAAAACCCACCACAAACAGCAGGTCAAGCCCCACATTAAGGATACTTGCCACTATCAGGAACACAAGAGGAGTTTTTGAATCCCCCAGTGACCGCATTACCGAATTTATCCAGTTGTAGGCGGCAACAGCGGCAGTACCTGCACAGGAAATTCGCATATATCCAAGGGCTGTGTCAAATACCTCGGCGGGTGTATCTGTGAGCCGCAGCAGAAAGGGCGCACAGGCGGTGGATACAATGCTCACCGCAACACCGAAAAATCCCAGTACATAGGCGGAATTGGCGATATATGCCTTAACGTCACGCTCCCGCCCTGCGCCGAAGCTCTGAGCGATGAGAATACCCGCTCCCGTGGCAAGACCTATACAGAGAGTGTAGAAAAAGTAGGTCATAGAACCCGTTGCACCAACAGAAGCCAACGCATCTGCTCCGAGAAATTTTCCCACTATGACTGAATCCACAATATTATAAAGCTGCTGAAACAGGTTTCCCGCCAGAAGCGGCAGCGTAAAACGGATAATATGCCCCCACTCGCTGCCGCTTGTCATGCTTTTTGTATAGCTGCTCAAGGCTTACGTTTCCTTTTCGGGAGAAAGCATGGGCTTCCAGTCCATATTTACGGCTTCTGCTGCCTTTCCCTCTGTTTCAAAGATGATAATGGTATTCTTCCCCTTTTTAAAAAGGTGTGCGGGTATGTACAGCCGCTTCTGCGGACCTATCTCCCAGAATCTTCCCAGATTAAAGCCGTTTATAAAGGCAACGCCCTTTCCGAATCCGTCAAGATCAAGAAATGTATCAAATCTGTCTACGGCGTTAAATTCAAACAGATAAAAGGCAGGTTCGTTATCGCCCTGCGACTGTAGAGATGCGGGACTTGAAAATTCTATCCTGTCAAGCTGCTCCTCATCAAGAGGCAGCGGGAATATCTCATATCCGTAATGGCGGCGGTCATTTATAGAGATCGGCGCTGTAAGCCCTTTACGCTGATTTTCAAGACCTGTTCCGAAATTTTCACGTCCCATATTTTCATAGAGAATGTCCAAGACAGCTCCCTTTTTGCAGCCGTCAAATTCAAAGGTATTGTTCACATTCTCGTCAAACACCGTGACAAGGAGCTTTCTGTCCGAAAAAACCTGCGCCCTGTCGCACATTCCGTCAAAGCGAAGCTCACTAAGTGTTTCCTCCGCTCCCATTACTGCACGGTAGACAACATATCCATAATAGGAATCAAGCTCCTCCATGGTCAGAGGATAGGGTGATGTGACGGGCGTTGAGATCTTCTCCAGAACGTCAAAAAGCATTGCTTTTCCGGTGCAGTAACGCTTGCCCTGTATACCCCGCCTGATCTGAGTTGACAAGGGTATATCCTCCCGGCTTCTGTACTTTGAGATAATATTCTTGAACAACTCGTATTTGGGAGTGATCTGCCCGTCCTCTGTAAGGGGGGCATCATAATCGTAGGAGGTAACATCGGCTGTCTTTTTTCCGTTGTTTCTGCCGCTCATAAATCCGAAGCTGGTACCGCCTTCAAACATATAGAAGTTTACGTGTCCCTGCTTTAACAGCTCCTCCAATTCCTTTGCCGCCGTTTCAGGCGGGGTGGTATGGTGTTCTTCGCCCCATGCGTCAAACCAGCCGTTCCAGAATTCCATGCACATAAGAGGCTTGCCGTCGCCCATATATTTTCTCATCTGACCGAACTGCCACTCTGCCGATGAGCCGAAATTACCGGTAGGAAGTGCGCCGTCTACCTGTCCCGATCTGAACACGCTTTCTTTCCACGGACCGTCTGAGGTCACAAAAGGAACCGTGATCCCGTTTTTCCTCATTCTGTCACGGAGAAATTCAAGATAGGCGGTGTCGTTGCCGTAGTAACCGTATTCGTTTTCTATCTGCATCATGATGATATTGCCGCCGTTGTCTATCTGCAAGGGGGCAAGCATGGGCATGAGTACGTCATAATAATCCTGCACCGCATCAAGATAGGGTTTGTAAGAGCATCTGAGCTTCATTCCCTTGTCCTTTAAAAGCCATGCGGGCAGTCCGCCGAACTCCCACTCGGCGCAGATATACGGAGACGGTCTGATTATCATGTAAAGCCCCAGCTCTTCGGCTGTCTTTATGAATCTTACCACATCGTGCATACCGTCCCAACGGAATTGTCCTTTGTAAGGCTCATGAAAATTCCATGGGATATAAGTTTCAACTGTGTTGCAGCCCATATTTTTCAGCTTTTCCAGACGATCCCGCCAGTATTCGGCAACTATCCTGAAATAGTGTACCGAACCCGAAATGATCTTGATCTTTTCCCCGTTTAAATAAAAATCATCTCTTATCTCAAACAATGACTTCGCCTCCTCCTTATTAAGCACATTATCCCCTCCGTCTGCATCGGAGAGGATACAAAATTTATCCTACAGCTTCTCAAAATCACTTGCCCCATGCTTGCAGACAGGGCATACAAAATCTGAGGGCAGCTCCTCTCCCTCGTAGATATAACCGCATATTTTGCAGACATAGCCGCTTTTTGCAGGCTTTTTAGGCTTTGGCTTTACCTCAGCATGATACTTTGCATAGGTCATGGAGGGATTTTTTGAAAGCACTTCGCCGTCTGTCAGCTCCGCAATAAACATAGTATGAGTTCCAAGATCAATTTCACGGACAACCTTTCCCGACATAAAGGCATTTGTATACGCTTTCAGATAGATAAGCCCGTTTTCACTGTAATGGGGCATGAATTTATAGGAATCGGGCGTACCGAACTTCTGCGCCGTTTTTCCGCTCTGCATTCCGAAATGGCTGAACAGCTCAAAAGGGGCAGTATCGTCAATTACCGAAACATTGAATTTTCCCGTTTCCTTTATCATATCGTGGGTAAGATTTGCCTTGTTCACAGTTATGGATACCTGCATGGGGGTGCTTGTCTGCTGGATAAGGGTATTTATGATGCAGCCGTTATCCTTATCCCCCTGTGATGCTGTAAGAACAAAAAGCCCGTAGCTGATGCTGTATACTGCCGATTTGTTCATGAAATAGACCTCCTGTTATTTTTTTCTTTATGCAAAACCTCAGACCGTGAACAGTGTCACGGCTCAAATCATTCTTTGATGACCGTGCATACCGCATGGGCTGCCATGCCGTCTCCCGAGCCTGTAAAACCCATTTTCTCCTCAGTCGTCGCCTTTACAGAAACCTGTGACACGTCCACACCGCAGGCATCGGCAATATTTTTTCTCATGCTGTGGATAAATGGAGCGATCTTCGGCATCTGTGCCACAACGGTGCTGTCGATATTTCCTACCTTGTAGCCCTCTTTTCCGATGAGCTTTACTACCTCTGAAAGCATCTCAATGCTGTCCGCATCTTTCCACTTATCATCGGTATCTGGAAAATGCTCGCCTATGTCGCCCAAAGCGCAGGCTCCAAGAAGTGCGTCCATTATGGCATGAGTAAGCACATCTGCATCGGAATGTCCCGAAAGACCAAAGGAAAAATTGATATGCGCTCCTCCGAGAATCAGTTTTCTGCCTGCTGCAAGCCTGTGAACATCATAGCCGTGACCTATCCTGACAGTCATTATGAATCCTCCTTCAACCGCCCGTAATTCATGATAGCCTCTGCTATCGCCATATCCTCGGGGGTGGTGATCTTGATATTCTTATAATCGGAGAGGGTCATGTGGACCTTGACGCCTACGGCTTCCGCCATCTGACAGTCGTCTGTAAAGTCAAGACCATGCTCGGCGGCAAAGTTCACGCCCTCATAATAATGCTTTTTTTTGAAGATCTGCGGTGTCTGGGTGATGTAAAGCCTGCTTCTGTCGGGAGTATCCTCAATAAGCCCGTCCTCCACCTGCTTTATGGTATCCTTGACAGGCACTCCGGGTACTGCACCGCCGAAAATCCCTGCATCTTTGATGCAGCTTCTCACCACATCTGCCGAAACAAGAGGTCTTGCCCCGTCATGAACGGCTATAAGTGCCGTTTCGGAAGATACCATTTTCAGCGCATTCGTCACCGACTGCTGACGTGTTTCACCGCCTATCGCACAGCCCGCAAATTTATCTATGCCGTTATCTGCGGCAATATTTGCTATGATATCGGCATCACATTCTCTTGCGGAAACGATTATCTCCTTTACTTCCTCCATGTTCTGAAAGACGAGCATGGAATAAGCTATCACCGGCTTACCTTTAAGCATGGCAAGCTGCTTGCTTACTCCGTTCATTCTTTCGGCATTTCCCGCCGCCGCAATAATTACCGATACCGTATCCATTTTATCTTACCTTTCACAAATAAAATCGGGTGGTGACCCTGTATAAATGTATTTTACCATATTCCGGGCATAAAGTCAATAAGCAATATAAAAATATTGACAGTTTTTTCTTAAACGTAAATTCCCAAAGTAAATTCCACAGTGGAATTTAGAAA
>CANQPL010000074.1 GCA_947625735.1 uncultured Clostridia bacterium
GACACTCGTTGTCAAGGACGCATTTACAACAAAGATCTCCAAACAGACAATGGGCGGAGTAGAGCTTGCAGGAGCAGAGATCACCGTAACAGGTGAGGGCGTAAATGAAAAGTGGACATCAACAACAGATGCTCATGAGCTTAAATTGGAGCCCGGCAAATATACACTCCACGAGAGCTATGCACCTGACGGATTTGTTGAAGTTACCGATATCGAGTTCACAGTAAATGAGGACGGAAGTGTAACGGTGACAAAGCAGACAACTACAGGCGATTCCGAAGCTGTAGACAATGGCGACGGAACATGGACACTCGTTGTCAAGGACGCATTTACAACAAAGATCTCCAAACAGACAATGGGCGGCGTAGAGCTTGCAGGAGCAGAGATCACCTTAACAGGTGAGGGCGTAAATGAGACGTGGACATCAACAACAGATGCTCATGAGCTTAAATTGAAGCCCGGCGAATACAAGCTGATTGAGAATAGTGCTCCCGAGGGATATGAGGTTGTCAGTGCGATCGAGTTTACGGTAAACAAGGACGGCAGTGTAACGGTGACAAAGAAGACAACCACAGGCGATTCCGAAGCTGTATACAATGAAGAGGACGGAACATGGACACTTGTTATAAAGGACGAGGCAAAGTCTACTGTAACCGAACCTACTGAAACACAGCCTACCGAGACACAACCTACCGAGACACAACCTACTGAAACACAGCCTACCGAGACACAGCCCACTGAGACACAGCCTACTGTTACCGAACCTACAACAATATCTGTAGGAGAGGTTACTGAGGAAACTCGCCCCACAAACGGCGACCTTTCAAAAACACCTGTACACAGTGAATCTGTGGAGGCAGGTGCAGGCTTGACCGCTGATGGAGAAACAACTGCTGATAATAGTGCTGTTGCAATTGCGGCAGTTATGGTAATAGCAGCAGCGGTGGCTGTTATAAGATCAAAACGCAGACAAAAGTAAAAGCATCTGAGAATCTGATCACAAAATAATGTTCTCCTCCGTTGTTCTGAAAGGAATGGCGGAGGAGATTTTTGTTATTAAACTGTAATTAAAAAATTGAATTTGTAATCAAAGTGTAACTTTTGTACCGATATGTAATATTTTAATAGGTGTTTTTGTTTAAATCGTGGAAAAATAACTAAAATACTTGAAAATGATATACCTGTGTGCTATAATATAAACAAACATTTAAGACGGGAAAAGTGTCATAAATGTTAAAAAATATACAAAGGAGAGAATCAAGATGACAGTAAAGCGTTCGCTGTTTTCACGAACGGCAGCAATTGCGGCGGCAATGTCGCTGGCTGTGACATCGATCACGGTGTCGGCAGATGAAACAGAAACAAGTCCCATTGCGGCAGATGAGCCTATGGCAATTGCGGAAAATATGCCGAATCCCAAAGCTCCGTCCAAAGGGAGAGTGTATAACCTTAAAGGCGGTGCGAAGGGAGTCCACAATGTCAATGGTCAAGAATACACAACAAAAGGCTCTTATACCGAGGCAGAGCTGCTTATCGGTTTAGACGAGATCGATGGAGTAAAGGTCAGAACTGCTAAGGACGTAACTGATATTTACAATCAGAAGTATCTTTTGGGTATCGCCTCCGATTTCAGCGTATTCCTTGAAGGAAATTTAACGGTAAGAGATTCTGATGCTGAGGGCAGAGTGGCAGTCGGCGGAGATGTTATTTCAGCAGCAGGATACAATTACCAGATAGCTAACGGAGATTTTGCTACGGCTACACCATTGGCATTGAAACCCGGAGGCGGCTACGAGAATCGAAAAGATTTTGCACACCTGATCGTTGGCGGTCACTTGGAGGATATAAATACACTTGCAAAGGTTGAAAGGCAAAGTGAATATACCGCAAATTACGGCGGAGAATATTACAAGCCTGAAAAAGATATGTTCAAAAGGTTTGTTCTTAATACTAATTCAACCAAAACCGCAATCACCAATTGGAATGCCTCTTTCCACCAGCAGGGACAGTATCTGGCAGGCCATAATCACGATGGTATAAATGCAGATGAGCTGTCACAGTTTTATGCAGCAAAGCTTATAGATTTTCCCGCAACATTTGAAATGCTCAGGGACAGATCAAAAGCACTGAGAAACACCGGCTCACTTTATAACGTGGGTACTGCATCGGTTGGCTATAAGACTAAAGAAGACGGAACCACAAAAATGGTTCTTGAATATAAGGGCGACCCGACACAGACTGTAGTATTTGAGGTTACGGAATGGAAGAATAATATCTCCGAGATAGATATCATTAATCCGAATGATAAGGGAGATGTTGAGTATATTATCAACTGTAAGTCTGAAGAACCCAAGCTTGCAAATACAGGCGGTACACTCAGAACCTATCTTACAGGTGCCGGCAATAAAACCGAAGAAATTTCAAAGATAGACGACGTTGAAACCTCAAATAATAATAAGGCTTCTACAAGAATACTTTTTAATTTCTTTAATGCAAAAAAATTAACTATCAGCAATAACTTTACAGGAACAGTCCTTGCACCCAATGCTGATGTAAACAGTGAAGGAAAAGGACATCTCTCCGGTGCGCTTATCGCCAAGTCGTATGATGGTCCTATCGAGTTCGGATACAGACCCTACAGAGGCATAGCAGCGCCTGTTACAGGCATTGATGTTCCGACTACTCCCGACACTCCCGAAATCACTTCAACAGTAAAGATAAGCAAGACAGATCTTGCCGGCAGCGAGCTTCCCGGCGCAACAATGAATGTTTACTCAGGCACATACACCGATGTATCACAGCTTGAGGGCGCAACCCTTGTGGACAGCTGGACTTCGTCAACAACTCCTCATGTGCTGACAAATATTGCCGAGGGCGATTATACTCTTTATGAGTCAGTACTTCCCGGTGATGAATATCTTGATACAAGAACACTTATCAACTTCCATGTAAGTGATCTGGGTATTGCATCACTCAAATCTTTAAGCACAAATGGTATGTATTCTTATGACGACAGCACCAATACCATTATAGTAGTAAATCAGAAGAAATTCACCGAGCCTACCATTAAGCTCATAAAGACATATGAGGACGCAGACCTTGCAGCAATGGCTCCCGCCGAGAGAGATGAGCTGCTGGGTGCTACCAAATTCCGGCTTTCCGGCAACGGTGTTGACGTGACCAAAAGCCCCGCATGGGACGATACGGAAAATAAAGCGATCGTAACCTTTACCGCAAATGATGGAGTAGCTGCGGGTTCTATTACAGCGGGTACATATATCCTTTCCGAGATTGATATGGGTATTACCTCAAAGGGCTACAATATCCCCGAAAAGCACAGCTTTGAATGTGTCGTTGACGCTGAGGGCAATGTTACCTACAGGGAGGCAGGAACAAATAATCCGATCTCAACGGAATTTCCCGAGGTTGAAAATGTAAGCGTTAAATTCCTTGTTCCCTTTTCCAAGCAGGATATGGCAAACGGAGAGGAAATTGCAGGCGCAAAGCTTTCACTCTACAGAGGTACATATAACAGCGCAGAGGAGCTGTCCGGTGAGGCTATCTCATGGACGACCGAAGCAGGCGTTAGACACACAGAGAATCTCTCCGGCGGCGATTACACTCTCTATGAGGAATCTGCTCCCGAGGGATATGAAAAGGCAACATCACTTTTCCACTTTACGGTAACACCTGCAGGAGAAGTACTTATTAACGGAGTACAAACCGACAGCGATTTCGAAGTCAAGGACGGCGTTATTATTATCAAGAATGCCAGAGCATCTGTTGGCACCGAGGGCAAGACAAGGCTCAATATTTCCAAGAAGAACATAGCAGGCATAGAGCTTAGCGGCGCACAGCTTCAGCTCAAGGATGCAAGCGGCGTTGTGATAGATGAGTGGACGTCTGACGGCACTGTTCATTCTATTGATGTAGAAGAGGGTGTGTACACGCTCCATGAGGAGGTAGCTCCCGGAGGATATGTTGTTATAACAGACGTGACATTCTCAGTAGACGCAAACCACAATGTTACAGTTATCAACACAACTACCACAGGCAAATTTGATGCAGTAAGCAATCCGGACGGCACCGTATCAGTTACAGTGACTGATGATATGGAGCGTATTCCTGATACTCCCTCCGGCAATACTCCCTCCGGTGATACGCCTTCAGGCGATACTCCCTCAGGCGATGTTCCTACTGTTCCCGCATTATCGCTTCCCCCGCGTCCTACCGACAACGTAGACCTTTCTGCTACTCCGACTCATAACCCTGAATCGGATAAGAGCAAGGAAAGCAGCTCGGATAAATCTTCCGGCGAGGACGTTGGCGCAGGCGCAGGAATGACAGCTCAGACAGCAGCAGCAGACAGCTCCGCAGCCATGGTAATTATGGCAGCAGGACTTGCAGCAGCAGCGGCAGTTGTAAGAAAGCGCAGAAAGTAATATCCCGTATACGGATAGATAAAAAATCATCTCCTCCGCCGTAAGCAGTTTACGGTGGAGGAGATTTTGTTATAACAGCTCCGAACGCAGAGCGGCAAGGATTTTTTTCTCCCGTCTTGATACCTGTACCTGACTCATGCCCAGTTTTTCGGCTGTCCTGCTCTGTGTAAGAGCCTTGAAATACCTGAGAAAGATAAGACGCCTGTCGTCGGGGGAAAGCCTGTCCATTGCCTGACGGAGGGCAATGCTTTCGTAAATGTCCGATTCTCTGAACGGGTCGGGGATATCCTGCTGTCCCTCCTCGTCATCGCCTCTTGTCAGTGAAATGCAGGGCTGTGCCGCTTCAAGAGCCTCCGCCACGCTTTCGGGACTGCATGAAACTATTGCAGCAAGCTCACCTACGGTAGGCTCTCTCCCGTTTTGTGAAAGAAAATCAGCCTTTTCCCTGCACACTCTGAGAGAAAGCTCTTTAAGGCTTCTGCTTACCTTTACCGTGCCGCCGTCACGGAAAACCCGTTTTATTTCCCCCAGTATAACGGGGACGGCATAGGTAGAGAATTTTACCCCTCTTTCCTCATCAAAGGCGGCGGCAGCCTTTACAAGACCTATGCACCCTGCGCTGTAAAGCTCCTCGTATTCCACGCCCCTGCTGCGGAAACGGTTTGCGCACAGGTGAACAAGTCCCAGATTATCCGTGACCAGCCTGTCCCGCTGTTCTTTGAGGGAGCAGGCATTTTCAGTGCCGTTCATCTTCTGCCGCTCCTGCCCTGACAAGGCTTCTTGAAAGTATCCGTTTTTTCATTGTAACACACGTCCCCTTTCCTACAGTGCTTCTCACCGAAACGCTGTCCATAAAGCTTTCCATAACGGCAAAGCCCAGTCCTGCCCGTTCCTCCTCTGAGGCAGTTGTATACAGAGGCTCCATAGCCTTTTTCACGTCCTTTATGCCGCAGCCTCTGTCCTTTACCCTTATGTAGAAAATATCCCCCTCAAGGATACGCATGATAATCTCGATATTTCCCTTTGTACCCCTGTAGCCGTGGACAATGGAGTTTGTAACCGCTTCGGAAACAGCGGTTTTTATATCCGCAAGCTCACAGGCAGTGGGGTCAGTCTGCATGGCAAAAGCAGTTACAACTCTCCTTGCCACCGCTTCATTCACACTCTGAGAGGGCAGCAGCACTCTCATTTCGTTTAACACGTCCGACATAGCTTTCAACCTTTCAAATAAAATTAGTGAATCTGTCCATACCCGCAAGCCGCATGACCTTTTTTATGTGAGCGGGGGTGTTTTGCAGACAAACACGACCGCCAATGCTTTTCATAAGCCGATAGCGCCCCATAACAAGACCTATACCCGAGCTGTCCATAAAGGTAACGTCCCCGAAATCCATGATAAGCGCCTCGGGGTGCTTGTCGTCTACGGCTGTGTCAATTTCACTGCGGATCAGCGGGGCGCAGTGATGATCTATCTCTCCGTCGAGAAACGCCTTGACGGTGCTTTCCTCTGCTTCAATGCGTACTCCCATTTTCAGCCTTCCTTTCTTTTTGTTTGGTCTTATATTAACATAAAAGATGTGCGGAACTTGTCAATTTGAGGAGAATTAAAAAAATTTCCCGGTGGGTGGAACCCACAGCCGGGTCGTTGGTAGATTATGCGTGAATATTTTAGATAGTAACTCGGTAACCCTTATTTTGCAGTATGACTGCAGCAAGTCGGCGGGGTGACCCCACACGCAGGTCGTTGGTAGATTATGCGTGAAAATTTCAGATAGTAACTCGGTAACCCTCATTTGCCAGTATGACTGTAGCAAGTCGGCGGCGTGACGCCGCTTGCACCTCGGCGGGTGGAACCCGCAGCCACCTCGTTAGTAAGTTTTGAGAGAAAATTTTAGATAGTAACTCGGTAACTTTCGTTTAGTGTGATATTAAATGAAATTTTTTTAGCGTTGGGGAGTTTAGCATAAATTTTTCAGATAGATACCCGGTACCTTTTATTTAGTGTGTGACCGCAGTCACTTCTTTGGTAAATTAAGTGTAAATATTTCAGATAAGCACGGGAATTTATATTTGCTTATAATTCTAAATTCCTATTTAACATCACAACAAATAAAGGTTACCGAGTTACTATTGAGATGTTCACGCAAAATCTCTCAACGACCTGCCTGCGGGGTCACCCCGCCGGGTTCCGCCCGCCCCGCCAATTTTTTGTTTTTTTGCATAAAATATATTGACGAAAAGGTATAATAGTGGTATAATTATTATAATAAATTCCGTGTATAAAAAAGGAATATTATCCCGCTATGGAGGTGTACCCATGAAAACAGTAGAAGAATATATGGCTTTGCCCTACAGACTCGAGATCATTCCCGATAATGAGGAGGGCGGCTATGCAGCCTGTTATCCCGAGCTGAGGGGCTGTGTTGCTGTGGGAAACAGCTTTGAATCACTTATCGCAGCTGCAAAGACAGCAAAAAGGGAATGGCTGGAAAAAGCCGTAAGCTCAGGAACAGAGATACCCGAACCCGACCTCAGCTACAGAGATGAGATGCTGAAAATGGTAAAGACCGACTGCTGCGCCGATTTCCGTGACGGACAGTAACTATATAAGTAAAGGAGTAAAGCTATGAACATAATGTCAAATATGCCCGAAATACGTCTCGGTATCTGTGCGGTGAGCCGTGACTGCTTTCCCGCAAGCCTGTCCGAGGGCAGAAGAAAAGAAGTGGTAAAAGCCTGTGCCGCTGCGGGCGTGGAAATTTACGAATGTCCCACAGTGGTGGAAAGTGAAAAGGATATGCTCAAAGCCCTTGAAGAGCTGAAAGGCGCAGGCGTCAATGCGCTTGTCGTATATCTGGGAAATTTCGGTCCCGAAACCTCCGAAACACTGCTTGCAAAAAAATTTTCACTGCCCGTAATGTTTGCGGCAGCCGCCGAGGAAAGCGGCAGCAACCTTATAGGCGGCAGAGGCGATGCATTCTGCGGAATGCTCAATGCTTCATATAATCTGGGACTCAGGGGAGTACGGGCATATATACCCGAATATCCTGTGGGAACTCCCGACAGCATCGCTCTGATGATAAAGGGCTTTATTCCCATTGCAAGAGCAATAATCGGACTTTCAAGGCTGAAACTTATATCCTTCGGTCCCCGTCCGCAGGATTTCCTTGCCTGCAATGCGCCTATTGCCCGCCTTTACGATATAGGAGCGGAGATCGAGGAAAATTCCGAGCTTGATCTTTTCGCCGCATACAACAGCCATGCGGGAGATGAACGTATACCTGCAGTTATCGCCGATATGGAGGCGGAGCTGGGTGACGGAAACAAAATGGCAGGTATTCTTCCCAAACTCGCTCAGTATGAGCTTACTCTCCTTGACTGGGCGGAGGAGCATAAAGGCGAGAGGGAATATGTTATCTTTGCCAACAAGTGCTGGCCCTCATTCCAGACACAGTTCGGCTTTGTGCCGTGTTATGTAAATTCACGTCTTACGGGCAGAGGTATTCCCGTTTCATGTGAGGTGGATATATGGGGAGCAGTCAGCGAATATATCGGTCAGTGCGTATCCGATGATGTTGTCACTCTCCTTGACATCAACAACACCGTTCCCGCTGATATCTACAACAACAGTATAAAGGACGCCTTCCCCTATAAGCACACCGACACATTTATGGGCTTCCACTGCGGCAACACTTCTTCAAAGAAGCTTGTTACCTGTGAGATGAAATATCAGCTTATCATGCACAGAGGACTTGAACCCGACAAGGAACCCGATATAACAAGAGGTACTCTTGAGGGAGATATTGCTCCCTCTGAGATCACATTCTTCCGTTTGCAGTCCACAGCGGACGGAGAGCTTACCGCATATGCGGCGGAGGGGGAGATACTTCCCGTTCCTACCTGTTCTTTCGGCGGAATAGGGATATTTGCCATTCCCGAAATGGGCAGATTCTACCGTCATGTGCTGATAGAGGGAAGATATCCGCACCACGGAGCGGTGGCATTCAGACACTGCGGAAAAGAACTGTTTGAGGTATTCAAGTACATAGGGGTAAAGAAAATAGGCTTTAACCGTCCTGCGGGAATGCTTTATCCCGATGAAAACCCATTTGCTTAAAAGGAGTAGTTTATTATGAAAAAAATGTTTTCAATACTTTTTGCTGTTCTGGCGTTTACACTGAAACTTATTGTAATGTTTGCGGGGGTCATAATAGGTATAGACCTGTATAACCGCTATATGGACGATAAAAACCACAAGCGGACAGCGAAAAATACCGATTAAAATAAAAGGCGAGAGGGGTAATTTCCCTCTCTGGGGAGACCAGCTATGAAAAGTCAATAGTAAAAGAGCAGAATTAACAAAAAATTAACAAGAGACAAAAAGAGATACTCA
>CANQPL010000075.1 GCA_947625735.1 uncultured Clostridia bacterium
GCAATGCGAACACTTTCATTTCCTAACAGATAAACAGCCGCAAGAATTGCAACCGCACGGACTGCACGTCCCGAAATCTGCGATATGATAACTTTTCCGAAAGTCGGAATTTTTGCATTTCGGAGAAGTCCTGCGGAAAGTCCGTAACCGCAAAGCTCTATCATCATAAAGGGAAGCATTGCCGCGCCGGGCATTCCCGAAAGTGCAAAGCTTGCAAGCGGTCCCAAAAGTCCTGCGATCGCTCCTGCATAAGGTCCTGCAAGAAGTCCAACAAGAATTATCGGTAAGTGCATTGGCAGGAACGCTTCGCCGAGTGATGTTCCAAGTCCCGACGCTGCGCCTAAAACGTGAAATATCTGCGGAACTGCAACTGCTCCGATAATTGCCGCAAGTGCCGCGAGAGTTTGTACCTTTACCGAAAGGCGGGGTTTTTCCATAGTTTGAATTGCTGTTGACATAGTTATCTCTCCTTTTCTTATTTTATATAATGATATTTACAAACAAGCCGGTCACAAGGGAAAATATCATTACAAAAGCTATGTAAATTATGAATCGTTTCACTCCGAGAACGATCTTAAGTGCGCCTAAATTGGTTATTTTCGTGGCAGGACCGGTAATCATAAAAGCCGACGCGCTGCCCATACTCATTCCCATGGCAAGCCATTCGCGGATAAGGGGTATCGTTCCTCCGCCGCAGGCGTAAAGCGGAACGCCTATCGTTGCCGCCATAAGCACGCCGAATCCCTCGTTTGATTTTCCGAAAAGCTCTGCAAAATCATCTGCGGGAACATATCTCTGAAAAAGTGCTGAAAGCAGAACTCCCAAAAGAAACCACAAAGCCGTTGCTTTTATATTTCTGCCTAAATTGAACAGAAACCGCAGAAACAAATTGGGGTTCGTATCGTGACTTGCACGCGGTTCAAAGCCGTCAAAATTGAAAAACGGCTTGTCCTTATAGAAAATATGCACCACGATTCCCGCAATAATTCCGCATAATGTGCAGGAAATTATTCTTATTGCAAGAGCCGTTCCGCCGAGTGCAGTGGAATACATAATAAGCTGCGGGTTCAGCAAAACACTTGACATCATAAACGCCGCAAGCCAATCATGCCGCATACCGTGTTTTGAAAATGAAGCTGCAATGGGGATAGTTCCATACATACAAAGGGGTGAAGCAATTCCCAGAATACTTGCGGGGATAACTCCCCATATGCCCCATTTTTTATCGCGGATACGGTCAAAAGCGTTGTGAATTGTGTCTTTTGCAAACACCGACACCAGCGAGCCTATCACCATTCCAAGCGCCCAATAGCCTGCTATCTGCCGCAGCTGCACCATGAAATAGTAACTTATATATACAAATTCACGGTGCAGAACGTCAAACACTTCATTCATCAATGCTCACCAAATTATAAGTGCGGCTGCCAAGACCGATCTCCTCGGCGTGTTCAAGTGTATGCAGACCGTTGCGGGATTCGATTCGCTTTACAAGAGAAGCACCGTCACCGTCTTTTTGTTCGTAAACAAGATCAATGCACGCCTGATCCAGTGCCACGGGATCCGTTGATGCAAGAATGCCAATATCGTGCATATCCGGCTCGGCGGGGTTGCCGTCGCAGTCGCAGTCTACGGACAGGCGGTTCATCACATTGACATAAACGATCCGTTCACCGTTTTCAAGATAGTCTGATACCGACTTTCCGGCTTCCGCCATAGCCTCTAAAAATGCGTCCTGCTCGCCGCCCCACATACTGCCGCCTGTTCCTCCGGTGTGGATCCAAGCCTTTCCTTCACTTGATCCAAGTCCGATAGAGATATTCTTGATCGCTCCGCCGTAGCCTGCCATAGCATGACCTTTGAAATGCGACAGAACAAGATAGGAATCATAATCTCCAAACGCCGCGCCAACATAATTTTCCGTCAGCACACTGCCGCCCTCAACAGGCAAAGTCATTGAGCCGTTTTCATCAAGTATCTGAAAATCTGCGATCTCGGTAAAACCGTGATCCTCCGCTACCTGATAGTGCATGGCTGTTTCTGAACGTGAACCGCCGTATGCGGTATTGCATTCAACGATAGTTCCGTCAACAGCCTCCACTACATCTTTAATAAGCTGCGGATCAAGGTAGTTGCTTGCAGGCGGTTCGCCGGTAGATAACTTGACGGCTACTTTTCCGGTAGGTGTCCAGTCAAGCGCTTCATACACCGACATCAGTCCTTCCGGAGATATGTCGGACGTCATGTAAACGTTAGGAACATCGGTATTTGCCTGACTGTCTGACGAGGTAATGCTGTTCGGACTGTCGGTTGGATCATCGTTCTTTTTTGAATCGCTGACGGACAGAGCTGCGTTATGTGATGTCTGATCCTTATTTTCCAAGCCGCCTGTTGTCGGTTCATTCTGTGTGCCGCAGCCCGTTAATAACGTTGACAGCAACAGTAACGTAAAGAAAACCGGTAAAAACCTTTTTCTCATACTCATGTCTCCTTGCTTTTATAATTTTTTGCCCAATTCATATGCCATTTGAAGATATTTTGAATGCCCTGTCATAGACGGCGTTCCGCAGCCTTTGCCGAGGACCGTTCCCATATCGGTCAGATTTAAATACCGTACCAGCGTCTTGTAATGTGACAAAAGCGATTCAAACGTCCAGTCGTCGGCGTTCCATGCGGCGGAGATCATTGCAGACTTCATGTGCTTTCGCTGAATACTGCTGTTAAATGCACAGAAACGGTCTATCATGGCTTTGAGCTGTGCGCTCATTCCGTAATAATAAAGCGGCGTGACAAAAACCATCATATCGGAATCAAGAATTATTTTGCGGATATTTTCAACATCGTCTTTCTGCGAGCAAGGTCCCTCATATCCGCATTTCACACAGCCTGTGCAGGGGTGAATATCTGCATGAGCAGCGTCTATCACTTCTATATTATGTCCTGCATCTTTTGCGCCGCGGATAAATTCCTCCGCAAGCATATTTGACGAACCGTGTTTGTTGGGACTTCCCTCAAGAACTGCAATTTTCACAGCGTTTCCACCCACTTCTTTAATTCATTTTCGGAAATATTTCCGTTGAGCATTCTGCCGTCCGTGATCTTTACATCAGCCGCAACGGAATTTTTTAATCCTGCGGCTGTTTTTCCTAAGCCGCTGCCGCCCGATGTGGCAAAAAGCACGATCTTCTTGCCCGAGAAATCATAGCTTTCAAGAAAAGTGTTTATGATCGTCGGTGCGGAATACCACCATATCGGGAAACCAAGAAGAATTATTTCATGTCCTGCAATATCGGCGTTTTTGTCCGCAAGTTCGGGACGGCTTGATCTGTCGTTCATTTCAACGGAACTGCGGGACTTCTTATCCATCCAGTTCAGGTCTGCCTGTGTATAAGGAACGGCAGGTCTTATTTCGTAAATATCTGCATTTGCGGCATCGGCAAGTTTTTTCGCTGCTTTGGCAGTAACTCCGCTTGCAGAAAAATAGGCTGCTAAAATTTTGCTCATGTTTGTTTCCTCTCTTATTTCATTTCTTTTTCCCAACCACGGATAACATTCAGTTTATACCGATCCGCAGCATCTTCGATCGCTTTTATCTCATCGGCGGTAAGTTCCAGTGCGGCTGCTTTTGCAGCGTCCTCTGCCTGTGAAGCCTTAGTAACACCGATTATGGGAAGTGTTCCTTTTGCAATTGCCCATGCAATGGGGATCTGTGCCGTGCTGACACCGTGCTTTTGGGCAATTTCTTTCATCACTGCTACAATTTTTTCGATCTGCGGCAGGAGAGGATTATAGGTTCTTCCTCTGTCGGAATTTTCGGGAAGAGGGTTGGAAGTGCTGTATTTTCCTGAAAGTGCTCCCTGTTCAAGAACCATATAGGAAAAGAATGTGATCCCATTTTCCTTGCAGTAATCAAGTATTCCCGAATCCTCCGATGAACGGTTCAGAATACTGTAATGATTCTGTATCGCAGAAATTTTCAATCCCTCTTTTTCAAGAATGGCAGCAGCTTCTTTGATTTCGGCAAGGTTGTGATTTGAAAGTCCTATATGTCCGATCTTTTCGCTCTTTGCAAGGGGAATAAGTTCTTTTATCCACTTCGGAGCGCCCACAGGATTGTGTATCCAGTAAAAGTCCATATAGTCGGTGCCAAGCAGTTCCGCACTTGTGTTGAACATTTCCACAACAGCGTTTTCCGCTTTCGGATCTGCACATTGAGGTGTAAACTTAGCAGAAATATAATAGCTGTCTCTCGGTACGGTGCGCAAGAATCCGCCCAGCGTTTTCTCCGATGTACCCATTCCATAGACAAAAGCTGTATCCCAGAGATTCAGTCCTGCGTTCATTGCAGTGTCAAAAACAGGGTGAAGCTCATCGGCGGTAAGCGTTCTGCCGAATGTTCCGTCATTGCCCCACGCCCATGCGCCAAGTGCGATTTTTGGAATTTTTTCGTTTTTAGCCATTTTAATATCCTCCTGAATATTTATTGATTTTCAGCCGTTATGTTATTTAAATCCAACCATTCTGCAATATCGTCAGGCAGGCTGCTGCCGCCGGAATAATGTACCGATAATCCCTCTCCCATAACGGCGTTCGGAGCGAGTTTAGCAATAGCCGTAAGGCTTTGCCCGAAACGCCCGCCGCCGTGAGAGCAGAACGGAATGATCGTTTTGTCCGAAAAGTCGTATTTCTCTAAGAAAGACGCTATCGGCATGGGAATTGATGCCCACCAGTTGGGGAAGCCCAGAATTACAGTGTCATACTGTTCAAAATTCTCCACCTTGTTTTTTATCTCAGGTCGCGCCTGAATGTTCTGGTCGTGCTGCGCCTGATCGAGTACGGTGTTGTAGTCATCGGAATATGGAGTAACAAGCTCGATCTCAAACAGGTCAGCACCTGTCTGTGACTGAATTTCCTCAGCAATGCCCCTTGTGTTGCCGCCCCAAGAGAAGAATGCGATCAGCACCTTGCCGTCAGTGCTGTTCTCTCTGTCTTTCTCTGCGCTGACAATATTTCCTGCGCCGTTTACGGCATTACGGACAAGTCGGATCCCCAGATTGAAGCTGCCCTTGTCCTCCGGCAAAGCGGCACGGTAAGCGGAGCGCATATTTTTGGCAAAATCATTCCAACCGCCGCCGCGGTAAATGCGCCGTGTTCCGCTCTCCGGGCCTGTAGGATCGACCTCATTTGCCGTGCTATATTCGCCGTAGAGATCCCACACCCACTCGCTGACATTGCCGTGCATATTGTACAGCCCGAACCCGTTGGGAGAAAAGCTGTCCACCGCGACCGTGGTCTGACGATATTCGCCCGGTTTAGTTGTGAGATTTCCTTGTGAAAAATAGTTGTCCTCTATTTCATAAGGGTAATGTCCGTAATAGTTGGATTCCTCCGGACTTATGGAGGTTTCGGTGTTGAACGGCGTTGTCGTTCCCGTGCGGCAGGCGTACTCCCACTCCGCCTCGGTCGGCAGACGATAGCCGTTCGCGCTCCTGTCCCATGTGACGGTTTTGCCGTCAACGGTGTAAGCGGGCGTGAGATTTTCCTTCTCACTCAGTGCGTTGCAGAATGCGACAGCATCCAGCCACGAAACATTTTCCACCGGCAGATCGTCTCCGTCAAAATTTGAGGGATCATTACCCATAACTTCGGCATATTCGCTTTGCCGAACTTCATAGGGACTCATATAAAAATCGCTTACCGTTACGGTATGAAGCGTTTCGTCCGCAGACCGCCACGGCTCGTCCTCGGGACTTCCCATTTCAAAGCTGCCGCCCTTAATAAGCACAAAACCGTCCTCTATGTATTCGGTTTGCAGATCGGACTGAACGATTTCCGAAGAAGTTTCCGTATTTTTGGATATATCCTTTGCTGTGCTTTCGGGTTCGTTTGAAATGCTTTCCTCAGACTGCTTTGAGGAATTTGCCTGCCAAGGATCATTTTGCGTCGGCATTTTCAAACTGACTGCCACAAGAACACAGACAAGTACCGGTATCACAAAAGCCGCGGCTTTGTGTATACGTCCGTCTGACTTTTCTTGCCGACTTTGCAAAGCAGCTTATTTATATAATGCGCCTCTGCTGCAAACAGACACATCATTGCAATTGTTTCGGCAAAATATACGGCTGCTGCTTTTGTGTCGTCAAACATTACGAAATGCGTTTGCAGGAACAGATAGTCCGTAATGTGCTGCGCTATAAATGCGTAAAGTCCGTACACAGACAGAATGATAGCAATTATCCACAAAATGCAGGTTCTCGTGGTGTTCTTTTCCGAAAGGTGAAACATTTTTCTGAACAGCGCGAAAAATTGTTCCATGTGCATTCCAAGATGAGCCGACATCAGGATAAATCCCCAGTGTGAAGCAAACAGGTGCAGCTGCCTTGCAGTTATCATACCGCCGCTTATGCGCAGGAAACGGAAAACAAATCCCGACATCATTATCCCGCTGACACAAAGTGCTGCCATATCAAGCAGTAACAGCAGATCAAGAGCCGTGCCGAAAGCGCGGGAGGGAGTGTATTTGCCTTTGGTGAAACCTTTCCACCAACCAAAATTCAGAATATGGTGCGTAATAAACAACGCCAACATAGCAGTTCCGAGCCATTCATGGCACTTTTGCCCCGTGAGTATCTCCAACATCAGAAGCGGCAAAAGCACGATCATGGCAAGGTCAACGATACGTTTTAAGATCTGTTTCATATCAGTTCACACCCGGACCGTTCGACCACTCAAGAACATCGTCAGCAGAAGCGTTGGCAGGGAAACGGCGTCCGTCAAGCCAATCAGCATCGCTTGCGGCAGATCGGAGTGCCGAATCGCTGCTGCCGAATCCGCTGCTTGCGGAGGTGCAGAACGCCGCTAAAGTCTTGCCCGAAAAATCATAGCTTTCGATAAATGTACTCATGATACGCGGCGCTTCGCCCCACCATATGGGATAGCCGATAAGCACTACATCGTACTGCTCCATATTTTCCACTGAACCGGAGATCGCAGGACGAGCGCTCGGATCGTTCATTTCCACAGTCGAACGGCTGTCGGGATCGCCATAGTCAAGGTCAGCGTCCGTATAAGGCTGCTCCGGGATGATCTCATAGATGTCAGCACCAAGTCCGTCAGCGAGTTTTTGAGCAATGTCCTCGGTGTTGTTGGTAGCCGAAAAATAAGCTACAAGTATTTTACCGCCCTCATCGCTGCTTGTTTCGGAAACGGAAATTTCCGGGGAATTTGCAGTTTCAGCGGACGTTTCGCTTTCTGTTTTTGCTGCTGTCTCTGACGGTGCGGATATTTCGGAACTTTCCGTACTGCTTTCAACGTCCGTTATTTCAGAAGAAGATGTCTGCAAGATCTCTGTAATGCTTTCACTTTCATCTGTTTCAGAGGGCGAATATGTCTGAACAACTTCTGCATTGCTTTCGCTTTCCGCTGTTTCAGAGGACAAAGATGTCTGAACAGCTTCTGCGCTTTGTGATCCAACATTTGTGTTGTTATTTCCCGCACAAGCGGTAAAGCACAGCGACATAACAGCCGCCGAAATAATAATTAGAAACTTTTTCATTTGCATAATTTTCTTCCTTTCGGTGTTTTGCAAAACGTTCAAATTGTCTTGTGTTCTCCTTATTTTTTGAAAGTAAGGCATTTTCCTATAACATCGCCTGTTTTTAAATACTGATAAGTCGGGAACTCAAAGAGTACGGGTTTAAGATTGTTATAATTGATCTTCCCGTCAGCATCAAGATGTTTTTCGTCGACATAGGTGTTGTCTATCGTGCAGATAAAACTTTCAAAATTCGGCGTTTCGTAAATATCAACAACGCTGCACTCTATTGTAAGAGGGGAAGCGGTTGCAATAGGAGTTCCCGAATCGCCGAGTATAAATTCAAAAACGTCGGATTTATCGGCTTTATTTCCGCTGACTGAGCCTATATAGTCCGCTTCCGGCAGCATGGCTTTGTCCACAAGGTTGATAGAAAGTTTTTTCGCCGTCTTGATGCACCCGTTAATAAAATGCGGCGCAGCAAGGCTTACCATAACACGGTCATGCCCGATGATCCCAAGATGACCGACAAGCGTCCAAGTCGGCTTATCGCCGTTCATTGTGCCTATTACCGTGATAGGCATAGGATAAAGAGCAAGTTTAGAGCCTATATTCTTTTTCATGATAATTACCTCCGATATTTATTCTGACATTGTGTCACTATAAATATAATAGCACCGTTCTGACACGATGTCAATATAATATTGTAAAATTTACCTTTTTAAAACAAAAAATTCACATAAAAATAATGATCCCCCGAACCGTCAAGCGGTGGAGAATCGCAAAGTATGGGCAGGAATCATTTTTACTGTTTTCGTTATTATATAACCTCATAAATTTGTATAGAGCATATCGTATTTATGTATTCTCGTTTTTTCTTTTTAGTTCTTTCGCCAGATCCTGCAAGTTCTGACATGCATCAAAGCACATCTGATCATAACGGTCAATATCGTCAGCATTGCTGCGAGAGGTAAGACATTTTTTAAAGTATACACTTTCCGAAAAATCAACAATGACATCTACCTAAGCTATATCTCCGCACTTTTCAAACAAATCAAATATTACAAATCTGCTCCTTTCAAACCCAAACAAAATGAAATCGGTCAAAAAAATTTTATAGATTTATTCTATCACGTTTTGCACGTTTTGTCAATATAAAATACGGAATTAAACAGGTTTGTAT
>CANQPL010000076.1 GCA_947625735.1 uncultured Clostridia bacterium
GTCTAAGAAATCTTTGCCCTTCCCCCTCCTTCCCGAAGGTTTCCCCTTTGGCGGGACAGCACAAATACAATGTTACGAGCAAAACATCTTGAAGGCATATAAATTAACAATTTAACGCCACACAAAACAAAAGTTACCGAGTTACTATTGAGATGTTCCCACAAAACATACCAACGACCCGGGTGAAGGCTCAGCCTTCAAATTAACATTTAAAGTAACAAAAGCAGAGCGGGGTATAAAAGGGGAGATGCACCCCCCTTTTTGCGGCACTGCATACAGGACGCAGCGAACAAACCATATTAAAAGCAGTCAAAAAATATTGCATTATGCACATCATCGCCCATATACCCTTGTATAAAACAACAAATTTTGCATAATGCTATTGACAAATCAGAACATATGTGCTATAATGACTACAGTAAAGAAAAAATCATGCAAAATATGCAAATCTTAAACCGAAAGGAGGCAACCACAATGTATGTAAGCGATGAATGTCCCGTCTGCGGCGGAGAATTGGGCTATTCCGACTATGAGCGGTTCGGTATGTGCAGCGGCTGCTATGCCGATAAGCTCATTTCCGAAACGGAAAACAATGTTGTCTACGAATTTCTTGACAGCTTCAGGAGCGACTTTGCTGATTTTCTTGACGATTACTACGACTGCTGATTTTTTGGAGGTGAAAAATGCATGGTGCAAGAAAAATTGCGTAAAGCTGTAATAAACGAGATAAAAGCCGTGGCATTTGCGGATTTTACAAGATTTGTTACAGTGAAAACCGATGAGAACGGCTCCCCTGTTCTTGAAGTAGCCGCCGTGGACAGCCTGCCCCGCAGATGCAAAAAAGCCGTCTGCCAGATAAAGGCGGGTACACGGGGGATAGAAATAAAGCTGTTCGATAAGCTGCGTGCCCTTGAAATGCTGGGACGCTCCTGCGGCGCATTTACCTGCGAGGACGGCGATAAATCCACTGTCGAAGCACTGCGCAGCCTGTTTGAAGAGAGTGAAGAGTTTGAAACTGACTGAAAAACAGCGTGAGGTGTGGCGGCTCTCCATATCCGATCCTAAAAGGTGGAATATTTCCGTAGGTGCGGTGCGGTCGGGAAAAACAAGGCTCGATCACTTCCGTATCCCCTACAGGATAATGCACGCCGACAAGGGCGGGGCAGTGGCTCTTATAGGCTGCACCGAGGCTACCCTTGAAAGGAATCTCCTCGCTCCCATGCGTCAGCTCTATTCAAAGGAAATGGTGGGCAGGATAAAGGACGGCGGCTCTGTAAGGCTTTTCGGGAGGGACTGCTTTGCATTCGGCGCTTCCCGCCGTGACTGCGCAGACAAGCTTCAGGGCATGAGCATATCCTACTGCTGCGGCGATGAGATAACTACATGGGACGAATCGGTCTTTAAAATGCTCCAGTCCCGTCTTGACAGAAAAAGCTCCGTTTTTGACGGCAGCTGCAACCCCTCTTACCCCTCTCACTGGTTCAAGCGTTTCATTGACAGCATGGAGGGCAGCGGCGACATTCGTGTTTCCACCTTTACCATTGACGACAACACCTTTCTCCCTCCCGGGTTCGTATCTGCGCTGAAAAAGGAATATGAGGGGACGGTCTATTATGACCGCTTTATTCTCGGGCTGTGGAAATGCGCTGAGGGGAGCATATACCCCATGTTTGCAGATGACCCGCAAAAATTCATTCTCCCTGCCGTTGACCCCGACAGTATTATCGCTGCGGATATAGGCGTGGACTTCGGCGGAAACGGCTCGGCTACCGCCTTTAATCTGACAGGCTACACTGCGGGGTATGAAAAGATAATCACCCTCGATGAATATTACCGCAAGGAAATTATCTCCCCCGGAGAACTGGAGCGTGACTTCATCGCCTTTGCCTCAAAAGCAAAGGCAAAATATCCACGACTGTGCGATGTCTACTGCGACAGTGCGGAACAGGTGCTTATAAGGGGTCTTGACAATGCCGTAAGGCGGAATGCTCTGCCGCTGATATTGCACAACGCAAGAAAAGGTGAAATAAATCAGCGTATACGCTTCTATTGCATGATGTTCGGCAGCGGGAGATATTTCATACTTCCCCACTGCACAAACACCATAAGGGCATTTTCCGAGGCTGTCTGGGAAAAGGACGGGGACAGGCGTCTGGATAACGGCTCAGTCAATATTGACAGTCTTGACGCACAGGAGTATTCCACCGAAAGGCGCATGAACGAAATTATCTGTTAGGAGGAACAAAATGTACGAAAGCCTTATAAGCGAATGTAAAAAAGCATTTCCCCTCGCCGCTCTCCCCGAACCCGACAGCACTTACTGCCGCATTACAGATCTGTGCGGCGAGATATACCGAGGTGAGCCGCCGTGGAGCTATGTAAAAAGATCCGGTCTTTACGGAAAGGGTATGCGCAGAATGAATATGCTTCACTGCGCAAAGGTCCTCTGCGACAGCATGGCGGCGCTTACCTTCGGCACTCAGGCGGATATTTTCTGCTATGATGAGCGCCAGCAGACATTTGTAAACGATGTTTTGCAGGATAACTGCTTCTGGGAAAATATGCCCGCATTTTTCAGCCGTGCCTATGCTGTGGGCGGCGGTGCGGTCAGGGTCTATGCGGAAAAGGGCAGGATATGCCTTGATTATACGGACAACTCCTGCTTTATCCCCATGGGAAACGACAAGGGCAGCATAAGAGAGGGCATTTTCCGCAGCCTGTGGTACAAGGACGGTATCCGCTTTACGCTCTTTGAAAAGCACGGCTTTGAAAACGGTCATGTGGTGACGGACAGGGTGCTGTATTCCTCAAAAAACGGCACACTGGGCAGTGAAACAGACATTGAAGAGGTCATTCCGGGACTTTGCTCCCACTCTGAATATCCCGCTCTTACAGAGCCTGTATTTGCCTGCTTCCGCCCCGCAGCCGCCAACAATTTAAGCAGCGACAGACTTATGGGTATAAGCTGCTTTGCAAATTCCGTTGACACCCTTAAAGCCCTTGACATTGCCTTTGACAGCTTTTCACGGGAATTTGTTCTGGGCAGGAAAAGAATAATCGTCCCCAGTGCCTGTATCCGTACCGTGGTAGATCCCGATTCGGGCAAGGTCAGCCGCTATTTTGATGCGGACGACGAGGTGTTTCAGGCTCTCAAATGCGATGAGGACAGGGATCTGAAAATTACCGACAACACCGCAGAGCTGAGAGTTTCCGAACATAAGGAGGCGATAAACGCTCTTCTTGATCTGCTCTGTTTCCAGACAGGTCTTTCTCCCGGTACACTTGCCTTTTCGGGTTCATCTGCCGTAAGGACAGCAGCCGAGATAAAAAGCATGGACACCCGCACAGAAGTTACCATGCAGCATAACCGCTGTCTTGCGGCTGAGCTTATCGAAAAGACGGTCCGTACCATTATCAGGTTCGGTATGCTCACAGGCAGTCTGCCGCCCGGGGATATAAGAGTGCGGATAGGCTTTTCCGATAAGCAAGTCATTGACAGGGACGTGCTTATCGACAGAAATATCCGACTTGTGGAGGCAGGGCTTAAAAGCCGTCTCTCTGCGGTAATGGAGGTGATGGAATGTTCCCGTGAGGAGGCTCTTTGCGAGCTTGAAAGGATAAGAGAAGAAAACAAAAACAAGGAGGTCTTGCTATGAATGATGAAGTAAACTCGTTACCCGAAACGGAGGAAAATTCTCCCTCCACCGATAATGCCGCTCCCCCCATACCGGAGGGCGGACAGTCAGACGCTCTTGAAGCGGAAAACAGACAGCTGCGTCTTGAGCTTATAGGAACACGTCTCGGCATTCCCCGTGATGTGGCGGAGGATATTATGCTCATTGCGGAAAGAAAATCCGCCGAAAGGGGCGTTTCAGCCGAGGAATGTGCTGAAGAAGTATGGAAAAGATTTTCTGCTCACATAAGCACTGCTCCGAAAGAAATGACCACAGGCGTACACATTAAAAATTCTCATTTATCCGATGACCGTCTGAGAGCGGCGTTCGGACTTAAAACCAAGTAAAAACGGGAGGAACAAATCATGAGCAATTCTATAACACTTGCAAAAAAATATGCTGCCATTCTTGATGAGATCTATATGGAGAACGCAAAAACAGCCGTTCTTGAATCCGATCCCGCCCTTGCAAGAGAGGGGGCAAACGCCAACGAAATAGTTATCCCAAAGCTGACAATGGACGGTCTTGCGGATTACAGCAGGACTTCGGGCTATGTGTCAGGAGACGTTACCCTTACATGGGAAACTGCCCGCTTCAACTACGAAAGAGGGAGAATGTTCAGCGTTGACAGCATGGACGATGAGGAAAGCCGCAATATCGCTTTCGGCAGACTGGCGGGAGAATTTGTCCGCACCAAGGCAGTGCCCGAGCTTGACGCTTTCAGATTTGCGGCTCTTGCGGGTACGGACGGGATAGGAAAGACTTCGGGAGAGCTTGAAACAGGTGAAGCGGCTGTGGCTGCCATCAGGACTGCATTATCGGCTATGGACAGTGCAGAAGTACCCGCAGAGGACAGGATACTCTTTATCACGCCCTACATCAAGGGACTTATTGACGACATGGACACAACTGTTTCAAGGGCGGTGCTTACGGGATTTGAAAGCATTGTTACCGTTCCTGCCACAAGATTCTACACCTCGGTAAAGCTCAATGACGGCACTACGGGCGGCGAGGAATCGGGCGGCTATACCAAAGCAGAGGACGGAAAAAATATTAACTTTTTAATCGTCCACAAGCCTGCGGTTATCCAGTTTACAAAGCACGCAAGTCCTAAGATCATCACACCCGAAAATAATCCCGATTCCGACAGCTATAAATACGGCTACCGCAGCTACGGCATTATCAGGGTCTACGAAAACAGAAAAGCGGGCATCTACTGTCACGAAAGCACCAAGTGACGGCATTTAACGCATAAGACTAAAGGGGCGGGAAACAAGGGATTTTATGTTTCCCGCCTTATCAACCGAAAGGAATGATAACCTTGAATGTTACCTATGATTTTTATTCGGGAACATACGGCGGCGAGTGTTCCGAACAGGTGATCGCTCCCTATCTGAAAACAGCCGCCCTGCAAGCGGAATGTGCGGTGACAATTCCCCTTTCCGCTGCCGATGAGGAGCATTTTGCCTATGCCGTGTGTATTCAGGCGGACGCACTGAAAAAGGCTTCGGAGGACACCGGCTCATCAACTGCAATGACCGCAGACGGTGAGCAGAGCTGGGGTCTGCAGCTTTCCTCCTTAAAACTGGGAAATTTTTCCGTAAGCTGCACAGGACAATCAAACTCCTCCTCGGGAGGCACCTCCTCGGGCAATGCCTCCTCATGGCTTGACGGCGGAACGGGCAGGGGCGGTCTTTGTCCCCTTGCCGCCGCCTATCTGGAGCGGTACGGACTTCTTTACAGAGGAGGGATAATGCTTTGAAAGATATACCTATCCCAAAGGAAATACTGATACACACCGCACAGCTAAGGGTATACTCCGACAGCGGGATAATGGGAAGTCCCGTTCTTACAGAGGAAACGCCCCTTTTAAATGTCCGTGTGGAGCTGTCACGCAGTGCCGCAGAGGACGAAAGAGGGCGGCGGCTCTGTCCTGCGGGCATACTGTATTTTGACTGCGTGAACAGCGGACCCGAGGACGTTTTAATTCTCCGTGATGAGTGCCGCAGCACTGTTGTTTTCGAGGGCAGGGAGATGCCGGTCACGGGTATAAAATATATTTACGGTGCTTCGGGACTTCATCACCTTGAGGTATCGCTGGGAGGGGAATAGAATGAAAATGATCTCAAGCGGTTCGGAGCTTATCACACTTCTCTGCACTATCCTCGGCACAGGTGCTTACGGTATGGGAGATGTAACGCTGGGTATCGGCTCAGGTGCGGTAAAGACCCGTTTTCTTGACGGTTCACTGCTTATGACCGCAAAGCTCCTTGTTACGGCTTCGGGCTATAAAAGCCGTGAAAGCCTTGTAAATTCCCTTGACGCCGTAGGCAGGAATGCCGCAGCATATCAGAGCGGCGAGGGCGTTATCAGTATAACTGCGCTGACGCCGCCAATGATGAATCTTTGCAGTGAAAAGGGGTATACAAGTCTTTCTCAGGAGTATGAAGCGGTATATCTGAAAGGCGGTGACGGGTCGTGAGCAGTGGTTTTTTACGGGTGCAGGACTTTGTTTTCTCGGTGGATACCTCCCCTGACGGCTCTGCTGACAAGAGTATGTACACGCCCTTACAGCAGGGAACTGTATCGGTAACGGCTGATATGTCCCCTGCCGTAATAAGGCGCAGATATGTTGACGGCGAAAGGACGGTATGCTTTTCGGTAAGGCGGAAATTTACGGTAAAGCTGCTGCCCTGCGCTGATGATAGGGCAGGAATAGTTCTGCTGTCGGCAGCTCTGAACGGCGGCAGCGTAAGGTATGCCTATGAGGGGGCAGGCTTACTTCTCAGCGGAGTGCTTATTCCCGTCAGTGCAAAATGCACAGCAGAATCTGAGGAGGTCACATTCACACTTGAATTTGAGAATACGGAGGATAATATATGAGCGTTTATCTGAAGCTGGGGGACACGGACGTAAGCAGGTTTATCGTTGAAAATGAATATTGCGTTTCCACCGCTCCTGTTTATGATGAAGAAAGCGAATTTGTGAATATTTACGGGGAGAGGATAAAAACTCTTCTGGGACGTGAAACGGAGATAACCGTTACCCTGAGAGACCTGCCCGATGATACGGCTCTGAGCATTGCACATATCCCGCAGACACGCAGCGTAAGTGTAACATATTCCTCTCCCGCACAGCAGAGCGGAGATTTCGAGCCGCTGTCATTCAGTCTGTCCCTTGACAGGGAGGTAAAGGGCGTGAAATACTGGACGGCACAGATGAAACTCTCCGCCTATGTAAAGGAGGTGGGACTTTAGCTCTCCCGAATATGAACTGAATATAGACGGCTTTCCCATTGACAGCCGCAGTATAATTTCCCTGCGCCTTACCCGACGCAGCGAGGAAATGCCCGTAAAGGGGATAGTCACCTCTGAGCTGTATGCAGTGATAAACACAGATATTACATTTTCGCCCAATGCTCCCATAACGCTGAAAGTAAATGGAGGGTATTCCATGAGCTTTTCTGTTCATTACATCAGCAGGATATCAAGGCGGGGAAACAGGCTTACAATATACGCTTATGATCTTATGCGCAGACTTGAAGAACCCTTTGACGACAGTCTTTACAATGAAGAAAACGAGCCTTTTAACTGCGGACTTTTATTAAATGATCTTGCTAAGCAGTGCGGATTTGCAAATGATACAGAGCTGCCGCCCGAGGCAATCCCCCTTTATTATTCTGATATCAGCGGAAAAAAATGCCGTGAGATACTTGACAGCATTTCACGGCGGTCTGTGGGGGTATGGTACTGCTCAAATTCGGGACAGCTGAAATTCTGTAGGTTTTTGTCGGCGGATAACGGTATCGTTCCCATAGCTGCACAAACTTCGCCCGTGTATCTTCACTCAAAAAAAGGACCGTTCGGGGCGGTGTACGGTGAGAACAGCACAACAGGTGAGATATATTCTGCAGGAACGGGAGGAGTAGGCTACACGCATATTCTGAGAATAGCAGGTCCCCTTATCACCCGTGAAAGCGTGCAGTCGGTCATGAGCCTTATTGCGGGCAGGAGTTATCAGGCGTTTTACTGTTCTCATATAGGGATAAGTGATGCACCCGAGGGGATAACGGCGTTTTATTTTGATGCATATCCCGAGGGACTTATCTCCTGTCACACGGCAGTGCATTTTTCGGGCGGAGGAGTATATGCCGAAGCAAAAGCCGCCGACATATGCGAGGACGACTGGGATTACACCGATCTTACAGGCTACGAGCTGCGCAGGAGAGTAGAGCGTTTCCGTGAATACGGCAGCACCGTTATGACGGATAAGGGACTGGGCGTCATAGCGGATAAAACCGATGATCCTTTAAGGCGGGCGGTCTATTATTTTTCCCGTGCGGCGCAGGGTGTCACGGATTTTGACGGGGCGATAATAGACAGGGTAATGCCTACCGCCATAGAATCGGTTTCCGACACGGCAAAGCGGATAATATATGACGGTGTTTCTTATATACTCGAATACAAAAAGGGCGGCGGCGGTTCAAAGACCGACATAACCCTTACCCGTGAGGAAACGTAAGCGGGAGGGTATATTCATTATCCATGACGGTAAAAGTGATTTTGCCGTCATCTTTTTTTACATCAAAAAGGACAATGTGAGTACCGTTCATCATATTGCTGCAATTGACCGTCACCGCCGCACTTCCCACAGCAAGCACGGCAGCGCCTGTAATAAATGTTGCGGCGATCTTCATATAGTAGCCTGTTTTGCCTTTCATTTTATCATTTCCTTTCAAAAGATACTTGCTTTTATTTTTGCCTTTGATATATAAAATATTCGTATCATGTAAAGATGAAGCGGGAGAAAGATGAGACCGGACGTGTCGGGCGTGAAGTCTGTGAGGATAGAGCGGAAGAAAGCAGGGCGAAAGCGGAAATACGGTACTATACATTAAATTTTTTCCCAAAGTCTTGATTTTGAAAGTGGATTGTGGTAAAATGAAGATAGTATAAGGAGTGAAGTGCTGATGACAGAAATTTCAAGCTATGAAGCGGACATTAT
>CANQPL010000077.1 GCA_947625735.1 uncultured Clostridia bacterium
AATTTAATTATACGATATTTTGTTGGCTGTTTCTATATTTTTATAGTGACAATTTGAAAACTTTATCCCGGCAAAACCGTGCTATTACTTGTTTTTCAGTGTTTTGCTCAGGGCTACTAATACATATATAGGAGTGTATTTATGGAAAAAGCAAGTTGCTGCTGTTTTACCGGTCATAGGATACTGAAAGTGAGTGATGAATTGAAAAAGTCACTGCGTTCCGTTTTCCCAGACCGGCACGGAGCATAACAAATTTTATATCATCAACTTTGACCTTTGCAAAGGCAACATCACCGCTCCATTTGAAAACATCTATGCCTTTTATTATCATGAAGTACACCTCTTTTTTTGATTTACTCATGAAAAAATTATAACATTCTGCCCTGCTTTTGTCAAGTACATCTAAATTTGTTGATTAAATATTTCCGGAAATAAATTCAGTAAATTATCTGAAACACTCCGCAAGCTCCCGACAGCTTTCGCAAATATAAACAGAATTTTTTAAGCAATTTTCATTTTTATCTTTAGGTTCAAAAACATTTTATTGACCAAATTGATCTTGTTTTACTGTTGAAATTAAACTTTCAATAAACTCCCTGACGGCGCCGTCACCGCCGTTTTTTTCGGAAATGAAATCGGCAATTTCGAGCACCTGAGGGACGGCATCGGCAGGGCAGCCGATCAATCCGCCTGCCTCTTTGATCTTTTCCATGCAGGGAATATCAAGAATATCATCACCGATATAGGCGCAATTTGCATAGGAATACTGCATATTCTCATCAAATGAATATTTCTCAAGAATGCGATCCAGCTGCCCGGGCTTGTCCCTTGTATTCTGATACAATTCTGTAATGTCCAGCTCATTGCAGCGGAGTTCAAGCATTTTGCTTTGCCGGGCAGTGATAATTACCGGAATAATGCCGTATTTTGGCAAAATGTCCTTTATACCGCAGCCGTCTTTGATATTGAATGCTTTCATTATTTCGCCATGCTCACCTACATATATTTTCCCATCGGTAAGCGTGCCGTCTACGTCCATAATTAAAAATCGTATTTTCATGTTTATTTGTGCAAACCTTTCCAAATTATTTCTGCAAATTCAAAATCCTCCGGTGTATTTATGTCAATTGATTCAATTTTGCTAAGAAGTTTCGGAAGACACTTTTCCGGATTTAATCTTCTTTTTGTTTGTAAAACTGCTTTCGTATAATTCACATATAATCCCGTTGTTTCGTAAATTGTTTTTGCAAGTTCAAAGGAATTCGGAATACTACCATCAGACTTATAATAAGCCGGCTTACCATTTACCCATGTATAAAATGCATCTTCATACACACCTGCAACGCTGTCTTTTTCAGGATTTGACAGCAGTAAGTTTATTGCATCATCAATAGATCCGGAATGCAGAAAGGGTGCAGTGGGTATTACCTGCAGCACTACATTTGAATCAGAATAATTAGATGCTTGCCAGTATGCCAGATCATCGCCTGTTGCAAGATTGCTTGCAAGCTCCTTTGGTCGAAGAAGCGGGATTGCACCATACTTTTCCCCGATTTTAAGGATCTCTTCGCTGTCACTATCTATTACGACAGAATCAACCATTTTTGCATTCAAAGCATTTTCAATTGCATGGCAAAACAATGGCTTATTTCCTAAAATACGAAGATTTTTTGATGGAACTCTTGTACTTGTACCTTTAGCGTGCACAAATGCCACTATCTGATCTTTCATTACAGGATCACCTCGTTTTCTTTAAACAAGGTGTATCCTGTAATTAATGTCAACATACAAGCATTGTTTATTTCTATGCATGATCCATTTAATGACCGGGTTTTAAAATTAAAACCCCACCATAAAAAGATCACTTCATCACCGTATGTTGTACCCCCCCGATTTTCATGTGATAAAGCGTTAAATAACCCGATAGCAAACTCGTAATCTTCACGGGTATTTATATCAACACATTCTGCATCAGAAACTTCAATAAAAGCCGGATTATAACCTGCCCGTCTGTGTTCGTTGACGATCAAGTCACGTTTCAGACATAATGCACCGTATGTTTCCTGAAAAACAGGAGAAATATTTTGAGTAAGCGGAGCATTTGCAGGATCAAAGTTTGGCTTTCCGTCTATCCATAACAGATCTTGTATACGTCTGACAGTCATTGCCGAATCATAATTCCCTGATTTTACAGCACTGACCGTTCGATCTATTGTAGACGGAAGTATCATAGGATTTGTAGCGTGTGTCAAAAGATAACAATCTGCATTTATGCTGTTTGCAAAATTAAAAAGCAGTTCATTTGAAGTAATATCATGTCCGTCTAAAAATTGGGGTCTTTTATAATACTTGATACCGTCCGGCAAAAACTGTTTGACCTTGTCATCACTGCAATAGCAATATATTTCATCAAGTTCATGTGTTTGTAAAAGGATATCGAAAATAAATGTCAGTAAAGGTTTTTCATTGCCCTTTTCTCCAAATGGAAGAATATTTTTATTTTCCAGTCTGGTGCTGTTAAATTTAATAGGCACAAAAGCAACTGAGTACATTAATTGATCCCTCCTTTTACCAACGACCCACACGATCATATAATTCCTGAATATCATTTGTTTTGTTGATCTCTTCTCTTACAGTATTTTCAGATTTAAGACGTACTTCCGCTTTTTCAAGAACATTTTCCACATCTTCTTTTCTGATAACAAGAATACCATCGGGATCACCGAAAATATAATCTCTGGGACGAATTTCCACTGTTCCGTGAATTCCGGGCATTGTAACAGGCACTTCAAACTCTGTGATCTGCCATTTTCCATAGGCATCGGTACACTGTACACCGTCAGAAAAGAGCATAAACCGATCCTGCTCAATAAGTTTAACATCTCGTGTAGGTGCATCGACAACAGCCCCTGCTGCGCCGAATTTTCTTGCAATTTTTCCGGAAATATCACCAAATTCGGCAACATCACGATAGCCGCCGGAAGAGATCACCTGAACGCAGCCTTTATAAAATTTCTGAAACATTTTGATCCTTACTGTATCATCAATATGCGAAGGATCGAGAACACGCTCTCCCTTGCAGGTAAAAGCAGGACCAAAAAGTACGTCCTTGAAATTCCAACAAGGTTTTACTGCTTTGTCGATCATAAAATTATACCTGACTTTCAGATCAAAAGTCATTGCATCAAATACAACACCACAATAAAGTTTCTTATAACGCTCTATCAATTGTTCGTTCATAATGAACACCTCCTGATTTATTTCAATTCTTTACATCATCGTAATATGATGATGTAAGGAAATTGATTTGCAGATCCTTATATTTTTCATTAAGCAAAGTTTTTATTTCATTGCTTTTTTGTATATCCACAGTTCTTGAAAGTTTTTCTATATAGAAGTTCTGTTTTGCCGCTGAAAAGCCGTCAAATCCTGCAACGGAAACAGATCCAATGCCAATTTGCGCTAAAAGATTCAAAATCATCATAACAGAATCATCACAGAAAACACCATCATGAAATGCAAGTCTGTCATATCTTATAAAAAATGTATTTTTTTCTTGAACATCATCATATCTTGAAAGATTTGATGTCAACAATTTTGGTATTTCAGAATCACTGTCGGCAAAAGCATCAAAACGTTTAATTGTTGAATAGAATTCCCTGTTTGCATTGACAAATTCAGGCTTACAATGAACAGTAATTACATACGGACTATACTTCTGAATATATTCAACAATTTTCGTTTGTTCATCTGATATCGACTTTCCCGGAGCAATGATCAATACTTTTTTGTTTCCTATCTCCTCTTTGAACATTTCAAGATTATGCTGATCATCAAGCGGTACAGACATATAATTCCGGTACAATGTTTCTATGTATTCTTCGTTAAACATTTCAGATTCACTTCTGTCGACCTGACGCAGTATACGTTCAATATCACTTGTTCTGAGCTTCCATTTACCCATCAGATATTCCGCATATGTACGATGAAGTCTGTATTTTGCAGAAAGTGCATAGGGAATATTATATCCCCACGGATGCTGCTTTTTAATAGGTGCGATGTAATCGTCAATAGCATCATAAGCAGGTTCCAACTGATAATCGCAGCCATATTCACTGTTCATATAATCCATGATCTGCTCAATGCAAAGATTTCCGGGATCTCTGCCCATTCCAAGCAAAGACCCGTCAATTACAATTTTACGCTTAGGATTTACCATTGATAAATAATGCTGTGCAAGACTGTAGGCAAGACCAAAGTTTTCATGAAGATGCAGTCCTATTGCAATTTCAGGGTCAAGATTGTTTTCCACAAGATAGTATACATGAGAAAGATCACGCAAACGCATAACTCCGAATGTATCAACAATGGAAAAAGCATACGGCTTTAATTCGTTGACTTTTTTCAGCACTTCAAGATATTGTTCATCAGTATAAACATTGCAATTTACAGGATTGATAAAGCATTTATATCCTTTATCCATAAGGATTCTTGCAGTTTTTAGTCCCCATTCGAGACGATGACGTTTGAATGACAGCCTTATGTATTTGATCGTTCCGTCACATGGCTCTAAATGCGACAAATCAATAAAATCTGCCATCAAAGAAAATTCAGATACACCTTTATCCTGAGGAAGAATTCTTTTTACATCTGCAATTGTAAAATATCTTGCAGTATCCGTGCCATAAACCTTATCCCATAAAAATCCTACCTCAATAATATCGGTATGTGCTTCAACAAGGCGTTTGATTACATTTTTGATGGTTATTTCTCCGAATTCTCCTTGATTTATGTGACCGCCGTCACGAAGTGTGCAGTCAAGCAACCTAATGTGTTTATGGTTCATGTTTTGCATTATATAACTTCCTTTCTCAAATAACAGTAATACTTTTATTTCTCCTTTATCATTTTAAAGTATCCTATAAATTTATCACGCTTAACCCAACAAATAATCAGCATAATAAAAATAATTGCATATCTTATTATCGGGTAATTATAAATAGCCATCATGCCAAATGCAAGTATAACAAACACAATTGACAGAATAAATATAGTTTTGTGGTCATACACCTTATCGCCGTCAAGTTTTCTTTTGCACACTATGCGCATAAAAACAAAATGTCCTAAGCTGAACATGATGTAACAAAACAATGTGGTGTATCCTGCTGCGTAATAACCGAAAATCGGCATTAATATGTAATTCAGGATAATATTTAAAATTGCGCCAACAACAGATGCTGCTGTAATAAATTTATTTGCTTCAAAGAAAAATTCAATGTTGGCAAAAAGACAATACAAAAATGTAAAATAGGAACTCAGAGAGATAATCGGCACAAGATAAATTGCCTCATAGTATTCCTCTGTTGCAAATATCTTAATAAATTCCGGTGCAATTGCCGAAAATGCAAGACACATTCCGCCCACCATTAACAGAATAAAATTGGCTGTTTTTTTCAGTCCGGTATAATTCCGCTCCTTTAATTTGTTGTATGTATAAGGAACAATTGCGTTATTGATTGAGTTTGTAATGATATTTACCACAAGTGAAATATTGTATGTAAAGCTGTAAATCCCTGCTTGTGCTGCACCGATATACCGCTTTATCATTACACGGTCGGCTTGTCCCAGAACAATGCCTGAAAGATAATGAGGTATCAGCGGGATATTGAATTTCAGTGCAAAAGACCAATAATCTTTCTGAAAGAATTTTTTACCTTTGCAGTAATTGTAGATCATGAAAGCAAGTCCGAAAGCTGCCTGAATGATAACTCCGCTGACAATAACGGCAGTAAGACGCTGCTCCTGCGGAAATGTCATTGCAGATATTATCGGAACGATCATGTACAAAACCGCAAGCATTGCCGTATAAATAAGCAGACTAACATATCTGTATTCATACCGCTGTCGTCCCGACCAAAGCATGAAGCTTTCGGTAAACAGCAGCTGCACAAACATCAGGACAATATACAGCGGCTCCATGCCGAACAGGTTATTAAAAAAGCTGCGGAAAATTAGGTAAACTGCAAAACATATGACTGTACATACAGCAGACAGACTTTGTGATGATGAGGTGTATCCGCTGCGATCATCGGGGTATCTGAACATAGCGTTGTTATATACGCCGTAGTGGAGATTCAGGGTGGAAAATAACATTACTATTTTCAGCCATGAAAGAAATACGCTGTAAATGCCGTACTGTTCCGGCGTGAGTAGGCGCACCATGACGGGCATGGAAAAAAACTGACAGCCACTTTGGATTGCTTGGCAAGCTACAAACCAGATCGTAGCTTTGACTTGGGTGGGTAGATGCTTGTATTTTGATAAAATATTCATTTCTTATCTTCTTCCGGAAAAAGACTGTCGAAATCTACACGTTCAAAGACTTCCAATTTGCCGCCTCGGGTTGCATTGTAGATTTTTATTCCATGAGTATCAGCGTATTGTCCGGCTGCTTCATAAGCTAAAGTAGGCTGATCAAGATTGTTTGGGATAGGGAGTTCATATTCGTCTTTATTAAAATGATTTGCTCCGGCTTTATTTGAATAATTATGATCCACACCTAATAAATAAATTTCTTCAAATCCCATGAATATAGCAAGCTGTATTGATGTAAAAGTGACCGTATATCCGCATGATAACATCTTATGTGGTTCTTCACTTACATAAGGCTTTTCTATATTTTTAAATTTATCAAGTTTAAATTTTGTATAGTGCATTACAGGATATATTTTCCTTTTTATTTTCTGTGGGATTTTGTATGTGTAATCCAAAAAAATATATTCGCAATTTAATTTTAAAATGTCGTCCTTTATAAGCATAAAAACTTCCTTGTCAGCGCAGCTGTAAAATGTCGGTCTCCAATCTGTTTTATCATAAATTTTAAATATTTTATTAGCTGCAAAACAATATTCACCTTTTAACCTGTCCAAATCGGCGGACATAAGACTTGGACCGTTTCCGATTATAAAACATCTTTCCCCTTTAAATTTGTTCTTTAAGGATAAGATTTTCTTGCTATATACTGAGTGTTGATATTTTTTTAAAGTAAGCAATCTTTGCAAATTAACATACGGATATGCAATTAATCTTACTAAATGATTTGATTTAAGATTCCAACTTAATCTTGCAATTTTGTGAATAATATAACTTTTATCCATTTTTTTCACCTTTCCTTTTTTTCAACCACAAGATAATATAGAACGGGAAACGTTGCCGCTTCATGCCTTACAAACGAACCAAAATCCGGTTCAAAAAGGAAAGCAACAAGGTAATAAGCACACATTACATAAAATGCAAGCCTTGTATTTTCGCTTAATTTATTAAATTTTGCAATACATTCCAACAAACTAAACGTACATAATATCTGGAATATAAAGAACGGAAAATAATACAAGCCCCTGGGAAGCAACTCTATAGGCAGCATGATTCTGATAGCATTAATAAAATAATTTATTACAAATAGGAAATGGTTGCCGTTATCCTCAATAAGATTTACAATAAGCGTTTGCGCGTCAGAATCACCTACACGCCTTGCCGTTAATTTATGTCTTATCAAAATTAACTCATTGTATTCATCAGGAAGTAAGATTTGACTGACATCTAAAAAAATGTGCAAAGCTGCAAAAAGAAGTGCAGCAAGTATAAAAATTTTTTTGAAGTTACTGATTTTCTGTTTTTCATTTTTGATAATGTGGGGTATGATAACTGATATGGCAATAAAAAACAGTGCAGTCAAAATATAATATGAACGATAAAGTATACTTTCAGCAAATAAAATTAATGATACAAAAACTATTCTGACTTGCCTTTTTTGAGAAGAACTAAGTACAACACCTATAATTGCAAAGACTGTAAACTGAATAATATCTTTTGAAAGATTAAAAACAAAAATATTCAGTAAACCTAACATACAATATAATGATATTATTTGCCGCAGTTCGTATATTTTTTTATCAGAAAGATAAACAAGCAAATATATATCTGCTAATATGGAAATAAAAATACTCCATTCAAGTAAAGAATTAAAATTGAAAATGTTAATTGTATTAAACAACAATGCAGTGTTATTGTATGAATCCGATTGTATAAAATGAAGATATCCGCTCTGCATTATGTTTAAAATATGATTACCGTCCAAAAAAAATTTTTCCGGAAGAAATTTAAACTGAATAAATTTTACTAAAGCCGTTAATGGAAAAATACTAAACAAAATAATACTTATATTGGATTTTATTATGGAATTTTTTTTATTATAATCTTTAATCATCATGACATACCTTTTAAACTGGATTTTTGAGATATTCCTGTATTGTATTTCCTTAAGTTAATCCTATGTAAAATTCTGTTAATTTATCTGCCTGAACAGAAATATCATATATTCCCGAATAAACAAATGCTCTATCATGAATTTCAGCAGAAAGAATTTTTCCTGCCCATACATCTATTCCGTCCGCCAAAAATAATTGCTCTGTATTTGAGGATATTATCGCATCTTTTGGCACAGATTCAGAAATAATTGTTTTTGCTCCACACACCTGCGCTTCAACTGCCGCCATTCCGAGCCCCTCATATCTTGATGGGAAAGCAAAAACGTCCATAGCATTGTAAAGCCTGTAAACATCATTTCTGTTGCCTAAAAACATAACATTTTTCAGTTTCATG
>CANQPL010000078.1 GCA_947625735.1 uncultured Clostridia bacterium
ATAAAATTATTCAAAGAAAATCAGTACAAAATCGTACATTCACATATAAACACTTTGAGCGTTTTTCCCTTGTTTGCCGCAAAGCGTGCAGGCATTACTGTGCGGATCGCGCATAATCATTCCACTGCCGCAAAGGGAGAAACTAAGAAAAATATTCTCAAATATATGCTTCGTCCTTTTGCGAAGGTGTATGCCACACATTATGCAGCCTGCTCAACATATGCAGCAGAATGGTTGTTCGGAAAGAAAACGGTCGAACAGGGAAAAGTTACGATTTTCAATAATGCGATTGATCTTGACAAATTTAAATTTGACGAAAATGTCCGTAATGAGGTGCGCAAGGAGCTTGGCATTGAAGATAAATTTGTTATTGGTCATGTGGGAAGATTTTGTTATCAGAAAAATCAGGAATTTCTGATAGATGTTTTTGCGGAGGTTTACAAGCAAAATCCGAATGCCGTTTTGCTGCTCATTGGTGAGGGTGAGGACAAAAAGAACATTGAACAGAAGGTCAATGACATTAAACTGAAAAATGTTATGTTTTTGGGTAACAGAAATGATGTTTACAGGATTTACAATGCTATGGACGTGTTTATATTGCCGTCAAGATATGAGGGCTTGCCGGTGGTAGGTGTGGAGGCACAGGCAAACGGACTTCCGTGTTTGTTATCCGATAAGATGACAAGGGAAACAAAAATGACGGAAAATGCGGAGTTTCTGAGTATTGATGATGGTGTGCAAAAATGGGCAGATTCAATTTTAAATAAGATTAATTTACCAAGAAATAAAAACGGATATAAAAATCTTATTGAAAATGGATTCTCAATAAATGACCGTGCATATAAACTAATGGAATTATACGAAAGGGTATTATTGTGAAAAAAATTGCGATTGTTTCCTGCTATTTTAAACATAATTATGGCAGTATGCTTCAGGCGTATGCAACACAAAAGGCTCTTGATAAATTGGGCTATGAAAACGAAACGATCAATATATCGGGATTTGATTCAGAACTCAAAAAAGAAAAAATTAAATATTTTATCAAGGCAGCAATCACCTCTGATATTCTTATATCAAAAATTGGCATGGCAAAAAGCGTTTTGTATAAAAAATTAGTAAAAAATGATTATACGTCAAACGTCAGATCAAGGGATAAAAAATTTGATGCGTTTAAGGATAAGTATTTCAGGCTGTCAGAGCCGTATTGTTCAAAAAAAGATCTGTCCGATAAATGCGGAAAAAATTATTCATCTGTTATTGTAGGCAGCGATCAATTGTGGCTGCCGGGAAATATTGCGGCAGATTACTATACATTAAATTTTGTCCCGCAAAATCAGAACACGATAGCATATGCCACAAGCTTCGGTCAGGCACAGCTCCCGAAAGATTCATCAAAAAAGGCTGCTATATTTTTAAAAAAAATAAAACATATAAGTGTCAGAGAATTGTCAGGACAAGCCCTGATAAAAAAACTTTCGGGAAGAAATGTGCCTGTTGTTTGTGACCCTACACTTTTGTTTACAGGCGAAGAATGGCTTGATATTCAGGATACCAAACCTTTCATAGACGGGGATTACATACTTTGCTATTTTTTGGGGAATAATCCCTCTCACCGGGAATTTGCCAAAAAGCTAAGGGATTTGACAGGCTTTAAAATTGCAGCACTTTTACATCTTGACGAGTATATAAGATCTGATGATGCTTATGCAGATATTACGCCGTATGATGTAGGTCCGGAAGAATTTATCAACCTTATCCGCAACGCAAAGTATGTATGCACGGATTCATTCCACTGTTCTGTGTTTTCAATACTTTATAAACGTGAATTTTTTACTTTCAGAAGATATTCCCGTAATACAAGGCAGTCAACAAACAGCAGGCTTGATTCTCTCTTAAATTCGTTAAATATCAGCGAAAGATTGATGACAGGAACTGAAGATATTCACAAATGTATGAGCTTAAATACGGATTTTGATGCAGCACACAAAAAAATTGAAGCAATAAGAGAATACTCATTGAATTATCTTGTTAGCTCTATTGAGGATAAGGCGGGTACTGATTTATGATCTCCATTGAAAATAAAAGTAATTGCTGCGGCTGTTCGGCTTGTTTTAGTGTATGCCCTAAAAATTGCATAACTATGACCGCAGACGAAGAGGGCTTTTTGTATCCTGCAATAGACAAAAGCATTTGTGTAAACTGCGGAATGTGCGAAAAAGTTTGTCCGATCATAAATAAGATCCCCGAAAAAACTTTTCATCAAGAAGGATATGTTGTACAGCATAAGGACGAAAAAATATTGAAGGAAAGCACTTCCGGCGGTGCATTTACTGCTATTGCAGATTATGTGATAAAGCAAGGCGGAGTTGTTTTCGGAGCTGCATTCGATGATAATTTTAATGTCGTTCACACATATGTTGAAAAAACAGAGGAGCTTGCAAAGTTCAGAAACAGCAAGTATGTTCAGAGTGATATGGGGAATTCCTTCCGTCTGGCAAAAGATTTTTTACAGAGCGGACGATTGGTATGCTTTAGCGGAACGCCTTGTCAGATAGAGGGGCTGAAATGCTTTTTGCAGAAAGGTTATGATAATCTGATAACCGTTGATGTGGTTTGCCGGGCTGTGCCTTCACCTTTGATATGGGAAAAATACAAATCCTTTAAATCAAAGAATGATAAAATTATTTCTGCTGAGTTTCGCAGCAAATCTCCATTTGGATATGAATATTCGCAAATGCAATTGACGACAGATAAAATGAAGTACAGATCAGGAGTAGAAAGTGACCCGTATCTGAGAGCTTTTTTCTCAGATTTGAGTGACAGACCATCATGCTATGAGTGTGCATTCAAGAAGCGTTACAGAGAGTCAGACATAACCATATGGGATTGTTTTGAGTCGTATAAATATGATACAGCACTCAATAACAACAAGGGTGTAACAAAAATTTTGATCCATTCTGAAAAAGGAAATGCGCTCTTTCACAATATCTGCAATGATTTTGAATACAAAAAAATTGACGCGGATTATTTGGTCGAAGGTATGAAAGAAATGATCGAATCCGTAAAGGCAAATAAAAAACGTGATGCCTTTTTTACAGATGCAAAAATCATGAATGATGAGGACTTTTTCCGAAAATATTTTCCGGATAGTATGAAAGTTAAAATTGAAAGATGGTTCAGAAGGATATTAAATAAAATAGGTATCTATCGGCAAATCAAAAGAGTTATAAAAGCGATTAAAAATCGCTAATTGGGACAATGATAATCAGTTATGTTAAAGATTGTATAAAATTTATACATGATTCAAGGGATAGAATGTTTCCGACATGATATTTTAATTTAGGGGAGAAAATATGTTAGTATTTGTTTTTTTGGGAATTTTATTTTATGCTTTTTTTAAATCCTCTAATATTGTTGAAATAAGAAAAAAATTGTTTTCAATAACAGTCATTTTTTGTATATTCTTTTTTTCATCGGATGATCCTTTTTTGAAGATACAGCTATATATGTATTCAATGATGCTTAATATTGCATTATCATTTTTATACAGACGTAAAATCAAAAAGAATGTTCTTTTTGCAGTATTTGCTTTGCTATTATGTTTGTCTATTCCCATATTCAGAATTGCTGTTGGATCTGTTAGCGAAAAATATTTAATTTTAAAAAACAGCAATACAGATGTTATGGACATTAGCAATGAAATGAAAGTACCGATTTTAAATTTTACAATAGCTAAGCATTTTATATATTTTATTATATATATTGCCTTTTTAATTTTTAATGATGATCTGTACTGTTCAGCTCAATTCTTAGAAGAAATTGCCCGAAAAATATATGGTATGTTTAAAGTATTAATATCATTAATCATTGTAGAATGGTGCATAGTAAATCTTCTTGGAGGTTGGAATGATCGCTCTCTTATGGATTTTATTTTTTCTTTAAATGGTGTTAATCAAGATGTGAATTATTACAGTTGGGGGAGTTATAATGTTGCGCTATGGTTTACTGAACGCTCAAATTATTTTATTATATTGATATTCTACTTAATGCTTATAAAAAAGAATTGTTTATCCGGAAGTGATTGGCTGTGGACTGTACTTTCAGCAGTAGCGTGTTATTGTACAGGATCAAGTAGTGCCTTGGCTATTTTAATTTTGTATTTAATATTACAAGGTTTTGTGACATTATTTAAAAAAAATCAAATAATGAATTGTGTCATTTATTCTATTGCATTAATGTTTGCATTTATTATTTTAATTAAATATTATCCGGTTTATTCTCCGAAAATATTGGATTTCATTTATAATAGAAATGTTTGGGGTTCTGCTCATTTTCGTATGCAATCAATTGAGTATGGAATTCAGGCTTTTTTATCAAATCCTCTTTTTGGTGTAGGAATTGGAACGGTTTATGTACATAGTATGTTAGTACAAACTCTTTCAAATATTGGCTTGGTTGGAATTTTTTTAACTTTATATTTACATCAAAAAGAATGTCCTATTAATCTTCATTCATTTCAGAATGTTATTGGAATTATCTTTATATTAGGAATAAGTTTTGGCGCATTGATGATTCAGCACTTTACCTCACCATTTATAATTACTGCTTTTATGATTTTACATATGAATGGAGATGTTTTAAATAGAAAACAAAATACCTAAAATAATTCACTATTGTTGGTTTGGGGGGAATCCTTTACCGGAATTAACTGTTCAATGTATTGAAAGTTGGAAAAAATATTGTCCTGAGTACGAAATTATTCAGTGGGACGAGTCGAATTTCAATATAGACTATAATCAATATACTCGTGAGGCTTATGATGCGAAAAAATGGGCATTTGTATCAGATGTTGCGCGTGTTTATGCACTTGTTATGTATGGCGGAATTTATATGGATACTGATGTTGAAATAATTCGTCCCTTAGATGATATATTATGTTATAATGCTGTATCAGGATTTCAGCACTTAAATACGATATCCACTGCGTTTATGGCTTGTGAAAAAGGCTTTGAGCTTTTTGACGAGTTTTTGCATGATTATGATGGCAAGCATTTTTTACTCTCAAATGGTGAATATGATTTAACAACGAATGTACGAAGACTAACAAAAATATGCACAAAATATGGTTTTATCCCCAATAATAGTGAACAAACGATAAATGGATTTAAAATATTCCCCCCTGATTATTTTACTCCTAAAAATCCCGATACAGGAGCTGTAGACATAACTAAAAACACTTATGTAATCCATCATTTTGATGCAACATGGAAATCTGATGCAGAAAGAATGGCTATACAATTTGCAATAAAATATCAGAAATATCTTCCAATAAAAGTTTTGAAATTTATTGGAACAATTAGATACGGAGATTCAAAAACTGCTATTAAGAAAGCAATAAAACATTTGACCCCAAAAAGGCGGTGAATTTTTAATGAATAAAACGTGTAAAAAATTTTTCGGGGGGGGGGGGGGGGGGGTAAACGGCTTAATAGCAATTTTTTGTGGCTATATTTTGGCCCTCATTAAAAAAATAAACACTTATTGCATTAAGCGATATAATACGTATAAATTTCAAAAATATAACCCTGAGTTATTATTTATAGGTGCTGATGTTAAATGCGATAATCCCAAAAATATTGTTATTGGTAAAAATTCATATATTAACGGCGGGATGCTTTGTGCCTCTGATGGCAAAATTGTGATTGGTGATAATTGCATGATATCATTTAATGTGCATATAAGAACCGATATGCATATTCATGATTCAATTGAGATTCCTATGATCAAGCAAGGTGTATCTTCTAAAGATATAGTAATTGGAGATGATGTGTGGATCGGATTTGGAGTGCAAATCATGCCGGGTGTTCACATTGCTGATGGCTGTATAATTGGTGCCGGTGCTGTTGTAACACATGATTGTGAACCATATAGTGTATATGGCGGAATTCCTGCTAAACTAATAAATAGAAGAAAAATGAATTTGGAGAATAAAAATGAGTAAGTATCAATTTTACTATATTAAATCGTTTGGAATGTTGAGTGCCAATCAGGATAAAATGTTTGATGATTGGGAAAAAGATTCGCGTGTAATATCAATTGAAACAAATTCAACAGGCAAAAATAAGGCACTCTTTTATCTAAAAAAAATACATTTTTCAAGAAAATTAAATAATAAAATTAATATTCCGTTTAAAGGTATTTGGGGAAATCAATTAAAATCAGTTAATTGGGACACTTCAAAAGTAAATATTATTCTTATTCCACATGGAGTACTGTCATACATTGATTTTGAATATCTTCAAAAAATAAAAAAAGACTTCAATATAAAATGCTGTCTTATAATTTTAGATTATTGGGATTCAAAATATTGCGCAAGAATGCGTGAAACAGTAAAAAAAGGTGTATTTGATTTCGCTTTTACATTTGACCCCAATGATGCGACAAAACATAATTTGTATTTTCATACTGTACCATATTCAATATTGCTCAATGATGATCCAAAAGAAATTAAATATGATCTGTATTATATAGGAAATGCAAAAAAACGTATTTCGTTATTGCATGAAACTTATTTGCTTGCAAAAAAATATAAAGTAGAAAATTATTTCAGAATATCTCAGGTTGCAGGTAAGGATATGCTTGATGGTGAAATGATATTATATAACCAACCAATTAATTACCCTGAATCATTACAAGAAATGATCAATGCAAACTGCATATTAGAAATAATGGATCCCGGTCAATCCGGTGCTACTCTCCGTTATTACGAAGCCGTCTGCTACAACAAAAAGCTTCTGACAAACAATAAAAACGTTGTAAATCTTCCATTTTATAATCCTGATTACATTCACATTTTTGAAAAGCCTGAGGACATTGACTGGGAATGGGTAAAAAAACGAGAACCAATAGATTATCACTATGACGGACGATTTTCGCCCACACATCTTATCGACAAAATAATCGAACTTGAAGAGGAGAGAGAAAAAGAGGAGAATGGCAAAAAACAAGATACTTAATTTTATAAAAAATATGTCATATACAGTGGGTTCAAATCTCCTTTCTGCGTTGATCGGCGCAATTATGGTATTGATCGTTCCAAAGCTTGTAGGCGTGGAAACCTATGGATATTACCAACTGTATCTGTTTTATATAAACTATGTAGGCGTGTCATATTTTGGCTGGTGCGATGGCATATATCTTCGCGAAGGCGGAAAATATTACAGCGACCTGAACAAGCCCTTATATTCTGCACAGCTGCGAATGCTGGGTATTTTTGAGGTTATATTTTATTCTCTGTTATTTGCGGTATTTATGCTCATTGTCACCGATAATAATAAACAATATGTAATCGGCTGCACCTGCGTAGTTGCGGTCGGAATGTGCCTGCGCTGGTTTATCACATTCATTTTGCAGGCAACAGCGCGAATTAAGGAATATGCCATTGTAACGGTTTCGGAAAAGATAATGGTAATCGTTTTTGTGCTGCTCATTATGGCTACAGGCTATAGGCAGTTTCATCTTATCATTCTGTCAGATGTTGCTGCAAAATTCATCTCTCTTTCAATCGGTTTATTTTATTGCAGAGACATTGTTTTTTCCAAAGCTGTGCCATTCAAAACGGCTTTGCCGGAAATAAAGGAAAATATATCTGCCGGAATAAAATTAATGCTTGCATCATTGTGCAGTATGCTTATTATTGGTGTGGTGCGGTTCGGAATAGAAAATCATTGGGATATTTCCACATTCGGAAAGGTATCATTAACATTAAGCATATCCAACATGGTAATTACGGCGATAAACGCAATAGCTGTTGTTATGTATCCCACGCTGCGGCGGACGGGAAAAGACTATCTGCCGAAAATATACAGCATTATGCGAATAATTTTAATGGGTGTAATTTTCGGCGGTATCATATTCTACTATCCTGCCTACAAAATTTTATCAATGTGGCTGCCGCAATATGCGGAAAGTCTCAGATATGCAGCAATTCTTCTTCCCATGTGCGCATATGAATCGAAAATGTCAATGCTTGTGAATACATATTACAAAACTCTGCGCCTTGAAAATCTGATGATGAAATGTAACATGGCGGCACTGGCATTAAGCGTTGTTTGCACGCTTGTTTCAACTTTGCTGCTCAACAGCGTAACAGCGGCGATTATCTCAATTCTTGTTGTCCTGATATTCAGATGTATTTTAAGCGAGGTTGTTCTTTCAACAAAAATTTCGGTAAATGTTATTAAGGATATATTTATTGAGCTTGCGATGACTGTTGCATTTATCCTCTGCAACTGGTATTTAGGATTTTGGGGAATGATAATTTACGCAATTTGTTATGTAATTTATCTGCTTATCAAAAAGCAGGATATTCTCGGTGCATGGAATTTTGTAAAGTCAATGAGGTGAAAAAATGCCAATAAATAAAACTAAATTTCTGCTAAAAAAAATTGCGGATAAAAATAAAAC
>CANQPL010000079.1 GCA_947625735.1 uncultured Clostridia bacterium
TAATAGTATTGGTGAATGTGATCTTGTCATAGGGAAGAACGTAAGTGTTCGTTGCACCTTCTTTAACAGTCAAGCTGCCGTCCAGTGCTTTATCGCCAACGATCTGGACTTTCTTTCCTCTGATCTCGAGCACACCATCATTGTTACTATCTTCCACCAACAGGTTAATTGTGTACGTTGTGGTGTCATAGTCGATCGTAGGATCGGCAGGGGGTACTTCCTTCACTATAAACTCGTAGTTGTCGGGTTTGTTAAATGTGATCGTCACACTGCCCTGACGACTTGAACCGCTGCCACTCGAATCTTTGCTAAGAGAAACAGAAGAAGATTCTATCTTAGCTATTGAATTTCCTCTTGTCGTATCCTGCGTAATCTCAAATTCAAACTCTGCATCGGAATATTTGCTGCTTTCATCATTCCAGCCGGAAAATTTCTTGGTTAAACCAAGCTCCAGTTGAATTGCTGTCGGGTCATAGATGTTGGTAAATTCAAGGGTGTTATCAATTATAGCTGTAGGTTCTGCCGATCCTTCAGATGTTTTTGTAACTTCTGTAACCTTCAGACCTCCGGCGGAATCTTTGCCAACGTTCACTGTTACAGTGTATATCGTATTATCGTAAACATAGCCGTTGGCACCTGTAGGTCCTATCTCGCTGACGGTGAATACATATTGACCCTCTTCCTTGAACTTAATCACGCCGAAACCTGCTGTCTGATCTGTAGTACCCGGCGTAACAGTTGTAGTTACTGTTGTACCGTCGTCAGTTGTCTGTGCAGATGCAGGGAATATGATATTCTCGTAGTTGTCATTGTCAGAGGAGGCTGTGAGCCGGAAGTTAAAGGACGTTAATGTATTTGTCCAAGAATTACCTTCCTTATCATGGAGTATCTTCTTGACCTTTGGCTGCCAGGAAGCCACCTGAACATTGGTAAATTTGAATGTGTTGTCGTCGATCGTGACCGGATTTCCTTTATCGGTAACGGTCGGTGTTGCTTCAAGGTCGCCTGTTGCAGTGTTGAGTTTAACCTTCACTTCAATTTTATATTCAGTGCTGTCATATGCAAGATCGCTGACGTTGCCCGGCAACTCATGCATTGTGAATTCATATGTGCCCTCTTCGGTGAACGTAATCAGATTGAAGCTTGCAGAAGGCTCATCTTTTGACAGCCTAACTATATTCTGTGCAGCAACATTGTAATTTACGCCATCCTCGGGGTCTGCACTATCAAGAGTGAGCTGTACATCAAATACATCACCGTCATCCCATTCACGACCGGAAATTGTCTTTTCGACGGAAGGCTGCCATGTAGCATTAACCGGATCATGACGGTTAGTAAACAGGATAGCGTTGCCGCCGTCATCGAGCTTGTAAACGCCGCCGTTTCTCAGTGTTGCAGTTGCCTCATAATCGTCTCCTGTTTTGGAGATGTTAATTTGTACATTGCGGGAAACTGTATCATATGTCAGTGTTGTGTCTGCACCCGTCCGCTCTGTCACGGTGAAGAAGTAATCACCTGTCTTAATTTCACCGTCAACCTCGAAGTCTTTTGTAGTTAACTCTACATTTGCCTTTTTGCTGATTCCTAAATCACCAACATCTGTGCTGTCCTTATCAATGGTTACAACATTTCTGCCTGCTAAATTTGTATTGATCTGATCGATTATATCCTTTTCATTCTCTTCGCTTACACCGATATCAACATCAAAAAGGGTAATATCAAATGTAAAGCTATCCTTTGCCCATTCTCTGGTTTCGATCGTCTTAACGATATCGAAGGGGAATTTAAGCTCATCTGCTTCGTCAACGTAATAGTTGGTAAATATGATGCTGTCGATACCCGTAAGTGGTTCTCCGTCCCTTTCAGTTATTTTTTCGGTATAGCTGAGTACGCCCTTGCCGTCATCGGTAACCGTGATAACAACAGTATATACAGAGTTATCATATACAAAGTGGTCACCGGTTCCGGCAGCTTTGCCCTGTACCTCTGTAACAGTAAATGTATAGGTACCTGCCTTTGTGAATGTAATAGGCTTAACTGCCGATGCCGTGTAAGAATTTGCTATACTTGGAACAGTTGCGCTTCTGTTGTCTACTGTAATTGTTCTGTTCAATGTCTCACTAAAATCATCTGTCATAACCGTACCGTCAGGAGCCATCGCACTCTTAAGAGCGACATTGAAGTCAAAGCTCCATTCGTTATCATAGTCAATGGTCTTAACGACTTTCGGTGTCCATGTAACAACGTTACCTGCGCCATACTTGTTGTCAAACTCGACATTAGCGGTTTTGACATTCTCTCCATTAACTTCAACGTTCAGAACACCGCCTATGTCTGTCACTTCAAATGTAACCGTATGAACACTGCCGTCATATGTAATGCCGTTGTAGGTGTAGTTTCCGTCTTCACCTTTGACCGCATCCTCAGGATGCTGCTCTGAGATGTTAAATACATAGGTGCCGGATTTGGTGAATTTGAAGTTAAATGTGCCTTCATTTGTGCTAATACCGTCTTTGCTATCAACTGTTTTAGCATCAAGGGTGAGAGTGGAAGTTTCCGGCGTATAATCACCTGTTGAATTCTCAGCATCAAACACTGCATTAAAGGTAAATTTGTCGCTGTCTTCCCAGTCCCTGCCGCTAAACTTCTTAATCACCTTAACATAAGCTTCAGCTGTTTTAATATCATAGATGTTTGTAAACTCAAAGTAATCTTCCGGGGCGTTTGCATCAAATTCGGTTGTTGTCTTAGATTTACCGTCTACATAATACTTAGAGTCGGTTACCTTAAGTTTACCTGTATCTTTATCGTCATCCACTGTAACAAGCCATGTATATACTGTGCTGTCCCTGCCGGTTGAATTAGCTGCAGCTTCTATTTCCCGAATCTCAAACTCATACTTGCCTGCCGCTTCAAAAGTGATGTCACTGAATGTTCCTGTCATTTCAACGTCGTTATAGTTGATTACAACAAGATTTGGGATAACCGGCATTTTAACAGGAGCAGGAGCAACTGTGCATTTAAGCTCAAAGGTATAATTACCGTCATACCCTGCGGGAAGATCACCGTTGGTTGCTTCAACGAATTTCTTCACCTTCGGAGCAAGTGTCACCGGTTCGGGTGTAAATTTGTTTGTGAATTCATATCCCTTTTCATCGGTAATTTCAAACGTTTCCGTCAATCCCTTATCCGTATAAACGTTTACCGTCTTTTCGAGAATGCCCTCACCGTTATTCTTAACTTCAACCACGATGTAATATACCGTTATGTCCTTTGTCCATTCGCCTGATAATTTATCAGTTGTCACACCGGTTTCACTTATCGTGTAATAATGTGTTCCTGCTTCTTCAATTCCTGCTTCTTCGTCCTTTTTGTCACCGTACTTTATGGTATCAAATGATTTGGTACGAGAACTGCTGTTTAACGTTACAGTGCCAACTTCTGTGCCATCATCTTCATCAAAATTATCGTCAGGATACTCGGTCAGTGTAAAGGTGAATTCTTCTTTTGTCAAATAGGTTTCGGCAATTTCGTCAAACTCCTTGGTTACCTTGGGTGTCCATTCTGCCTTATCGTCATATACGTTGGTAAATGCAAATACAATACCTGCGATAGCAGTGTCACCTGTATAAGTTTGTTCCTCGCCATTCTTAACTGTCACTTTATCAATGTAAAGAACGCCGGTTTCTGCATTCGCTTTGACCTCTACCTCAACTTCATATTTTACCGTGCTGTACGTAATTCCGCCAATAGAGCCTTTATCCTCGGAAATGGTAAAGTTATAGGTGTCGGCTTTATAGAAACGAATGGTCGGGAAAGTTGTTTTACCACTGTTTTTGCCTGCTGTTGTTTTGTCATAAACTATTGTTGCTTCTTTGCTCCAGCTTACATCGTTGCTTATTGCGGCGATACCATAATCGGCTGCGATCGCTGCGGCTGCGGGAGCTTCATCAAAATCAGTGTTTTTAATGTGATCTTCATCGGTAGATGTAATAGTAAATGTAAACTCATCGCCCTCAATGAAGTTTCTGCCGTCAAGTGTCTTGCTTACGTTGGGTGTCCAATCAACATAGGATTTGTAAGTGTTTGTGAATGTCATTGAACCAATTGAACCATCTTCGATGAGATTACCGTCAATGAGTACGGTAATATCGGAATTCATGACAATAACAACTACCGTGTGCTCAGCCTGATCTACACTATAATTATCATTTGGCTGCTCTGTAACTGTAAACTGATATTTACCGTCTGCCGTGAAGGAAAGACCTACGCTGCGGGTTCCTGTTTTGCCGTCAGCCTCATCAGCTTTTTTAATTGTTACAGATGAGAATTTAGCTGCTTCTTCACCCTCTGCAACAGTGCCCTTTTCTCCATTAACAAATGCATGATCGGGATCGCCCTCTGTCAGAGCAATGTCAAATGTAAACTCATCGCCAGCCTTCCATTTTTTACCATCAAGAGCCTTTACGATGTTAAATTTGGTATAATTTACGTCAAGCGTAGTTTCGCCCGCGCCCAGAAGTGCATCGGTGTATGCTATGCCGTCATAGGAAAGACCGAGGTACCAGCCGGGCAGCTTTGATGTTACCGGAGGTGTGGAATTATCTGTGTATATATCCTGATGATGAGCAGCATACTTGGTGAAGTCCTCGGGCTTGATGTCTTCGGGTGCTGCTCCCGGCTCTTCCGGCTTTACATCGCCCACACCTGACATATATGTATCCGGCTCGTGGTATCTGGCAAACTCTCTCTCGTACATTGCTTGCTCTGCATAGCGGTAATACTGTCCATAATCGTTCTTGTTGCCTTCAATCTCTACTTTCGGAGATTCTTTACTTTTATCTTCTTCAGTGAGATTATCCAGTGTTACCAGTCGTTTTTTGCTGCTATCTTTACCTGCTTTTTCTAAGTTTGCATTGTAGTTTTTGGTTTCATCTTCAAGCACATTCCACTTGATAGATTTGAAAGGCGTTACCAATACGGTTTTATCTGTCAGTTCAAGGGTATCTGTGGTGTAGGTAATACCGTCAAAATTATGGGTATCAATATCAATGTTATCAAGATAGTAGGTGCCAATAGGGAAACCGAAACTGTCATAATCTATCAAAGGTGCTTCTTGTTTTACTGCAAAGAATCTTATCGGGACATAATAGAATCCGGACTCGGACTCATATTTACCGCCCTCCGGTGCCTCTCCCGGTTTAAGTGCGCTTATATCCAGTTCACCCGTATAAGTACCCACCTTGGTGCCCTTGGGTGGATTGACTTCTGTTTCGGCAGCCTCGGCTGTTTTGTTGTTGCCTGCGGTGGTCGGTTTCAGGTATGGAGGTCCTGAAACGGGCAGATCTTCCCTGTACAGCTCCGCAGTCAGTGTTACTGTGCGGTTTCCGGAGGTGTCTCCCTCGGGAAGGTAGGTCTGCAGGAACTCAACATCTTCTTCGGCAATCTTCATCTGCATGGTGATAGCGCCGCTGACGGGCAGTAAGCTGTAAACGCCCATCGGGTTGATCTTTTCCTGCTTTGTACCTGCCAGACGTTTGTAAGTCCGCAGGGTCTTGGTATCCTTGGCAGTTTTACTAAATTTCATTTTGAAATCGCTGTCATTTTTGACAAGAGAATTAACATCTCTGTCCTTTATTTCATCATCCTCTTTCGCTTCTTCTCCCTCTGCCAGCTCGGGTGTGTTGTAAGGCTTGTAGGAGACAGACAGAGTATATTCGTTGCCGTTAAGTTTAACAAGAAGCTGACTTGTTTCGTCGTTACCATAGGAATTCGATCCGTAGTAGTTTTGACTGAGCGTGAAGCTATATGTGATCTCGCCTATTATGTCTGCCTTATGTTCATCAGTACCTGTAGCACCGTCAGTAGTTTCGGAATAATACGGAGTGTCTTTTGCAGGTTTCAGGTAGGTATAGGGCAGAGTAAGTTTACCACCCGTGTAATACCTGCCATTTTTATCATCTTTACCTGCCAGAATATCAATAAGATTATTGAGTGACTTACCTACTGCTGTTTCCTGCTTTATGTCCTTTTCAGGGTTTTCTTCAACAACGACCACATCTTTTTTATTAGGATAATATTCCGCAAATCTTCTGAGGTAATCCCAGAAATATTTGGAGTTACCCACGCCCTCAACAGTACCATCGGCAAGCTTCTCGATAAGCGTGTACAGCTCATCACGATCCTCACCCAGATACTTGACAGCAGCAAGGTTAACATTGGAAAGATCATATTCCTTGACGTCCGCAGCTGTGCGGGGGAAGCCCTTAGACGGGTAGTTATATATCATCAGATCGCCATCTACTGTCCTTAAGGCCTTGCCGTCTTTGTCCCTTGCGATCACCAGTTTACTGTCGTTATTATCAGCGCCCTTATTTGTACGGCTGCCAAAAGCAACATAACTGCCATCTTCGCTTGTGGTTTTGGCTTCCGGCTCGTGTACATAGTAAACAAAGTTTTCCATTGTGTCGTTACCGCCGGCAAGTACAGCATTACCGCCGATAAAATCTTCCTTAGCTATCATCTTGACAGTACTTCTCCATACCGCAAGCTGTTTAGCGCCGATCTCTGCGGAGGGGATCTTCTGAGCGATCCACTGGATATAGTACATATCCTTCTTACTGTCATAGCAGAGGTATGCCTTGTCGGAAGTTTTTGAGGCAGCCCCCGGGTGTTCTCCCAGATCGTAGTTCAGGTTCAGCTCATAAACCGCACCCGAATTGCTTACATAGGATACTCCATCGTCACCGGGATTAATGCTGATGTCAGACAGTCCGCCTTTTGAAACACCGTCAACAACGATATTTCCGCCGCTGTAAAGCTCAACCGTTGAAAGCTTATAGCCATCTCCGTCCGGTGTCATTGTCTTTATGTTGAAGCGGGGGTCAATGTACTGCTTTACATCATAGTCGTCCAGATCGGCAAAGATCTTGCGGAAGATCTTCTGCTCGAACAGTTCTGTCAGTGAAACCTCCTTGGTTACGCCGCCCTCGGTCTCCCTTGTGGAGTAGACGAAAACATTCGACTTACTTGTTCCACTCTTGTCTCCCGCCAGCTTTTCAAGGAAATCCCTTGCCTTATCTGTATTAACACCATCGGAAGCAAGGAGCACGCCGAAAATTGTATAGTCGGCATCCTTTATCTGTTGAGCAACCTTCTTCGCCTCTTCATCATTATTATCGGTGTCATTACCGTCCGTGAAGACGATCAGATATTTGTCTCTTTTTGCAGCACCGGGTTCTTCTTCATATGGTTTTCCCGTTTTCGGGTCAATTACAAATTTGTCTCTGAACGCTTCCAGACCGGAGCGTGTTGCAGTAGAACCGGTGAGGAAATAGTTATACTCGCCGTCTGCGGTTGCAGCAGTGCTGCCATTTGTATCGGGCTCTTTATTATCATCTTCGTCTACGCCGGTTTTCTGATTGAGCATTCCCGTGATAGTCTGAGGATCATTTGTCCAGTTCATGAGCAGAAGCTCTTTTTCATCGCCCTTTTTCTTATCAGGATAGAACTGATTTGAACTGAATCTTACAGCAGAAATACGGCTTGCGGGAGACACCTCTGCCACCTTTGCCGAAAATTCTGCAATTGCATCCTGCAGTGCTTCGGTCTTGATGCTCTGTTCATCTGACTTTACAAATACGTAGGAAGCGAAGGTCGTTATGTCGATACCATTTCCGGCATCATTCTTTTCTGTAGCATTTCCTGTGTTGCAGAAGCAGCGCAGTCTGCCCTCATCGTCAAGATAAAAGCGCACACCGCCCACGTCTTCCGGCTCGTCATCGCCATCTGGACCAAATGTAATAAATCTGTTTGAATTATCGCCTTGTATAAGACTGTCTTTTGCTTTGCTTCCATCATTTACCCCCAGCACTGATAACATCTTATCTGTGTCGATCTTTTCGGATACCTTGATCCTGTCTTCCCCGGTTTCTGATGTAATTTCAAACTCGCCCTTTATGCCATATGTTCTGATGGCAGTTATATCACTTGCTTGTTCGCTGTATTCATTTTCCAGACCGTTATACTGTTTGGAAGTGTTGAAGCCATCTTTGTTACCGTCCCCGTTCTTGAATCTGTCATACTGACCGCTGGAAGATACATAGTACCAGCCGGCACGCTCTGCCTGAGTAGACTTGGGCAGCTTGCCATAGTTATAGAAGCCCATAGGCTCGCCGTTTTTGTCATACATAGCAGCCTTGTCACCGGAACCGGGCTTCTTAAACGTTGGGAAACCCTTTTTATCTACTGTTGATTTTAAACTATACTTATCACTACTGATATTACCATATTTGTAATACCAAAGGGAATTTAAGGCAACACCGCACAAAGACTTGCCAAAACTCCAAAAATATGGTAGAATAGAAGAATGGAAAGACAAATGACA
>CANQPL010000080.1 GCA_947625735.1 uncultured Clostridia bacterium
TATAGTGACAATTTGAAAACTTTATCCCGGCAAAACTGCGTTATTACTTGTTTTTCGGTGTTTTGCTCGGGGCTAAAATTAAAAACGGTAAGGAGTGATATTTTGAAGTCAATCAAGGAAATAAAGGTGGTTCGTATTCTTGCGAAACCCTATATGGATTGGAAAAGAAAGACGGAGCATGATACCTATCTTCGCTCACCGGATCATTTTTATTTAAAAACACTAAGAGGAATCCATAATGGACAACGATGTTTCATTATTGGAAACGGTCCGAGTTTATGTGCGGCGGATTTAGATTTATTGCGTGATGAATTCACATTTGCTGCTAACTGGATATTTAAGATTTTTGACCAGACAGATTGGAGACCAACTTATTATCTTTCAGTAGATGATAAGGTGTTAAAGGAAGCACAGCATGAACTTTTCAATTATGATTGTGGACATAAGTTCCTGAGATATGGGAAAAATAAAATAATTGGTCCTACAAATAAGATTACTCAAATCTATATCGAAGACCTTTTGTTCAGTTCAAATGCTCCAAGAGTTTATGCGCCAATGAAATATATAAGTGAAGATGTTTCTGATCACTTCTGTAACGGTGGAACGGTTACGTTTGAATCAATACAGCTTGCAATTTATATGGGATTTAAAGAAATTTATTTACTTGGTATAGATCACAATTATTCAAGAACGTATGATCTTCAAGGCAAAATTCAAGTTGATACGACTATTGAAGATCATTTTGATCATAGGGAATTTAATTTCAAGACAGCTTACCCAGCCAACCTTAATACTGCTGAATACTCCTATACAATAGCTAAAGAGTATTGTGATACACATGGCATTAAAATATATAATGCAACAAGAGGAGGGAAATTAGAGGTGTTTAAGAGAATAGAATTTGACAATATTTGGAAAACGGGGGGGGGTAACCTTTCAACTTACTAACGTTTCAAATCCCAGTAAAGTACATAGTTCAGAGGTAGCGGCATGAGTTTTAAAATGTGGAAATCAAGTCGCTTAATACGTTTTTTTGCGTTGCCGTTTATGAATATTATAAAAAATTATGATCATCAACGTTATTTGTGTTCTCCGGATAGTTGGTATCTTAAAACACTTAAAGGTGTACATATTGGAAAACGTTGCTTTATTATCGGAAACGGACCGAGTTTACGTGCGAAGGATTTGGATAAAATAAAGGATGAATATGCATTTGCTGCCAATCGAATCTATGAGATTTTCAATCAAACAGATTGGAGACCGCAATATTATATGGCAACTGATAAGTCTTTTATCAAAGATAATTATCAAAAATTACAATATTATGATTTGGGACATATGTTTTTGCGAACAGGAGAAAATGCAGCACTTGATTACCCAATGGAAAAGATGACGCGCATTTTTATGGATTATGATAGTTTTTTCCGTGTGTATAAGAATGACAACAATAACTGGACAATATATGTAAGTGAAGATGTATCTAATCACATAGCAGAGGGTGCAACTGTTACTTTCGCAAATATTCAAATGGCACTATATATGGGATTTAGTGAGATTTACTTGTTAGGTGTAGATTTCAGCTATTCTGTTGTTGTGGATAAAAATGGTAATATACATAATGATCCCACCGTCAAGGATTATTTTAGTGGTAAAAATTATAATACAACATCTCAGATTTATGAATCAACACTTAGAGCGTATCAAATTGCTAAAGAATACTGCGATAATCACAATATAAAAATCTACAACGCCACCCGAGGAGGAAAGTTAGAAGTATTTGAAAGGGTAGATTTTGATACCCTGTTTCCAAATAATGAGGAGGAAAAATAAAATGAACTACAAAAGGCCTTACATAATCGCCGAGGCAGGCTGCAATCACAAAGGTGAAATGGAGATCGCCAGAGAACTTATAAACACAGCAGCGTATTTCTGCAAAGCCGATGCGATCAAGTTTCAGAAACGCTGCCCGAAAGAGCTTCTTACTCCCGAGCAGTATAACGCTCCGCACCCGAATCCCGCAAATTCATACGGCAAGACCTACGGTGAACATCGTGAATTTTTGGAATTTACCGTTGATCAGCACGCACAGTTAAAAGAATGGTGCGAACAAGCAGGAATTACATATTCAACATCGGTGTGGGACATGACCTCTGCAAAGGAAATTGCATCTCTTAAACCGGAATTTATAAAAATCCCCTCCGCCTGCAATAATCACTTTGAAATGCTGCAATGGCTTTGCGATAATTATAAAGGCGAAATTCAGCTTTCATTCGGCATGACGACCCATGAGGAAGAGGAGGAGATTGTTTCGCTTTTTGAAAAGAACGGAAGAAATAAAGATCTTGTTATCTTTAACTGCACCTCCGGTTATCCTGTGCCTTTTAAAGACGTCTGCCTGCTTGAAATAAACAGACTTCGTGAAAAATATGAGGACAGAGTAAAAGCAATAGGATTTTCAGGACATCATCTCGGTATTGCTGTTGATATTGCCGCATATACCTTGGGCGCATCTTATGTTGAAAGACATTACACACTTGACCGCACTTGGAAAGGTACAGATCATGCGGCATCACTTGAGCCGGACGGTATCCGCAAATTGGTACGGAATCTGAACGCTGTTCATGATGCGCTTACATATAAGGAGCAGGAGATCCTGCCTATTGAACAGGTGCAGAGAGATAAACTCAAATATCGTAAGAGGTGAAGACGTTGTTGTTTTTTCAGCGTGTTTACAATAGAATTATTGTAAACATACATAAAATGAAAATTTTAACCGAAAGTAAAAAAAATAAAGCTGACCATATATTTACTCACGTTACATATTATTCTGTAGGCAATGCAGGGGATACCGTGTTGTCTGAATGTGTCAGGAAAGTGTTTGACAAAGAATTATATAAAATTTCATGGGGATTGACAGAAGTCAGCAAAGAAGTAAACATTGGACTTGTAAAAAAGATAAACTCAACAGAAGCATTAATAATCGGAGGTGGAGGACTTTTTCTTCCAGATACAAATCCGAATAATATCTCCGGTTGGCAGTGGGCGTGCAGCAATGAGATGCTAAGCATGATAAATGTTCCTATTATTATTTACAGCGTAGGGTATAATTATTTCAAAGGACAAAAACCAACTCAATTGTTTCGTGAAAATCTTGCTGCATTAATTGGAAAAAGCATATTTATAGGATTACGCAACATGGGAAGTGTAAAAGCTGTTCAGGAATTATTGCCGGAAAAACTTCGTGAAAAAGTGATTTATCAGCCGTGTACAACAACTCTTATCAGAAAAATATATGCTGATCTTCCCCCTAAGAAAAAGGGAAATAACGTTGCCTTCAATATAGCGTTTGATCGCTCAGAAAGGCGGTACGGCAGTAATAAAGATGTTATTTTATCCGAAATATCTTTGAGTATGGAAAAATTGATCAAAAAAGGATATAATGTTTATATTATTGCTCATTGTACACAGGATCTTAACATTGTGCCATATTTAAAGAACAGATCAAATATTAAAGTAATAAATGCCGCCTCATGGCTTCCGGACAAGCTTATAAATTTTTATAACAACATGGATGTGGTCATCGGAATGAGAGGACACGCACAAATGATACCATTCGGAGTAAATTGTAATATTATTTCGTTGGGCTCTCATGACAAGATGAAATGGTTTCTTGAAGATATAAATGCGAGTGACTGGTATATTGATATTACAAATTCTCCGGAAACTTTATGCGATCGCATAATTGAAAAATTTCACGAAATACATGAAGTAAATGGAGAACTGACAGAAAAACGATTACTTGATGCACAGGAAAAGTTATATAAAATAACACAGGAAAATATGCAGATCATCAGATCAATTCTGGAGGAACACAAAAAGTGAATGTTGCATTTGTACCCGTTCGTGGAGGAAGTAAATCTATACCACTGAAAAATATAAAAGAATTATGCGGGAAACCGCTTGTATACTGGACGGTAAAAGCCGCAAGCGAAAGCAACCATATTGACAAAGTTTATGTTGCCACCGACAGTGGTCTTATAAGATCAACGGTTGAATCATTTTGTTTACCAAAAGTTGAGGTTATAGACCGCAGTGCTGAGTCGGCAAGTGACACGGCGTCCACGGAATTTGCAATGCTTGAATTTGCCGGAAAATATGATTTTGATAATATCATTCTCATTCAGGCAACTTCACCATTATTAACATCAGAGGATATTGACGGCGGATTTAAATTATTTGATTCTGATGATTGCGACAGCGTGCTGTCGGTGGTAAGGCAATATCGTTTTATCTGGAAAGAAACAAACGGCATTGCCGAACCGGTAAATTACGATGTATTTCACCGTCCCCGCCGTCAGGATTTTGGCGGGTATCTTATGGAAAACGGAGCGTTTTACATAACAAGCAAGGAAAGGCTTATTTCTTCAAAAAACAGAGTTTCCGGTAAAATAAAAGCATATGAAATGTCTGAAGAAACAGCCTTTGAAATTGATGAACCAAACGACTGGATAATTATAGAACAGCTAATGAAAAAACGTAATAAGAAAATTTTCAACAAGAAAATAAAAATGCTTCTTACCGATTGTGATGGCTGCCTTACAGACGGCGGAATGTATTACAGTGAGAACGGCGACGAACTGAAAAAATTCAATACAAAAGACGGAATGGCATTTGAAATATTGAGAGAACATGGCATAATCACGGGCATAATTACGGGTGAAAATGTTGAACTGAATCGCCGCAGAGCAGAAAAAATGAAGATTGATGAACTGCATATGGGTGTTAAGGATAAATTGGCGGTCGTAAAAATGCTGGCTGAAAAATATAACATTTCACTTGATGAGATAGCCTATATCGGCGATGATATAAACGATATCCCGGTGATGAAAGAAGTGGGTTCTTCATGCTGTCCCATGGATGCTATAAAAGAAGTAAAAGAATGTGCTGACTTTATTTCCATTCAAAATGGTGGAAGTGGAGTTGTCAGGGATATCGTGAAATATTTATTATGACGATATTAATCGTTCAAATCAACATTTACGTTTTTATGGTGGAGAGAATGGAAATGGTTAGATCGGCAAAAAAAACTGAATTATCACGATTGGCAGATCATGTGATGGGAGTTTTGTTTTTTCTCCCGTTTCTTGATTTTTCAGGATTGAATTATTTGATAAATAACAAATTGGAATATGTGACACTAATAGTTTCTATAATTCTTTTATTTATTCTAATATTCAAAATAAGGAAAGTACGAAAAAGTTATTTAATTGTCGGTTTGTTTTATTTAATTATTTTATTGTCAACATTTATAAACGGTAGAGAATTACTTCCGGCATTTTATTATGCAGCAAAAAATATATGTTTTATGATACTGATAGATTATTTCAGCAGAAAGAAAAAATTAATTCCTTTTCTGACAGACATTAAAAATGTAATGTGCATAGTAATAATAATAAATTTATTATTTCAGTTGTTTGATCAGGATTTTTTTGGATATACTCCTTCAAATAATTTTAACAATTTCCTTGTATCTGATAATTTTCTTGGATATATGTATATTCCGTTTATTATGCTGGTATATTGTACAACATTCAAAAAAGAAAAAGTTGTTTTCATGTTTCAAATGATATTTTGGTCTGCAATATGCTTGATATCACTTATTAAAGCATGGGCGGCTACATGTATGGCAATATTTGTGCTATTTTTAGCTATAATGCTACTTGATACAAATAAAATTTTAAAATATATATATCCATTTAGGGCGTTTATGATAAATGTGTGCATTTCAATAATGGTAATATTTTTACATATTCAAGATTATTTTGAGTGGCTTATTGTCGACATACTTCATAAATCACTGACGCTTTCCGGAAGAATATATGTTTGGGCTTCGGCAGTTTCAAATATAAAAGATAAACCTTGGTTGGGATACGGAACAGTTAAAGGTGGCAGACTGAGTATTAATTACTCAGATGTGTTACAACGTGCGTATTTTTCTCACAATGTATTTCTTGAGGTGTTGATACAAGGTGGAATAATAGCAATGATATGTCTTGTAATAACGTATTTTTTTGCCGAAAAAGAACTGAAAATGTATCCGGACTGCCCTGTAAATTCAGTGATATGTTTGAGTATATTTTCAATACTTCTTATGCAATTCTCTGAATTTGCATTGTATATGCCTTTCGTCAATCTTCCTCTTATTCTTTGCTTCTTTTATAAAGAACTTAACGAGGAATTATCCTGTCAATAAAAATTGAGAGGTAATAGTTTTGAAGAAAAAAAGTATTGTTGAAAATTTCTTGTTTCAGCTGGTATATCAGCTTGTTGTAATGCTTGTTCCATTCATCACAGCACCCTATCTTGCAAGAACACTCGGTGCGCAGGGAGTAGGAACATATTCGTTTTGTTATACAATTTCTAATTGTTTTGTTCTGCTTACAAAGCTTGGGATCGATAATTATGGCGCAAGGGAAATAGCAAAGATTCCTCCAAATAATCGTAAATTATTATCAGAGAAATTTTGCTCGCTGTTTTCCATAAAGTTTATAATGGGAATAATATCACTCACAATTTATTTATTGTATGTATTCCTGCTTGCAAAAACAAATATAACAATATCTTTGATTTTTTTATTACATATCATTTCTGCTATAATTGATGTAAATTGGTTTTATATGGGGATAGAGAATTTCAGATATATATCTATCCGGAATATGGCAATTAAAATTCTGGTTACGATACTGATATTTACCTTTGTAAAAAGCTCGGATGATCTTAAACTTTATACGCTTATTATGATAGGAGGCACATATTTCCTCAGTCAATTTATTGGGTGGGGCGGTGTAATAAAAAATGTTACATTTTCAATACCGAAAAAGTCAGATGTCGTAAAATGTATAAAGCCTATGTTTATTCTCTTTGTACCTGTGCTTGCCCTGAATATGTACCGCCAAATGGATAAAATAATGCTTGGAATGATTTCCGGAACAGTACAGGTAGGTCTGTACGATTATGCGGAAAAAATATATATGATTTGCATAACTGTCTTGTCAGTTTGTGCAGATGTGGCGATGCCCAGAATAGCATCATGTTTGTCAGTCGGACAAAAGGAAAAGGCATCGGAATTCGGAGATGCCTTCATTGATTTCAGTATATGTCTTTCGGTGGCTATGGCAATGGGTATACTTACAATTTCAGATAAATTTATAAGCCTTTTTTACAGTGCCGAATTTTCCGATTGTTCAGGATTACTTAAGCTTCTTGCTCCTTCTGTAATGTTTCTCGGCATATCAATTGTAACACGAAAGGTACACCTTATTCCATATGATCTTGAAAATATTTTTTTAAAAGCAAGCTGTATCGGTGCAATAATAAATTTTATTCTCAATATGATACTAATACCTCAAATAGATTCCTACGGTGCGGTAACAGCGACAGTTACTACGGAATTGATAGTCATGCTGTACCAGTTTATTAAAATAAGAAAAAGCATTCCGATAAAAAAATATTTTTGCCATCTTTTGTGGTTTTTAACCGGAGGAACGGTAATGTATATTACACTTTCCAAAATATTTTCTGATGTGATAATTTCATGGCGGAATATTTTTCTGGAAGTCTTTCTTGGTGTAGTTGTATACTCGTTTTTTGCCCTTATTTTTATTATTAAGGTATATAATTCAAAATTAAAAGTAATGATGCAAAAATTAAAAAATCTGTTCTGATTTATATAAACATAATGTAACTAAAATTTGCATAATTATTCAAAACGGAAACCGAGTGACGAATCCTATTATCCGGTAAATAAAAAATGGTTGGATTTGTTGTTGTTTTTATTGTATGCTTTATTATACAATTGTTTATATGGCATTCGTTCATATCAAATCAATTAAAAAAGCATCACATTAGAAAATCAGATATAAAAAAGTTAATATCAAACCTATGCAGTGGTAATTATAATAAGTTTAGTCACTATTGCAGACATATCAGCACCGGTGGGAGTTTGTTGCTGGTTATTGCTACTTTGATTATTTTTCCCCTAGTAATGACTGTTGTAATTGATGCGGCAATAGAGACACATAGTTGGCTAATTCTTATCGTTTTTTTTCATTGTTGGATTTGGTGGTATAAATATTGCTATTCTCAAACGATACGGAGCACATATCGAATTGTGCACGGTATTTCAACGAGTAAAGAAACCGTAAACAAAATGTAACCGGACAAGTAAGAAAAATATGGTATAATAAAAGAAAAAGCGTAAGGAAGGAAAAAACCATGAAAAAACTTAGAGTCTGTTCACATAAAACTATTGCATTCTTCAAATAAATATGGTATAATAAAAGAATGAGATTAACAAAAGAAC
>CANQPL010000081.1 GCA_947625735.1 uncultured Clostridia bacterium
CTCTGAGCGCCGTTGTTCAGCATCTTTATACATACTTCGGAATTTAAACATTTTAAATTCTTTTCCGTTTTTTCCTGTTCTCATCTGCGTATAAATGGGATTTCCGAAATCATCTATTATGATAGCCAACGAAACGACAAGAAAAAGAGGAGATAAAACTATCAATGCAAAAGCTGAACATAAAACATCAAAGACTCTTTTGAAAATTTCGTATAGCGGCTTTTCTTTGTATTCGACCTTTGGATATGTTCGGGTTATCATAGGCGGTACTCTGTTTTCTAAAGTTTCCTGCTCCACCACATTGTTCACTCCTTGTTCTATACTCCCGATAATTATGCATTATAAATTTTTGCGACTTATAAGGACATTATACAGCAAAAATAGTTTATTGTCAATAGCTAAACCATAAAAATTTCAAAATAATCAAAGAATAAATTGTGAAATATGTGCAAAGTGTGGTTAAAAGTTGACAAACTTGTACAAAAATAACAGGAGTATTATGCAAAAAAAGCTTCAAAAAAATTAATATCAAGTCAAATACTTTCCATGTAATTGACTGATATAACTTAAAAGTTAAACCGATTATGTAGGATTTTTCATTATGCAATTACACTAATAACATAAAAAATCTGCTGATTTCATTACAAAACCGGCAGATTTTTATTTTAATTTTTATTTATTAGCATTAATTTTTACTTGCAGATCTCAGCATCATCAGCCGTATACTGTCCCAGTGAATTTTCCTTGACCTGAATACAGATATAGCTTATTGCAGAATTATCGGCTGCAAAGAATTGCCTTTTTGCTGCGGGAGAAACTCTTACCCAGTCCCCTGCCGTCAGTTCAACAGTTTCACCGTCAATAATTGCTTTTCCCGCACCGGAAATAACAGCATAGATCTCCTCGTTCTGCTTATGTGAATGTACGAAAGGAACGCTGGCTCCTGCGGGAAGATTATTAACGCTTATCTCTGCACCTGTAAGTGCCAGAACATCATGCAGCTCTGTCCTTGCGTCATTTCCTACGTTTACTTTCTTAAAATTGCTCATAATAATACCTCCGTGATATTTAGTTGTAACTTATCTCGTTACAACTAAATATTACCACGTTTTTGTTGTAATGTCAATACTTACAACGCAAATTTGTATGCTTGCACAATTTTTAAATTATCACGTTGTAACTATTGACATTACAGCTCAAAAATGATATAATATCATTAAAATACAGGGGGTGTTTTTTTGCAATTCTCGTCCAGATTTACAATTGCAACACATATATTGCTATGTATTGCAATGTTTGAAAACGAACAAAAAGTGACGTCAAATTTTCTCGCAGGCAGCATTAACACAAATCCGGTTATTATAAGAAATATTCTCGGTTTATTATCGTCTGCGGGAATAATTGAAATTAAGGCGGGCATAGGAGGAGCTTTTCTGTCAAAGCCGCCGGAAAAAATAACGTTATTGGATATATTCAAGGCAGTCGAAAAGGAGGAATCCCTTTTCCATTTTCATGAAAGCCCAAATCCGCAGTGTCCCATTGGAAGAACTATCCATTCCGTTATGGACGGCAAAATTGAAACAATTCAGTCGGCAATGGAAAATGAAATGAACAATATTACTCTTTCCAGACTGCTTGAAGATGCTAAGAAAAATATGTAAATAAAGAAAAAGTCCCGCAAACGCTGTAAATAGCTGTTTACGGGACGATCAACTGGTGAGCCATTGGGGATTTGAACCCCAGACCCTTTGATTAAAAGTCAAATGCTCTGCCGACTGAGCTAATGGCTCAAATGCTTAATTATTATAACATATAAAATCGCTTTTGTCAACAGAAAAAACTACAAAAAATTTTATTTTACAAAATATTAATATTTTACAATAAAATACCAACCGTTATAACGCTTACAACAAATCCCGTTATATCTCCGATAATGGCAGCGGGGACGGTGTGTCGTGTCTTTTTTATCCCCACAGCTCCATAGTACACTGCAATAGTATAGAAGGTTGTTTCGGTTGACCCTATCATAACGCTTGCAGCCTTTCCCGCAAGGCTGTCAGGACCGCAGTGTGAGAGAACAGACTCATAAACAGCAAGAGCGCCGCTTCCCGATACGGGACGTATAAGTGCCAGCGGCAGACATTCCGGAGGAAAGCCCAGCCGCATAAGCGTTCCGGAACAGGCATTTGTCATCAGCTCCGATGCTCCCGAGGCAGTAAACATACCCACTGCCGTTATAAGGGCAATAAGTGTGGGAAGAAGCTCCATGCAGACAGTCAGGTTCTCCTTTGCACCCGCAATGAACTCGGCGAAAATATCCGTACCGCTTTTAAGTCCCCACAGAATGACTATCACCGTCACCGCAGGAATAAGCAGCTCTGTAAAGCTCATTTTTTCTTCCCCCTGTTCATAAGTATTGCTGCTGTCAGTGCTGCTGTCAGGGATACCGCAGATGTTATCCATATGGCGGGTATTATCTCTGCGGGAGCTGTGGAGCCGTATTTTATCCTCAGCGAAATTGCAGTTGACGGTATAAGTGTAAGAGATGCGGTATTGAGTACGGTAAATATTATCATGGAGGGCGTGGCGGTATCCCCCGCTCCCTCCTCCTTTGCCATTTCCTTTACAGCTTCTATTCCTGCGGGAGTAGCGGCGTTTCCCAGTCCCAGAAGATTTGCGGTAACATTCATGCATATAGCTCTGAAAGCCCGTCCGTTTTTATCAAGCCCGGGAAAGAGCTTCCCTAAAACCATACCCAGAACCGATGAGATCTTTTCCGTAAGGCCCGAGCTTTCCGCAATGCGCATAAGTCCTCCCCAGAAGCACATTCCGCCGCAAAGATAAATGCAAAGCTCTACCGCCCTCACAGGCTCATTGAGGATTGCCTCTGTAAGTCCGTTTCCCGTAATAAGGGACGCTGCTGCCGATAAAATTATAAGCAGTCCGAATATGTATTTCATCATTTTTAAATCACCACTTCTATTTTACTAAAATATAAATTTTTTATAAATATCACAAAATCGTGTTGAAATTCAAATTATTTTTTGGTATAATTAATGTGAGTAAAATGCTTACGCTTGACATTTTTTAACAGAAAGGCGGGATAACATGAAATCCACTGCTATTTCTCGGCAGATAGACGATCTCGGGAGGATCGTCCTGCCCATTGAGCTAAGACGCAACCTCAAGATCGAAAACAGGGATTATCTGGAAATATTCGTTGAAGGGGACAGAATAATTCTTCGTAAGCCCAACCTTAGCTGCGTTTTCTGCGGTAATGATGACAACGTTCTTGATTTCAGAGGAAAATGCGTATGCACCGATTGCATTGAACAGCTCAAAAGATAAAAACCCTGCACAATGAACAAATGAGCGTGAGCTTTCGCAGAATAGGCATCACGATGCTTGCGGTAATATAATGAGCTGCTCTCTTTGTTCTATGCTTATGCGGACAAGTTCCGTAATATTACAAAAAATTGGGGGATAATATAAACGGCAGCTCTGCATTTTTTCGGCAGAGCTGCCGTACAGCCGTAAATACTCAGCGCAAAAAATAAAACCCGGAAAGGATTTTGTTTTAAAGGATAAAAGCATTGTTTTGAAAGGAAGTGCAAAGCTTATATGAGCGAATGTACACATGACTGCTCCTCCTGCGGCTCTGACTGCGCCGAGAGGAAAGGTTCTCAGAGCTTTATTGAAAAGCTGGGCGAGGGAAGCAGCGTTAAAAAGGTCATAGGCGTCGTAAGCGGAAAGGGCGGTGTCGGAAAGTCTCTGGTAACGGGACTTCTTGCCTCGGCATTTGCGGCAAAGGGAGCAAAAACTGCTATCCTTGATGCAGATATCACAGGTCCGTCTGTTCCGAAAATGTTCGGGATAACAGATAGGGCGACAGGCACGGAAAAGGGGCTTATCCCCCTCAGAAGCAAGGGCGGCGTGGAGATGATGAGCATAAATCTTCTCCTTGAAAATCCTACCGATCCTGTCATCTGGAGAGGACCTGTTATCGCAGGGGTTGTAAAACAGTTCTGGAGCGAGGTCATCTGGGACAATATAGACTATATGTTTGTGGATATGCCGCCGGGAACGGGCGATGTGCCGCTTACGGTGTTCCAGTCCATTCCCCTTGACGGGATAATCATTGTCACCTCTCCGCAGGAGCTTGTTTCCATGATCGTGGGAAAGGCAGTGGGAATGGCAAATATGATGAATATTCCTATTGTTGGAATTATAGAAAATATGAGCTATGCTGTCTGCCCTGACTGCCAAAAGAAGCTGATGATATACGGTGAAAGCCATATTGAGGAAACTGCCGCAGAATATGGACTTGATGTCCTGGGGCGTCTGCCTGTAGATCCCTCCTTTGCCGCAAAGTGCGACAGCGGAAGAGTGGAGGATATAGACACCTCTCCTCTGAACGATGCCGTTAAGGCTGTTGAGGCTGTAACCGTCAGAAAATAATTCATTAAAAAAACAGGAAGTACCGCATTTTCCACGGTACTCCCTGTTCTTTTTTTTAGTCAAGCTCCTGTTTGTTATCCGGAGCAGATGTTTTGATTATCTCTCTTGCACGGGCTGCCTTTACCTTATCGTAATACTTGTTTCTTCTCACAGAAGCGATAAATTTTTTGTACTCCTTTGTAGGCAGCAAGGGATCGTTCCAGCGGAAATATTTAAAATGCTCACTGTTTCCGCAGTAAATGCAGGTGGTTTTCCTGTCCCGCTCCCTGTCTGAAAATACCATGACAAAGCTCGCACATACCGCACAGTGTTTTACATTGAACATAAGCTCAAACGTATAATCACAGTAGGGACAGTATACAGGCTTTCTGCCCAGATCCTTGCCGCACTTCGGACAGATCACCAATGCCATACGCACATCTCCCCTCCTATAACGGCTTTGCCCTGCGGCTGCCGCTTATCCGATCATTTTCATAAATTCCTCTTCCGAGATAACAGGCACACCCAGCTCCTGCGCCTTTGTCAGCTTGCTGCCCGCTTCTTCTCCCGCAAGCAGATAATCCGTCTTTTTCGATACCGATGAAGATGCCTTTCCTCCGAAACTCTCGATTATCTTCTTTGCCTCGTCACGTTTCAGAGTGGGGAGAGTGCCTGTCAGAACAAATATCTTTCCCGCAAAACGGTTGTCCTTTACCTCGTTTTTGTACTCCATTTTAACTCCCGCAGCCTTTAATCTTTCTATCAGATGAATAAAATGAGGCTCGGAAAATGCCTTTACCGTATTCTCGCTCATAACTCCGCCGAAGCCCTCAATTGAAGCGATTTCCTCAGCGGTGGCTGTCATGATCCTGTCAATTGAACCAAAGCCCGCACAAAGGAGCTTTGCGGCAGCTGCACCTATATTTCTTATTCCCAAAGCGTAGATAACTCTGTCAAGAGGAGCGTCCTTTGATTTTTCAATAGCGGCGATAAGATTCTGCGCCGATTTCTCGCCCATTCGGTCAAGAGCGGCTATATCCTCCGCTTTCAGAGAATAGATATCTGCCGCTGTAGAAATAAGCCCCTTATCAAGAAGCGCCTGTATAACGGCAGGACCCATTCCGTCAATATCCATTGCCCCTTTTGAGGCAAAGTGTATAATGTTCCTGTACTGTTGGGCGGGACATTCCGTATTGGGACACCGCAGCACTGCTTCGTCCTCATATCTTACAGCCTGTGTGCCGCATACAGGACAGCGTTCGGGCAGAAAATAGGGTTCTGAGCCGTCAGCATGGGAAACAGATCTGAGCACCTCGGGAATTATCTCCCCCGCCTTCCGTACCACGATCCTGTCGCCGATACGTATATCCTTTTCGCTGATAAAATCCTGATTGTGCAGCACTGCACGGCTGACCGTAGTACCCGCAAGCTCTACAGGCTCAAATACTGCTGTAGGGGTAACAGCACCCGTTCTTCCAACGTTCACTTCGATATCAAGGAGAGTTGTTTCCTTTTCCTCGGGCGGGTATTTATAGGCAACTGCCCATTTGGGAAATTTGGAGGTTGCTCCCAGAATTTCTCTTTGGGAAAAGCTGTCCACCTTTACAACAGCACCGTCAATATCATAGGGAAATGTTCCCCGCCTACTTCCGATATCGGTTATCCTGTCCAGAACCTTTTCAACGGAATCTGCCGCAAAACAGTCAATGACATTAAACCCCTGAGATTTAAGAAATTCAAGGGAGCTTATATGGGAGTTAAATGTCTTTCCCTCAATACGCTGAATATTGAATACAAGTATGTCAAGACCTCTTTTTGCGGTTATTCCGGGATCTTTCTGACGCAGAGAGCCTGCCGCAGCATTTCTCGGATTTTTAAAGGTCTTTTCGCCCTCAAGCTCCTGCTGTTCGGTAAGTCTTTCAAAGGAGCTGACGGGCATATATACCTCTCCACGCACCTCAAGCAGCGAAGCATTAGTATCAAGCCTTTTCGGAATGGATCTTATGGTCATAAGATTGGCGGTAACGTCCTCCCCCACAAAGCCGCTTCCCCGTGTAGAGCCTCTTACAAGCACGCCGTTTTCGTATTCAAGAGAAACCGAAAGCCCGTCTATCTTCGGTTCAACGGAAAAGAGCGGAAGCTCTCCCAATGCTTCTCTGCACTTTTCGGCAAAGCTTACTACCTGTTCCTCCGAAAAGACGTCCTGCAAAGAGCCCATCTGCACCTCATGAACTACCTCAGCAAAGGTATTAAGGGCATACCCTCCCACCTTCTGAGTGGGAGAATCGGGGGTGACAAGCTCGGGGTATTCCGCCTCGATCTCTTTAAGCTCCCTCATAAGCGCATCATAGGCAAAATCATCTATCTCGGGATCATCAAGAACGTAATAATTATAGTTGTGACGCATTATCTCTGCGGAAAGCTCCTCTGCACGGGATCTTGCGGTCTCTGGATCAAGCTTCATCTGTTTCACTCCTGTCAGTTGATAAAGCCGAGAGCTTTCGACTTATCCACAACGATCCGTAATGCATCGTGCATTACACAAAGGCTTATTTCCTTGCTGTTTCCGCCGTACTCGCCGTCCAGCGTCCACGGGATAGTGCCGTCTGAACGGAAGGAAAAGTCGGAGGATTTGAAGTAATAAAAATATGGTGCTTCAAAATCCTGCTTGATGAGAGAATTTATCATCTGATTAAATTCCTGAACCGAAGCGGGCTTTTTAATGAACAATCCCTCAAAAATGCCGTCATTCATGCTTACATTTTTTCCCGAAATACCCTTGAAGCCTCCCACCGAAACGGAGTTTGATACCATTCCGAACAGGAAATCCCCCGTAACGGTTTTGCCGTCACAGGAAATGGTTATATTGTATGTCTGGTTTATATCGGTTGTCTTTATGGCTTCAATAAAATATGCAAGAGGACCCAGCGAATTTTTAAGCTGCTGGTCTGTTTCGTAGCTTGCCTTTGTAAAGATGCCGAAAGCGGCTACATAGGTAAAGAACCGGTCATTGAATGCTCCGATATCCACATATTCGGGTTCATGCTCCACAATGAGAGCCGCCGCATCGGGCATGGTCTTGGGAATGCCGAGACTTGTGGCAAAATCGTTCATTGTTCCTGCGGGAATGATCCCCACCGGAACATGATGCCCGCCGTCCATAATACCCTTTATGGCTTCATTTGTAGTGCCGTCTCCGCCGCTGCATACCACGATGTCATAATTTTCCGCATTGCCCTTGATGACCTCGTAGGCATCACCTCTGCTCTGGGTGGGTCTTGCTGTGACCATATACCCGCCCTTGGTAAAGATATCAATGATCTCACCCAGATAGCTGTGGATCATACCCTTTCCCGAATGGGGATTGTAAACAAACAATAGCTTTTTCATTGACATGACCTCCGAAAAATGGGGTAAAATTTTCTATCACATTATAGTATATTATTCCTCAGATGCCGATCAAAATTACATGGGATCCTGTAAAGTTGTTATGCATACTGCCGACTATGGGATATTTTATTTTTATATTCTCCCACTGCCGGATTTTGCTTTTTTTCATTATTTTTAGTTTAGCATATTTTTATAAAATTGTCAAGGGTATGATCGGAAATTCAGCAGTAACAGCTTTTTCTCATAAAATCTTACATTTGCCATATAATTATAATTTTGACCTTGCATTTTACGGGAAAAAGCTGTATAATATATTTAAAAGTAGAGTAGAGCAAAACACCGAACTCAAAGGCAGAAAAATTGAAGAGAGCAGGAAAAACAAAAGAAAAAGCAGATGCG
>CANQPL010000082.1 GCA_947625735.1 uncultured Clostridia bacterium
ATCTGCTTTTTCTTTTGTTTTTCCTGCTCTCTTCAATTTTTCTGCCTTTGAGTTCGGTGTTTTGCTCTACTCTATTTTTAATTTGTCATTTTTTTATAAAGTTTAAGTAAACTGTAATAATCGAACGGTAATAACAACAATCTTTTTAAAAAAGCGTTTTTCCAACCGGATGCAGACAAATCATAAAGTAATTGCCGTGGATGTAAAATGTAATAGACGAGCGATCTGGGTGCTGCAAGTTGATGTTTGCTATATGAATAAAATGACATATCGCCAAACATACGGACTTCCTGCAATGTTGGTTTCCGACATATCCTACGCATATTTGCATAAGCAACATTTATATCAGTCAAGACATTAAAAACAGGCTCATTTTTGGCACATTCAATAAAGTACAAAGCGCCCCCCTGAACCGTGTTAATAATGTCACATTCATTCTCATCAAACTCACATTTTTTCTTTATTGGGTATATCATACCATTACGCTCTTCATAACCGATCAGAGTTCCTTCAGCAGGTGGAAAAGGGAATTCAAAAAAAGATGTTACCAATTCATAAGCTCGTTCTGATGCAGGAATAAAGGAAAACTTAGAGCCCATATCCTGTGCTACATTTTTGAATCCAAGGTAATAACCTGATAAGGACACAGATAATTCGTTATCAGCATCTATCAGCTTTTGAAGATAATTTTGAATTGATCCACGCCATCCGATATCCACCACTGCCACTTTACCTTCAAAATGCTGATCTAATAGATATTTTTTTGTTTTTTTATAGGTATCCTCTGCATTTTTAAGTATATTTTCCTTAATTTGATCATAAAAGCGTTGCAACCTTGAATCGTGTTCAAAATCCTTTGGCAAAAAATAATCATCCGGCTTAAGCCCACACACTTTGCACTGATTAATCGTTAAATCCGGTTTCACTCCAAACAGCTTACAAAACTCATCAAGTTTTATGTATGTTCCGGGTGGAAAAGCAGATACGACTTCCAATGCATCAGAATTAAGCCATGTCTGAACTTGTCTCATAACTGTCGTTGATAGATAAAGATAATGATTCTCCAATGCATCACTGCCATACATACTGTTATACGCTTTCTGCAATAGAAATGCATCCCGGGAAAGAAAAAATAATTTTTGTTGTCCGTGATTTTTAGCAGAATTGTGCAGCCATTTACAAAAACCATACATCAACGGACCAATAATCTCAAAACCATACTGATAAAATACAGACCATTCTACATCTTCATAACCATTAATAACCGTACGCAGCATACGCCATATATCTTGCTGCTCTTTTGTAAGACCAAAATTCTTAATAAATCTGCTTCTCATAGGGTCACGTGCAATCAGTTTAGCTGAAAAGTGATGTTTCTTTGAACAAAGCCAATCTCTTTTGAAACTATCTCCAATATGAATGGCTTGACCATCGGTGAATAAAAATTTTTTGTAAACTTCCTCATAAAGATTTCCGTTTTTTTTAGTAGAACCCCACTTGGAAGATACATACAATGCTTCATAGCCATCATAACCGCACCTTGACAACAAGTCAGCAAGAAAATCCTCATTCAAATACATATCTGAAATCAAAATGATTTTTTTTTGCTTTGCTTTACACCAGTCATATACCCTTTTCATAACAGGATCTGCGTGGCAAACCGTTTGTTCTATTTCTAATTCTGCCAATCTGTAAGAAAACGCTACATCACTGAATTCATGCGGAAAAGCGGCATAGATATCGTCAAATGTAATTTCACGATTTGACGATATTTTTTTTGTAGCTTCAGCTGCTGCATCCCGACGAGCCTTTGCTAATATTTCAGGTTCAATATTCAAATTTTGACGATTAACAATTAAATTGGCCGCCATAAGAAAAACATCATCCGGATTTGCAACAGATCTTTTGATAAGAGTATCAAAAACGTCAAAAGATACATATTTATATTTTTCCACACATTGAATCATACTTTTAAAAGTATAATTTGGATGTTGTAGAAGCATGGACTTAATTGACGCCATTATTCGAATACCTCCACTAAGTTTGAATCATTTATTTAACAAAAACTATTTTGTATATTCCATTTTAGTCATCTCCGTCAGCGCGTCAAAAACACTGTATTTGGGTCTCGAGCCTAACTTTTTCCGTATAAGACTGTTGTCATAGCATAGCATATCATAGGCATATGATAACGTGTAAGACGTTTAAAATTAATCTCTACGTACTTTATTCCTAAATATTAATATTTTCAAAAACATTATCCATTTTACTTTCAACCCATTTAACAGCTTTGCTATTCATTACAGCCGGTTCGATCCATTTTCTTCTGGGAATATCAATAACACTGCAAGCCAGAAATACTGTTATTGTTACAAATATTGCATATAGGAAATTGTGTTGCGGCAGCCACTTTTCTGCCATAAATATATTTGTCCATAAAAACGGATAAAAGACCGGCACCTGATGTATTATATATACCGAAAAAGTCGACATCGACAATGCATTTATGACTTTATTATGCTTTTCCGGAAGATTTATCACCCAATAAAACAAACAAAACGCTATAATAAAATTTGGAACGGTTTTAATATCTCCTTGATAAAATCCAACTGCTCTATCAAGAATTTTATATATAACATTTTTGTCGTCAGTCACTGCAATGTAGCAATGTATTATTTCAAGCACAGAGTACCCCCCCGCTGCCAATATTTGGAAAATATTTTTATTTATTTTAATATTAGGCGGATACTTTTTTATAAATCCAATTAGTAAATAAATTGCTCCAAACCATATTGTGTCACATAAGAATCCTGTTGCATTATCTGAAAGAATTGTACTTACAAATGACATTAAAAATAGAAACATAGTTATAAAAATAAATAATTCCTTTTTTTCCCAATTTAATATTTTGTCAAGAAAAGGTTTGAATAGCAATAGAAAAATATATGCTGATGCAAACCATACACATCGTCCAAGAAGCGGTACAAAACCATATATAGTTTCTTTAATAGGCAGATCTGCTTTTGTAACAACAAGCATTACAATAGTAATTATTGATGTATAAAAATATACTTGTAAATATAACTTCAATACTCTTTTGCTGCTGAATTTTGTATCTACCATGAACCAAACACCGACAAGCAGAAAAACGTTAACTGCGATTCGTGAACCTGAACTGATAAAAATCAGAAAAAAATCATTAACGGAATTATTAAATGTAAGATCTCCGCTTTGACCTACAAAATGTCCGCATATTATCGCAAACATTGAAAAAATTCTGAGCAATTCTATATTTGAATTACGTTCTGTTTTTGCCAAAATCAACACTCCTGATATGTCTTTTTATCCTTGCCGCTTATCTCCTCACCGATCTGGACTTCAATAATGCTCATATCGGTATCGGCAAAAATTTTATGTTTAGTTCCTACGGGAATGTCTATCACATCTCCGGCGGAAACATTTTTTTCCTTATCATTTATCACGACTTGTCCTTTACCGGAGGCGATCGTCCATACTTCACGGCGGAGCTCATGACTGTGATATTTCATTCCGCTGCCCTTTTGCAGTGAAATTTTTACCGTCATTGCTCCCGGCTGAACATCTATAACCGTGTATGTTCCCCATGACTTTTCGGCAAACATAACGTCAGTCCCGATTTTTTCAACATAGGATTTCATATATCCGCTGCGTTCCTTGTCGGAAACAAGTATGCCATCGCTGCTTGCTGCTATCACCATATCTTTGCAGCCCATGCAAAGTATGGGAATATCCAGTTCATTCACAACCTGTGTGTTTTCACATTCGCTGTCAAGAGTAACGTTTCCCTTGGTATCGTCAGCCATGACTTCCGCCATCATATTCCAAGTGCCTACGTCTTTCCATTCGCCTTTGTAGCGCATTACCTGTATGCTTTTTTCCTTTTCAACAACGGCATAATCAAAGCTGATTTTTTCAAGAGAATCATACTTTTCAAACAAGTCTTCATAATTTTTAAAATCTATTACTTCGTGTGCTTTTTCTATCAGATATTTCAATTTAAACGCAAATACCCCCGCGTTCCACAAAGCACCCTGTGAAATATATTTCTCCGCGGTCTTTTCGTCAGGCTTTTCTTTAAATTCCAGTACCGGACTGACATTATCGGTCTTTTGGGGAATTATATATCCGTACTTTTCGCTTGGGCAAGTAGGTTCAATTCCCATAAGAGTTAAATTTGTATTGCTTTTATCGGAAATTTTAACAAGATCTTTAACGGCTTCATAATATGTATTTTCAACAAAAGGGTCAACGGGACAAACAGCTACGCTTTCTTCCTCCGGAACATTCAGAACATCGTGAAGATATACCGCTGCCAGAACTATTGCCGGAAAAGTATCTCTCCTGCAAGGTTCAACACAAACGGAGACTTTTTCACCAAGCTGATTTTTTATTGCGCTGACCTGTGATCTGCTTGTTGCAATAGTTACCCATGTTTTGGGGTCAACGGTCATTATCTGCCTGTAAACTCTTTGCACCATTGATTCGTATGTATTGTCATCACCTTTAAACAGCTTGATGAACTGTTTGCTTCGTATATCATTGGACAGCGGCCATAAGCGCTTTCCGCTGCCGCCGGATAGCAGGATCATATGCACAATATCATTCCTTTAACAGCAATCATATTTCCTGAGGATTTCAAGAATTATTTCCGCCGATTTTTCCCAGCTATACTTATTAAGTGCTTTTTCCGGAGCAGCTGTTTCCTTTGACAGTAATTCATCTAAATTTACGTTATAATCATAAGGTGAAAAGTAAGCGACGGAATCTTCTAAAATTTCCGGCATACAGCTTACATTGGAAGATAATACCTTTGCTCCCAAAGATAATGCCTCCAACGGTGGGATCCCAAATCCTTCAAAAGTCGAGGGAAACAAAAATGCTTTGCAATTTGCCATAAGTGCTTTGATCTGACCGTCTGAAATATATCCGGTAAATATAATATTATTGCCGGAAAAATCAAGGGATTCTTTGGAATTTTTCACTGTTCCTCCTGCTATAACAAATATCTTTTCGGGATTTCTTTTTGCTATTTCTGTTATCCATTTGAAATTTTTTCGTTCTTCCAGACTTCCGAGAGCAAAATAATATTCACCTTTTTTTATATCGGAATATTTTTTAAAAATATCTTTATCTTCACTTATCCTGTTGATATGCTGCCAACCATTTCCGGCAACAACAATACGTTTTTTATCAACGCAATATGTTTCTTTGATCTGAAATTTTGAAAAATTACTTACAGTTACCATTGGAATTTCCCTTTTTGACAGGATCCAATAATTCAATCTATGCCACAAACTTGAAATTCTTCCATACACATTCTTATACTGGTCTACAAGCACTTTATAACCTATATCATGAACAACAGCCATTCCCGGTCTGAGTAAAGTTGTAATGTTGCAGAAGTTAAAACTGACGGCATGATTTTTTATAAGATACCTAAGTAACGACGTTTGAGTCCAAAGTATGCCTTTAGCTTTTCCATATTTCACTACCTTAAAATTATTAAACTTGCCATCTATGTCAACATAAGAGGGAACGATGATCTCAAACTCGTTCTTGTGAATAAGTTTATCCATTTCCATAAGTATTTCATCAGCATAACGATATTGACCTGTTATTCGCTGTGCAAATACCTGTCCGTCAAAAACAATTTTTTTTTGCATATCTGTTCACCGCCATTTATTTCAGCAAAAATTTTTTGATTTTATTGAACGCCTTCAGACTTCGTTTAAGATCCTGTGGGTCTTTTATACCCATCCAGAGTCTGTGGAGAATGTAGCTTGGACGCATATAATATTTTTTACGCGCCATATCACAGAATGCAACCATTTCCTCGCCCGAAAGCCCCGGTAAATTCAAAAGACTGTTGATCGTTCCGTCCTCTTTTACATAATCGGTATAACCGCCTTGCAGATAACCGTTGCTTTTTGCCCATTCATAGCTTTTTGTGCCGGGAAAGGGCAGCAGGGGATAAAACTGTGCCGTATCTGTATTGAGTTTCAGTGCCAGATCAAGGGTTTTCTGCATGGTTTCTCCAGTTTCTCCCTCGTTGCCAACCATATAGCAGGCATGAACCATTAATCCGGCTTTTTTTGCATTTTCACAATACTGATGTACTTGCTTAAGTGTCGTACCCTTGTGGATATTTTTAAGTATCTCTTCACTGCCGCTTTCAATTCCCGGAATGATCAGATGACAGCCTGCTTTTTTCATGATCTGCATGGTCTCAAGATCAAGATTTACCCTTGCATTGCAAAGCCAGCGGAACCGCTTGTGAAGCCCTTTTTGTATCATCAGCTTGCATATTTTTATAACCCTGTCTTTTAATATGGTAAATGTATCGTCCTCAAAAACTATCTCTCTGACGTCGGGAAAATTTTTTGCAATATATTCAAGCTCGGCAACAACATTTTCCGCACTTCTCATGCGGTAACCGTGACCATGCATAGTCTGCGGGTAAACACAGAATGTACAGCGTGCCATACAGCCGCGTCCGGTAAAAATCTGTATTTCCGGATATTCTCCCGCTGCAAAAAAATAATCCTTGTAATTAAGATGTTTCTTGACAAATTCTGATAAGAACGGGATCTCATCAATATTTTCGATAAAGGGCATATCGGGATTTTCCTTTATCTCCCTGTCTTTTCTGTAGGTAAGTCCCTTTATGGCAAAGGGATCGTTCCCGTCACGAATGGCTCTTGCCACATCTCTCACGATATAATCGTATTCGTGACGTGCAACAGCGTCTATACTTTTGCTGTTTTCAAGGGTTTCTGTCGGCATTGCAGAGGGGTGAGTTCCCACCAGCATTACAAATACATCGGGATATAATTCTTTTAATTTATCACCATATGCAGTGTCATTAACAATAGACGGCGTGCTCGTATTGACCACAAACAGCTTTGTGCCATCTGCGTGCTGTTTTATATATTCATAGGTCTGATCGTCATTCATGGGAAATGCAGGAGCATCAAGAAATTCTACCTCAAATCCGTCTTTCTCACAAACCGCTGCTGCATATATCAGCCATAATGGATAATACAGTGTTCCACTGCGCGTTACGGTAGGACTTCTGTTTTCTCTTGAAAATTTACCATATTCCGCCTTGAATGCGGGATTAAGAAAAAATACCTTCATATGTTTCGATAATTCCTTTCACTGATCTGTAAATGAACACGGAAATTGTGACCGGAGTTTTTTTGCACTGAATATATACCCGTGTTTCCGGAACATATACGCAAGTCCCTTTATATGTTCCCAGTTCATTTTACTGAAAAATTTTTTCTTGCTTAATCTCTGCCATTCGTGAATGATCTGCGCCTCAGGACAAAATGCTACCTTCCAGCCTGACCTCCACATTCTTATGCAATACTCAGCATCTTCCGGAGCGTAAAATATTTTTTCGTCAAGATAGCTGACCTTTTCAAATGCCTTTTTATTTATCAGCCAACAAGCACTCTGGAGATAATCCACGGTATAGCTTGTCCCGTCTTGAACCGTCTGTACTTCCATTTTCTCACCGATTTTCTGGAGAGCCTTTACCGGCATAAATTTACAGAATTTTTCAAATACGGTGGGAAATGCCCTTGCAGAGACCTGAATGGTGCCGTCCGTTGCGATCATCTGCGGACCTATGATCCCATAATCGGAATGTAATTCCATTTCCCTGTGCATTGTCAAAAATGCTTCTGAATTTACCACAGTGTCGCTGTCAAGGATACAGTAATGATCGACATTGAATTTCTTTATGTATTTCAGACCTTCGTTGCGTGTTTTTGTTGTTCCGAAATTTTTTTCATGGTATATGAGTTTAAGCGATGAACCGCTTTCCGGTTTGATCTCTGAGATAATATCTTTGGTTTTGTCAGTGCTGCCGTTATCTATGACCACAACTTGCGAATCAATATTTTCCATATCAAATATTGATTCCAGACACGCTTTTACTACCTTTTCTGAATTCCATGTCAATATTACAAATCCTATATTCAAGACAGGGTTATTATAAGAACTGTCCATTAATTCGCTCCTTTTTCAAACAACACCGTGCCGATAGTTTTAAAAATAATTTTCATGTCAAGTAAAAACGACCGGT
>CANQPL010000083.1 GCA_947625735.1 uncultured Clostridia bacterium
TAAAGAGATACCGCACAGGGAAAGTCTTGCAGCCTTGCCGTGCATATGCATGGCGATCCCTGTGCGGTATTTTTTAATTACATATAAAACCTGTCAACAGATCCGGAATGAATATTCTGCGGCGGAGATTTTATTCAATGGGAACAGTCCAGCCGAAAGGATCCTCTGTTCTTCCCCACTGAATGCCCGTGAGAGTATCATAGAGCATCTGGGAGATCTTTCCTATTTCGCCGTTGTTAAGGGTCATTATCTTGTCACCGTATTTCAGCTCACCGATAGGGGAGATAACTGCCGCAGTACCCGTACCGAATGCCTCGTCAAATCTGCCCTCATCATATGCGCTGATAAGCTCATCTATCTCGATATTGCGCTCGGTAACAGCATAGCCCTTGCTCTTTAAGACTTCTATGCAGGATTTTCTTGTAATGCCCGAGAGAATTGAGCCTCTGTCAAGGCTCGGAGTGATCACCTCGCCGTTTATTACAAAAAATACGTTCATTGCGCCGACTTCTTCGATATACTTGCGGTGAACGCCGTCAAGCCACAGTACCTGCTCATAGCCCTGCTTTGCCGCCTCGTCCTGAGCTTTAAGAGAAATGGCATAGTTAGCGGCTGCCTTTGTAAAGCCTGTGCCGCCTGTAACGGCTCTTACATAATTCTGCTCAACATAAATTTTTACAGGTGCAAGTCCCGCTTCGTAGTATGCGCCGACGGGAGAGCAGATAATAGCGAATATCAGGTGCTTTGCAGGGTGAACGCCCAGCATGGGGTCAACTGCAAAAATGTAGGGACGGATATACAAAGAAGTGCCGTAGCTGTGAGGTACCCAATCGGCATCGAGCTTGACAAGCTCCTTTACCGCTTTCACAGCAAACTCCTCGTCTATCTTCGGGATACAAAGACGATCGTTGGACACGTTCATTCTTGCCATATTCTGATCGGGTCTGAAAAGCCGGATTTTTCCGTCCTCGGTCCTGTAAGCCTTGAGACCTTCAAAATCAGCCTGACCGTAATGGAGAGTCATTGCGGCGGGATCCATGGGAATAGGTCCGTAGGGAACGATCCTTGCGTCATGCCAGCCCTGTCCCTCGTCATAATTCATGATGAACATATGGTCGGTGAAGATCTTTCCGAATGACAGCTTGCTTTCATCGGCAGGCTTTGCTTTCGGAGATGTGGTTTTTGTGATTTTGATTTCCATTTCCATTAGCTCCTTTTTGAATTATTTCAATTTAAAAAATTCATTTTTTTCATTATATCATATTTTTTCTGTTTTTTCAAGTAAATTTCCAAAAAACTCTTGATTTTTTTTTTAATATATGTTATAATATATTTGTTGTCGGAAAGATAATATGTCGCTATAGCTCAGCAGGATAGAGCGGCCGCCTCCTAAGCGGCAGGCCGGAGGTTCGAATCCTCTTAGCGACGCCATTAAAAGCTGCCCTGATATATGGGCGGCTTTTTTGTTGTTCTGTCGGCATTTTATCGGAAATCGTTTTCATGAAAACAGGTTCTGAAAAAACGGACAGGGTGTCTTTTTCCGGAAAAAATGAAATTTAGAAAAATTATATAAAAAATTTTAAAAACCCCTTGCCAAATCTATATAAAAATGATATAATAGAAAATAGTAAGACGGGAGCATTTCCCGCAAAGCGAAATCAAAATAACCAATAAGGAGTGTACACATCAATGAATTACGGACATTTTGACCTTGAAAACAAGGAGTACGTGATTACCCGCCCCGACACACCTGCGCCATGGGCGAATTACCTCGGCTCACCCGAGTACGGCGCAATCATTTCCAATAACGCAGGCGGCTACAGCTTTGTAAAGTCAGGCGCTAACGGAAGAATTATCCGCTACCGCTTCAACACAAACATAGCACTTCCCGGCAGATACATCTACATAAGAGATAATTCCGACGGCGATTACTGGTCCGCTTCATGGGCGCCTGTATGCAAGCCCCTTGACGAATATAAAAGCGTCTGCCGCCACGGCACGGCTTACACCGTCATTTCCGCAGATTATAAGGGCATAAAGTCCGAAGTGACCTACTATGTTCCACTCGGAAAGACCTATGAGGTGTGGAACGCAAAGATAACAAATGCTTCGGACAAGCCCAGAAAGCTTTCTGTTTACGGCTTTTGCGAATTTACCTCCGAAAATAACTACGAGCAGGATCAGATAAACCTCCAGTATACACAGTTCATTACCCAGACTACTTTTGAGGAAAATAAGATCCTCCAGCATATCAACATCAACAGCGGAAAAGATGCCACAGGTTCAAACCACAGAGAGCGTTTTCTCGGTCTTGCAGGCGCAAAGGTGACCGCTTACAACGGCGCTCTTGACAGCTTTATCGGTTCTTTCAGAGATTACGGCCGTCCCATTGCCGTTGAGAGCGGCAAATGCGACAATGTACTCAATTACAACTCCAATGCCTGCGGCGCTCTCCAGACCGAGATAGAGCTTGCACCGGGCGAAACGAGAGTTCTTACATATGTTCTGGGTCAGAGATGCAATTCCGAGGCAAACGAGATACTCGCTCAGTATGAGGACAGCTCAAAGGCTGATGCCGAGGTTGCAGAGCTTATAGCTCACTGGCATGAAATCCTTGACAGATTCAGCATCTGCACTCCCTCCGATACATTTAATAATATGGTCAATGTATGGAACGCTTACCAGTGCTTTATTACATTTATCTGGTCAAGAGCCGCATCATTTGTATACTGCGGTCTGAGAAACGGCTACGGCTACAGAGATACCGTTCAGGATATTCAGGGTATTATCCATCTTGATCCCGAAACTGCCGCAGACAAGATAAGATTCATGCTTTCCGCTCAGGTAGACAACGGCGCAGGTCTGCCCCTTGTTAAGTTCGACCACAATGCAGGTCATGAAACTTGTCCCGATGAAAACGATGAAAATTCCGTTTACGCCAAGGAGACAGGACACCCCTCCTACCGTGCCGATGATGCTCTCTGGCTCTTCCCCACAATTGTCAAGTACATTGGTGAAAGCGGCAATAAGGCATTCCTTGACGAGGTTATTGTTTATTCCAACGGCGGCGAGGGCACGGTATACGATCACTTAAAGCGTGCCATTCACTTCTCCATGACTCATCTCGGCGATCATCATATGCCCGCAGGTCTCCATGCGGACTGGAACGACTGCCTCAGAATGGGTAAAAAGGGCGAATCAACGTTTGTTGCATTCCAGCTTTACTATGCTATGACTATTTTAAAGGGCTATGCAGAGGAAAAAGGAGACACCGAATATGTTGAGTATCTGAATAAGGTACAGGGCGAGCTTGGTGATTCTCTTGCAAAGTGCTGGGACGAGGACAGATTTATCAGAGGTATCCGTGAGGACGGCGTTGTCGTTGGCGCAAAGAAAGATCCCGAGGCGAATATGTGGCTCAATCCTCAGAGCTGGGCGGTAATTTCGGGCTTTGCCTCTAAGGAGCAGGCTGACACAGCAATGGAAAGCGTTCACAGGATACTCAACACCCCATACGGCGTAAAGCTCCTTGAACCTCCCTATGTTGACCATTTCTTTGACGGTGCGCTCATGCACATCTTCAACCCCGATACTAAGGAAAACGGCGGTATCTTCTCGCAGACACAGGGCTGGGCTATCCTTGCGGAATCCCTCCTCGGTCACGGAAACAGGGCGTTCGAGTACTTCACCGAATCCTCTCCTGCTACCCTTAACGACAAGGCGGAGGTGCGTATTCTGGAGCCGTATGTTCACGGACAGTTCACAGAGTCCACACGTTCACCCTTTGCAGGACGTTCACACGTTCACTGGCTCACAGGAACAGGTTCTACAGTCATGGTGGGCTGCGTAGAGGGTATTCTCGGCATGAGACCTGATGCGGACGGTCTGAGAGTAGCTCCCGCTATCCCCTCCGACTGGGATTCCTACACAGTTAAAAAGGTATTCCGCGGCAAAAAGCTCAACATGGTATTCAATAATCCCGATCATGTGGAAAGCGGCGTTAAGGAAATAACCCTCAACGGTGTAAAGCTTGCGGATAATTATATCCCCGCATCTGAGCTTAAAGATGTAAACGAAATAGTTGTAACTCTCGGCTGATCTTAACTTTCTGTAAAAGCGTATCCGCATGGCAGATTTTTTCTGCTGTGCGGATATTGTTAAATTTATATTAATTCACATTTGGGGCTTGACAAATCGGATCAAATATAGTATAATATACTTGCTAAATTGCCGCTATGGTGAAATCGGCAGACACAAGGGACTTAAAATCCCTCGCTGGCGACAGCGTACCGGTTCAAGTCCGGTTAGCGGCACCATTATCATTCCCGAAACCGGCTTAGATACGTCGTTTTCGGGAATGATTTTTTGTCTGTTTGCCGTTTTGGTCTTTATCCGGTCTTTATTTTTCCGAAAAGTAAAGACCAAGCGAAATTTCATTTTCTTTGCTGTAGCTTGCCGTATGTTATCCTGCCTTGTCGGTATTTGACATTTTCAACGGCAAAGCTTCGGACACGGCTTCCATAGCGGCAGCTTGCGCCGTTTGAAAAGTATGCAGATAAATTGATAAAGTCGTTGTAGGTGTTGAGTGTCCCAAACAGCTTTGTACTGTTTTAACGTCTACCCCTGCGTTGATAAGGAGCGATGCGTTCAAGTGCCGCATTGAATGAGTTGAAACATATCGCATACCCGTTCTTTTGCAAAATTGCCTGAAATAATAACTTGGCGCAGAACGATCAAGTGTCAGACCGTTCCATTTAGTAAATATCCTGTCGGTTTCGATCCACTTTGTGCCGACTTTGTTCTTTTGGACATCTTGCAGTTCTTTTAATTTTTTCAGCATTGCGATAATTTCCGCAGGAACTTTCAAACTTCGCAGACTTTGAGCAGTTTTAGGTGTTTCGGTGTAAAGTCCGCCCTTTGCCTTTGAGTACAGACAGGTGCGATTTACAGTTATGACGTTTGTATCAAAATTTACGTCTTTCCATTCAAGTCCCATAAGTTCTCCAAGTCTGAATCCCGTATATATCGCCAAAGTGTAAAAGCAGACATAGTTGTAATTTTCCGTTGGTTCTTTTTCAAATAATTCCAGTAAATGCTGGGCTTCCTCAATAGAATAGTATTCTTTTTCGGGAGTAATAACTTTCGGGATAGTTACATTTTTGCAAGGGTTTGACGACATCATCTGCATTTTTACGGCGTAATCACATATAGTAGAGATCATTGACTTGTATAGCTTGATAGTCTTTGTTGAAAGTTTTCCGCCGTTTTTGTTTCGTCCGTCCACACGTTCGGCATTGCATAATTCAATGATGAATTTCTGAATATGACGTGCAGTCAGCTTGTCAAGCCGAATATGACCTATGGCTTTGTAAATGCGTTTTTCCATTTGATGATAGCCCTCAATGGTGCGCTGTTTTAACTTTATCTCTGCATATTCTTTAAACCACTGTCTTGCAAAATCTTCAAACTTCATAGCAGAAGTTACACTGCCTTTCAGACAGGATTCTTCAAACATCACTGCTTGGCGATTGAGTTCTTTTTCGATCTGCTTTGAGGACATTCCATCTGTCGGTTTCCACGTCATAGACTGAACGACTTGTTTTCCGTTCACATCATATCCGCAGGATACTTTTATTCTGTAAGAGTTTCCTCTTTTTTGAATTGTTGCCATAATACATCTTCTCCTTTTGATGTGTAAATTTTATGGCATATTTCTGCACTTTAATTATACTACTTTCATGTTGTAAAGTCAAGAAGTTTTTAGAAATATGTCAAAATTTTGGGTTAAACTTATGCTGATTTAGTCAACAGATTGAGCAATGCCGACTTGCTTATAAGTATTTTTCCGCGCTTGCCTTGTCCCGTCCGAATGAACGGGACTTTATTTTGCGCTACAAGCTGTCGGATAGTGTGTTCCGAAATACCTTTTACCGCTTCGGCACATTCTTTGATAGTGAGCATTTCAAGCGGTTTGCTTTCTTGCTTGATTTCCTGCGATTCAACATCTGAAATGAGCCGCGAAAGCAGTTCCTTTATCTTTTCAGCTATTTCTCTTTTTTCTGTGATTGTCATAAATGTTTCTCCTTTCATCTTTCGTAATAATTTCTGTTTGAACGTTTCCGTTCTTCCTCAATTTCCCCCTGTTCTTCCGCTTTCCGATGAACCTTATCAGCCCATTCCGACATTTTTGTGACGGCTTCGATAAAGTCCTTTTGGACGGTTCGGGTTTCGGCAGACTTTCCTCATATTTTTCAAGCAGTGACTTCTGCTCTTTGACGATCCTGTCATAATCAGTTTCAAAAGCATAAAAGGCGGTTTTGTAATGTGCGGTAAGTTCAAATCCCTTTTCGAGTTCTTCAAAATCACTCTCAAAAACTTCTTTTTCGGTGTTTACCGTTTTTGCAACATTGTTGATAGCAGTGCAGGCATCGTTACCGTCAAATGACATATCGCCAAAAGTTTCATCACTGTCAAACCACATAATTTTTCCGTTCACTGTTTTCTCACGGATATACGCAGCAGGAGTTTTCCCGCTTTCTTTTGCAAGAGAAATCATCTTGTTCCATTCATCGGGAGCATACTTCACTTCCTTGCGGACAGTCCTTTTCATATTGTCACCTCTCAATCAGTGTTAAGAATTTTTCGGTAATAATCATTGAGAATCGTTCTGCAATCTTCAAAACGTTTTCTCAGACTTTTCAGCCTGTCAAGATATTCTGAATTTGTGTTTTCCGCAGCCTTGATGATCGAGTTCAGATTTGCTCCGATACGGTTCATCTTTTGGAACGGCAGACAAAAATCCTCCGCATGGTAATACTTCCATAACTTGTGGACTGACATATTTCTGATAAACGCGGCAGGTTTCATTTTCAGAAATTTAGCACGCTTGCAAACGGTTTCCCATTCCTTTTTGCTGAAAAATACAGTCTTTCTTTTTGTCTTTTTCAAAAAATATATCTTCCTTTCTGTCTATCATTTATCGGGGTTTTAGGGGCAAACGCCTTCTAACAAGCCGTCAGCCTTTGCTGACGGAAAAAGGCGTCCTTTTTCTGCGCTTGCTATAATAATGCAAACTGCTTTTTTTCAACGCACAGAATTCAACGCATTGAATTCTTTCCTGCAAGGATATTGCCGATTTTTTTGCCAACACCCGAATTGGCAGTTTCCTCTAAAACGTCCATAAGAACGTTTAGCCGTTCCGTCATTTCCGAAATGTCAAGAGAACGTTCCGTAAGCTCCTTGACTTTCTTCTCCAACTCTTTGATTTGCGCCTTATCTGCGGAAATTTCCTTTTCCGGACTTGCAATTTTATCGTCTTTTTCCGCACTCTCATCTTCAAGTCTGCGTGTTATCTTACACTGTCTTTCAAATGCGGTTTTTTTGTCCTCAAAAGATTTCTCCATTTTGATCTCCTTGTTGATAAGTTGGATATTACCGTCTGTGGGCATTAACAACTCCTGTGCTTTTTGATTGAGAAACATCTTGCCGTTTTTTCGGTAAATGCAGTTCCGCATATCATTGGATTTTCTGCAAATTTTGGCGTACACGCCTTGCTGTGAGATATGATGTTCTTTCGCAAACTCTTTGGCTGTCATCATCTTTCCGTTCATTGTCGTTATCCTCCTGTGCCATTGAATGAAAGTTGTTGAGATTTCTGAACTGCCGTGTTCGCAAGATTTTCAAGAGAAACATCATTTGGTATTCTTCGCAAAAACCTGATAATTTCCTACGTGGAGATTTTCTTTTCTCTGCAAATCTTGAAAAGTTCCTTGTTTTCAAGTTCTGCGATTTTTGCGTTATTGTCCGAAATACGTTTTTCAATGTCCTTGGACTTTTTCCTTGCGACGGTTTGCTGTTCCAGAAGTTTTTTCTGCTCTGTATCTTATGAGCCTGTCCAAATTATAGCGCACTTTTTCCCGAAAACGCCGTTTTGAATGTATTAAATTTGTTTTATAAACTCCATTATACCTATACGTGCAAAAATGATACAAACTCGTTTAATTCCGCACGGTATTTCAACGAGTAAAGAAACTGTAAACAAAATGTAACCGGACAAGTAAGAAAAATATGGTATAATAAAAGAAAAAGCGTAAGGAAGGAAAAAACCAT
>CANQPL010000084.1 GCA_947625735.1 uncultured Clostridia bacterium
ATTTCTACAGAGAGAGGAGTGACTAAATGGCGGCAGACGGCTCGCTTTTGTTTTCAACAGGAATAGACAACAGTGGTTTTACTCAGGGTCTGGGAAAGCTGACAACGGCGGCAGCAGCAGCCGGAGCAGCCGTTACAGCCGCCTTTACTGCGGCATCGGCAGCGGCTGTTTCGGTAGGTACAAGCTTCACCTCTGCCATGTCTCAGGTGGCTGCAACAATGGGAATTACCCGTGCCGCCGAGGATTACGAAAAACTCGCCATAACTGCTGAGGAGTACGGCGCAAAAACGAAGTACTCCGCCACGCAGGCAAGTGAAAGCCTCAATTATCTTGCCCTTGCAGGCTACAACGCAGAACAGGCGATCTCAGCACTGCCTACCGTTCTGAACGTGGCAGCGGCAGGCGGTATCGACCTTGCCTATGCTTCGGACATGATAACCGACTCCATGTCGGCGTTGGGGCTTGAAATGAGTGAGCTGGAGGGATTTTCGGACGCTCTTGCTAAGACCTCTCAGAAGTCCAACACAAGCGTGGCTCAGCTGGGAGAAGCTATCCTCACCGTTGGCGGTACGGCAAAAACGCTGTCGGGCGGCGTAACTGAGCTTAACACCATGCTTGGACTTATTGCCGACAACGGTATCAAGGGGGCAGAGGGCGGCACGGCACTCCGCAATATCATTCTGTCCCTGTCCGCACCTACCGACACGGCGGCGGAAGCACTGGAAAGTCTGAACGTTCAAGCCTTTGACAGTGAGGGCAATATGCGTGCCCTTTCAGATGTGTTTGCAGACCTTAACACAGCTCTTGCACCTCTTACGGAACAGCAAAAAACGGAAGCTCTGAGCGACATTTTCAATAAGGTTGACCTGAAAGCTGTCAACGCCCTGCTGGGGACATCGGCGGAACGCTTTGACGAGCTGGCGGGATATATTGAAAACTGTGACGGTGCAGCGGCAGACATGGCGGAAACCATGTCGGACAACCTGCAGGGCGATATAGACAAGCTGAGCTCCTCTCTGGAGGGGCTGGGCATTACTGTTTTCGGGAAGTTTGAAACGCCGCTCAGGAAAGCCGTGCAGTCGGTATCGGACGATATTTCCGAACTTAACGAGCAGATCTCTGAGGGTGAACTTTCGGAAAGTTTTGATAAGATATCAGAAGCAGCGGGACGGCTTGTGTCGGCTGTCGGTAAATTGCTGGCTGATGATGCTCTTCCTGCTGTTATAAACATCTTTGCCGGTATTGTGGAGCATGGCAATGCCATTATTTCTGTGCTTGCCGGAATTGCGGGAGGTATAGCAGTATTTAAGGGAATAACCGTGCTTGCTGAAATAGAAAGTGCGCTTACACGTTCTTCTATGACAGTTGCCGCACTGAGTGCCGAAATGGGTACAGCCGGTCTTGCGGCTCATGCTTTAACGGGACATCTGACAGCTGCACAGGTTGCAGCAGGTGTACTTACAGGTCAGATAAGCCTTTTAACTGCCGCACAGACAGCTCTCAATACCGTTTCAGCCGCTTTTCCGTATGCAGCTATAGCAGCCGCACTTATTGCAGGAGCAGCGGCACTTGCAGGCTATATCGACAAGCAGCGTGAAATGATAGGCTATGAGGGAGAGATAAAGGAAGCCTATAACGAATCAAATGAAGAAATAGCAAAGCGTATAGGTCTTTTAAGCGAGCTTAATAAAACTGACCCCTATGAGGCTTACAAGGAAGCTGTCAGGGGGGTTGACGAAACGACAAAGCAGCTTGAAGATAACAACAAGCGTCTGGGAGAACTCTACAACAAGCGTCAGCAAATAAATATTCAGCGTGAACACATTAACGGGTTTGATGATCCTTTGCGAATGGCTGAGCTTAACAGTCAGCTTGACGAGGCAGATCAGGAGATCGCAGGCATAAAGGAGCAGAACATTTTCCTTGAAACTGCTTTAAATCAGCGTAAAAACATAATTAAACAGTATTCCACTCCCGAGGGCGCAAAGCGGCTTGAGGGATATATGTACGCTGAGGATATGGCAAGAAAAAGCAGACAGGGCGAAACAAATTCCGATGTGATTAATCGGATAAAATCAAGCAATGCCGACCTTTTTGCTGCTGTTGAAGAATCCGAAGAAGCGCTTTCTGATGCATGGAAAAAACTCGACCATGAGTATGCCATCGGCGTAATAACAAGTGAAAAAGAGCTTTACAACAAAAAACTTGCTCTCCTTAATGAGTACGGCGACAAGAACAACGAGGAACACTGGAAATATTACGAGGAGATATACAGCTACGAAAAGGCATTTGCCGAGGAAGAAGCGGATCTTGAAGAAAAGCGGCAGAATGACCGTCTGGAAAAGGAACAAGCGGCTCTTGACAAATTGCAGGAAATAGCAGAGCAGGCAAACCAAAATTGGCTCGATCAGATGAAAAAGACCGCCAATGAGGAGTATGACATACTTAAAAAATCCCTTTCCAATGCTGTAAACGAGTACTCCAAAGCCGTGAGCGACCTTGAAAGCAGCAGGCAGAGCTACAAGAACCGTCTGCTGTCGGTGGGAGATGTCTTTTCGGTAACGGAAACCGAGGAAAACGGCATAAAAACACGCACCTTTGATATTGCCGACATAGATAAGCAGATGACCGAAATGCGGAAGTATCATGCTTATGTTAAGCAGCTTAAAGCCGAAGGTGCTTCTGAGGGTCTGCTTTCTGAGCTTACAAGCCTTGATTTTGACGAGGGTGCGCAGTTCGGGCAATACCTCACCTCCCTGAGCGATGAGGATTTTTCAAAGATAAATGAGCTTTACAAGGAGCGTGAAGCCCTTGCAGACGAGCTTTCTGCCGATCTGTATGCTGATGAGGCGGAACGGCTCAATGAAACGCTGCTTACCGTTGTTGATAACGCTCCGGGCGGTCTTCCCGATGAAGCCCGTGAGATAGGCAGGCGGATACTTCTCGGCATTCTTGAGGGAGCGGATATCTCAAAGGACGATCTGTCCGGAGAGATAAGCAGCTTTTCCGAAAATTTCGGAAGTATTTTAAGTGAAGCTATCGAAAATATTGACATTAAAAACGGTATGCAGTTCTCTGTTTCCGAGGGCGATGCTTACGGCATGGGTCAGAAGATCGCCGCAGGACTTTCGGGAGGTTTCAGTGAGGAGCTGAAGAAAGGTCTGACAGGAACGGACGGCACCGCAGGTATCTTTGAACAGCTTGATGCCTATGATGCGGGCAAGGATATGGCACGGGATTTCTCACAGGGATTCAATGAGGAGCTGCAAAAGCTGATAGATCAGACCGGCATTTTGCAGATAAGAACTGCTGCCGATCTTACGAACGGTTTCCGTACGGTGAAAGAAACGGCAGCGGGGAAAAACGGAAATGACAAGGTGACGGTGGAAACCACCAACAACATAGTTGTGAATCTGGACGGCGAGAAGATCTACAATACCACCGAACGGAAACGAGAAGAAAAGGAGCGGAGGACAGGTGCCTGACCTGCGCATAAAAAGGAGGAAAGAAAATGCCTGTATTTACCATAGGCGGAGTGGATCTTATCCCGTATCTGGAAAGCGACTACCGCATTGAACGCACGCCGCAGTATGGGGCGGAGAGTTTCACCGACATTAACGGTGTCACTATCAGCGATTATCTGGGCGACAGGATATCCGTCACCGTTTCGCTGCGAAATGTTCCCGCCGCAAAGGCAGCAGCAATAGAAAAAGCGGTCAGCAGTGAAAAATTCGACATGACACTGTCCTCTCCCGCCGAAATATCGGCAGAGTTCAGGAAAACGCAGTACAGAGCTGCCGCACGAAGCAAGGCTATGCTGTGGGATATAGACCTTTCCATGGAGTCTGTAAGTCTTACGGGCGGCGGTCTTTAGCCTGCCGTACACAATGACTATTGCCGGCACGGATATCCCCCATTTCAGCGATGTAAAGATAAGGTATGAGGTGTCGGGATACGGTGAAAAGGGGGTAATATCCGTGCAGCTTACCTTTTCGGTGCCGTCAGGAGAATATCCGGATTCGGCAGGAGCATTTCCCGCAGGGTCTCTCGTTATCATCGAGGGCGGTGACATATTCTTTGATGTGCCGGGATTCTATGTGATCTCCCGCAATGTAAGCAAGGACAGGATCACCTTTACCTGCTCCGACCGCACGCTTACAACCGACCGTCAGATCGGGCTTGAAGAAAGGGATTTTGATGAGGACGGATATATTTCAATTTATGAGCTTACATCTCACATTGCCATGATCTGTGATTATGAGGGGGTAGGCGGAATAAGCAGCACCTTGGTTTCAGCCGTTCCCAAGGTCAGCAAGGACAACATTCTCGGAAGAAAATGCCGTGATGTTCTTGATGATCTGTCGGCGGTCTGTGCCGGAGTGTGGACTATACAGGGAGGCAAGGTCCCGCCGGGGCAGAGGAGCGGCACATTGGCGCTTGTGCCGCTGGGAGGTCACTATAATTCGGACATCACCCCGGAAAGCTATGAAAAGCCGCTGTTTGGCGGTCAGCGGAAATTTGAAAAGATCGTCATGTCAGACGGCGGGCAGAGCTTCACCGCAGGCGCCTCGGGGAGTGTGTTCGGAACAATGGAGATTAATTCTCCCTTTGCCTCCGCACAGGCAGCAGGAGAACTATACCAACGGCTCCGGACATATACCTATCAGGCGTGGTCTTGTGACAATATGCGGATACGAAACTATCCCGCACCCATGGCACAGGTGACCCTCGGGGAAAGAAAACTTATTGCCAACCGCTGTACGCTGACACTTACCGCCACGGGAGTATATGCTTCTATGGGGAGCAATGACGTCAGCGAGGACGAGGTGGGCTATCTTAACCGGACACGTAGGGAAATGCTGCTGCGGTACCGTCTCGGGGATACTATGGCAAACGTTAAGATCACGCCGCAGGACGGGATCCGTTTTGTGGTACGGGATAATGTGAACGATAAAACCGAAAACTACGGCTTCAAGGTATCTGCCGGAGGAACCACCGACTATGACGGGGCAATGATCGATAAGAAAATGCCTGCAAGGATAGAAAAGGTGTCCGATACAGAGCGGAAGATCATCTATGACGGCGTGACCTATCATCTGTCCTATGATGATGACGGCAGCGGAAACAAGAGCAATATCAAGCTGGAAAAAATCGAAAATGAGTGACAATGATCCTGTCACGGAAAGGAGAAAGCATGAGGGAAAGGGACTTAGAGGATCTGTTTAATTCGGCACTGGATAACTGCCTGACTGTGGACGATATGACGGGCAAGCTGGAACATATCGTGGAAATACTTAATCAGGCGATAGAATATCACTGTGACGACATAGGCATGGAAACTTCGGAAATGCCTGTTGTCAGCGTAGATTAAGGAGGCGAGGAAATGAAAACAAGTCTTGAACTTACCGTAACAGGCGGTATGCATTTTGTACGGACAAAGCCGAATGCGGGTATTTTCTCCCGTGTGATCTGCGGCGTCAGAGAGGGCGCACCGCTGAAAGCCACGAGGGAGAAGAAAGGGTGGTACTATATCCCATCTATAGGCGGCTGGATCAATGAAAGAGCGGTCAGCGTGATGTGAGTCCGGAAGGGGGAAATGATGATGGCTGCAATTCTGATTCCCGATAATGTTATTTCCTGCAATGGTGTGGGCATTAATTGTTACATGATTACAAATCATAATCCTAATAAAATTTCTTTGCCCTCGGTTCGGGAGGGTGACTGCATTGGTGTGACTATCCACAATACAAACAGGGTCAATATTTCTGCAAATACCACACAGGCGGAGCAGTACACCCGTGCTACCGTCAACGGGAACATGGGGACGGTGCGTGTGCATTTTTACGTTGATGATAAGTGTGCATGGCAGAATTTACCGTTAAATTTCCAGTCATGGCACGCAGGACAGAGCGGGAAAGCGGACAAAAACGGCTCAGAAAAGGGAAACAGCTGCACTATTTCAATTGAATGTATTATGGACAGTGTTAGTGGTGAGGTTGACCTTAAAGCAAGAGATAATGCGGCAAGGCTTGCGGCGTGGCTGCTGGATAGTTACGGCGGTGAGCTGTACACTCACAATTATTGGTGCAATATCCGCAACGGCAGGACAGGTACGGTGGACGAGCTTAATATGCTTGATGACGGGTATAAGAATTGCCCTGTGTTTATTCGTCCTAAGTGGGAGGAGTTTAAAGAACTTGTCGAGTCTTATCGTAATAAGACGGGACAGGCAAGGTATTTTGTGCAGGTGGGGGCGTTTGCTTCACGGGAAAATGCAGAAAATTATCTGGCGGAGGTAAAGAAAGATTACCCCGAAGCGTTTATAAAAAAGGCGTGAAATGAATTTTTAAATCCTATTTTAAAGCGTTTAAACAATAAAAAAGGCGGCGATTTTTAAACCGGACGGTGTGACGATCCATATTAAAGGAGTTTTTTTCATGGACTACAAAGTAAAAAGCGGCGAGCATTTTGCCACGGTGGTACTTGACGGCACGGAATGTGCAGTCACATTTTCAACGATTTACAGGGGCTTTGAGGTAAAAAACAACAGCAAAACCGATATAATTATTTCCCTTAAAAAAGGCGTTTCCGAGGGTGACGGAACGGTGAAGATCCCTGCGGGAGAATGTGTGAATTATATGCATTACCGCCCTCTTGATACCCTTTATCTCACGGGGACGGGAGAGATTATCATCGCCGCTAAAAATGACGGTGTTCAGGTTTTTAAGTGGATTTCGGGAGGAGGTGATGATGATAAAAGCGGGAAAAATATTTCCGGAATAATTGAATATTTCGGTGATACTTACGAAGCTATCATCGGAGAAATTTCGATTGTAGAGGAGAAAATTTAAATCAGCATTTTTACAAATCACGGCGTGTGTGGGATAATCGGGAATTTAAAAAACGTGAAATAGCTTTTTAAATCCGATTTAAAAGCGTTTAAATAATGCTATTTTGTATTTTTATAAAAATATACGCCCCGTTCCGGCTTGAATTTGGCTCGGAACGGGGCGCTTTTTTTTCGTTTTGCGTGTCAAAATTTTTCGTTTTGCGTGTCAAGCTACAGCTTTCTTGTGCGGAGCATTTCAATAAGCTGTCCCTCTAAGGCATTTGTGAGAAAGTCGCACAGAAATTCCTTGTATTCATTATCCGTACACGCCCCATACAGGCTGTCCGCCTCCTGTATAAGTCCCATGACAAGTGCAAAAATATCCTTCCTGAAAAAACGTCTCAGCTCGTCCCGCCCTACAGAATGGGACTGAATTAAAAACTGTGTAAATGAATATAACCCGTAAGAATAAACAATAATAAAATTGCAGCCAAAGAGGGCAATTCTGACGAGCGACCCGATATATAGCAATCCACCAAATTAATACCTGTCAGTAACGGCAGAAAACCAACCCAAGCAGTCAGTAACAAAAATACAGTCACAAACCTGTTTAATAGCAGAAGGCAGACCGACAATATCCCTTATTCTTAATTTGCGAAGAATCGCCTTGATTTTAGACCACATCATTTCAATAGGGTTAAAATCAGGACTGTAAGGCGGGAGATATAATTATGTGTCTTTTCATATGCTTCTACCGGTAATTCTCTTGATTCGTTATGCAGCATTTTTACCACCTCTATCTTTATTATACCACTTGTGTCAAGCTTTGGCATTATTTTGATGGATTGCTATAGATTGTCAAACGTCTGATCGTTTTTCAAAAGTGCATAGAAATTTTAGTCCGCACTCCAACGAGATTCAAAATCATCATTTGACATTTTGAGACCCGCATTCAGTTTGTCAAGCATATCCTTCCCGCCAGGTGTCATTCTCACGGTCATCAGATATTGCTTTACGGCAGTACGAATATCACGTAAGGAGGCTTTTGCCTTAGTCCGGTTCGGAGGACTGATCATCAACATAAACCGCATCAATCTGCTATCACGGCTCCGTCTGTAATGCAAGCCTTTGCCTCAAAGGTATCAAGGTTATGTATATTACGAAAATACCAAGCGACAAACCGCTGTCCATCGTTATAGCAATCCACAAAAATATCCGAACACTTGACAAGCATGGTATAATAAAGAAAAAGGAGTGAAAGCCATGCTAA
>CANQPL010000085.1 GCA_947625735.1 uncultured Clostridia bacterium
CCACACTAAATTCCGCCCATTCTCACACTAAATTCCGCACTCTTTCCTACTGTGGAATTTACTTTGGGAATTTACGCCGTTATTATTATGATCTTTATACACCTTCGCAATGCCTACAGAACGGTTGCACAAAGACTCCCGAAAATCATGACCTGTGGTTTTGCGGATAGAGATATGCACAAAATTATTCAACAACAAAACCTTTCCCATGCGCCGAAAGGAGAATTTTTCCTGACGTTCTTGACTTTCTGCCGATTACGATGTATAATTAGAATATCAAAAATACCATGCAAGGACACACGTAGTACGCTTGTACGTAAATCTGATCACGGAATGCAAATTTTGATCGGTTTACAGCGTACTGCGTGTTTTTGCGTGTCAGGAGGTTCTATTATGCCTAAAACAAAGCTGCAAAGAATGATGTTTGCCCTTATGACCGTTATCATAACGGTCCACGCCTATGTATTCTACAGTCTGTACGTTGTAAACGGTACGGAGCTTATGAATGTTACGGACACCGACAGTGTGATCGGTGCGGTAAATGCAATGGGCGGAGTTTATATGCTGGGGCGGAATCTGCCCATATGGACAGTGGTGATAGTTGAGTTCCTGCTTGCCTATACCCTTGAGATCACTATCGGAAGTCCCCTGTCCTTCCGGCTTGCCGCCGGGATATTTGACCCGATAAAAACACACCCCGTTCTCTTTGAAACTGCTGTTATCTGTGCTACGGTCGGGATAATGTGTCCGTCAATGAGTTTTCTGGCGGCGATCCTTTACTACCCGTATTACAATGGTTTTGCACCGCTGACACTTCTTGCGGAGTGGATAAGGCTTATCTGCCTTAATTTCCCATTTGCGTTCTTTTCTCAGCTTTTCTTCATTCAGCCCCTCGTCAGAACCCTTTTTAAATTTTGCATGAGCAGAACAGCCGATAAAAATGCTGTGGAAACAACCAATGCGGCAGCATAATAACGATTCAGGAAACAGATGTACATAATGCCGTTTTCCGCATTTTTTGAAGTTTTATAACAACACTGCAAAAACGGATAATCCCCGCATTTTACAATCCTCCGCTGCCTTACGGTTCGGAGGATTATTTTTTATATGAATTTTTTATTTAAATAAGGTAAATTTTACAATTTCGTATTGACACCGTGTCATGACAGTGCTATTATATTTATAGTGACATAACGTCAGAATGAATATCGGAGGTAATTGTCATGAAAAAGAATATAAGTGCTAAGCTTGCACTTTATCCTATGCCGATTTCGGTAATAGGCGCAATGAACGGCGATAAACCGACTTGGACGCTTGTCGGGCATCTTGGAATAATCGGGCATGACCGTATTATGGTAAGTCTTGCTGTGCCGCATTTTATTAACGGGTGCATCAAGGAGACGAAAAAGCTCTCTGTCAATCTTGTTGACGAAGCCATGCTGCCGGAAGCGGACTATATAGGCTCGGTCAGCGGAAATAAAACCGATAAATCCGGTGTTTTTGAATTTGTACTCGGCGATTCGGGAACACCTATTATAACCTATTCCCCTCTGACAATAGAGTGCAGCGTTGTTGATATTTACGAAACGCCGAATTTTGAAAGTTTCATATGCACGATAGACAACACATATGTTGACGAAAAACATCTTGACACTGACGGGAAAATAAATTACAACACTCTGAAACCCGTACTCTTTGAGTTTCCTACTTATGAGTATTTAAAAACAGGCGATGTTATAGGAAAATGCCTTACTTTCAAAAAATAAGGAGGACACAAGATGCCAAAGGGATCACCGGAGCTGACAGAAGCACGCAGGGAGGAAATTATCAACGCCTGCGAAATGCTCTATCAGACCATGAGCTTCAAGGAAATTACCTTGAAAGAGATCGGTAATGCTACCAGTTTTACAAGAACGTCTATCTATAATTATTTTCAGACAAAAGAGGAAATTTTCCTCGCTCTTTTAAAGCGTGAATACGAATTGTGGAGCGCCGATCTGGAGCGTATCATGGCGGAAAATGAAACGCTTACCAAAGACGAATTTGCGGATAAATTGGCACATTCTCTTGAAAAGCGTGCACAGCTGCTGAAAATTATGTCCATGAACCATTATGATATGGAAACGGGAAGCCGTCCTGAACGGCTTGTGGAATTTAAAGTCGCTTACGGAAATTCCTTAAAAGCGGTCATGCACTGTTTGGAGCGGTATTTTCCGGATATGCCTATCGCCGAAAAGCAGCAGTTCCTTTACACCTTTTTCCCGTTCATGTTCGGAATTTATCCGTACACCTATGTGACGGAAAAACAGCAGACTGCAATGGAAAAAGCCGGTATAAATTATGTTTTTATGTCTATCTACGAAATCACCTATAACTGCGCAAGAATGTTATTGGGCGAATAAGGAGGTCAGGTTATGAAGTACACAAAATTAGGCAGGTCGGATCTGAATGTTTCCCGAATTTGTATGGGCTGTATGGGATTCGGAAATGCCGCAACAGGTCAGCACAGTTGGACGGTAGGCGAAAACGAAACACGGGAAATTATCAAGCACGGTCTTGAATCGGGAATTAATTTTTTTGATACGGCGATAGTTTATCAGAACGGCACAAGCGAACAGTTTGTGGGAAAGGCTTTGCGGGATTTTGCTAAGCGTGATGATTATGTTATTGCAACAAAATTTACTCCCCGCACACAGGAGGAAATCGACAATAACATCAGCGGACAAAAACACATTGAAAATTATTTAGATCAAAGTTTAAAAAATCTCGGCATGGACTATGTTGACCTTTATATTTATCATATGTGGGATTTTCACACGCCTATGGAAGAAATTATGGAGGGTCTGCACAATGCGGTAAAATCGGGGAAAGTTCGTTATATCGGAATTTCAAATTGTTTTGCGTGGCAGCTTGCAAAGGCAAATTTCTACGCACGGGAAAATAATTTAACGGAATTTATTTCGGTTCAGGGACATTACAATCTTATCGCCCGTGAAGAAGAACGTGAAATGCTGCCTTTCTGCGCAGATCAGAATATCGCTTTGACGCCTTACAGCGCGCTTGCAGGCGGACGGCTTTCAAAACGTGCGGGAGAGACTTCAAAACGTCTTGCGGAGGATTCCTATGCAAAATTCAAATATGAATCAACGGCAGAAGCGGACGGAAAAATTATCCGCCGTGTTGAGGAAATTGCGGATAAAAGAAATGTTTCAATGACGGAAATTTCTCTTGCGTGGCTGCTTACGAAAGTTACCTCGCCCGTGGTGGGAGCAACAAAATTTTCTCATATTGACGGTGCGGCAAAAGCCGTTGACATCGAACTTACACAGGAAGAAATAAATTATCTTGAGGAGCTTTATGTTCCACACGCCCTTGTTGGCGTTATGGCACAGAACGGCAAACAAAAAGCAGGAAATGTTGTTTAAAATATTATTTAATATTAGGAGGAATTTTTTATGGAAAAAATAACACAAACCGCAGGAAGAGATCAGCTTGGAAATTTCGCGCCTGATTTTGCGCATTTTAACGATGATGTGCTTTTCGGCGAAAACTGGAACAATCAGGATATCGACCTGAAAACAAGATGTATAATTACAGTTGTTGCGCTGATGTCATCGGGAATCACGGACACATCGCTTATTTATCATCTTGAAAACGCAAAAGCACACGGCGTTACCCGTGAAGAAATTGCGGCAATTATTACACACGTAGGATTTTATGCAGGCTGGCCCAAAGCATGGGCTGTTTTCCGCATGGCAAAAGATGTGTGGAAAGATGCTGAGCTTACCGAAAAAGACAAATATCAGAATTCGATTCTTTTCCCCATTGGTGCGCCAAATGACGGATTTGCAAAATATTTTATCGGGCAGAGTTACCTTGCCCCTGTTTCAAAAGAACAGGTGGGAATTTTCAATGTTACTTTTGAACCGAAATGCCGCAACAATTGGCACGTTCACAAGGCTGATAAGGGCGGCGGACAAATTTTGATTTGTGTCGGCGGACGGGGATATTATCAGGAATGGGGAAAAGATGCAATTGAAATGAATCCCGGCGATTGCATAAATATTCCCGTGGGTGTGAAGCATTGGCACGGTGCTGCTCCTGACAGCTGGTTTTCTCATCTTGCAATTGAAGTCCCCGGCGAAAACGGCTCAAATGAATGGCTTGAACCCGTGGACGATTCACAGTACGGGGATTTGAAGTAAAAACACACCGAATGTTTTAAAAGTAAAGCAAATGATTTGCCGATAAAAAATTTTCTGAGGAGTAGTCGGAGATATGCAGATAATTACAGATCAGACATTTGATGAGGAAAGAGCGCTGTACGGTGCGGAGGGGATCGTTGTGAAAAATTGTCGGTTTGACGGTCCTGCTGACGGAGAAAGTGCGCTGAAAGAGGGGCGGGATATTAAAGCGGAGGATTCGTTTTTTAATCTCCGCTACCCGTTCTGGCATGATACGGGGCTTGAAATCACCGACTGCGAAATGACCGCACTTTGCCGTGCGGCGCTGTGGTATTCCCGCCATATCACTATCCGCAGCACAAGGCTGCACGGGATAAAGGCACTGCGGGAATGCGCAGATGTGAAAATGGAGAACTGCCATATCATTTCCCCCGAATTCGGCTGGTCCGTACAGGGAATAGAAATGCGGGACTGCTATGCCGAAAGCGAATATTTCATGATGCGTTCCGATCATCTTAGATTCCGGAATGTAACGCTCAAAGGAAAATACTCATTCCAGTACATAAGCGACTGTGTCTTTGAAAATTGCGATCTTGACACAAAGGACGCATTCTGGCACGCAAAAAATGTTGTTATCCGTAATTCTGTTGTAAAAGGTGAATATCTGGGTTGGTATACTGAAAATGTTACCTTTGAGAATTGCAGGATTATCGGCACACAGCCTCTCTGCTACTGCAAAGGTCTGCGCCTTATAAATTGCGAAATGCTCGACACCGATCTTTGCTTTGAAAGATCGGAGGTGGAGGCAGACATCACCACACCGGTCATAAGCGTAAAAAATCCACTGAGCGGACATATTTCTCTGCCTGAGGTAGGCGAGATCATTATGGATATTCCCAAGGCTGAGGGTGAAATAATTATTAAACCCCGTGAACGGTGACCGGCTTTGTCGTTAATAATATTCCGGACATTCTGTGTCTGCACAGAGTGTCCTTTTTTTATCCCTCCTCAGCGTTGCCTCATTTGACTGCAATTTTATTATTGTTTATTCTTGTGAGCTATAATAATTTACACTGTTTTTAATTCAGTCCCGTTCTTTGCGATTTTGATACGCTCAGTAACATTTCAATCTCTTTACACAAAGTTTGTTTCATTATTTTAAGTTCTTCGTCATTTGGTCTGTTATCATCTGAATACATTTTTTCCCGCGGATACCACCAGACCGATCCTCTGCCATTGTTTCCATAACCGTCAAGATCGCCATTTACTCTGGGAAAAAGATGCCAGTGAAGATGAGCATCACCATTGCCCAAACATTCATAATTCATCTTTTCCGCGCCAAATGCTTTTTCGACCGCTTCTGCTACGATTGTCATTTCGGCAAGAAACTTTTCCCTTATATCATCTTTCAATTCAAAAAGTTCAGTCACATGATCTTTCAGCAAGAACAAAGTATAACCTTTGAAGTGTTGGTTGTCGCCAATAACAACATAACCGGTATCAAGTTCTTTGACAAAATACGGGTTCGTTCCGGATTTTATCATCTGTATTTTATCACATATTATGCACATCGTTTTCTCTCCTTAACATTATCACAGCTTTCAGTTAATTTGACGGTTCAGGATTTCACAGGCTTTTATAATATCTTGTTTTTGTAAACCTTTTAAAGCATCAACAAAGACAAGATGTTCCTGCAATTTTTTATCGCAACTATAATTATCCTGAAAACAATCGTCTAAAATAACATATCTTTCAATATTCGGGTGCATATGCAGGTAAGCATTTATTTCTTCTGTTCTGCTTCGATATTCGTCTCCGTAAGGGGTGATGTCAAAATCTATCCGGTTACGCTTGAAAAAATCCGATACCGTATCATAGGTTGCTCCGCCTGACCGATGATCGGATATAATTACTAAATTTGCTTTCATTCTATGTATCAAATCACAAATGTTATTTCCTGCAACCGGCAGTATGGTTTGTACTTCCTTATCGGGCTGAAAAACATTCAATACGCCGTCAATATCAAGAAATACCGTCAGCGGGTGATCGTGTGCCTGTTCCCTGACATATTTTAACATTTCTTTGCATATCAGTTCGGACTTATGAATATCTTTACCCCATTCGTCAATTATCACATCTCCTTCTTTCAGCGCGGCTTTATATTCATCTTCAGTAAATTCTCCGGAACAGTATGCTGAGTCTAATTCTTTCCTGTCATCTATCAATACATCACCTTTTGTTGTAAGAAGAACATCAAGGTATTGATCCATAAAAGCAAGAACTCCGTCCTCATCTGTCAATAATGAATAAATCACATCAATATACCATGCGGATATTTCTCCGTTTTCCGTAAACATTGCAGTAACAGAATGCTTTTTTTCGTCCGGGATCAGGGTGAGCCAACACATTCCTTTTCCTGCTACCGGAGTCTTTTCTGCCTTTTCAAAATCCCAATATTGATAATCTCCGTCTGTTAATTCGTTCAGAACCGCCCAACCGAGAAATTTATCGCTATCAATACGCATTTGATAATAAGGAAAATATTGAAATCCCCATAAATCTCTTGTCAATCTTTTTCTAATCATAAAAATCCAACACTCCACCAATTTTATTCAGTTCAAAGATCACTCGATCTTTAAACCGCCTGACAGATTTATTATTATACAAATCTTAAAAAATTAATTTGTCAAATGATCGTTTATTAAATACTTTATATTACACTTCATAAATGCTAAGTGTATATTTCCGTACATAAAAATTCTGCGACTTCTATACAAGCTGAAATTTATCGGCAAACAACATAATGATAGTGCGGCATATCTATTCCTCTGTAATGTTTCACCCATTTGTCTGCTGTCGTCATTCCGTTTCTTAAAGCAACATTTGAGATGCTGTATTCGTATCTCTGATAATTGAACATACTTCTGTTGCGTTTAATATTTCAAACGCATATTTTTTACACGCTTTTGCCGCCTCAGTTGCATACCATTATGCCAATATGATCGATTAAAAAGATAGCCTATTTTAAGTACCTCAGTTTTTTTTCAAGGCTGCAGTGTAAGACCACATTGTCCGATCATTTTATCAGTTTCTTTCAAAATAACTGCCCATATGCCAAATTCCAATTTTTTTAGCGTGAAATTTGCCTGTCAAGCCACTCCTGAACCTCATCATCACTAAACGCCCCCTCATACGCATACATCGTATCTTCATCTTGCAGAATTTTACGCAAAGATTCTAAATCAGCCTGATCCATTTTACGCAAATATAGTCGTTCGGTTTCAAGTATCATATTGTTTACCCTCTCATATTCTGATTTGTCGGACAGGTACCCAACAGTATGATTATATCATAAAAACACCAACTTGTCAAATTTTGTTTATGACTGATTTTGTCCCCACAAAATCTATGCTTGCTAAAAAATACTGCTTTTCTCCAAGGTTGAATCATACCTTTTTTCAACC
>CANQPL010000086.1 GCA_947625735.1 uncultured Clostridia bacterium
TGAGTTCGGTGTTTTGCTCTACTCTATTTATTATACCATGCTTGTCAAGTGTTCGGATATTTTTGTGGATTGCTATAGTTACTCTCATATATCAGAATGACATAAATATTTATCTTTAATTCTCATTATAACATAAAACCATTCGCAAGTCAAGAAAAACCGCTGAATATCTAAGGATTTTATGCGAATGGTTAGATCTATGACATTCGAATTGTACCATTCGCTTTGAGAATGACACACGATTTTAAGACATTTGAAAAAATGTGAGGTATAATGGGAACAAGCTCAGAGGAAAAATCCCAAGAGCCGAACAAAAGAATATGGAGGTGCTGCTAATGAACAGCAGAGAAAATCTGCCGATGATGTTATCGGCAAACGACATTCAGACAATGGGCTTCACTCGCACTATGGCGTACAATATCCTTAATCGTGAGGACGTGCCTGTTGTGAAGATCGGCAGTCGGAAGTTTATTCAGAGAGATAAGTTTTTCGATTGGCTGGATAGCAAGGAGGATAGAGAAAATGATAAAGTATAACGACACATACATAATCGGCATCGACCACGGATATGGAAATCTCAAAACTGCCAATACGGTTACCGCATCGGGAGTAAAGGTACATGACATTGAGCCGCCCTTCAAGAAGGAGCTTCTTGAATTTGACGGAAAGTTTATCTGTATCGGAGAGAATCACAAGTCCTTCACAGCGGACAAGACTAAAGATATGGACAACTACTATCTTACGCTTTACGGAATCGCAAAGGAATTGTCCCTTGCGGGAATCACAGAAGCGAATGTTCATCTCGCTGTCGGACTTCCGCTTATGTGGTATTCGGAGCAGCGTGATAGATTTTCCGAGTATATGTTGCAGAATGAAAATGTGGAGTTCATCTACAACAACAAGCGGTACAGCGTTCATATTGAGGGCGTTTCGGTTTATCCGCAGGGATATTGTGCGGTATATGACAGACTCAAGGATATGAACGGAGTGAATATGATAGCCGACATTGGCAACGGCACAATGAACATTATGAAAGTCATCGACCACAAGGTAATAACCGACAGCTGCCGTACAGAAAAGCTGGGAGTGGAAAAGTGTGTGATAGAGATCCGCAATGCTCTTATGAACAAATTCCATGAGGACATTGACGAGAGCATCATCAAAAAGTTTCTTATTAAAACGGAGCAGGAACTTCCGCAAGATTATGAAAATGTAATGAGATATTGTACCGAAGAATACTGCAAGAGCATTCTCAATGCCCTTTACAAATACGATTACAATTCCCGGTTGATGAAACTCTATGTGGTAGGCGGCGGAGCAGTTGTGATGAACAATCACAATGTCAATCCTTCCAACGCCACATTCATCACCGATGTTTGTGCAAACGCAAAAGGATACGAAAGTCAGGCAAGGCGAAGATTGAGGAAGGGTGCAAATGATAAAGACAACAAATCTCAGGCTTAATCTGGACAAGCCCGACCACAGAAAAGCCTATGACATTCTGAAAAGCTCCGAAATGAGTTATTCAAATACCATTGTAGCTGCACTTATCTCATTTTCGGAAAATGAGGAAAATCGGAAAATGCTTCTTGACGGGATAAGGAAAATCGTCAGGGAAGAGATAGGTACAGTTTTTCAAAATGCAGATTCCGAACAGGAAGTCGTTTCTACTGAAATAACAAATCCCGAAAAGACTGCCGATATGGAAATTCTGAAAAATGATGATATGAAACTTTCCGATGAATCCGATTTTGATGAAAATGAAGAATTCGTTGATGATGATTTTCTTGAAATGTGAGATTTTCGTCAAGTGGTATTACTTTTTTCAAGGTGGTATGACTTCAAAATCCCGCTGTTTCGGTATCAGCTTCAAAAACAGGCTGAAATAGAGCTGAAAAGTTAGTATTGAAACAGGGGATATTTGAAGCCAAAGGAAAAGTGGTGCTGATATGGGGTAGGAATAGAGCCAATAAAGTGGTATGAAAAATGCCCCATATTAACGCTAATATCGGCAGTGGTATTAAAAGACAACGTTTGTGGTATCAACATTTTTTAATGCCTGTTGGTATCAGCTTCAAAACGGGAGTGAAAAATGAGAATCAGTGAATTTTGCAAAACCTTTCAAGTTTCGCATCAGGCTGTATATGCGAAAATCAAAAAATATGCAGACGAGCTGGAGGGGCATATTTCAAAGGATAAGGGAAATGTTCTTGACCTTGACCCCTTTGCGGTGAACCTTCTGAAACCAAAGAAGGCAAGCTACAAGGCTCTCGATGAACGTAATTATTATCTATTTAAAAAGAATAAAGAAATAGTTTCGGAGAACGAGAGGTTCAAGGCAGAACGTGAGGATATGGCTTCAAAAATGTCCGATTATGAAGCCGTTATCAAGTATCTCAAAAAGGAAAACAAGGAGATTACAGACTCTGTTGCACTTCTTACACAGGAATGCGAACGCTACAAAAAGGAGTGTGCCGATGCGAAGGCACTGTATAAGGTTATGGAAAGCGAGTTTGACAAGGAAAAAGCGGAGCTTACAGCCGAAATAAAGGATACAGAGTTTGGTCGGAAGTTACTTGCTTCTACGGTTTCGGATCAGTGTAAAAAGTTAGAGGAAAAGGATAACCGTATTCATCAGCTCTATAAGAAGAGCGACGAGCAGGAAAACACTATCGAACGGCTCAACAAACAGCTGGCTATTATGACAGAAAAGTATAACAGAGCCGAAAAGCAGATTGCGGAATTGCAGGAGGAAAAGCGTCAGGCAGAGGAGCAGCTTGCCGAAATTCAGAGTGTCGACAAACAGAACGCATCAAAACAGAATAACATCTTCAAACACATATTCGGACAGGATAAGAAGTAATATCTGCAACTCTTGCGGATAATTGCAAGTAGGTTGCGGATATACGGGAGGTAGGCAGGAATTTTGAGGAAAGGGGTGGTTGCTATGATTTAGCAAGCATAGAATTTGTGTACCCAAATTCAGACGGCGTTCGCCGCCGTAATCCTTATATAAGTATATCCATAGATATAGACGGGAGGTATTATGAACAGAAACACAATTATGAAATTCCGGGCAACGGAGGAAGAAGTATCTGACATCAGACGCAAAGCCGCTGCCGCAGGAATGACCGTCAGCAGATTTTTGAGGACTGCTGCCGTAAACAGTCAGGTGGTGCTTTACAACACTGCTGACATTTTCGGGCTCCGTTCCGAACTCAGGCGTATCGGAAACAACATCAACCAGATCGCTATGGTGGTGAACTCTAACAGGGCGGTTTATGGAAATGACATTCGGGATCTTAAAAAGCAGTTTTCGGAATTGAGCGAAAAGCTCAACGAACATCTGAAACCGCTGTCATACGAGGTGTTGTGATTTGGCTTATGTAAAGCATACTGCAATTCATACAACACCGAAGGAACATCTCCGCTACATTCTCAATCCCGACAAAAATGAAGAAATGAAATATGTCACAGGAATATGCTGCGGCGATGACCTTGAAACTGCTTATGACAATTTCAAGGAAATATTTGAAAAGTACAATTCTGAAAAATTTGATGATTGCGAATTATCAAAGAAAAGCGGAAAGCGGCATATCCGCATACATTCATATACGCAGTCCTTTGATAGCTCCGTTTCTCCCGAAGAAGCACATCGTATAGGAGTGGAATGGGCGAAAAAGGTATTCGGAGCAAACAGACCGATAATCGTCAGCACTCACGTTAATACAAATTGCGTACATAACCACATCGCCGTTTGTCCTTATGACCTTGACGGGATCCGTTGGCACAGTAACTCAAAAACTCTTCAATTCGTTCGCAAGCGTTCAGACGAAATTTGCATTGATCATAGTCTTGACATTATCAGAAATCCGAAGAAGAAAAGCACTGTCAGCTACAAGGAACACGATGCAAGGAAAAAGGGATATTCGTGGAAGGTCAAGATGGCAGATACCATTGACAGGCTTATCCACAGTGATGATGTTACGGACATTTATTCGCTTATCGAAAAAATGAAAGAGTGCGGTTACACTTTTACCAATGAAAGCCGAATGATTGCAAAACCGAAAGGCGTGAAATACGGCTGCTGCATTTCAAAGCTGGGATTCGGGTATTCGTATCAGATGCTGATTCAGAGGATAAACAACAAGCAGAATGAATTTGTTGGTAGAAAGATAAGTGCATTTATCGGTTTTCAGGTTGAAATTGCTGTCGGGCTTCGTGAACGTCAGTTTGACATATATCGTTCTCAGTCGGTGCATATGCCGACTTATGCAGAGGTGAGAAAATCTTTTGAGGTGTTGAACTTTGTTCACAGCAATCACATTCATTCTCTTGATGATATGAGAGCTTGCCTTGCTGCGGCAAATCGTAAAGAAGACATTGCTATGCAAAGATATTTCAGGATCGCAAATAAAAAGGAACAGCTGAAAACGCTGGACTATCTGGGAGATGAATATGCCCGTCTGCTGAAAACGGAGAACAGAGATGAAGCACAGCAGAAGCGGTTGGAGAAACTGCATTGGCAGCTTATGATAAGCGGAGGTATCAGCGGTTGGGATACTCATATGGATAACTGGCTGCCGAAGCTGAAGGACAAGCTCCGCAATGACCTCAGACAGCTTGACAGCCTTGCAGCCGAAATGGGCAGAGCATCAAAAGAGCGTACCAATGCGGAAATGTCGCTTGCTTATCTGGAGGATTTTCTGAAATCCGACTATGACAGGATTCGTGAACAGGAACAGCTCCGTATTCAGATTGAAAATTATCACAACGGACTTGAACCGCAGGAGGACGGTACATACAAGGCAGAGCCTGAACCTACAGCGGAGAGAAATGCGGAGTTTGCGTATCTGGATATGCGTGAGGAACAGCGCAGGAGAACAGAGGAACAGCGTAGGAGAGATGAGCGGCAGAGAGAAATGAGGAACAGGAGCCGCAGCGGTTACTGCCGCTGACCTTTGCAAATATAAAAGAACAAAAGAAACATTGAAAGGAGCGAAATGCTTATGAAAGAAAGAATAATCGAGCGTACCGTTAATGGTATCAATGTCACTTCCTACATTCCCGAAAATGTAAGTGAGAGTGTCAAGAGAAACAGGATAAATCAGATTTATGATATTCTCAAGCCTGCCGAAAAGGGTGGGGAAAACGAGGATAAGGAAAAGGGCGATAAAACAGCATAAATAATTTTGAAAATATCGCTTTAAAGTGTTGAAATGTTAAGCCGATTATGCTATAATAAAGATAACAACGTATAATCGGCTTTCATTTTATGGAGGTTGATTACAATGAAAACAAAGTACACAGCAATATACGTCCGCCGTTCCGTCAGCGATAAGGATAAGGGAAACAATTCACTTTCCATAGCTGCACAGAGGGAGGAATGTATCAGATTTGTGGGAGAGGGGGCAGATTTCAAGGTTTATTGCGATGACGGAAAGTCGGGAAAGGACGTTCGTCACCGTCCCGAATTTATGCAGATGATGTCTGATGCAAAGGACGGTCTTATTGACAGGATAATCGTGAAAAAGTATGACCGTTTCAGCCGTAATATGAGGGAATATCTCAACATAACCGATGAACTTGACAGATACGGAGTAGGCGTTATTTCTCTTTCCGAGCCGTTCAATACTGAAACCAAAGAGGGCAGAATGATGAGAAACAATCTGCTGAACTTTGCGGAATTTGAGAGAGAAACCATTGCGGCGAGAGTAAAGGACGCATACAGCACAAAGGCTGTCGAAACAGGCTTTTATCAGGGCGGTAAAATGTTCTTCGGCTTTCAGTCGAGCAGGCAGACCATTAACGGCAAGACAGGTTCGGTGCTTGTTCCTTCGGAAGCAGCTCAGACTGTTATAGCTGCATATGAGGTGTATAAAGAGCCGGGGACGTCCTTGCTTGATGTGGTAAACTACATAAAGGAACACGATTTGCCTACATCATCAATGACGGGTAATGCTCCTATCAACAGAATTATTGACCGGAGTGAGATTTCGAGAATACTTGAAAATCCGCTGTATGTTCGTGCCGACAGGAATGTCTATGAGTTTTTCCTGTCGAGAGGTTTTACGATCATTGATGATATAGATGCTTTTGACGGTGTTCATGGTCTTATGTGGCACAAGCAGAAAAGCGAGGACAGATTTATAAAGGTCGGATATCACGAGGGACTTGTGGATTCGGAAACGTGGCTTGCGGTACAGGATAAGAAATCGCACAATCATCAGATACCGAAATCGAGGGGAGAACTTAAATCGTGGCTTGTGGGACTTACCAAGTGCGGACATTGCGGAAGAGCCTTGCTGATAAATTATGGGTACAGTGTAGATAAATCCAAGATATGGAGATATTACATTTGCACAGGACTTAAAACCATCAAAGGGTGCAGCCGTAAAAGTGAACGACTGAAAGTCCGTCCCGATGATGTGGAGAGAGCTGTATATAAGGCTATGAAGGAGCATATTTCCGAATTTGAGGTAGCAAAAAACAGCAGTGCAAACAAGTCCTCAGAAGCGGAGAGAATCAAGGCGGAGCTTCTTCGCATTGATACAGACACCAAAAAGCTCATTGACAGGCTGATAGATGCGGACGATGTTCTTTTCGGGTACATTCAAGAGAAGATAAGCGAGCTTCACGCCAAGAAGAACGAGTATGAAAAGCAGCTCCTTCTGATAGAACGCAAGGTAAAGAAAATCGACACCAAGCCTTTGCTTGAACCGCTTAACAGATGGGACGAGCTTACAATGGAGGAAAAGAACGCTCTTGCCAAAGTAATGATAGACAGAATTGATGTTACCGATGAAGAGGGTATCAAAATTCATTTCATATTCTGATGAAAAAGCCGTCGGAGAGGAACGGTTTTCTCCGACGGTATATTAAAGAAATCATAATAGATAGCTTGTGAGTATAGGCACGCCTGTCAGTAATTCAATGACAGAGCTGTATACGCTTATGCGTTATTTACAAGCAGACACGTTAAAGGACTTGAACTTAAATCATTTTGACGAATGGGCGGCGGACTTCGGTGAAGTGAAGACCGATTACGAATTAAAACCTGAAAGCGATGGAAAATATCAGCTTAAAACACGCTTTGCTAAGTTTACAAATCTCCCGGAGCTTATGTCCATTTTCAAGCAAGCTGCCGACATTCGCACAGCGGACACTCTTGATCTTGAAAAGCCAAACGCTGTTGTTCAGGAGGTTTTGGCAAAACCGAGCAAATATCAGAAGCGTGCTATAAAGTATCTTGGTGAACGTGCTTCAGACATTCGTCTGGGCGGCGTTGACCCCCGTGAGGACAATATGCTTTGTGTGGTGCGCTGTTAAACGCGCAAATGTATCTCCCTCGCAGAGGGATATTATTAGAAGAAAAT
>CANQPL010000087.1 GCA_947625735.1 uncultured Clostridia bacterium
CTGTGGATTTTTTCACTTCTTATTGTACCATAGGGTCGGTTGCTGGTAAAGGTGGGGATCATTTGACGGTTACATTTCTTCGTGGGAAGAAATGCTTTGCGGCAGACCTTTGCCTGTGATAATAGAGGCTGTTCTGATACCGTTCAAGAATGTAATTATTTCAGATGGTCTTGTTTCGGTTTCCAATATATTTTTCGGGAAAAATCTGAGATCGGAATTTAAAGATATTTATTTATCCGCTAAGAAAACAGGAAATATTCACAGTTCTCTTTGAGCTAACTTTTTATCCGTGCCGGTTGGTGCGGATTTTTTATTTGCATGATTGTAGGGATTGACGGTTATGATTTTCATATATAAAGATGGGGAGCGTTTGACGGTTACTGAAATTTGAACTTATTTTTTATCCGTGCCGGTTGGTGCGGATTTTTTATTTGCATGATTGTAGGTGTGTGATGGTCATGATTTTCATAAAGGGGGGATTATTTGACGGTTACCAATAAGAAGTGAAAAAAACCACAAGGAAGGAGAAATGGTAAATGGATCAATGGAAAAAGGCGATCGAGTACTTCAAACGCCTGTCCCGCAATTGTGGAATGATCCTTCGTATCAGCTTGAATTTTAAGCGCATCGTAAAATTTTCGCCTTACAGATAAAAAATGAGATCAAAAAAAATATTATGGAAAAATAGAGATGAATTTATTTTTATCCGTGCCGGTTGGTGCGGATTTTTTTATCTACATGATTGTGGATGGGTGACGGTGATGATTTTCATAAAGTTGGGTATAATTTGACGGTTACGTTACAATTGGTGATCAATAATCAACGTTAAAAATATGAAATAGAATTTATGTTTGGCTTGAAGCCGATAGATGATTGTCTGTCGCTTTTTTGTTTTACTGGATAAAAAAATTGCTTTTTGTGCTGGAAAGCCTCACGTTTTGCCTAAATGCTTGACTTTTAAACGTTTAGAGTATATAATTTGAATAAAATTTTATAAAGAGTTTGGCAACAAGATACATAATTTATTTGGAAGTTTTTTGTAATAGAAAGAAGATAAATCCGAATGCAGAGATATTAGGAATAATCTACAGTATGCTTGAACTTTCCAAAGAAGAAATGGAGGAGATGCTTTACCTTCATGCCAAAGAGAATGGCTGTGTTTGCTGTGACAGAATGGCTGTGTTTGCTGTGACATTGCAGACTTTACCATGGAGAACAAAGAAGTAATAGATCATCTGCGCCGTGAACGGGATAAACCATGTGCAACTCCCAATTAGAATGATTTTATCAAAAAAATATGCAAATAAATTGCGGGTTTTTCAGTTATTTATTATATAACTGTTTCCCATCAGGGAAACAGAGGAGGTAAAAATTTGATTACTCTTGACGTGTCAGTGAAGGAAAATACAAGGATGCGAAAGGTAGGATGTCCGGTATGCAATGGCAGGCTGTTTGATATGGAAGTAAACGAGAAGCTGATTTGTGTTCACGATTACAGTATTATAATGAATGAGGATATATCCTGCCGAATAGCAGTCAAATGTGGCAAATGCGGCTGTGTAGTGGGCATTGGACTTACTTGATAATTTATTGCAATTAAATATTCAGATACTTAGTACAGGTATCATCTTCCTCTGTATGAAAAGGAGGAGTCAATAAGGATAGAAATCTGACAGGTAGCTTTTGAAGCTATGTCAGTTTCTATCTTTTTTTTGTTTGTAGGACTTTTCGGCTTTGAAAGCGGGAAGGTCTTTTTTATGCATAAAAACAGGACATATTATAGTGTCTGGCTTTGTTACATAGGGCGTTATCCATGAACCGAAATTTTCAATTCAAAAAAGAATAAAAATTTCGGAGGTAACGGATATGTCAGAAGAAACATTTAACATTGTTTCCTACAAATTAGAAACGGGAGAAAATTGCCTTGAACTTTCAAGTGTTTATGCAAATAACTGCTCGGAGCAGAAAAACGTTTATGTGAGTGATGAGATACTTGCGGTATATAAAGATGCTTGCAGAGAGAATGAAAGAAATCGTTCACGGGAGCGCAGACATAGAAGCAAGAAAATATACCTTGGGAATGAGGACTTTGAAGCAAAACTTGGAATGGTGTCAGCTTCGCCTGCTGAGCAGATCGACAGCAGTCTGTATCCGGAGTATCTCAGGCAATTATTTGACGAAAAGGTTTTTTACAGAGCTATGCTGTATTACATGAGGGACATGACGGAGTGCCGGATCGCAGAATTGGAAAATGTAACACAGGCAGCGGTTTCAATGAGCATTAAAACGTTCAAGGAAAAGATTGCTGAGCTGTACAATATCAATGAATAATAAACATCATCGTTGTGCAACCATACAAATATTTTTTTAAAACTTATAAAACACCCGTCTGAGTGACCTAAATATGCGAAAGGTCAAGATAAGACTCTTTCGCATATCACTTAGAAGGGAGGTCAGAAAAAATGCACGGAGATGACGTAGCAAGCGCAGGCGTTGAGGTGACGACGCAGATCGTATCAAAAGCAACAGAGATATTCATGGAAATGCTCAAAATTGCGATTGAACGGGAACGAGCGGCAGGCTCCGAAAAGTCAGAGGTACTGTCCGGCGGCGAGGTGACTTACCAAAGACTTAAAGAGGGCGGCGAGGTAACAATGCTGCCGTCCTTTGACAAGGGCGATTACAAAATGCTTCTCCGGAAAGCGAAGGAGATGGATATTCCCGTTGCGGCGATGCGGGAAGAAGGAAAAGAAAATACCCTGTCCATTTTCTTCAATGTTCGGGACAAAGAAGCGGTCAATGCTATCGTTCAGGATATTGTGCGGGAAAAGCTCAAAGCTCCCGAACAGACGGAGCGAATGTTTACCATTGAAAAGGAGCAGGCGGAGGGCTTTCAGATGTATTGTTCCGATCATGATATTCCTGTTAATTTCATGGAATCAAAGGACGGGGTAAAATGCATTTTCAATTCCGCCTACGAAAAACAGATGAAGGCGGCTGTGGAAAATTACAAGAAAATTACAAGAAGCTTCACATTCAGCTTTCAAAAACTAAAGTCGACGTGCAGAAGGACAGTAGGAGAAAACCGAAGATCGTTGTTTCCGATACGGGACAGGGAAAAAAGCTGACGGTCAATTTCTGCACAAAGGCGAAGCCGGAGCGGGTATTGCAGGAGCGCATGGGATATGACAGGATACGTGCCCATGAAACTGCAAATGCTGTTGTTTCGCAGCTTACCGATGAGCAGCATAAATATTATCTCAGCGGCTCACGGCAGCTCGAACAAATGGCGTATTATCAGCATGACATCAGATTTGATGACGATAATCTTCTGACAGAGGATTTTTCCTTTGCAAAAATGCAGTTCAAAGAGGACAATACTCCGAGGCTGACAATAACCGACCGAAGCGGAAATTTTGTAGTGCTCTCCGATAATGTCAAGGACCGTGCCGAAATAGAACGGCGTATCAGACAGCATTTAAAGGTTGAAGATACGGAAACTATCAAGGCGATAATGGCAAAGACAGAACGGCTCGGATTTGCGGAACAGCCGAAACAGGTACAGTTTAAGGAATACCTGATAGAGCGTGAAACGCAGTCGGCATTTACGGTAAGAGGCGGAGATACGATCGTTCGTCTTGACCTGTCCGATAAGGAAACCGCAAAAAAGCAGCTCATAGACAGCTTTGGAATGACAGCCGCAAAAGCCGAGAGGATAATCGCAAAGGCGCAGAAGCAGTCGCTTTCTAACAATCTTCTTAAACTTGCAAGAGAAAAAGCGGCGCAAACAATCGACACCCTTAAAAACAAGAAGTTGGACAAGGGGTCACGGAGGTGAGGTGATCTGAGCAGAGCACCTAAAAAGCCCGATTTTGTAACGATAAGCATTTACGCTGTATTGGCGGTATTCGTCATATACTTTGCGGCAGCGGTGGGAGCTTGCCTTGATCTGTCGGTGGACGAGAACGGCAAGGCGGATTTTGAAAATCTTGCAAACAGTCTTGATACCACTCTGAGCGATACCGATCTGGTTTTTAATCAGGTAAAGGAAAAAGGCTATGCCCTGATGTTTCCCGTATATACGGCGTTTGGCATTACACTTTATGTGCTGATGAAGATAACAGGAAAGAAAAAATTTCATCGCAAGGGAGAGGAACACGGCTCTGCAAGGTGGGCGAACGAAAAGGAAATAAAGTCTTTGTTGGACAAGCCGCCAAAGAAGAAAAAATCCGAGGATAATTCCTGCAAAAAAACAAAGTTTTCGCTGTCGGATATTGCAAAGCTGATCGCTGTCAAAAAGGAACATGAGTATATTATCAACAACAATATTATCCTCACAAATGATGTGCTGATGTCGCTCAATACCCGTCAGACAAGAAAAAATCTCAATGTCATGGTCATAGGCGGCTCAGGCTCGGGTAAATCTCGGTTTTATGTAAAACCGAATCTTATGCAGGCAAATACTTCATATGTCTGCACTGACCCGAAGGGAGAACTGCTGCGGTCAACGGGTAGAATGTTGGAGCATTACGGATACAAAATAAAGGTTTTCAACCTCATTGATATGGCGCACTCCAATAACTACAATCCCTTTGAGTATATCTATGATGCGGATGGAAATTACAGTGCCACTGCCGTTATTAAAATGGTAAATGTGCTGATGAAGAACACGCAGAAAGAGGGCAGCGGCTCAAGCGATCAATTCTGGGACGACTCCACAAAAGCGTTATTGGCAGCACTTTGTTTCTATCTCGTTGAGTGCGAGGATAAGTCAAAGCAGAATTTCTCCGAGGTCATGCGGCTGCTGAAAAAAGCGGAGGTCAAGGAGGGGGATGATAATTACCGATCCGATCTCGACCTTATCTTTGACGCACTGGAAAATTCCGAAAAATACAAAAAGGACGATATTGCCGTAACAGAAAAAATGACGGAGCTGAAGCTCATCGACCTTGCGAAAAAAGCAAAACCCGCAAGTCAATATATGTGCCTGAAATATTACAAGGACTTCAAAAAGGCAGCGGGTGATACGGCAAAATCTATCCTTATTTCAACTGCCGTACGTTTGCAGGCTTTCAATATTCCGGAGGTCATGGATCTGACCTGCTGCGATAATCTTCACCTTGAAGAACTGGGCGACGAAAAGCAGGCGCTGTACATAATTATTCCGTCCTCAGATGATACGTTCAACTTCTTGGCGGCAATGATGTATACTCAGATGTTTGACGTTCTGTATGACAGAGCAAATTTCAAGTACGGCGGAAGGCTGCCCGTTCATGTGCGCTGTCTGCTGGACGAATTTGCAAATCTTGGTCAAATCCCACGGTTTGAAGAATTGCTTGCAACCATGCGATCAATGGAAATTTCAGCAAATGTCATTTTGCAGAATATCTCGCAATTAAAGAAGATGTATAAGGATAGCTGGGAGAACGTTCTCGGAAACTGCGACAGTCTGCTGTTTCTCGGGGGACAGGAGCCGACAACTCCGGAGCATATATCAAAAATGCTTGGCAAGGAAACCATTGATACAAGGAGCAATAACCGAACAAAGGGCAGGAATGGCTCGACTTCGGAAAATGACGGGATACTTGGACGAGAGCTTATGACGATTGATGAGCTGAAGGTAATGAAGGATAACGAATGCATTCTCTTTGTAAGAGGAATATACCCCTTTTTCTGCAATAAATTCGTGATCGAAAAGCACCCGAATTACAGGCTTTTAGAGGACTTTGACAGTCATAACGCCTATCTTATCAAGGATATTGAAACGCTGAAATTTGATTACGGTAACGAGCAGGGAACGGAGGATCTGCATTCAGAGCCTGCCAACGAAACAGAGCAGACCGACCGGAATACTCCAAATGAAGATGTTCCCGAAAATGAAAAGGACACAGAAACCGAGCAGTCTGTCATTATGGAGGAAATTGTGGAAGGTCCGCCTGTCAGCGGTCAGGCGCACACGGTCATTGC
>CANQPL010000088.1 GCA_947625735.1 uncultured Clostridia bacterium
AAAACAGGCGCAAATGCCGATATTACGTATGTTACGGGGAATCGCCGTTCTAATCGGCGTTCCGGACACATCAGTAAGAAAATGATCGACAGCTACAAGCAGGGTCTTAAAGGCTGAGCTTGAGCAGAAAATACAGCCCGTAGTATGCGTACCACCATGGTACGCATACTACGGGCATTTACATAATATCATCTGTTAAGGGAAATGTAATCAGTAGAAGCATACCCGATCAGATCGCCGAATTTTACCACATACCAGCCGTTCACCTCGCCGTAAACATTCAAAGACGAGCCATTGGGCATTCTAGCAATAATAGATGCATTCAGAGAGGGGAAGCTCCTGAGGTTAAGATTTGAGCCGTCTGTTGCCACAATTCCCGTTCTGACAGGTCCCGCCTCCACAAAGGGAATGCCGAAATAGTCGCAAAGTGAAATTACCATTGTCCTTGCAATGGTGTCAAGATTTTCCTTTATCCACTTTTCGTCCTCGGGATTATCATGATATCCCAGCTCACACAGGACTGCGACTGTTTTTGTTCGTGTGACCTCCGCCAATGATGTGGTGGGTACCGTGTTTACCTTTGACGGAATAGGATAAACAGGCTCAAAATTATTGGCAATAATTATTGCAAGCTGCCTGCTCCACTCGGAATACGGGGAATAATAAATATCTATCCCCCTGAGCATACCCGCATACTGTCCCCCGCCTGCGTTTGTGTGCAAAGCAAGATGAACGTCATACTCTCCCCCATTGGAATCCTCAATTGCACCCGTTACATTTCTTGCAGGATCGTTCCGGGTAAATTCTATTCCCGATGAAAGAAGATAAGGCTCCATCTTATCCGCAAGCAGATTCATCCACTGCTCCTCATTTCCCTTGCCTGCATATTTGTTCCACTCCTGTGTGGAGGGACTCAGAAATACCTTTGGCATAAAAATACCACCCTTCGCTTATTTTTCGCTTACGCTATGTATATGCAAAAGAGTGGTCTTGTATTCAAATACATTTCTGACAAACAGCTGTGCCGCAGCTTTTTCCTGACGATAAACGGAAATTATTCTCTGCATCAATACGAATATTATAGAAGATCCGGAAAATTTCCGGTTCATTCCCGATATTTTCTCTTATTTTGCAAAGTGTTCTTTTCCCGACACGTCTGTCAAATATTGCAAAGATCCTATAGATCCCGATCAGCTTCTCAATAAGTCAATGTCCTTTATTACAGCTTTTCCCACACACCGTGCATTTCCTCCAGACGACAGCGCTGTTCTGTACCTTCGGGAATGTATTTTTCAGCTTTGCCGCAGGGATAATCCTTACATTCGGCGCAAAGCCTTATCTGCTTTTCACGGCAGCATTTTCGTATTTCGCAGTCTTTACCGAATTTATTGTGATCCGCCAATTCGCTGTGACAGCCGCGGCAGTCTATATCTTTTGGATAAAAAACCTGCCCCCCTGCCGAATACTCATGGGCAAGAAAACGCTTCATGGAATCATCATTCCGCAAAGAGGCAATATAAACGGGACATTCATTGCAGATCATACCGCAGCAGGAGATCTTTTCCGCTTCCATTTTTTTCTCCTTTCACGCTTCTGCGGCAAACTCAGTATTGCCCTGAGCCTTAATAATATCAAGGGAGCTGTTGAAAGCATCAAGCACCTTTGGATTGAAAATACCGCATTCTCCGTCATTTATCATCTGGACTGCCTTTTCCACACTGAAAGCCGCCTTATACACTCTCGGAGAGGTAAGCGCATCATATACATCGGCTACTGACACCACCTGCGCCCAGATAGATATATCATCGCCTTTAAGACCATCGGGATACCCTCTGCCGTCCCACCTCTCATGATGATGACGACAAATATCATAACCGTATTTGAAAATACCTTCTTCCATTACATTGGGTATCTGTGTCAGGATATCGCAGCCTCTTGTGGTATGGGTCTTCATGATCTCAAATTCTTCCTTGGTGAGCCTGCCCGGTTTATTTAGGATACTGTCGGGAATGGCGATCTTTCCCACATCGTGAAGTATAGATGCCGATACTATCTTATCGATCTCTGCCTTGGAGACAGAATACTCCGGATACATACTGCTTACAGCCGTCATCAGTATCTCGGTAAGTCCGCAGATACGTCTTACGTGTTCGCCCGATTCACAGTCCCTGAATTCTATAAGCGTTGCAAGAGTTTCCACCATAGAGCGGTTTACTCTGTCTAACTTCTCGATCTGCTCGTTAACTACCTCCTCAAGGTCATTACGATGCCTGTACAGCTCCACAACACTGTTGATACGAAAATAAACAAACTCACTGATAAAGGGCTTCTGTATTACGTCCACCGCTCCTAAATGATATGCATTCAGCAGCTTTTCATTACCGTCCTCGGCTGTGATGATGAACACAGGTATATGGGTAAGCCTTCCGTTTCTGGTGAGATGGCGCAGCACCTCAATGCCGTCCATACCCGGCATAATGATATCAAGCAGGATAGCGGCAATCTTTTCATGGTTCTCGTTTACCAGTTCGAGAGCTTCATATCCGTCCTCTGCCTGAAGTATATCGTAATCATCACAGAAAATGCCCTCCAGCACATCTCTGTTTGATTCGACATCATCAACGATAAGAATGGTTCTTCTTCTCATAATATGATTTCTCCTTGACGGTAATTATGGTTTTATGCTGCCCCTTGTCTGTAAGGGCAGCAGGCACGGCTGCCGTAAAAACGGCAGTCAGGAATTTTTTTCAATACAGGAAATAATTTCCTCCTGTAAGGGGAGTATATCTTCAAATAATTTTTTTGCTCCCTCGGGATCGGTATCTCCGCCCGAAACTGCTCCTCTGAGCTTATCGGAGATATCGCTGTAGGTCTTGTAAAGCGGTGTAACGGAAAGATTTCCCGCCACTCCCTTTAAGGTATGAGCTATCTCAAATGCCTTGTTTTCATCTCCCGATGCAAGACTCGGCAAAAATTCATCTGCTCTTTTTAACTCCTTCGGAAGCTTTTTGAGTACCTTTTCATAAAGTGCCGTTTTGTTCATCAGTCTTGCAAGGGCGTCCTTAGAGTTAATTGCACCCATACCTTCAAGCTCATCAATAAGGCTCATTGTTTTGACCTCCCATAAATTTTTATTATATGTTATCATTTCAGGTATTGTGAAAGCAGCTTTGCAGCTACCTCCACATCAATAGGCTTTGCAATATGTGCGTTCATGCCGTATTCCAGACATTTCTTTATATCCTCCGAAAAGGCATCTGCGGTCATGGCGATTATGGGGATATCCGCATCGCCTCTGTCAAGGCTTCTGATCTCTGCGGCTGCCTCGTAGCCTGTCATAACAGGCATACGTATATCCATAAGGATAGCATCATAATAACCCACCTCGGAGCTTCTGAACATATCCAGACAGATTTGTCCGTTCTCCGCTCTTTCAAGTTTAAGGTTAAGGTCACTAAGGAGGGCATCTGCGATCTCCCAGTTAAGATCGTTGTCCTCAGCAATGAGTATCCTCTTGCCGCCCAGATCCTCTTTCTTTTCCTCAGAACGTTCCGGAGCGTCATTTCCGACTATGAATTTTTTCAGCCCGTAATAAAGTGAGGACTTAAACAGCGGCTTGGAAATAAATCCGCTTATCCCCGCTTCTCTTGCCTCGGCTTCAATTTCTCCCCAGTCATAGGCGGAAATAAGTATGATAGGTATATCCTCACCTGTAAGAGCCTTTATACGACGGGCAGTTTCGATGCCGTCAATTCCGGGCAGCTTCCAGTCAAGAAGTATTATACGGTAAGCGTTGTTGGTATGGAATTTGCGCTTTACCATCTCCACAGCGGACTCTCCGTCAAGAGTATGGTCGGCATTTATCCCTATCTCCCTGAGACTGTCCAAAACTCCGACACAAAGCTGTTCGTCATCGTCTACAAGAAGCATATTCCAGTCAGGAAGGATCATTTCCTCCTCCCTTACCAGCGCACGTTCCATATCCACCGTTACATGGAATGAAGTACCCTTGCCCTGTTCACTTTCTACGTCAATAGTACCGCCCATAGCGTCCACAATATATTTGGTAATCGCCATTCCCAGTCCTGTTCCCTCTGTCTTGTGAACACGCTGCCTGTCCTCACGCATAAAGGATTCAAATACCCTTTTCTTGAACTCCTCGCTCATTCCTATGCCGCTGTCCTCCACGATCATATGAACACGCACATGAGTATCCCCTATAGGAGATTCCTCCTCATAAAGAGTGACCTTTATTCTGCCCTCCTCGGGAGTGAATTTAATGGCATTTGACAGGAGATTTAACAGCACCTGACTGAGTCTTACGCTGTCGCAGTAAACGTCCTCCGAAATTATGTTGCTGATAAACACGTCAAAATGTTGATTTTTTGCTTTGATCTGAGGTCTGGCAATATTAACAATGCTGTCCATTACCTCTCTCAGAGAGAGCTGCTCCATATTTAAGGTCATTTTGCCGCTTTCAATTTTAGACATATCAAGAATATCATTTATAAGCCCCAGAAGATGCTTGCCCGAAAGAGTGATTTTTTTCAGACATTCACGGACATGATCCGTATCCTCGATATTTGCGGCAGCAATGGCAGTCATTCCCACAATAGCATTCATCGGAGTGCGGATATCATGACTCATGTTGGAAAGGAACTCGCTCTTTGCACGGGTGGCATCAAGTGCTGCCTGCTGCGAGATCTCAAGCTGCTTAATATAATTCCTTGCAAGACGAGTATATATTATAAAAATAATGATAAGCAGCACTATCACTATGGCGCAGCAGCCTATGACAGTAATAGTCCATTCACGGTTTGTGGAATTTACCAGCTCATCTATTTCACCGTAGGGCATGACGCTCAGCAGATACCAGCTTGATTTTTCCAGCGGAGCAGCAAGCATCTGCCGCCTTGTATCGCCGAGATAGATGAGCTTTGAAAAGGATCTGCCCTCCTCGAATGCCGTTTTAAGTCCCGAAATATAATCCTCTGCCTCTGCCGTAAAGTTGCTGCCGAAATCCTTTTCTATGTAGTCAAAATAATTGCTTTCGCTTATTTCCTTACCCTTTAAAACGAACAGACCGTCCGTTCTTACAATATGAAAATAGTTAAGCTGATCCCCGCCGTTGAGCGACAGCATTGAAGCATATTCATCGGAGGGTATAGCGCCGACAATGGCAATTGACCTTCTTCCGTCACTCAGCGGGTATGAACCCTGTACGCCGATAACCATTAATGGAACTCCCGATTCTGTGTACCCAAGAGCATATCTGTTTTCGCCTGATTTAAGTACCCGACAAAATGTGGAATTATCATAAAGAGTAAAGCTTTCTCCGTAAATGGGAAAGATCTCACCGTCCTCGGAATAAAGTGCAAGGCTGTCAAAATCTCTCAGATCTGCGCACTTTCCGAGGTATTCCGTAAAGCTCTCATAGCTGTCATGCTCCTCATATATTGCCATATTGATAATATTATCCAGCTGAGACATACGCAGGTCTATAGACGTGGTAAAATGCATGGCGGAACGTTGGGTCATTTCCTCCATGTATACCCTGCTCATCTCAGATATTATAAGTTCATTCTTTTCACCCGAAAGCCTTGTAAGATAGGCAAACACACCGATGCATACAACAACGGTAATTACAAGAGCTGCGGTAAGACGTTTCATTGTTTTGTCAGTCAAGCAAAAAACCTCCGGAAGATCACACTTATAAAACAGCATAGTTTTATTTATTATACCACACTTCGGTTTCTTTTGCAAGAGGTAATTCTCAAAAAAAAAGGAAATTTATGTTAATCGTAAATTCCCAAAGTAAATTCCACAGTGGAATTTAGAAATGGAATTTACTTTAGGAAGAGTTTTGTGGTAGAATT
>CANQPL010000089.1 GCA_947625735.1 uncultured Clostridia bacterium
CGGCGATATTTTTTTTGAGAAATAAGTTCGTTAAATTCATTCACCTTTTGTTGTATATATTATCTTACGGATTTCCTACAGCTCGGTACGAGATGCAGGATATATCAAAAAATGTTGTAAGTTCAGCCCAATTTTTGTCCCATGATTTAAGGATATTAGGATACTTTTTATCCCATTTTTCGCGGAATTCTTCTAACTGAACTTGTTCAGTCTGCATATATCGGCATCATCAAGGTTGACCGCGCCGTAAATTTTCTTTAGATCTGCACACACAGCTTTTCTGTCCTTGTAAGGCACAAACTTGCAGGAATTTCTGATCTGATGAACAATGCAAAGCTGATTTTTTGTCTTTGGAAATATTGCATTTATGGCGTCACAAAGACATGTCAAATTGTCAGGTGGCAATGTCTCTACTGCGTAGAAGCAATAAAAATATCAGTAACACCGCGATTTTTCAGGTCTGAACATATGCTTGCATAGAAGCTTGCAGACTCGTTTTCGGAGAGCCATGTTCCAAGTATTTCTTTCTGTCCTTCCATGTTGATCCCGAGAACGGAATAAACGCATTTTGTGATAATTTTATTGTCTTTTCGGGAGTTAAAAACGATTCCGTCAAAGAAAACTACCGGATAAATTTTCTCCAGAGGACGGTTCTGCCACTCATTTACTTCGGGAAGAATTTTGTCAGTTATCCGTGAAATAAGTCCCTGAGAAATTTCACTTCCGTATATCTCGCGCAGCGTATCTTCGATGTCACGCTGACTCATTCCCTTGGCGTACATCTGCATGATTTTTTGCTCGATTTCGTTTGTCCGCGTCTGCCTTTTTTCAATAATCTTTGGCTCAAATTCTCCGTTGCGGTCACGGGGAACGGAGATCTCACATTCGCCGTAATCGCTTGTGATCGTCTTTTTTCCGTAACCGTTTCTGCTGTTTCCGGAGTTATTTCCGATAACAGAATTTTTCTCATAACCCGAATGTACGTCCATTTCTGTTTCAGGCATCTGTTCAATGGTTTCCGTAAAAAGCAGCTTTAATTTTGCCTGAATATCTCACGTGCTCTGGCAGTTTGACATCAGAAGCTGTACAAGCTCCGGCTCTTTTTCGCTTAAACTGTGTGATCTTGTTTTCATCTTTTTTTATGGACTTGAATATTCCGCAATCTTTTTCTCGTTTGTTGATTTGTCAATCATCACATAATAATACTGCTCTGTGTTTCTGCTTCATCAATATTAATATCAATAGGATCGGTTATTGTGGGAGTGCTTGTAACATCTGTAGGCACTATATCAAAATTATCGGCATTATTTTCATCTTTATTTTGGCAACCGGAAAGTAATGCTGCTGTCCCTGTTATCAAAAGAACAGCTAAAACAGTTTTCTTCAAGTAAATTATCACAAACTCTATGCGTCAGCCTTGACTTTCTTAAAGTCAATATCTCCCTGTCATGCAAGCTGCATTTTGATAGTTATAGAGCAAATTTATATATCATCTGAAAAATTGCAAGCATTTTTTGAAAAAATAACCCTGTTTTTTCAATTTTAAAATCAAATGTATTGACAAATGATATTAAATATGATATAATGTAAAAATGAGGGGGGCTGTGTTATGGCAAGAACAAAAGAACCTTATCCTGCAATACCGCTGCCGGAGGCTTATGAGAACATTGATTACCGAATTATCATGGACGATCTTATAGACGCCGCCGCTGCACTTGAAGTTTATAAAATGAAGATCCATGACAGCAAAGTGAATCCGTCGTGGTATATGCCGAATTTGCAGCGAAAGGAAGCTCTGAAATCTTCTATGATGGAGGGGACCCGTGCAACGCTGGATGAAGTGCTTATCAATCAGGCAAATCCCGATAAAAATGATCAGGATCTTAATGAGGTGGATAATTATTGCCATGCCTTTACACTGGGTTATAAAATGCTGACGCGCGGCGATTTTGATGATGATTTTTTCTTTGACATTCATAAGGCGCTGCTGTCCGGCAAGGTCAGAAAAAGTGCATCGGAGATCGGAAAGTACCGCAGCACTCAGAATTATGTCGTACGTGGTACGGGCAATGTGATCTATACACCCCCTGCAGCTGAAAATGTTCCTGCACTGATGAAAAACCTTATTGACTTTATGAACGCACCGGACAAGTCCCTGCGTCCGCTGGTGCAGATCGCTGTCATTCATGCGCAATTTGAAACTGTTCACCCATTCCTTGACGGGAACGGGAGGGTCGGCCGTATTCTGATACCGCTGTTTCTCTTTGCAAAAGGTGAACTGGCATCTCCCAATTTTTTCCTAAGCGAAGCCCTCGAAAAAGATAAACTTAGATATTACAAGTATCTTATGGATATACGAACAAAGGGCAATTGGAACGAGTGGATCTGCTTTTTCCTTCAGGCGGTAACAAAACAGTGCCGCAAGTACAGCAGAATGTTTGACAGGATCAATGGTCTGTATCAAAGAGACAGAGAAGGGATCTGCAGGATCGTCCGTTCGTCTGACTATGCCATACACCTGATAGACGGAATGTTTCAATGTCCTGTGTTTGATACTTCTTTGATGCAGGAGCTGACAGATATCCCGTCGGCAACACTGAACCGTTATCTGAAGCAGCTTGTGGAGCGGGGAATACTCTTTACCGATGAGAAAAAGAGAAACAAACTGTATTTTTATTTTGAGCTGCTGGATCTGCTGGAGGGATAACCCGGCTTGTTGATTTTGAAAGGGGTGATGCGGTATGATTGTATTGAGACGGGCAAAGAAAAAACGCATAAGCTCCTGACACTGCGGCAACAGTGTCTGCCTATGCGTTTTGGGATGTTCATGTAAATAATTACATAAACTGTCGCAAGTTTTATTATAACATGAACAGCCTTTCTTTGTCAATCCTCAAATTGTACAAAATATTCTTCACTAATTTTCGCCCGAAGGATATTCTGCGTGGGCAAGCAGAGAAAGACTATTTAATGACAAATTTAATCAATTGGTGTGACCATATTATTTCTTACCTGAAAACAGAGGGAATAGAATTCGTAAATGGATATCCCGTACTTCCCAAGGAGTCATATTACACAAAAATCCCTTTTACTATCGAATCATTTCAGTTCAGAAACAAGATACCCGAGGAGATACGGCATAAATCGCTTGTTTGCTATTTTAGTAAAGATGACCGACTTATAAACCGTTTGTACAAGATTGACGAGGAAATTCCTATACTTCTGAATTACGGCGGAATATGCGGCTTTGATCTAAGCACTTCAGCGACAATGCTTCGTCCCAGACAGAGGTTGAGCCTTCTCGTGAATGCATTGTTCAATTGCTATGTTGCTTTGCATGGCATTAAGGTACTTCCAAACTGTCGTGTCGGTGATCTTGCTAATATGTCGGTATTGGACAGTATACTGCCCTATTCCAATATCATATCAGGTGAACTTGGCTGTAAGAGGAATGGATTTAACGGATATGGCTTGTATCAGCTGCGTATCATTACCAAAAAGATTGCCCCGGAGATAATGTTTATATATGGCAATATATCCAAGAAGGATATACGTTTTATCTGCGGTCGTACTCCGCAAAATTTCATAGCGTACCCTTCTGCAAGAGATAAGTACCGAAACGGAAAGACACTGCAGGCAATAATATGGAACGGTTCATCTGCTTGTATGATGTCTCTGAGCGACTTCATGAATAACGGGGGGCATACAGTATGGGAGCTAAAATAATTTATACGGATAAACGCAAAGAACTTTTGAATGAGATAATTCTTAACAACGATCCTAATGAATTAAAGGGCATTCTTACAGACTACAATAATTTCCATAAATATGTCAAGAACTGGCAGAGGGTTAATCTTGATGAATTCATCAAAAAATTTTCAGAGAAAAAAGCTATAACAAGCGATACCTATAATGTGACTGATAACCGCCGAAAGATAAAGTTTTTTGATGATGGGTTTGAATATGAGATTTCATGTGCAATAGGAGGTCAATATTTTCGTATACAGAGGCAAGCATTCATTGACAGTAATGGTGTAAAGCATGGAGCAGAATATGTGGGAATTGACTTAAAACCACCTAAAGTACCGGGAGGACTCAGAAAACAAGCTGCAAAGGAACTGTTCAATCATCTTACCCACTTCGCCATGACACATAAGAAAGGAACGGTGTAATATGGAGAATTCATATATAACAAAATTTGACATAAAAAAATACTATACGCCGATAAAAAAATACGGTGAATTTGATACTAAACGTGAATATAGGGTTCTTGTGCCACTCAACGAAAAAGCCGAGGAACGAATGTATCGTTATAAGATTTATGATGGCGGCGACATTAGTCCTGACTTCAGATGTCTGAAGTTTTTTGAGGAAACATTCTATATAATGAATGACTATTATTTTGTACCGCTTAACCAAAAGTTCGATCTTATAATTACTTCAGAAGAAGAAGATATTATTTATACAGAGCAGCTTGATGAAGCACAGACATTGGTTATGAAGATTCTTGATAATATAGATGACCTTGCTGCAATAGACTTTGGCAAAATTCTTCTCAAGATGATAATTGATGCAAAAGAACACAATACAGTAGTGGGGTTTTACTTCTGATGAAAAGCATTCTTGAACAGCATTTCTGGTTTGACGGATCAGAGTTTGACAAAAAGGATTATCCGACAGAAAAACTCATTCATATTGACAGTATTGAAAATCAAAGCAGTTTTTTTGACGAATATAATCTGTTTGATTTCCAATACGGCTCTAATCGTTATATTAAGTTGTCTGAGCTGCTTGAAGCTGATACTGAACCTAAATGGGCTGTTATCAAGGAAAAAGCAAGACATTATAATTCGATTACGCTTGTGAATGATATTCTTTTTCAAAACGAAGAACTTGATTTTATTAAACAGTTCTATATTTCAGTGTTCTATTCGGCTTTAAAGAAGGAAAATTCTGACTGCTATGTTTATGATACAACGAATGAAAACAAGGTGTTTGAATTTGCCGAAAGGTGTACTGAATGACTAAACGATCATAAGGTCAGTCCCCCTCCCCGTTTTCGGGGTGAGGGGTGAGACTGTAAAACAGGAGATGATTATATGGCATCATTAAAATGCAGCCACTGCGGCGAAGGTATACATTATCACGGTGAACCAATCGGTGTGGAGCTTAGGGCGATCTCACAGGAGCTGTGGGATATGTTTTCTTCAACAGACAAGCCGATCATTTGCTATCTTCTCGATGGTAACGATGATTATTGCCTCATCTGGAAATGCCCGGAATGTGGCTGCCTTCATGTATTTGAGGGCTACAGTGCGAAAGTGTGGCACTCATATTTTTTCACAGATGCTGATATCGACATCACTTCTGCACGAAAATATCTGGTTTTTTCCGATTATCTTTTTTATGACGTCAGTGAAGCAGATATGACCGCCTCCGAATTTTTTGGAAAAGCCGATTACGACAGCGACAACTTCTTCTATGCACTCATCAATGAGAACGGCATTATTACCTATAGTGATGATGCCTGCACAAAGGAGTTAAAGCGGTTTGCTGTTATCAGGTAATAAGTGACCGGCAGTCCCGGCATCAGGGGCAGAATAAAAAGTTTCAGTCCCCCGCCCCGTTTTCGGGGTGAGGAGCTGACACTGTAAAACAGGAGATGATTTTATGGCAGGACTAATCCTAATCCCAAATCAAAAGAAAGACAAAATCCAATCTCTTCCGGTAATACTTTTGATAGTATATTTAGATAAAGAGCAGATAGTTTCGCAAAGTCTGTCAACCAC
>CANQPL010000090.1 GCA_947625735.1 uncultured Clostridia bacterium
AGAATGATATTATTATCAGGTTTGTATGTATAAGACGTGATTTTAATGTTTGAATCGGATTTTTTCTTTTCTTTGATTTTTTTCTCCGATGAACTTTGTGCTTTTTCTAATTTTTTCTTTTGTTTCTCCAGTTGCTTCTGCTCTCGTGTCAATTTCGTTTTTTTCTTTTTCTTTTTCTGCTTCTGCGGTTTATCAGCAAGTGATTTCTTTTCCTTGTCATTTGCCCATCGTGCCGAACCGTGTTCTTCACCACGCCTATGAAGTTTTTTCTTGTCGGTAACTTTCATCAGGACATATATGAACTCCGCAAAAAAGCCGAAAGCTGTCATTTTCAAAGCCATACCTTTTAACTTTATCTGTTCCACAATAACGCTAAAGTCTGTTATGGTAGTTTCAAAACCGTTCATTACCTTTGCATAATCCACTTTTCCGTTCTCGTCCATATTCAAATCCATACAAGCACCTAAACCTGCAAAGACATAAAGCAGTGCGATTCCGATAATTGCGTAAATTACGATGGATAATGCATCCGGTTTTTTCGGTTGTCGCATTTTATCAACCTCCATTTAGTAAATTTGCTAAGGCGGTATCCCACTGTGTATTTTCCACCGACAATACAGTGTCAGTATATCCATACTCTCACCTACGTTCTTGAACCGATTTTCTTGTTTTTCTTCTGAATCATTGGCTGAACCTTTTCTGTTACGCTCTTTGCCTTTTTCACAAGATTGTTGGTAATGCTCTGTTTTCCTGCTTTATCAATGATTTTATCGGCTTTTTTCCCGTTCATACCAAATTCCGACATAAGTGTGTTTTTGGCAGTGGTACGGTCAGAAATGTCAATAACCACCTTTTTATCATCAAGAGTGACCTCTGCACCGTTTTTGGAAAGACGGTTGATGTTGTAACTGCCCTGACTGATACTTTCGGTAGGATTTACATAGCCGACTTTTTCTGTCTTAGCAAGCAAAGCGTTCATCTGTTCGGTATTTTCGATTTTCAGATTATTTTTCAGAATATCCTCAACAGCATTTCTGTCCTTGACATTTTCTGAAATAATGGCATAATTGCCCTCTTTGTCAGTAATCATCAATTTTGTATCGGGAAAATTCTTCAATTTGATTTTTGAGAACGAAAAATCATTTGTGATGATACTTTCATTTTCAAATCGAATATTTCGTTCGTAGTGTTCAAGCTGTTCGGCAAGTTTTGTTCCGCTGTTATAAAAGCGTTTCTGTTCTTCGGTGAGTTTACTGTTAAGTATGTTAGCCGCAGTAATGGACTTTTCTTTGCTGTATCCAAACTGCTCCTGCAAAACTCGTTGAAGTTTTTCTTTTTCACCGAATCTCATAGTAATTGACTTGTTCTGCTCAATATCATTGATGTAAAATTTAGGTTTGCCCTTGTCGTCTGTTTTTACTTCAATGGAGGTATTTTGCAGCTCATTTTTTATCTCTGTCATTTTTTCGGAAGCCTTTTTGACTTTCATTTCATCAGAAGCAGCATAAATACACTTGATTTCGCCTTTTTCCGTTTCATAAAGATTTACGGGAATGTCATTGTTCACACAATACTCCTGAAATGCTTCGGCTTTTTCTTTATCCACCATAAACATTTTATATGGCTGTTCAGCCTTTTGCAGTTTCTCATTGGTGATTTGTCCCATAATTTCCGTAACAACGGCATTGTCAGATTTTAGAAAGTGCAGTTCCACAAAGTTTGAATCTTTTCCCTTTGGTACGGAAAAATAGGCTATATCATTTTTGAATTTATCCTTGTTTTCCTGTTTGAACCTTTCAAAGTCCTCTTTGGTAAGAGTTATGTTATTCATTTCACCGCCCTGTCGCAGATTACTAAGCAGTTTTACATCTCCGTGAAGCTCGTGACCTTTTTTATCGGCATTTTCCTTTATTGCCTTGATAATGTCCATTATGAGTTTCACAGTTCCTTTGGCTGCATCAGCTGCTACGGGGGCAAGTTGTGTAGCTACCTGTACGGCTGCACTTGCAACATCATCACCGTGCATTATCTTCTCATTCCTTTCAATTTATTATTTTTTGTCGACGTAAGTATTTCGTCCACCTTGTTCGCTATTTTTGATATAGCGACTGTTTCTTCAGGCATAGACAATTTCATATCAAGTTTTTGCTGCCGTATGAATTGCAGTCGTATTGCCATTTTCTGAAATTCATCTTTGAATGACACATACAAATTATGCTTTTCTGCCTGCGAACCTGATGTAAGCGTATCAACAAATTTGCTTACAGTATCTTTACAATTTACGGCTTCCTGATATAAAAGCGAGCGTTTTGTATTATCAGGGGCATTATAATACTCACTTTCCCAATTTTTCAGTATATCGAGATATTTTTTTGCCACTATTGCAGCACTATTCAGCCATAATTGCTCTTTTTTTGTTTCTTTGGGATTGTCAGATTTATATATAAACTTGTCAGATTGTATTGCGTATTCCAGTAGCTTTTTTGTCTTTTCAAAACCGACAAGATAAAATATATCTGATATATCGCCCTTTGGCTGTAATTCCTTATATAGAGCTTGTGACGGCACAAATTTGACGGATTTAGCGTATGGTGCTACTTTTTCGGCACAATCTTTTCCGTGGTTCATTCCCACCTCATCATTATCTGAGAGAATAATGACATCTGCCCCTTGCAATTCTTTACTGTACTCATCGAGCCACCGAGAGCCTGCACCATTTGGACTTGTGGTTGCAACAAATCCAAGTTTTTCTACTGTTTCAACGTCTTTTTCGCCCTCTACTACAAATATGGGCTTGTTTTTGTCGGTGAGATTAGAAACGTGATACAGAGGCATTTTTGAGCCGTTCAGACCTTTCACAAGGATATTACCCTCATACCTTTTCCACGAAGCCACTTTCGAGCCGTCCGGTTTGCGATAGATGTATTTGACGGCAAGTTTTTTTCTCTTCCTGTCAAGATATTCGTGCTGCCTTACAAGCTCCCACCTTTCAAAACTCTTTTTTGTTGTGTTATGGTTTTTGCTAAATCCTTGATTCTGAATAGGCTGTTTTGTGTATTCACGTTTTTGGTAAGCAGGACTATCTCTACCACTAAAGACGATACCCAACTTATAATCGTCATTCAGCTTTTTCGCAGCTTCACGAACGGGAATATTGTACATTTTTGCCGTCAGGTCAATGACATCGCCTTTTTCTCCGCAGCCAAAGCAATAAAATTTGTTGTCGCCCCCTCTGTTTTTGTCATATAATTTCATTGAAGCTGAATCTTCCAAGTGGAACGGGCAACAGCACATATTGTTACGGTCAAGTTTTAATCCCAAATCCATTGCAACATCAATGATGTTCAGATTATCCCGTATTTTTTGAAATTCATTCATATTTCACCCCTTGTTCAGTCAGTTCGGCAATAGTTTCTGCTATATGTTTTGGTAAAGGTTCACCTGTTTCATCGTACATCTGTTTGAAAAACAAAGCATTTTTCAATCGTGTCTGTTTGTTTTGTTCTTCAATTTTCTTTTTCTGTTCATTCTGTTCATCAGTTTCACCTTTAAGCCTTGCCAAAAATTCAGATATATTTACAGTCGATTGCTCTGAATGTTCTTGAATTTCCTGATTATCCGTTTGAATTGCAGATATATCCGTACTTTCAGATTGTACTTCCTGAATCGTTGGTTCTGATTGAACAGATGTATTGCTTTTTTCAGGTACGGTTGTTTTTTCGGTATCATCAAAAACATTGATAAAGTCATCAAAAGCATTGACACAACAATCATATTTATCAGAATTGAAACCGTTAGGATGGCTTGCAGATTCATCTTTTCTGAATATACCATTAATTGCCATATCGTCGCTTGTTCCGTAAATACCATAATTCAACAGATAATTTGCGATACACGACTTGAAAAATACGGGATAGTTAGAGATTGATTCTTTTTTTTGCCATTTTCTTGCTAAAATATCTTCCCAATGCTGTTTGAAGCCGACCAAACCAAGTTTTTCAAAGTATCCGTACCATTCCATAAGGCTTGAATTTTTGACAATATTATTAACAATGTCGATTATCTCATAGTATTTTACTGCTTTTCCGCTCACGCTTGTTGTAGCCTGTGTCATTAGCTCCGTCATAGTTTGGATAACGGAATCAAGGAATTTAACTTCTTTATTCAAATCAAACGAATCAAAAGATTCATCTACTCTATTTGTCATTTGTTTTACATAATAACTGTAACAAAACAGATATTCTAAAGCCTGTTTGATTCCATTCTTGTTGGTTGCTAAGCTGTAAGGAATTTTACAATGTTTCGTATCCCTTGATTCCTCATTATATTCTTCAAAGAAATTCTCATCTATCTTATCGGGATTTTCTTCTTCACTTTCATCGTATCCATAAATTGAACCTATTGTCAAAAGAATTTCAGAGTATGTCATTTGATTTCTTTTTTCATCAATCAATCCATCAATCATTTTTTTATCCGTCAGGTTCGGTTGATTTGTTTCCGCTGCCTGATTGATAGATTGATTAGATGATATTTGATTATTTGATATTTGATTATTTGATATTTGATATATACCCCTGTTTTCCAGATCTGCTTTATCCATATCTGCGTTTTCCACATCTGCCTTTTGGAGATGTGGTGAGTTTGTCGAATTATTGGTCTTTTTGGCTGATTTTGTATTTAACGCCTTTTTTTTAGGTTCTTTTGACTTTGTTTTAGGCTCTTTGGACTTTGGCTGTAGTTCATTTGACTTTGAGTTTTCATTGTCATCGTCACTATTATCTTCTTTGAATGCAGGATAATCGGCAAACAAGTATTCCCATTCTACTACTCTGCCATTTGCGGCAGTGATTCTGTTCAAGCGAAGATAACCATTTTCTTTAAGTGAGTGCAATGCGGAAGATATTCTCTTTTCACCGTCAGGCAATATCTTTGTTAAACCTTTTACACTGAATTTCCAACCATCTGCCATTGACATCATAGTCATAAGCAATCCTCTTGCACCTATACCTAAATTTGTATCACGCAAGAATGTGTTATGTACTGTTGTGAAGTCCTTTTCTATTTTTTTCTTTAAGTATGGCATTGACTTTCTCCTATTCTTCTATAATCGTCATATCGTGTATTTTGAGTTTGTTGACAGCATAACACGACGGCTTAAATTCAACTACATATCCTTTTGTGCATAGGCTGTGGATTGTTGTTTCTATTGTTTTTTTACTCTCACAAGGAAAATGAGAGTATAAGTTATCAAGTAAACAGTAGTCACAGGATACCTCATTAAGCATTACCGTCAGAAGCCCTCTTTCCTCAAGTGATAATGCCTTGTTTACAGGTGCAATTAGTTTCATTTTCTTATCCCTCCATATACAAAAAACCACAGCCGTTGTGACTGTGGTTTCTGAATTTCTTCAAAAAAATAAGGCGTACCGTTTTTTTTCGGTACGCCTAACGCTTTTCTTGTTAGTTTATATTTTTACTTTAGTGTGATTCTTACGGTATTCACCTTTCGGCAGCTACAAAGTCAATGACAAGGACTATAACAAGCAGAATATGTATATCCATGATTACTTTTTTTCAAAAACTTTGGACAAGGTGCATCCCGGAGGAATAGTTGCTTTTGTAA
>CANQPL010000091.1 GCA_947625735.1 uncultured Clostridia bacterium
ACAATGAAACGTAAAAAAGTTGTAATAATCATATTCTCAATGGTAATGATTCTTATTTTATGTGCAGTCTGTTATTTAAGAGTGGTATCAAATGACATAAAAGCAACAGAGCTTACTCAGACCGCTAAGTGGAGAGATTCTATAACCTATGAAATGCTTTCGGATAAGTTGAAAAAAATCATTTCCGAAGAAGAATTTTGTGATCGCAGTGACATTGGAAGATTAAATTTATACCGCAAGGTGGAAAATCTAAAAGTTGAGGAAAGGCGAAAATATGATCCTTCTACCGATTGGTGGAAAACGCCGCAATGTGCTGATTGCATTGAAGCGGAAGGAAAACGCTATTTTGTTGAAATAGGTTTTGATTGCCGTTCAGACATTTTCGGAGTAAAGATCATCAATTTTTATACACAGATATATGAAGAAGAATTGGAGAAATAGATATTCAAAGCAGATAGGAAATTCTGTTTGAGAGCCTATTCCCATTTATTGAGGAGTGTGAGAAAAACTCACGCTCCTTTTTTGTATTACTACAACCATTACGCCCTTGCGTGCAAAAATCTTACAAATACAGATAATTCCGTACTATACGTTGACGAAACGTGCCAAACGTGATATAATAAATCTATAAAATTTTTTTGGCGGATTTCATTTGATTTTTTCCGAAAGGGGCGTATTTGTTATGATAGATTTGTTTGAGTGCTGTGCCGACATTGCTTCGGTGGGCATAATCGTTGACTTTTCTGAGGATACGGAAACATATATTGTCGGTACTCCTGCCGATATTAAAGCTTGGGCATATGCAGGCTGTCCTATGAAAGCTCCAAAGGGACTTATACGGCACAGCAACAAGGCAGGCAATCTCGTTAAGGATATAAACCGGCTTATGAAGGTAAAGTATGAGCTTAATGAAATTAAGGATTTGAGCGAAAAGCTGTGCAATGCAGACGCATTATGTGACGGCAGCTGCAACGCTGTCCTTGAGGAGCTGTCGGAGTATTACGATATTTCCGAATACGCTAATATCGTTAAAAACTATATTATCTACTTTTTATTCAGTAAGTTCAAGCTCCGTCAGAGAGATTTCAATAAAAAAATCGGGTTGTCCGTAAAGGGCAACCACGATCGTGCGGAAAAATATATTGAATTGTTCAAAGCAGATAGTGAGAAAATCTTCCGTCCGTTTATTTCGGCAAGGGCAGCGGATATTTTCGATATACGAACAGCTATACGGAGCAGCAATGATATTTTGGACAGCTCCCTTTACAGGGTACACGATGATGACAGGAACATTAGCCTTTATGTGGCAAATGACTCCATTCTCACCTTGCTCGATATTTACTCCGATATAATGTCCGATGCAGGCAGGATTATCACCAACTGCGAAAACTGCGGACAGCTTATGATTACCAAACGTTCAAATGCTTCGCTTACCTGTGGTAGGACCACTTGCAAAAAGGAGCGTTTATACAAGGCTAATGATGATTACAAGAAACGTGCTATGGCTGATCCGATAAAAGAAGCGTATCTCAATTTCGATAACAAATGCAGGAGTTACCGCAAGAAGCTCTCCGGGTATCCAGAGCTTTTGGAGAAATACAACAAGGCTTTTGACGAACAGCGTGAGAAGATAAGGGCTTTTAAGAGCGGTCTTACCGTCAACAGCAGCACCAAAGATATTGACCGGTACAATCAGATGTGCTTTGATGCTTGTCAGGATTTGCAGGATTACTCAAAACGGCTGAAAGCAAAAATTGAGCAGAATACACAGAATAAGCATTGATTTTCACGCCCAAAAGTGTTATAATTAATCAAACAACGCATTAAGGAGAACTTCGTTTATGGATAATATGTATCAAAACGTAGTCAATGATGTGCTTAGTCATCCCGATGATAAGCCGACTATCGGGCTGCTGCTTATCAAAGGCAAAAATTAAACCGTTGTTGAATACTCATTGGCATGGTATCAGAATCCGATCGGCGTTGCCCAGTGGCAGGAACAGATAACAAAACAACTGCCCGAGAATCTGAGAAGCAGCCTGCCTACAATAGAAGAGATTGAAAAAGAAATGGAGTAATTGTGCAACGCTGCGTTGCACAATTTATGGAGGTAGCTTATGACAAATAGAATCATTACCGATATTTCGGATTACATATTTGTATCAGATGAACCGCAGAAGGTGGATGCGATATTCCTGCCGGGTGGTTCGCATCCCGAACAGCCCGAATATGCCGCTGAATTGTATCGTAAAGGTATGTCTGAATGGCTTGTTCCGTCAGGTGGGATAAGCGTTAAAGCTGACAAGTGGCACGGTGTCCGTTCCAAAGCAGACATTTATGACGGAGATTATCATTCTGACTGTGAATTCTTTACAGATGTTTTGGTGAAAAACGGTGTTCCGATAACAGCAATTATTGAAGAAAACATATCGGGGCATACCCGTGATAACGCTTTTTTCTCCCGTGAAGCTGTTGACAAAAAAGGGATAGAGATAAAAACAGCTATAATTGTCTGTAAAGCCTTTCATGCTCGCCGTTGCCTGATGTTATATCAGATGGCTTTTCCAAATGTTGATATAAAGGTTTGTCCTGTCCATTGCTACAACATTACCAAGGAGAATTGGTATAAAACCGAAAAAGGCACAGATCGTGTTCTTGGCGAGCTTGCACGATGCGGAAATCAGTTTGTTGGGGATATTAAGCATTATCTTGATTTTATGTGATTTACTATAAAAATATTTCGGGGGACATTTACAATGAACAGAATTAAATGGATCTTTTTTGATGTCGGCTCAACCCTTATCGATGAAACAGAATGCTATAATCATCGAATAAGAGATGCTATTGCAGGAACTGATATTACTTTTGAGAAGTTTAATGAAAAGCGTATATTATTTGCAAAGCAAAACCTTAAAGGTGATATTGAAGCCCTAAAATTCTTCGGACTAACAAAAACTCCGTGGCATTTTGAAGATGAAAGGCCTTATGAAGAAACTGAAGCTGTCCTAAATGCTCTTTGGGAAAGAGGATACAGTATTGGTGTAATAGCAAATCAGGCGCTTGGTACTAAAAATCGTCTTGAAAACTGGGGACTTATGAAATACATAAATCTTGTAATAGCTTCTGCCGAAGAAGGTGTTGCTAAGCCTGACAGCGAGATTTTTTTACGCGCCTTAAAACGTGCAGATTGTCTGCCTGAAAATGCTGTTATGATAGGTGACAGAATAGACAATGATATTGAGCCTGCGAACAGGCTTGGTATGAGAACTATATGGGTCAGACAGGGCTTTAGCATATACCAACAGCCAATGAATGAATATCAAAAAGCAGACTATATTATAGATAGATTAAAGGATGTATTGGAGGTGCTGAAATGAAATACATTCTTTTGCACGGAATGGGACAGAACGCTTCAAGTTGGGATAAAACAATATCATTTCTTTCTGATAATACTAAAATTGTCTGTCCGGAATTAAGTGATTTTTTCACTGAGGGTAACTGTCATTATAGTAAAATGTATGATGCTTTCTGCGATTATTGCAATAATTATTCCGAGCCGATGAATCTGTGTGGACTTTCTCTCGGTGCAGTTCTTGCGCTTAATTATGCTATCGATTTTCCGCAAAGGATAAATTCACTTATACTTATTGCTCCGCAGTATGATATGCCTAAATTCCTGCTAAAAATTCAGAATGTGTTATTCAAATTTATGCCCGAAAGTCAGTTCAATGATATTGGCTTGAAGAAAATAGACTTTATTACGCTGACAAATTCAATGGCGGATATGGATTTTACAAGCGACCTAAACAAGGTGACTTGTCCTGTGCTTGTTCTTTGTGGCGAAAAGGATAATGTCAATAAAAAGGCAGCTGTAAAGCTTGTCAAAAAGCTGCCGAATGCAAAATTCAGCACTGTTGATAATTCTGGGCACGAAGTAAATATTGATAATCCACAAGGACTGGCTATGGCTATGGAGGAACAAAATGAAAGTAATTATCGGTGCCGGAAACACAAGGTTTGATGGATGGGTAAGCACACAAGAGAATGAACTAAATCTTCTTGAACGGAAAACCTTTGAGAGTATGTTTAAAGATGAAAAGCCAACTGCCTTTCTTGCTGAACACGTTTGGGAACATATGACACTTGAAGATGGTCTGATAGCTGCGAAGAACTGTTATGATTTTCTTGCAGACGGCGGATATATCAGAATCGCTGTTCCCGATAAGAATTTTCGTAATGATTGGTATCAGAATATGGTCAAAATAGGTGGAAATGGCGATCCTACCCATCCCGCATTTACTCACAAAATAGTGTATGATTATAAAATGCTGTGTTCTGTGTTCGAACAAGCCGGTTTTTATGTCGAGTTACTTGAATACTGTGACGAAAATGGTGATTTTCACTATAAATATTGGAATGAAAACGATGGCAGAATTGGACGTTCATTAAGATTTGATACCAGAAATTCTCCCACAAAACTCGGTATGGTTTCAATTATTATCGACGCCAAAAAGGAAGGCAAGATTGAATTTGCATCGAAGTAATCAAAATCTATACAGTAAAACAGGCACACGGAATAAGCTCCCGTGTGCCTGTTTGGATAAATAACGTAAAATCGACTTTTAATGTAAATGAAATGTGATTACATTCGTATTTTTTTAGAACTTGTCCACATAGAATCAAAATCTACGCAACAGCGTATGGATATGCGAAATAATACACATCGTTTCAGCGTGAACAGCTTTTATCTCATAATCTTTTGATAGGCGGCGTGAACCCTGAAACCATGACAAAGTCCGTTCAACTTTCCAACGAAGCGGTTGAACTTCAAAAGTATTTTGAATTCTTGGAGATATGTCAATCCGTATGTTATGGAAGATTTCAAAGGTGTTTTTAAATGTTCCCCTATACCCCTGATCTGCGCGAGCAGCTATGATTGTCGGATAACGGTATAAAGCCTTTTCAAAAGTAAAGACTCCACCTTTCGTATCATGTATATTGGCTGCATGAACGTGAACACATAGCAAATTTCCAAGCGTATCTGTTACGATATGTCGTTTGCGTCCTTTCGTTTTTTTCCTCCGTCATATCCTCGATTTTCGCTTGCAGCCGTTGTTTTTACTGACTGTGAATCAATAAGCGCATAGGTTGGCTCTTCGTTTCTTCCTTGTGCTTTTCTTGTCTTTTTGACGAGCATTTTCAGGATTTTATCCCATACTCCTTTTTTCTGTGCACGGTAGTAGAACATAGACACTGCTTTCCAGTTTGGAAAATCCTTCGGCAAATTTCTCCATTGACATCCGGTTTTTACCAGATACAATACTGCGTTTACCATCTCCCGCTTGTCATATTTGCTTTTATTGCCTGCCGGAAAGTATTCCTTTATTTCTTCCCACTGTGCATCTGTTAAGTCACTTGTATATCTCATATCCTTTATTATACCATATTTTTTCTATGTGGACAAGTTCTTAATATATTACGGCTTGTTCAATAGTGTTTTTTGGTGTTCCGTTTGAGTTGTTCAACATCAGACGGACGCATGGGAGCGTCCAAATGGTGAAGTGCTATCATTTTCTTTTGTGCGTTCATTCCTGCTCC
>CANQPL010000092.1 GCA_947625735.1 uncultured Clostridia bacterium
ACTTTTTTAAAATTTCTCCCTTTTTTGCCATAATAATATGCACCTCCAAAAGTGTCTAACTTTTGGGGTGCATATCAGTTAAAGGCTCTTATTCTTGTCAATTCAAATCTTCTCAGTCTTTCTTGAAAAGATGTTTTTGAGTTTTGCCCCAACCGTTTCAAAGAAATTCGTAAAGAAAACCATGAAGTACGTAACGCCGACAATCACACTGACTATCGCCGAAATACCGCAAAGTTTCAAATAAACTCCTTTGTCACAGGTTCTGAACACCACGTTTTAAATCCTTTCATTGAAAAGCTCCTTTCTGATTTTAGTTTCATTATAGACGTTGTAAATTTCGCGTAAAAAGAAAGAGCCCTTGTCCGGGCTCGATCTTCTTTAGCGATGCTTCTCATGATAACACTCGGAAATTTTTCCACAGAATCTTGACAGAATATCGACGGCGTTCACTACTGCGCCAGCCCATATAACTGTCCATCCAACTGTTTTAAAACCTTTTATTATAGTTCTAATCATACTAACATCTCCTTTCGTTATAGGCTCTGTAAATTTTGCGAACTAAATATTTTTACGGTCAAACACCGTTTCCCAACACTTTTTGGGGATTGGCTTCATCTTTAACGCCCACATTATTTGACGTATGGTGACAGTCGGATATAAACCGTCCGTACAAGTTCCAGAACGTTTGCGGAAATATGACAGAAAATTAGGGTTTAAATACAGTCGCTAAGCCATGGGTCGATTTCGCTCCACCACGTTTGTTTAGTGACCGGGTCAAAACGTTGCTGTATGACCGCAAGCCCGGCGTCTTCAATTTTAAACAGTGTACAGCGATTGTACACTGGATGGTCACAAATATAAATTTCACCGTACATAGATGTGTAAAAATGTGGAATTTTATAATGATATCTCATACTTCTCTCCTGAAAAAGAAAGAGTCCTTGTCAGGACCCAATCTTGTTGAATTCTATCTTGTTTAATTTTGTTTCGAGTTCTTCAACTGCCTTTTTCAAGGTTTCAACCTCGTTAAACAGTCCAGTAATCGACCCTACTAAATCGATGTACCGATGCATAGCCTCGGGTTCGTCCTGCTGCGACGCATTAAAATCCGACAGCAAACTGCTTGTCATCTCATTAATAGTGTTCAAATACATCTCCTTGTTTGTCATAACTATCTTCTCCTTTCAAATTACGAGTTGTTTACTCATATAAGAAACTGTAAATTTCACGCAAAAAAGAAAGAGCCCTCGTCAGGACTCTCCCTTTTGCTTAATCTTTAATCGTCAAACATTTTACAGCTTGTTATGCATTGCGGATATGGGCCTCCACAAACCTTACATCCCCAAGGGATGCCATCTCCGTCATCCTCTTCAGGCTCCCATTCGTCTTCATCCATTTTATAACCGCAACTGGGACACCTAAATTCGGAGTTTCTATAACTATACCCCATAGTTTCTCCGCAATTTGGACAATCCGGACAACTACCGCTCCAATCAGGAATATCATTGTACTCGGACTCCTCCTCTGTGTTTTTGTTCTCATTAGACTCAGATAAGCTCATAAAAACATCTCCTTTCATCTTATATACCATATAATACTATTATATGGTATTTTTTATTGATGTCAAGAGGGCAAAAGAGCTCATTCACCATCTCATTATACTGTCTGTAAATATCGCGCAAAAACGAAGAGACCATGCTTTTAACACGGTCTCCCCATTGGAGCTGCTTACTTTTTTAGTTTGAACCGATCAAATATTCCTTTTCGGCAATCTCTGAATGTTGTTGAGGTATAAGTCTGGTTTGTTTCAAACTCATAGCCTTTTCGCATCCAGTGCGATGAGAAAGCGACCGACACGATAATCCCAACAACTTCAACTCCAAGCCTGAGCCATTGAGATTTCTTATCCTCTTTGAGTTGCTTCTGCTTTTCGTCAGCATCACTCAAATTTCGATTTTCCTCAATTCTCAGCTTGTACAGCTTCGTCAGATTATCCACTGCCGCCGTATGCTCCTCGCTACCGATGTCGATCTCATTCAAGTTTTCAATTTCAGACTTGATTTCCTCATCCAACATACCTTTGATTTCGTCCATTCTATTCTTCTCCTTTCAAAATATAAAATTAATGGCTCCATATTAGCGACTGTTATTCTCGCGGAGCCTTAATTCCGACTGTTATGCTTGACTTTTTAGAGATTACGTCAACGCTATCATCAAGCTCCAAAAATAAATACGACTCCCCGTCCAAGGTTTCTATATGAAGTGTTCCGCTTCGGTGGAATACGCTATATAACGCCATTCCGACCGCAAATCCCAGAAGAAAAGCCGCAAGGCAGAATATAACTATCGTTTTTCTCACCCCTTTTAAAATGTTTTTTTCAAAATTTCCATTCCGGGAATTTTTCGTGAATGAAAAAAAAGAAAGAGCCCTTGTTAGGACTCCCTCTTTTTAGAAATAAGATCAACTCCATGCTTAAATCCATAGGTTACTAAAAACGGTGGTTTTTTACAGCGTTCAAAAAAATCGTCTTCAATTTCGAGACTTTTTGAGATCATCCCTGCATTAAGACCAACCCCATAAAAGGCTCCTCCTTCAAATACGAGTTCGAGAGCCGAAATCGCCACCGCAGCTACCGCAGCAACCTTTAAGATTTTTTTCATATCTAAATACATCTCCTTTCGTTATAGGCACTGTAAATTTCGCGCAAAAAGAAAGAGCCCTTGTTAGGACTCATTCTTGTTTAACTTTGTTTCGAGTTCTTCAACTGTCCTTTTCAAGGTTTCAACCTCGTTAAGCCTTTCAGGAATCGACCCTGCTAAGTCGAGAAGCCAATGCACGCCCTCGATATAGGATGCGGCCAAATCCGAAAACGCTTCGCTCGTCATATCCTCAACAGTGTCTAAATACATTTCCTTGTTTGTCATAACTATCTTCTCCTTTCAAATTACGAGTTGTTTACTCACATAAGAAACTGTAAATATCGCGTCCTCCATCGTTTCATTGTCATTTCACATGGATAATCCTCAAATCCAAGTGTAGATGATGTTATCAGTCCCTCGACTACCCCGACGATTATCTCAGCCTCGTATTGCTTGTATGGAAAAATATAATCCGGAAGTTCTCGATGCATGTGCCCACATTGTTGGCATGAAAATCGTCGTATGTACGCTTTTTTCGTAATTCGAGCTTTCGTCCGTACAATTCTGCGAACTGTGTCATAATATTTCAAATTTCCGCCGCAAATCGGACAGCTTGATTCATTTACATTAATCATATATTACATCTCCGTTAAGACTGCGTCTAACCAGATTAACCATTTCTCATTTGCATTTATATAATATATGATTATTGTAAATAAATCAATAGGCAGCTTGAAATTTTATACAACGTAACGGGCTATCCAAATCATCTAAATTTTTGTCTAAAAATAAGTGTTGTTTTAATGATTTTGGCATTCGTGACAGTTATCGGCATATACATCATCACTTTACGAATATGCCTCAACGAAGGAAAAATATTAACATCATATAACAAAATATAAATCGCTATAAAACCCCTTTGGGCCGCATGGGGTTCGAAACGCTACAGGGGTTTTTCGCCAAATGTATTGGAGACCTCTGCTTGGCGCGGTAGTAAACATAGTAATATCGATTGCACTCGTAAATCCGCTTGGAATTTATGGTGTTATTATCGGAACTATATCCGCTGATTTCTTTACATTTTTCTTGATAGAGCCTTTTGTTCTCCATAAGTATAGTTTTGATGTAATTCAGCCAACCGTTCATTATTACATAAAGCATTTAAAGTATATGACGCTCCTTGCTCTAATAGGTGGAGTTGATTGGCTGATATGTTCGCATTTCACAGTGGGACTTGGATGGATTTCCGTCGCTATCCACATTTTGATTTGTGCTTTAAGTGTACCTGTTGTTTTATGTGCAGCTTGTTGGAACCAGCCTGAAATGAAATACATTAAAGGATTGACAAAGAATATAATAGGTAATATTTCCAAAAGAGCAAACTGATATAGTAACAGAATGGAGAAAAATAATGAATATAGCATTTACCGGCGATACAGCTTTTACAGGATATTTTAAAGATAAACATTCAGAACGCGTTGTTGATGATAATATTTATAATTTTCTTAGCAGTTCTGATTATGTAGTGGGAAATATAGAAACGCCAATTACAAATAGTCCTTCTGAAAATAAAAAGATAATCAATATATTCAGTTGTCCTGAGTCTGCAAACAGTTTAGTTTCCATGCACATGAATATATGGAACTTGTGCAATAACCATTTAGATGATTGCGGCATTGACGGTATTAAAGATACTGTGAGCGCAGCAAAAAAGAGTCGATGTATGCCATTAGGCGTTGGAGATATGGAGTTATCAAAATTCCCAGAGCCCGTCATAGTTGGATCAGATGATTGCAGAGTAGGATTATTATCCATTTCGGACTGTTATTTTGACTTTCCGTTTGTTTTGACGTGGAACAATGTTGATGTGCTGTGTCAAATTATTCAAAATCTAAGACAAGAAGTTAATTATATTGTTGCTGTTTTTCATGAAGGCAGAGAGTTTTCAACCATGCCCACTTCGAAGGAAAGGAAAAGATATACAAAACTCTTGAATATGGGCGTGGATATTGTGGTGGCGCATCATCCTCATGTGGTTCAAAATTATGAAAAGATTGGAGATAAAATTATCTTTTATTCTCTTGGAAATTTTATCTTTGATATAGAATACCAGCGGAGATTTAATTATACCGATGTTGGTATGCTGCTTAAAATTAATTTTGCTGACTCTGGATTCACGTGGGAATATCTGCCCGTAAAACTTGATAGATCAAGAGAATTTATTTGTTCGTTGGATTTAGATATGACTCCTCCCATTTTTAGGGACATTCAAAAGAGAGACTATTTTTTAATTTTTCCGCTTGCAGCAAAGTATCTTCGTAAAAATGAAAAAAAGATATCGGCGTATATACGGGAGCATCCGGTGATTGATTCCCCTAAAACTTTTAAAGGCAAAATTAAGAGATATTGTAATTATAGTTTTAAAGACAAAATCAAGAAATGTTATGGAAAGTTACGCACGTTTTTCAATAAATACCGTATTATGCTGTTTTTATGCAGCTTGGTTTCAGGCTTGTATAAATTGTCTAAACATAGAGATTTATACCAGTATATTAAAAATTCATAAGAGGTTAATTTATGTTAAAGAATAGAGTAAAGAATATTTTTAGGGTTATTGGCCGTTTTTTGCATGAAAAAACAGTTGTCCCCATTCCTACCTCGATCAACACAACTTCGCTTCTATCCGGCAAAGTCGCTCTTATCACCGGCGGCAGCGGCGGGATCGGTCTTGCCATGGCGGAAAGCTTTCTCAAAAGTGGTGCCAAAGTGATCATCGCGGGAACAAATGAGGAAAAGCTCCGCTCATGCTGTGAAAAATTGTCGGGGGGGGGTACTCTCTCATACATAGTTATTGATGTAAAAGACGTTAATTCTATGCCTGAGAAAGTTAAAACCGCCGC
>CANQPL010000093.1 GCA_947625735.1 uncultured Clostridia bacterium
CAAGTCAAGCAGAACAACGACAAATAGGTAAATGCTTTGATTGCTTAGACAACCTTATCACCCTTCATCAGCGTGAGTTGGACAAAATAACCAAAGTTAAAAAATCAATGCTCGAAAAAATGTTTCCGAAAAACGGAAGCCTTGTTCCTGAAATCCGTTTTAAGGGATTTACTGATGCTTGGGAACAGCGTAAGGTATGGGAACTCTGCTCTATAGAAACAGGTAAAAGCAATACTCAAGACCAAATTGAAAATGGAGAATATCCATTTTTTATTCGTTCTGATGTACCTGTTAGAAGTAATAAGTATCTATACGATTGTGAAGCAGTCATAACTATTGGCGACGGAAATATTGGCAGGGTTTTTCACTATGTAAATGGTAAATTTGATTTGCATCAAAGATGCTATAAAATGGCTGATTTTGTGGATATTTTGGGGAAATATTTCTATTACTATTTCTCTACTAAATTTTATGACCGTGCGATAAAAATGACTGCCAAGGCAACGGTTGATTCTGTACGACTTGAAATGATTTCTGAAATGGAAATTCAGAAACCAAAAGAAATAGTCGAGCAGAAGAAAATTGCGGAATTTTTTACTTCCCTCGACGACCTTATCACCCTTCATCAGCGTGAGTGCGAGAAACTGCAAAATATTAAAAAATCTATGCTTGAAAAGATGTTTCCGACATCAAAAAGGACGGAAATATAAGGAGGCGGACGAAAATGGACAAAATAATCCTTTATCACGGCACTTCCGATAAAATAGTTACTCCGACATTCGGACGCGGCGACGACAGGCATGATTACGGACGCGGTTTTTATCTGACCGAGGATGTTCAGCTTGCCAAAGAGTGGGCTGTTTGCAGGCCGAACGAAAAAAACGGCTGGGTCCACAAATATATTCTTGATATAAAAGAATTAAAGATACTTGATTTTGAGAAATACAATACTCTTGCGTGGCTTGCCGAGTTGATGAAGCACAGGAACGCGGCCGACTCAAAGCGATACAGGGTCCTGTCCGAAAAATTTATTGCGAAATACAGTATGGACACGGCCGAATTTGATGTTATAAGAGGTTGGCGGGCAAACGCATCGTATTTTTATATAGCGAGAGAGTTTGTAAGGGATAATATAGATATTGATATACTTGAAAAGCTGTTGTTTTTGGGCGGTTTGGGTATTCAGTACTGCATAAAATCCGAGTTGGCGTTTTCGAAGCTCACGGAAGTCAAGGATGATATTCTTTCGGTTGATTACGCGGAATTTAACGACAGATATAACCAAAGAGACGCGGCGGCAAGAAATAATATGAGGCGACTCATCGATTCGGACGAAAATAAGGTAACTAAGGTGTTTAGTACGTTATTTTAAAGGAGAGTGATTAATATGAGAGCTTATCCGGAATCATATCTGAGCGACGTGGTGGAAAATCAAGGCAAGCTTTTTGATTTTGTAGCTCAGACCTATCCCGATAAGGACACGGAGGATTTTATAAACGCATATATGATAAGCAAAACGCGAAAATGCATTGACGAGGCAAAAGCGTATGTTAACACAATGGACGCCGGCGAGCTGTGGAAATATTTTTCGGATACGGAAAATTATAATTTAAAGTCCGGAAAGGCGCTCGACGGTTTTATGCCTGCCTGGATCGGTGAGTTTTACGCGTATTATCAATGGTATTACAATCTGCCGAGCTCCGAAACGGCTAAAAAAGTGCCGGTGTCGTTTTTAAAAAAAGCGTACCCGGGACTGCACGACCTGGATCTTGATTTAGCGGTAAAAAAGGTGGGCGCGGAATAGACTGCTGATCCTGTTTGAGGATAAAAGCGGAGTATATTACATTATTTTATAATTTTGAAAGGAGCGGCATACGGTGTTTGCAAAAGAGTCTGATTTTGAAGACGCGATGGTGAAAATGCTTATTAACTTCGGATGGAGCGGCGGAGTTCTGGAAAATTATACGGAGGAACAGCTTATCAGAAACTGGGCGGATATTCTTTTTGATAATAATCAGGATATAGACCGTCTTAACGGCTGCCGACTGACCGACGGAGAAATGAGGCAAATACTTGAGGAAATCGGAAAATTAAAAACCCCTCTCAAGCTCAACGGATTCATCAACGGCGGAAGCGTGAGTATAACGCGCGATAATAAAGATGACGCAATGCATTTCGGCAAGGAAGTGTCTTTAAAAATATATGACCGCCGCGAGATTGCCGGAGGCCAAAGCCGTTATCAGATCGCGCGTCAGCCTCGGTTCGCGGCGCGCTCGGCGATGATTAACAGCCGCAGGGGCGATTTATTGCTTTTGATTAACGGTATGCCGGTTATTCATATAGAACTGAAAAAAAGCGGCATTCCTATTAGTCAGGCGTGCGATCAAATAAAAAAATATTCGGATGAAGGAGTTTTTTCGGGATTGTTTTCTCTGGTACAGATTTTTGTTGCGATGAATCCTGAAGAAACGGTTTATTTTGCAAATCCGGGAGCAGACGGCAAATTTAATTCCGATTTTTATTTTCATTGGGCTGACTTCAATAATACTCCGGTCAATGACTGGAAAGAGATCGTATCCGACTTGCTTTCGATCCCTATGGCTCATCAGATGGTGGGCTTTTACACAGTTGCGGATGATTCCGACGGTATTTTGAAGGTAATGCGCAGCTATCAATATTACGCGGCAAATGCCATATCGGACAAAGTGTCGATGATGAGATGGGAGGGCGGCGCTCAGCACGGCGGCTATATCTGGCATACGACAGGTTCGGGCAAAACAATGACATCGTTTAAATCGGCTCAGCTTATTGCCGCATCCAAAGACGCTGATAAGGTTATTTTTTTGATGGACAGAATAGAGCTGGGCACGCAGAGCCTTAAAGAGTACAGGGCGTTCGCTGATGCTGATGAGGCTGTTCAGGCAACGGAAAACACCGGGGTTCTCGTTACAAAGCTGAAAAGCGCCAACCCGGCGGATACGCTTATTGTTACGTCTATCCAAAAGATGAGCAATATCAAAGACGAGGCGGACGGCGGACTTAAATCCGCCGATATAGCTTTAATGAACTCAAAAAGGATTGTGTTTATTGTGGACGAATGTCACCGATCCACCTTCGGCGACATGCTTATAACTATTAAAAATACTTTTCCCAATGCTGTGTTTTTCGGTTTTACCGGAACTCCTATTCAGGAAGAAAATCAAAAGAAAATGAATACAACCGCGACCGTGTTTGGCGATGAGCTGCACAGATACAGTATATCCGACGGCATACGCGATAAAAATGTGCTCGGTTTTGACTCGTATAAGGTTCTTACATATAAAGACAGCGACTTGCGCCGGCTTATCGCGCTTGAGCACGCGAAGGCGCAGACAGTTAAGGAAGCGATTTCCGACCCCAAAAAGAGCAAAATTTATTATAAATATATGAGACTGCCTATGTACGGCACCTTAGACAGACGCGGAAAATATGTGAAAGGTATTGAGGATTATCTGCCTAAAAATCAATATAAAACAGATGAACATCAGAAAATGGTTTTTGAAGATATTATCGACAACTGGGATACATTGAGCAGGTGCGGTAAATTTCACGCTATATTCGCAACCAACAGTATCAATGAAGCAATAGAATATTACAGTAGATTTAAGAATGACGCTCCGTATTTAAAAGTTACGGCTTTATTTGACCCGAGTATAGATAATAACGAAGGCGCATTGTTTAAAGAGGAAGGTCTTGTGAAAATTATAAATGATTATAACGATATGTATGATCAGAACTTTACAATTCCTTCATTCTCTAAAATGAAAAAAGATATTGCAAACAGACTTGCCCATAAAAAGCCGTATGAGAGAGTGGAAATGACGCCGGATATGCAAATAGATTTGCTTATAGTCGTCGATCAAATGCTGACAGGATTCGATTCAAAATGGGTTAACACACTATATCTTGATAAAGTTCTGCGTTATGAAAATATTATTCAGGCATTTTCGAGAACAAATCGCTTGTTCGGACCGGAAAAACCGTTCGGAACAATACGTTATTATCGTATGCCTCACACAATGGAAAAGAACATTGAAGCGGCGGTGCGCCTGTATTCGGGCGATAAGCCGCTTGGCTTGTTTGCCAACAGATTAAATAAAAATCTTGAAAGCATGAATTATTTATTCGATCAAATAAGATATGTATTTGAAAATGCGGGAATTAAAGATTTTGCCTGTTTGCCGGAAAATGTTCCGGAGTGCCAAAAATTTGCCGTTCTTTTCAAACAATTTAATGATTACCTGGAGGCGGCAAAGATCCAAGGCTTTAAATGGGACACTCTGACTTATGAAAACAATGATGAAACAAAAGGCGAATTATATAAAATTGATGTGAAGATCGATGAAAAGACTTATAAAATTCTTGCTTTGAGATACAAGGAGCTGTTTTTTGACTCATTGGGAAGCGGCGGCGGAAATAATGATATTCCTTATGAGATCGACGGTTATTTAACCGCCATTGATACCGAAGATATTGATGCAGATTATATGAATTCGCGCTTTGAAAAATACATAAAGCTGCTGTACAAATCCGGCGAAAATGCGGAAACGGTTAAAAGCGCGGAAGAAGAACTGCATAAAACGTTCGCCGCACTTTCTCAGGAGGAACAAAAATACGCAAATATTTTTTTGCATGATATTCAAAGGGGCGATGTTGTTCCAAATGCAGAAAAAACATTGCGGGAATATATTGTGGAATATATGCTAAAAGCGAAAAATGACAGGATCCATAAACTGGCGTCCGTATTGGGAATCGATGAGCATATGTTAAGAGATATGATGGATATGAGGGTAACTGAGACCAATATCAATGAATTCGGACGTTTTGACAGGCTTAAAGCCACTGTTGACAGAAACAAAGCCCGAGATTATTTGGAAAAAATTGAAAGATCAAAAATAATTCCCCCTAAAGTCAATATGAAGGTTGATAAGCTTCTTCGGGATTTTATACTGAGCGGAGGTTTTGATATTTAAAAATATATATGAATATAGGTGATATTTAAGAGAGTTAAGGGCTTGTCCGTTAACTCTTTTTGCTCTTTATTGGGAACAGCGTAAGTTGGGGGAGTTGACAGACGTGCGTGATGGAACACACGCTTCGCCTAAAT
>CANQPL010000094.1 GCA_947625735.1 uncultured Clostridia bacterium
CACCTTTTCGTACTCCGCTTTGATCTCGCTTGCAGTGACTATCTGACCGCTGTCTGCTTTCTCCTTAAATTTGTTGACCTGACCGAATTCATCAAGGAAAAAGGAAAGAACCGTTTTCCAAATCCCGATGAGGTAGCCAACGCCATTCAGAAGGCTGCCCGCAGCTCCTACAGGCTGCCTAAAACTGTTAATGATTCTGTGAATCAGGTACCTGCATTATCCTTATGTTAGATCCGTTCACTTGAATAGCAGATAAAACAGCTTGACAAAGCTATATCCGAACAGCTTTCATTTATCCCAAAACGTTGACTTTGATCAAAGGCATAGATCCTGTTTTTCAGCAGGAATTATAGCCGAGATCGGCAACATTAAACGTTTTGACAGTCAGTCCCGGCTTGCAAAATATGCAGGTCTGGCATGGTCTCAGTACCAATCGGGGAATTATGAGTCACAAAACAACCGTCTTATTCGCTCCGGCAATCGCTTTCTGAAATACTAATTAATATCACAGCATTATAAATATCAATGGTGTCAGAACAATAGTTATTCTTTTCTTATGTATCATAACTACACCTGCCGAGCAAGTACCCGACACTCCTTTCATAAATTTATCAAGTGAAGTAAACCTCTAAAAGCCTATCCTTTTACAAATTTTATATGCCTAAAAATACGTAAATACATTGTTTTTTTGGTCTGTTGTCACTATTTAAGTTACATAAAGCTGCAAGCTTAATGAATGACAGGAAGAGTTGAACCGGAAAATACTTTTTGCTTCTTGCGTATTGTTATCTTGTTATATTCATGTTTATATTATATTTCATTTTCTTGCTGCTAACAGGCTCAAAATAAAAAATCAGTAAACCGTCAGGCAAGGACGTTTACCGATCGCTTTTTCTATTCAAAATAAAATCTTTCGCAAAATAGGGAAATGTGCGAAACCATACATGAACGATATATTAAATATTATACAATATAAAAGCCACAAAGTCAATAGTAAAATGAGCAAAAAATTAAAATATTAAGAAAATAATTTGTGAATATGGCAGAAAAAAACATGAAAAGGTTTAAAATAAGGAAAAAAGACTGCAAAAGTTCTCAAAAATTGCATAAAATTGTTGACTTTTTGGAGCGATTTGGAATTTGTGCCGTCAAATTTTTTGTCAAGGAGTGTTAGCAATGTCAAAACGAGGAGAAAATATCTACAAGCGCAAGGACGGGCGTTGGGAAGGACGGTATAAAAACGGGTTCCGCTCTAATGGTACAGTGAAATACAAATCCGTATACGGAAGGTCCTACTCAGAGGTACGGGCGATTCTGCGTGAAAAGCGACTGACGGCAGCAGATGACACTGTGCATTGTCAATGCCTTTTTAGGGAAATTGCGCAAAATTGGCTGATTAATATTAAAAGAGCAGTAAAAGAATCTACATATGTGAACTATTTTACAAAGCTGCACAAGCATATTTTGCCGGTTTTTGGCGAAGTAAAGTACGAAAAACTGACGGTGGAAATGCTTAATGATTTTGCGACGCAAAAGTTATCGGAAAATTTGTCCCCTAAGTATGTGTATGATATTGTTTCAGTAATAAAATCTATATCGCACTACGCAAGAAAAGCCTATCATTATCCGGACATAGCAGAAATGGTGACGATCCAAAAAGAAAAAAGAACCGCTGAAAAACCGTTACTGACAGGACAGCAGCAAATTACTTTGACGGCTCATTTGCTTAATTGCCCCACTGCTTCCAATATAGGCATTTTGCTGTCGATGTATACGGGTATTCGTATCGGTGAGCTTTGCGCTTTGCAGTGGTCGGATATTGACCTTGAAAAAAGTATTCTTACTGTTAATCGTACTATGCAGCGGCTCAAGAATTTTGACGGAAAAGCGGCTACCCGCATTCTTGTAGGAAGTCCTAAAAGCAGGACTTCCGCAAGACAGATACCGCTGCCGGAATTTCTTGTAGATATTCTTAAAACTATAAGAACAGAGCCGGAAAATTACGTTCTGACAGGCCAAAAGCTTTTTGTTGAGCCGAGGACAATGCAATATCGCTTTTCTTCAATTTTAAAGAAGCTGGGTTTGCCAAAGGTTAATTTTCATGCTCTTCGGCACTTATTTGCCACAAATTGCATTGCTCTCGGATTTGATGTAAAAACTCTTTCAGAGATTTTAGGACACAGCAGTGTTGAGATTACTTTGAACAGATATGTTCATTCATCTATGGAACGGAAAAGGACTTGTATGGAGCTTTTAAACCGTCAAATGTCTTGTCAGTGACCCGCGCTGAACCTTGATAATTACATATTTTCCGGCCTTTTTTCTTTGATTTCCCTATTTTGCGAAAGATTATTCGATAAATATGGTTGGGTATTGGTAGGGCTTATATAAAATAATAGTGCAAATCGGTGTGACAAATGTCAACTAAAATGAGAAACAGCGGTCATTCGTCACAAGGGTATAGTAAAATCTTTTATCAAATTCGAGCTTTAAAAGGAGAATCCTGATAAGGAAAAATGGGGAGGAATATGAAATGATACAATTTAAGGTTATTAAACGGTCAGTAGCATTTATCATGTGTGTAATACTATCTGCATACATTATATTTATGTGCAGTCCTGATGTCAATGCATTGATGGACAATTCTTATTATAAAAAAACATATGGTGTAACTTACGAACAGCTTATGACAAAATACCCACAGTACTTAAATAACAGCAGTTTTAACTATTACATGAATCTTGCGGATGAAGCGGCATTTAGCTGTGTTAACGGATTTGCTAAACCAAATGATATTTTTGCATCTTGGGTATCCGGTCTGGAAAATGGCATTATTTATCTTGTTCCCGGATATCCCGAATATATGAACAGACAGCTTATGGAGAAAACGACTAAAAACCTGATTAACACCATGTCGGGATATAAAACGCCGAATGGCGATCTGGACGGTATAATAAAAGATGTTAAGGAAAGCATATATTCTCCCATGAAGGATCTGGATGATACGGGAGTTTATATGGATAAAACCCTGTTAATGGAGGATTACGCTTCCACAAGACGATACATGAAGTCCGAATATGTGGAAGAATATATTAATGAGATCTATAAGCATGACTCTGAGATCCTGAAAATTGCAGGAGAGGGCGCAAAAATATATGAGATCGCACTAACTTTTCTTGCATTTGATGAGATCGAATATAATACCGTATTTGAACTTTACAATGCGGCACCGGAAAATTCTACCCTTAAAACAGGTCTTGGCTATTGGATAGAAAATTGGGAAAAAGATTATGTTCAGACAGTTGCTGCCCGCATTATGGAGAATAAAATTCTCCCCAAAATCGTATCAAAGCTGCATACAGACGGTCTGAAGTTATTATTTGCCGAAACAACAGTTGGATTTGCAAGCCTTTTTTGGGAGGTAACAAGCTCAGCTCTGGAGTGGAATTCGGCAGAAGATGTGATCGAAGCTACTATGAGTTATTCTTATGCCTGCTCGCTTGCTAATGCTGTAAGTGCACAGCGTGTGAAGCTCGCATCAGGTAATGCAAGTCAGGAAGATGTAAGAACTTATGAGGTTCTGGTTAAGGCGGAGATCGCCGCTTATCAGTGTGCCCTGTCCGATGCGGGAGAGATCACTGAAAATGCAACCATGAAAGATGTATGCAAAAAGTATGTTTCCGATTTTGAAGGCGGTTCAATGAGTTATGACAGATACATTGAATGGTGCATGATGTCACTGAAAGCCGATATAGATGCAGGGAAGCTTGTGCTTGACGGCGCCGAAGAAGATGAACAAACGGCTGCAAAGAGAAGCGAACAGCTGATCCGTGAACGATTTGCATCATTTCAGTCTGCATACCCTGTAGGAACACGCTGGACAGACTCCTACAAAGGCGGAATCCAGTGTTACGGATTTGCAAAAATGTGCTTTGATTATATTTTCGGTGTTGAGATACCATGCTATGACTGGGCAGGCGGAAAGAGATATGAATTTACTCCGTCAGACGGTGTTGTGGCGGTAGGTCAGCTTACGGGCTATTCCAACGCAACGGCTGAATCGGTCAAGGCGCTTTTTTCAAAGGGCAAGCTGGGCGATGTTATCCAGTCATGCAGCGGCGGCGATTCTCAGCATACCATGATCTTTGTGGCAGCTCATGAAAACGGTGTCGAGGTTTACGACTGCAATGTAGGCGGAGTATGCGATATTTCTCAGTATACCATCTCATACCAGTGGATCGCCGACAATTACTGCACAAACGGAACTTCTCTTGCGGGAGTTACCATTTACCGTGCATACAACTATGCAAGGCTTCTTGGTACAAGTGCATTCGAGATCGTTGATGACAGTGCTAATTTTGTAATTGATGAGGACGGCGTGCTTACCAAATATAACGGTAGAGCAAGTGTTGTTGTAATTCCCGATGAGGTAACTTCAATTGGCAGCAAGGCGTTCCAGAATAACAAATATATTCATTTTGTAAAGATGAACAGCAATGTTACATCTATTGACACATATGCTTTTGACGGGTGCAGTAATCTTATTCAGATTGATCTGCCTGATTCAATCAAGACAATTGGCAGCTATGCATTCCGTAACTGTACTTCTTTACCTAGTGTTGATGTTCCGGAGCTTATTGAGACAATTAACAGTTATACATGGTATGGCTGCTCAAGCTTGAATAATGTAACTATGGGGGATAATGTTATTAAGATAGATTATGATGCATTTTCAAATTGCAGTAATTTATCATTGGTAACGCTTTCAAAGTCATTACAAAAAATGGAAACAGAAGTATTTGAAGATTGTGACAAAATAACGTCAATAGAAATACCAAAGAGTTTAGAAAAAGGTGATTATCACTATTTCGATAACCAATACAAAGGAGTTTTTTCAAATTGCAGTAATTTGAAAGAGGTAACTTTTGAAAG
>CANQPL010000095.1 GCA_947625735.1 uncultured Clostridia bacterium
GAAAAAGGTTTGTCGGAACTTCTTTTTTAATTATATCACGTTTTTTCCCGTCAATCAAGTAGCAAATCTGTTTTTTTAGCAGCAAAGGACAAATTTTCTATTGACATAGAAGTGAAAATATAGTAAAATAGTAATTGACATTTATTCGGAAAAATTTATTGCACGTCATTTTAAGGCTTGATTTAGTCTGAATTGCATAAAATGCAGAGCTTTTTTATACAATTTTTTGTGAGTTTATCCAAAGTCAAAAAAATTTTGCAACAGAATGGCTTCCCACAAACACTATATATATGACAAGGCTCATGAGAGCGAGCATATATAAAAAAAGCCGGTATGACGTCATATTGATCCGCTTTGCTGCAAAGGCGGATGCGAGGTGATTTAATACAATGAGCACGGACCTGACCGCCTCTGTAAGACTGGCACAGGCGGGAGACGCCGGAGCGTTTGCCGAACTTTATTCCCTTGTTTATAAGGACTTATACCGAATCGCTCTTCTGAACCTTAATAATCAGCACGACGCTTCCGATGCGGTTAGCGACGCTGTGCTGGACGCTTATGCGTCGATTACAAAGCTCAGAGATCCCTCAAAATTCAGAGCATGGATCACGAAGATCCTTACCGTAAAGATAAAAAACAAACGGAAGGAATATAAACAGATAAGAAATTTTCGTGAGGATCTTGATGTTCTTGAGGACGAAAAGCACGCCGATGTCAATGAAGAGATAAATTTTGACGGGCTCGAAGTGATCGACGGTTTCAGGCGGCTCAGCGAGGATGAAAGGACCGTGCTGTCACTCAGTGTTGTTTCAGGCTTCAGCAGCGAAGAGATCGCCCGAATGTTGGGTACAAATGCAAACACCGTACGTTCAAAGGCGGCAAGAGCTAAAGAAAAACTGAAAAAGCTGATACTTTAAAAAGAACAAAAGAATCAAAAGTAAAGGAGGCCCTGACATGAGTTTTGATGAGAAGCTGCTCGAAGCAATAGATAAAATAGATGTTCCCGAGGAGCTGTCTCCCGCTAATATCGAGGCAATGCTCAGGGCATCAGGCGTTTCGCCCGTTTCGGCAAAACAGACAGATGAAGAAAAGACGCATGATATGCGCACAACAACAATATCCGTAACAGGTGTAAGGCGTTCTGTTATTATCCGCACTCTCACCGCAGCTGCTGCCTGTGCTGCTCTTGCGGCAGGACTCAGGGCTATCGGTACTGAGCAGACAAGGGATACAGAGCCTATTGACAGCAGGATAGAATATAAGGCTGTGCAGGTAGAATCCTATGACGAGCTTTATAATATCTATACGGGCATTTACAGCAGAAGCTCCGAAGCCGTAGGTGCGGAAAACGGCGACGGCAAAGAGATCATTACCGATGAAACAGGTACGGGCAGTGCTTATACAACTGTAAATACCGCTCCTCCCGCACAGACTGAACTTGTCACCTCTGAGCCGATCCCTGACGGAACAGCTGTTACCGCTGCTCCCACAAACGATGATCGGACTTCACCCGTAACGGAGGTTTCTGCTCCGTCTTTACCGATTGAAGCTGTGACCGAGCCTGTACGTCCCCGCTCCGATCTTTCCGAAGCGGATATTGTAAAGAGCGACGATCGCTCCGTCTACTACATCAGCGGCAAAAAGCTCTATGCGGTAGATAAGGACGATATGACCTTAAAAGCTGAAATATCCTGCAAAAACACTCCTCTTGAAATGTATGTCAAAGGCAGTGTGCTTGTGCTTATCAGCGAAGAAGCGGCTGAGGGAAGTCAGGCGGCTGCAAATTACGTGTGTGCGGATATTTACGATATAAGCACAGGCACTCCCGAATATGTGACCGAATTTATGCAGAATGGCTGTCTTACCTCTGCAAGGCTTGACGGAAACGGCGTTCTTTATCTGGTAACGGGTTATTCTGATTACAGAAAAACTCCTCTTTACGGAAATGATGAGCTTGAAAGCTATGTTCCGGGCTATTATGTGGACGGCGTAAAATATTATGTGGCAGCCGAGGATATCTCCGTTCCCGTAGATGCCACCAATACCGATTATACTGTTGTTTCCTCTGTATGCTGCAATAATACGGGTACAGATATTTCGGTAAAGGCTGTTCTCGGAGGAAGTGCTAATGTATTCTGCTCTGACAGTACTCTCTATGTAGCGGGTACGGGCGTAAAGGACGGCAAGGTTTACACGGCTGTCACCTCCTTCTCCCTGAGTGCAAGCGGTCTTGAATACAAGGCAAGTGCTTCTCTTGACGGCGAGCTTATAAGCCGCTACAGCATGGCTGAAACAGAGGGACTTTTCAGAATCGCCGCACGGAGCTATAATGATAACGGCACTGTGGTTACCGACATATATTCTCTTGACAGCAGTCTTAACGCTATCAGCGTTTCTAAGGATCTTCTGCCCGGTGTAATGGTAGGCTCGGTGACATTTGAGGGCGAAAATGCCTCCCTTTTTGAAAGAGGACTTGAACTCCCCTCTCTTACTGTGAACATGAACGAAAGCGCTTCTCCCGATGAGGCATTTTCGGAGGGCGAACAGTTTGCTCCGTATCTTAACGATATCGGCGGGGGCTGTTCGGCAGGTCTTACCAAGGATAATGAAAACTCCTCCCTCATACTTGAGCTTTACGATCCTGACGGAAAAAGGATAGGAGACGTCTCATTTGCGCAAATTCTTGAGGTTGATTCTCCCGCCCTTACTGATAGAAAGGCTATGCTTATTGACAGCACTTATAATATTATAGGTGTTCCCGTTACAGGCTATTCCGACTTCGGGAAGGTAAATCAGTATTATGTTTTCGGGTATGATCCCGTAATGGGACTTGAACAGAAGGGCGTTATCGAGTGTAATGATATGGCTGAAAGCTACTGCTTTGAAAGAGCCGTAATAAACGGCAGCTCCCTTATCATAATCGGCAGCGGCAGAATGGTTTCGGTTGATCTTACCGATATGACGGTCACCGATACGGTTGATTTTAATTGATAGAAATATAAATACTAAAGCAGCGGTCAGATAGCTTAATTTAAATGCATTATTGCAGCAAATTAAGCTTACCGGACCGCTGCTCTTATATTCACTCACAGCTTGCAGGTCGGGCGGAATCAGCAGCCACCTCGCAAGCGCATCTGATGCACAAGCTTTTTGTTTTGTACTCTCACCTGACCTATTAAAATACTGTTAAAAAAAATGACTTTATTGGGGAATGAATAATTATGGAAAAAACAAGGAATCATTATTGGGACAATATCAAAGGTATACTAATGCTCCTTACAGTGTTCGCTCATGTCCTGTTTCAGCTACAGAGCAGATCGGAGTTTATTGACAAAACGGTGGATTACATATATATGTTCCATATGCCAGCATTTGTTTTTGTTTCCGGGTTTTTCGGAAAAAGCCAAAACAGCCACAGTGAGGAGTCTATTTTGAAACTGATTTTTCTGTACATCATTTTTAATAGCCTGATGTGCTTTATGTTCGGGTACTCATCGCTGCTTGTTCCGGTATATTCCTACTGGTATCTGCTTGCACTAATCGCATGGAGACTTACCGCTCACCACATAGCAAAAATAAAAGAGCTTCGCAGTATACTCCTTGTTTTGTTCCTGTTTGCAGGATTTTTTCCAAGCATTAACAACACTCTTTCTGCTGCAAGAATAATCTGCTTCCTCCCCTACTACATGGCGGGCTACTCATTGTCCAAAGAGAAAAGCGCCGAGCTGGAGGAGAAGCCTTATCTGAAACGCCTTCCTGTCGGTATCGGTTGTATTGCGGCAGCGGCTGTCATTGCGTTTTTCGCCTATGACTATTTCATGTACACCGACAATGCTCTTCAGATGTTTGCTTATGCCGATCCGATAGACGCTTTCGGACGTATCGTGCTGATGATGATCGCTTTCCTGATGATCTTCGCTCTGCGCTGTCTTTCCGTCAACAAGGAGATACCATTCCTGACTAAGATAGGGAAAAACTCGATGTGGATATTTATACTTCACCGACCGTTTACTCTATGGATCAGCAGCTTCATAGAAGGAAAAACTGTAGGAGCTGTAATTATGGCTGCACTCATCTCCTCAATTGTCATTTGCGTAGTTTTCAGCAGCAATATCGTCGCAAAATACATGAATAAATTTGCAGAGAACGGAGTACGTATATTTACATTTCCAGAGGACAAGAGGTTCAATATTTCCAAGCTCGCACTTTTAATTGTACCGATCGGATTTATTGCTTCAATCATTATTCAGTACTATGACGGCGTTAAATTCGATGACATAGTCAGATTCTTTACATCGGGAAAACCTTCCGTCTCTGACGAAGAAATGTCAAGCGATTCTGATGATCCGATCTACCCGATAATGTCTGATCAACAGAATGTTGCTTTTGACAATGCTTTCAGGCTTACATTTGCAGGCGATCTGATACTTCTTGAGGATCAGGTCAAACGTGCATTATGATTTTTCGCCGATTAAAGACGACAGGACTTGAACTCACATCTGTGAAAATCCCGATGATATGATTCTGCCGCTTATGGCAGACACAGCACGTTACTTTAAGTCAGACCCAAAAGGAGTGGAGAATGTGTGTAAATCTATGGAAGATAGAATCAATGCTGAAGACGTTGAAATTGCCCTGAAAATGATAACAAAGGGAAGATTGACCTTTGAGGAAATAGCGGAGTATAGCAGCTTGCCCCTTGACGAGGTAAAAGCCCTTGCACCGATAATAGTCGATTAGCGATACAAAAGCTTTTTCAAAATGGCTCTGCGAAAGAATTTCTGTAAATTCACCAACTGTGATAAAATTCAAAATTATCCGGAACAGTAAAAAATCTGTCCCTGTTTAT
>CANQPL010000096.1 GCA_947625735.1 uncultured Clostridia bacterium
TCCGGTGCACTTTCTTCACTCAGCGTATATTTGCCGGGCTTCAATGTAAGCTCATGGGCTTCTTCCTTCGACTCCCACGTCTCATCTACGTCTCCGCCTTTTACATTGATTACTGCTCCTGTAAGCTCTTCTCCGCCCATTGTCTGTTTGGAGATCTTTATTGTAGTAGTTTCTGTTTCTGCTGCTTCATCCTTAACAATAAGCGTATATGTTCCGTCTTTGTTTTTATCTAACTTATAGTCACCTGAGGTCATGGTACTTGTTACCTCTACACTGCCGTCCTCTTTTACTGTGAACTCTATGTCGGTTACTACATTATAGCCTTCCGGTGCACTTTCTTCACTCAGCGTATATTTGCCGGGCTTCAATGTAAGCTCATGGGCTTCTTCCTTCGACTCCCACGTCTCATCTACGTCTCCGCCTTTTACATTGATTACTGCCCCTGTAAGCTCTTCTCCGCCCATTGTCTGCTTACTTACTTTTACCTTGAATGTTTCCGGAGTCGTTTCTTCTTTCGTATTTGTAATAGTAAAGGCATAACCTATATTCGTTACCTCGTCTTTATACCCATCCGGCACTTTATCCTCTTCCACGCTGTATGTGATCTCTTTACCATCTTTATCATACACAGGAAGCTTTTCAAACTTACCGTTCCACTTGTCGTCTTTGCCAAGCGTCAATGTTTTTTCCGTGGCTTTATCGTTTTCATAAAGTCTTACAGTAATTTCATCATGTGTCGTTCCGGCAGCGTCGCCTGCCCATTTCTTTTCCACGGTGATGTCCGTCACTTTATCATTGGTAATTGTACCTTTATCCGCAGCTGTTTCGTTATCTGCATGATATCCCGGAACGGTCAATTCCTTGACAAAATACTCCTGATTATCGTCCTTAAGCTCCGGAAGTTCGTCAAATGTAACTGTCCACTTATTGCCGTCCACAGAAACCTTCGGTGTATGTCCTGTAGGATTGCTGACCTCTTTATAGCTGTCACCGGCTTTTTCTCTTACACCAAGTGTAAAATACTTAGCAACATCGCCTGATCCTGGTCTGCCTGTACCGTCTCCGTCACGCCATACCTTAGTTATACTTACGCTGACCTTCTCAGGTTCTTCCGATTTCTTTTTGTTTTCAACATTAATAGTTCCCTTAACGTTCAATTCACCGTTATCATCATATGTAAATATGTATTCATTGCTGTCAAGCTGATAAAGATCCGTATACGTTGAAGTTTCCTTTACCACATATGTTGTGCCGGGCTTAAGCTTTTGCGAATCAAACCTTATTTCAAGATGAAGATCAGCAGTATACAGTCCTACAACTTGAGGAATTGCACTGTCAATTATTCTGAGTTCATCCGGTCCCACAACCTCATAAATCGAGAAAACAGTACTGTTTACTATATCTTTTTCAGTTGAAACCGTCCAATCGTTAATTACCGAAAGATCTAACCCGCCCTCATAGGTCTTGGTCAACACAATGTCGTCCATCTGGGTGTTTTTAACTGTCACATCTACGGAGCTATTTTTCAGTGTGGGATCTCCATCAATAACACCAATATTGTTTTCATCGTTGATCCTTGTGTTATTACTGTATACAACATTATAGCTGTTTTCACCGTCAGCAACCTCTGTCAGAGTATATTCTGCCCGTGTGTAATCGGTTGTCTTCTCATAGTAAAATATTGCGGGAAGTTCTAAAGTATACTGCCAATCGCCCTCTTGAATTATATTAAAATCATAAAAAGGAGTTTTAATTGTGTAAACATTTTTTCCGTCTTTTTCAACAGCTTCTCCGGTCATACCCGAACCCACTTCAAAGGTAACATCATTTCCTATCTTGTAGGGTTCCTTTTCAGAAGTGCCGGTATCAAGATTTATTTTGTACTCAGTATTTGAAAGCTTGAATTTTATTGTATCGGGTATCTCTGCTCCATCTTTAAGAGCCCATTCTTTTTTAAGATTCAGCGAGATAGTTGTTGTTTTTTGCCTTGAAAAGAAATACGAAGTGGAATGGAAGTCGGAGGTACTGAACAAGGAGTAATTTCTGATGGGCATACCTCCGGCTGCTTCTGCTGAAATGTTATTTGTGAACATTTCATTGATCTCCGCCTCACTGGCGTTTCCAAACAGAACATATGCTTTAGCCTTGTATTTAATTGTGTAATGTGTCTTATCCTTCAGCTTAAATACATACTCGCCGGTCTTTTCGTCCTTGTACATATCATCAGCAGCGATCGCAGGCTCAACCGTTACTGCTCCGCTGTCCATGGGATACAGCCAGATACGGCTGCCCGGAGTATCTCTTACAATATACGTCTGCTCCTCCTTGGTATTCGGGTCTGTACCCTTAATAAGATCCCTTGCATCAGGGTTTATTTCCAGAGTATACTCAATAATTCCATATTCCGAATCGGGAGTATATTCATCTTTGGATGTTACTTTTTCAGGAGACTTGACGATCTGAGAAGTTTTGTCGATCAGACCATCAGGCTTGCTATTCGGAACAAGTTCCTGACTGAATGTCGAAGAACCTGCATCTTCTTCATTGACCTTTGCCGAAACAGTGTTAACGTAAGTCTTTGAGCTTCCGCCCTGATAAAAATTCAGATACTCCTCATCAGTCATGATAGTGATATAAGAAAATACTATGTCATCTTTTTTTCCGTTCATTTCTTCGGGAATTGTAATTTCAGCAGTTACAACGCCGTTTGATTCTGTTACATTAATATTGCTTTTATCAATATAAGAGTTGTATGTACAAGGTACAGCCCAGGTACCTTCTAACTTCATTCCCGCCGGGAGATTATCAGTCAGAACTATCTTTTCGCCCGTTTCCCATGGCTTTTCATTGGATCTGACCGTTACCTTCCATAAGAGGACATCATCTCTGTATACTACCTCCGGAATAGGAAGGCTATAATCGTATCCTAAATAATATTTTGTTTCATTCTCATTAGTGTTATAGAGCTTCTCTTTTACAACATCATATTTATGAGTATATACCTCGGTGTCGGTATTATCCTTTAATGTCAGACTTTCATTGTCAGTCGTAACGGTAACCGTGTTTCTGAAACTCTTGACTGCGTCTGCATCAGCCGTAATAGTATATGTTATTATGAGAACATCGCCCGGAACTATCTTATCCCGGTTATCGTCATAGTTAATGTCAAAATTCAGACTGCTGTAACCGAAGGATAGATTTGCGACTTTAATTTCCTGATTTTTGCTGTTAACGACCTTTACGCTGCTCGTATCACATTCAAAAGTGACAGAACTCGGATCTGCCGAAAAATAGTCCTTTACCTTTAAAGTGTTTATATCCTTTGCATCGGGTACGGTCACATTTACCGTATAGTTGAAATTGTTTCCCTCTTTGCTTAATGTCTTGTCTACGCCCAGTCCGATGCCGTCCGAACTAAAGCTTGTGGTAACCGACGCTGTTGGTTTAACATTCATACCCGGAACATCTGCTGTCAGGCTGTTTTTTCCGCTTACTCTGACCCCGCTTGCTACTTCAGCAGCAGCCTCCTCAGTCAGAGGAAGATAGTAATTAAATTTATAGGTGCCGTCGGCAAAACTTACTCCGTCCTGCTCTGCAATTTCGCTCAAATCCATACCGCCGTCAAAAAGGTTCTGCACCCATGCAGGCTCGGCATTTTTTTATATCGAATATATCATCGGGATCATCTGTCAGGGTAATACCTTCTTCATTAAAAAGGTATCCCGGGGAAATGCTTACTGTAAATCCTGCTTTTTCTTTATCGGAATTACTCCAGTCAGATTCTTTACTAACTGTCGGAAAAGCCTTATTTACATCAACACCTGCATCATCAGTCGCAGGCGAGGAGTTGTTTGCAGTAACTTCCACATTATTATGGAAACAGCTTTCATCGTATGAAGACGAACCCCAGCGGGCAAAAGATTTTTCGATCATCTCTTGTGTAAACTTGAAGGTATAAGTGACCTCCACCTCTTCACCCACTGCAATATCCGACAGCTTGATATCGTTCAGAAGCACTTCCTTCTGACCGTCTGAATATGTATAATGCGAGCTGTTGTTATGTAATTTTCCATCTATATACACATCAAAAGAATATGCTTCATAACCAAATATTTCCGAACCGTAATCATAGATGTAGTCATCGAGCATTACATCCGTTGCGGTTGCATTTCCGTCATTGGTTACAGTGATAACATAGTCAACGCAGTAATCGTCACCATCTTTGTAAAAGATCTGTCCTTCATGTTCGCTGACAGCTTTGTCCACGCCGAGGTGAGCACGGTAATCAAGGCACTGAGCGGTAGTATGTGCATCAAATATCTGTAAATCAAACTCGGTGTTACTTTCATTACATTCGCTGCCCGCTTCTATTCTGCCTTCAAGACTGACCGCTCCCGATCGTCCCGCAGTCGTACCGTCCTGCTGACAGATATAAAGGTAATCCTTGCCGTTTTCACGCTGAATAATGTATATACAGTCTGTATTTCCGAGCTGACCCTGTGTCCTGAATCCGTCAAGATTAATGCCCTTTAATGCGTCAGTAATATCCACACGGAAGGTTTTCTCATCAAATCCCTCTGCTATTGAACAAGAAAACGTAAAAGAAACAATGTCTCCGTTACTCATTTCAACATATTCGGCATTGGGATCAAGCTCCTCCCCATTCAGGAAAACATTTGATGTAGGGAATACGGTAAGCTCAGGGCGGTCAATTTTACCGTCTTTCCAGACAAAATCTGTATATTTTTCCGGTATCTCGTAATTC
>CANQPL010000097.1 GCA_947625735.1 uncultured Clostridia bacterium
ATTCTACCACAAAACTCTTCCTAAAGTAAATTCCTTTTCTAAATTCCACTGTGGAATTTACTTTGGGAATTTACGAATATATCCAGATACCGAAAAAATTTCTCAGAACCCCTTGACATTTCAGATTTAATGATGTATAATAATATCAGAAAGGTGATCGAGAAGCAAGTATTCACCAAAAAAACGCCCCCTCGGAGCTGCTATCTCCTTGGGGGCTAACCATTATTTTAAAAGGCGGCTGACCTTTTTGATCGGGTACTTATTTTTTCCCGAGTTTGTCGCTTATGTAATTTGCTATTACACTCGCAACAATTCCTAATATAAATTCGAGAAGCAAGTTCTTCACCTCCTCCCGGGGGAGTACCCTTAAACAGTATAATACCACAAATGCCGAAAATTGTCAATATACTCCGATACTGAAAAAATTTATCAGAACCTCTTGACATTTCAAATTTAATGATGTATAATAATAATCAGAAAGTTCGACCACTACCACGAACTCACCCAAAAACGCCCCCTTGGAGGTACGAGCTCCTTGGGGGCTAACCATTATTTTAAAAGGCGGCTGACCTTTTTCTTCGGGTACTTATTTTTTCCCGGATTTTAACTTGTCACTTATGTAATTACCAATTACACTCGCAACAATTGAGATTAAAAAATTAACCACTACCATGAGTCTCACCTCCTTCCGGGGGAGTACCCTTAAACATAATAATACCACAATTCCCGAATATTGTCAATATATCCCGATACCGAAAAAAATTCTCAGAACCTCTTGACATTTCAAATTTAATGATGTATAATAATAATCAGAAAGTTCAATTACTAACAAGAACTCACCCAAAAACGCCCCCTTGGAGATCCTACCTCCTTGGGGGCTAACCATTATTTTAAAAGGCGGCTGACCTTCTTTTTTGGGGGTACTATTTGTCCCCGAACTTATTGCTTATGTAATTTGCAATTACACTCGCAATAAGCGAAATAAAAAAATTTATTACTAACAAGAGTCTCACCTCCTCCCGGGGGAGTACCCTTAAACACATAATATCACAATTCCCGAATATTGTCAATATACCCCGAAAAAATCCCTCAAACCCTCTTGACATTTTAAGTCAGATCACATATAATAAAAGTATAAGAAACAAGCACTCACTCAAAAGCCCCTCGGAGATCCTACCTCCTTGGTGGCTGACCGGTATTTTAAAAGGCGGCTGACCTTTTTCTTCGGGTACTTATTTTTTCCGGTTTTTAGCTTGTCACTTATGCAGTTAAACAAAGTCCTCCGCGGGGTCTGCTCTGCGGGGGCTTTGTTTTATTGCAGGATCATGCGTGTACAAAACCCCGGCAGAAAAAATATCCTGTCCCGGAAGATCCTGCCGCTCGGGCGTCCGACAAGCTGTAAAAATACCCCGCAGAAAGCAAATTTACCCAAAATGTCAGTGGCTGTCCGACATCTGATACATAAAAAGAAGAAAAACAAAAAAATAATTTGTGCAATTAGCCTATTGAAAAATCGGACGAAATGGTGTATAGTTATATCATACCACAGAATACGGGCGGTTCACATGAAAAACAGTGAAAAATCTGTGATTTTAGGTGAAAAGTATGTAAAATGCCGTATTAAATTTGTAATAAATGTGCATTGACATATTCGCTTGAAAGTGGTACAATAATAGCGTAGTATAAACGAGCAGAAGCGTTTATACGTTCTAATATTGATTTCCATGTATATCTGGAAATAAATAAAGAAAACCAAAACAAAACAAGGAGGAATTTTTCATGAACATGAAAAAGACACTTGCCGGTGTAATGGCCGGCGCAATGGCCGTATCTGCAATGGCTGCAACTGTATCCGCTGATCAGGATACTATTTCTCTTACTTATGACCTCAAGACCTACATTCCTAACGAGGCTTCCGGTGAGGCTACATATGTTATGACATATACGCCCTCTACAGAAGCAATCTACACATTTACAAGCGACAAGACTTCCCTTACTTTTGGTTCCAGCAACCCCCTGCTTGCAGGCAAGAAGCTCTATACCGCTGAGGTTACTGTTTCTGCTTCCAAGCACACAGAGGACGGTTCTGCTGCAAAGAACATCAGCCAGACTGTAAAGTACTACTATGAAGATGATCATGTCCCTACCGATCCTGATTATGTAAAGGGTACAACAGCTGATGTTAATGGTGTAAAGGCAGCAGTTATCAATCTTGCTTATGGCAACAACGCAACCGGCAGCCTTTATGCTCCTAACTTTAAGCTCGTAGGCGATGCTGGTCTCGGCTATACAGCTAATGGTGTTAATGACAACCTTTATGGCTTTAACAGCGTTTCTGTAAAGCTTACTTATGAGATCCCTGCTCTCCAGAACGAGCCTAACTTCAATACTTGGAGCGGCTACAATGCAGTTTATGAGGTTCTCGGTATTGATGCATATGCTGACAAGACCGTTGACCTTGCAATGCTCAACAAGTATGGCACTGCTCCTTCTTCTCAGCCTTTCGCAGTATCTCCCGCAACTGTTGGCTTCACATCAGCTAAGTCGGGCTCTACTGGTGAGGACATTTACCCCATGAAGACAGTTCTTCAGCCTTCTGGCAAGTCCAGAATAAAGACTGTAAGAGGAACAGATTATGTAATTCCTGCTGCTAACGATGTAATCGCTGCTCTGGAATCCAGAAAGGCTGGCGGCAACCGCTATACAAAGCCTGTTGCAGTTATCAACGATGCTATCGCTAACCACGAGGAAGTTACATTCACATTCTATAGCTATGACGGCTATGTAACAACAGCTAAGTCCAAGCTCCTCAACGAGTGGCTTGATACAGACGTAGCTCCCGGTTACAAGACCTCTGCTTATGACTGGTACAATCCTCAGTTTGCACAGCACCTCTACACCAACATTGGTGACAGCTACTCTGCATTTGGCGTAACTGACTATGACCTTTATGGTTCTTACAGCTCTGCATGGGGTCTCAACCTCTTCGCAGGCGGTATCGTAGTAAACAACGCTATCACAATGCAGCTCAACCAGATGGATTACTTCACATGGGGCAACAACACCCTTACATTCAACTGGTTTGATATCACAGATGATGGCAAGATCACAGATGCTAAGACATTCCTTACATCTATGCTCCTCTACACACCTGTTGACTGGTACTGGGATCACCTCGTTGTTGAGGTAGGCGCTGCTGACGATGAGAACGTTGACTCTGGCGAAGGTGCTGACGGCGAAGGCGATGTAATCGAAGACGAAGTTGACGAGGTTGTTGACGACGTTATCGCTGAGATCGAGGAGACTGAGGTTGAGGTTACTGAGGAAGTAGTTACCGAAGCTGAGGTTGTTACTGAGCCTGAGGTAGTAGTAGTTCCCGAGACAACAGTTCCTTCTCCTTCTACCGGCAATTCTCCTGTAGCACTTGCTGTTATCCCTGTTGCACTTGCAGCAGCAGCAGTAGTTGCTAAGAAGAGAGGCTAATCACCGAATTAATCGGTATATGCTGAATAAGTTTTAACGGTTCCGTCCGCAGAATACTGCGGGCGGAATTTTTGCGGGCGGGTGGAACCCGCAGCCGGGTCGTTGGAGTATTATGCTTTGAATTTTTAAATAGTGGCACGGTAACTTTTATTTTGTACAAGTTAACACAATACCTCGGCAGGGTGACCCCGCTTGCAGGTCGTTGGGGTGTTTTGATTTGATTTTTAAAATAGTAACTCGGTAACTTTCATTTGCACAGGTGAACCCAATACCTCGGTGGGCGGAACCCGCAGCCGGGGCGCTGGGGTGTTTTGCTTTGGTTTTTTAAAATAGCGGCTCGGTAACTTTCATTTGCACAGGCAAAAGCAACACATCGGCGGGGTGATCCCGCTTGCAGGGGTCAGCGGTGGATCCCACACTTTTTTCTCAAAAAACGCATAACAATTTTGTACAGCAGCTTTTTTTTCATGTAAAGCCAAATCGGAGCACAGATGACATAGGACAGATAAGCACAATTAGAAGATTTACGGACGGGCAGAAAAAATTTTTGCTTAAAGCCTTGACAAATAGGAAAATAAGGTGTATAATAAAATCAGATCGAGTGTCGGGGACATAAATCACACTTGACTAACGTAGCCCCGTGGAGATTGCGCCTCCACGGGGCTACTCCCCTTTATTTTAAAAGGCGGGTCGCCTTTTCCCATTTCAGGGAATCATTTGTCCATTTTCTTGCTTATGTAATTTGCAATTACACTCGCAATGATGGACAATATAAACTCTATCGGGGACATAAAATCACCTCCCGACGGGGCTGGTTGCCCTGTATTAAGTTTAGCATATATTATTTTATTTGTCAATAATTTTCGTATAATAATAAAATTTGTCACTTAAATAGAAAAATTTTGATTAAAGGCTTGACAAATAGGGGAATATGGTTTATAATAAATACAATTAGCGATTACACTTGCAACAATGCTTAAAAAAGGAATTATCCCCGCAGATAGCACCTTTCTGCGGGGATAATTCTTATTAATTTTAATGGACAAGACGTATGATTTTCGGACAGAAAAAAATTTTTATAAAATCCCTTGACAAATAGGAAAATAAGGTGTATAATATAATCAGAACAAGGTGCCAGAGGCATAAAGCACACTTGACTAACGTAGCCCCGTGGAGGTCGCTTCTCCACGGGGCTACTCCCCTTTATTTTAA
>CANQPL010000098.1 GCA_947625735.1 uncultured Clostridia bacterium
ATCTGCTTTTTCTTTTGTTTTTCCTGCTCTCTTCAATTTTTCTGCCTTTGAGTTCGGTGTTTTGCTCTACTCTAATATAGTATCAGCATATTGTCAAAATAAAAACAACTTATTTGATAGAATTTCTACTTGACAAGCAGATTTTTCTGTTGTATAATAAGAAATATGGTGAAAAATCTGTCTGAAAGAGGATTTTTAGGCAGCACTAAATTTTAATACGATAGGAGAATGATAATGAAGCGTACAGTTTTGAGCAAAGTTACAGCGTTCGTTACAGCTTTGGCTGTGACGGCAGGTTTTTCGACAGCTTTTCCGCAAGGGCAAAATATTGTTGTCAGTGCAGATGTTGGGGACTTGACTGCTGTGGACACTGTAACAGAAGAAGTATCTGATGCATTAGCGACTGCTAATTCTTATAGCAGTTTCAGCAATGTACCATGCGGTGAATATTCCGTCATGAGTTTGGAAAATGGTTTACTCACTATTTCAGGTAATGGTGATATGTTTGATCTTCATTCATACAGCGGAGATTACATATATGACTATTATACCTATGAAGATTACATTATGGCTTGTAGAAGTTATATAACATCTGTAAAAATATCTGATGGAATAACATCAATAGGTGATTGGGCTTTAAGCGGTAGTCAAATAAGCAGTGTTGTCATTCCTGATACTGTAACAAGAATTGGTGATGACGCTTTTTATCTTTGTGAGTCACTCACTTCGGTAACAATTTCCGAATCTGTAGAGCATATTGGCGCATATGCTTTTGCCCATACAGGACTTAAAGGGATTACAATTCCTAAAACAGTTACTGAATTTGGTTATGGTGCTTTTGAGAATATACCGGGACAATTGACATTATATTGCTATTCCAATTCTGCTGCTCACGAATATGCAGAAGAGTATAGCGATTATGATGGATTTACATATGTTTTGCTTGATAAGAACTTAGATATAAGCGACGAAAAAGATTTAGTAGAATGCATAGAAGATGAATATGGGCATAAGGTTACAGATTATATATGCATTGACATGAATCATGACGGATTAAAAGAAATTATTGCTGTTATACTTAATGATTCAATGAAGTATGACATCGTGTACTGTGGTAGTAATGGTTATTTCAAAATTACGGGTAAAGTTGATACAGTAGATTATGGTGATTACTTTAGCTTTGACTCAATAGATTTTAGTGAAGAATCACACGTAATAATCAACTATGGCAATAATTATGGTGATTGGCAATACTCAAAAATATTAGCATTGCATTATAACGCTATTTCAATATTGTTCGATAAAAGAGGTCAAGTAACTGTTAATGATGATAATACGATTACATTAACGACATATCAGTCCGCACCTGCAACAACTGTTGAAACAGTATATTATTATGATGAAACAGAAATGAAATATAAGGAAAGCAAGTCCGAATCAAGCGAAAACGATCCTGATATAACCGCCGATTCAAGATATGATTATCTATACTTAGCTTTTGAACCTGAAAATTTAACATATGTGTACAATGCTGATTTGGAAGAATTCATTACCAAGTCAACAGAATGCGAATTTTCTCTTTCCTGTGTAGACCTTTTGATGGACGGGCATTTTATGGACATCAATAAAATAGTGGTAACCCCCCCTAAAGGATTCACAATAAATACACTTGATGTGTTTGATGAATATACAATTACTTATGTTGTACCAGTATCACTTTCAAGCAGTAATAAAACTGATTGTGAAGAACATTTTACACTTAATGTACCCACAAAGGAATTTCTGGAGGGCAATCCTTTGACAGAATCGTATAATACTATGCTTACTGTAACTGTTTATGGCGACAATGGTTTTGTTAAAACTTTTGAACAAGATATAAATGTAAAATATGATGACACGTCAATTGCTGATTCCGATAATACTGAAACAATGATTTCATTTATCAATGAACACTATTGGTCGCAAGTTCCCCGGTATTGGAACAAGTATCACGAAGTGCAGAATACAAAGGAAGATTATGATGATAATATATATACCGAATCAGGTCACATGGCTGCAATTGTATTGGATTCGGCAGAGAAAGTCTTTACAGTAGATATTGACGGTGTAGTACAAAAAATATCTGCTAATGCTTACAATTCCATTCTGCTTGATATGTTTATAAACGTAAGCGGTAATGAATCATTTTTAACTCAGGCAATGGAAAGTTCTGATAAGGCTATAAGGGATTGTATGGGACCTGTAGCAAGCTTATTATCACAAGCTTCCAAAACCGGAACAAATTACAATACATTAAAGTATTCAGAAACACTTGGTGATGGCATGAAAGATATACTTAAAGTTGCAAAAGACGGTGATGAAAACACTGTTGCAGCAATGCTTTCCTTATTTGGTATAAGCGATGATATATCAGTAGATACTCTCAAAGAGCTTTCATGCGATGATGACTTATTTGGTGAAATAGGAGATGTTAGTAAAGGAATAAATAATGCATTTGAATTTTTTGAAAATCTTCAGTACATCTTAGAAGCTCAGACACTATTGTATATGGATGAAGAATATGAAGGACTCCTTAATGAAATATACGAAGCTGCGGATAACTATAATGGAAACAGTTGGGAAATAACCGACTTAAAATATGCATTGCGTTACGAAATAGAATATAGAAAAAACTATGACTTGAATTTAACATGGGAATCAATAAAAAATGCCAATTCTATTACAGGTTTCAGCGGAGAAGTAATAGACGCAATATGGGACGATTATATCAAATCATTCATTATTGACGTATGGGGCGAAGCTTTTTTCCTTAAATTTTCTGCGGCACAGATAGCTGTTACCATGGGAAGCTATTTTTCAGACCAGATGTTTAACATAAATGAATCCACTGATCTGTATTATGAAGGAAAATCCTATGGAATACTTGAAGAAATTTTAAGAGGGATCCTTGATGAAAAAGCAAGCAAATTAGAGCTTTATATTGAGGGGGAGGAGTATTCTTCCGCAGATATTGAAAGAATGTACAGCAATGCAAAAATATTTGATTATGCTTTTAAAATGTATGCATTTACAGAGGAAAAGGGCTGTACTACATATTCAAACTATGAAAAAATGTTTTTAATTGACGATTCAAACTGGTATGATCGGTTTTGGGATGTTTTAGGTGAAAGTCTGGAAATCATTATAAGAATGCACATGGGCGATTTTGATGCATTCTGGGATATGCAAAAAATACATATGATACGTAATTATAATGCACTTTGGTATCAGCGCAGAGCAGACTTTATAAAGGAAAATATCAAATGTCACGGTGAAGAATTTGCTGATAAGGACAGCGCATTGGAATATGTTAAAAAGGTTTCTGATAATTATTTAAAAATGCTTGAAACTGATATGAAATATGCCGAGGTCATGTGTCCTGTTGAAGTTGAGGTATACGACGAAAACGGTAAATATATCGGCACAATCTCAGATGAGCAGAATACCATTGAAAATAACCTGAATATATATGCCTATAAAAATGAATACGCTAATTCAAATGTAATAGTTTGTCCGGCAAATTATACGATTAAACTTAAAGGCTTAGATGACGGCAAAATGACAGTACTCAGCGGTTATTATTCTGAAAGTGCGATTGAAAATGCAGTTGCTTATATTGGAATTCCTGTTACAGATAAATACGTTGCAGAATTAGATATTACAGCTGATAATAATTCCTTAATTGATAGTAGTACCACACAACCCGACAATCCGAATAATACACCAACAACCCCCGAAAATCCCGGCTATCCAGGAGGCGGCTCATACGATTTCGGCATAATTCAACCCACTGTCAGCATTTTAAAGATTTATACGGTAACATTCCAAGGTTGTACAGTTATCGAAGTTGAAAGCGGAAAAACTATAAAGAAGCTTCCTGTTCCGGACGAAAAGAGCGGATACATATTTGACGGATGGTATATTGACGAAGAATTTACCGAAGAGTTTACATCAGATACCGTTGTTACAGCAAATATTGTAGTTTATCCAAAGTGGACCAAGGGTGAAGATATGTCAGCAGGTGCAGGAATTGAGGAAACTAATAATGGAGTAAATATCAATGACTGCATTTTTACAGCTGTTATAGCTATGGCAGCAGTATCGGTTATAATGATAATCAGACGTAAAAGACAAAAGTAAATTTTATGTGTAATAACAGCAAAATACCGCTTGGTTTATCCTTGCGGTATTTTTTTGTTATGGTCTTTTAAATCTCTCGCCAGATCCTGCAAATCCTGACACGCGTCAAAGCACATCTGATTGTAGCGGTCAATATCGTCAGCACTGCTGCGAGAGGTAAGTCCTTTTTTGACCGCTCGTATCTTCTCACGGAATCCGTCAAAGGCGGCATTGTACTTTTCAAGCAGTTCGGGAGAATCGGAAAGTTTCTTGCGGTAACTTCTGCA
>CANQPL010000099.1 GCA_947625735.1 uncultured Clostridia bacterium
AAACTATCTGCTCTTTATCTAAATATACTATCAAAAGTATTACCGGAAGAGATTGGATCTTGTCTTGCTTTTGATTTAGGATTAGTATTAGAGGTTTCCTTTACTTTCAAAAAGAATGAAAATGGGGTAAAAGCACCAGATCGTGTTGAGGCTGTCATTCAAAAAGCGAGGGAAAGGGCTTTAGAATATGATGCAGATCCGGATATGATCGAAACTCTTTACAGAGAGATGATTTCAAGTTTTATAAATTTGGAAATGGACAAATTTAAGAAAACTCAAGGTAAATTCTGATTGACTGCAAAGATAAATATTTTAAAGGGGACATCAGATATGAATGTTTTAAATGATTTACTTAAAAGTTTTGTCACTCAATGTCAAAAAATATTAGGAGATAATCTTGTTGGGATATATCTTCATGGCTCTGCGGCTATGGGGTGCTATAATGAAAAGAAAAGTGATATTGATTTGTTAATTGTAGTAAATGAAATTATTCCCAATGACATAAAACATCGCTTTATGGATATGGTTGTAGAATTAAATACATATGCACCTCCAAAAGGGATAGAACTAAGCATTGTTAAAAGAGAGGTATGTAATCCGTTTGTTTATCCGACACCTTTTGAATTGCACTTTTCCATTGCACATTTAGAATGGTATAAAACCGACCCTTTAGATTATATTGATAAAATGAATGGAATTGATAAAGATCTTGCAGCTCATTTTACTATTATTTATCATAGGGGAAAATGTCTTTATGGAAAAGATATAAAAAATGTTTTTGGAACAGTCGGCAAAGAAAATTACTTTGATAGTATTTGTAGTGATATTGAAGATGCTGAAACCGAAATAATGAACAATCCCACATAAATTATTCTAAACTTATGCAGAGTATTAGCATACAAAAAAGAAGAACTTATCCTGTCAAAGCAGGAAGGCGGCAAATGGGGAATACGCAATGTCCCCGAGAAGTACCAAAATTTAATAGCGCAGGCACTGGATGAATATTCATCTGACAGATCAACAAAATTAGAAGAAAACAATACCCGTGAATTTGCTGAATATATGATAGCACAGATTAGAAATTAAATCTAACTTTTACGATATAATCATTTTGTGTAAAAATACTTGCAATTTTCCACGATTTAGAGTATAGTTATATTAACGGAGTTTTCATGAAAGGACGGTCACTATGCTCGGAATTTATCTTGCAATGCTCGATACTCCCGAAGAAAAAAGCAAGTTTGAAGTGCTGTACAAAGAATACAGAAGCATAATGTATAACCACGCATACGGTATCCTAAAGGACAAATACCTTGCTGAGGACGCTGTACATAATGCTTTTTTGAAGTTAACAAAAAATTTAGAAAAAGTTAATGAAATAAAGTGTAAAGAAACACGCAATTATTTGGTTATATTAGTAAGGGGCGCTGCTATAAATTTTTATAATCAAAACAAAAAAATCGTTTCTATAGACGAGTTGGATGATACGGACACTCTTGATTTGCCTGAACTGATTGAAAATCGGCTTGAACGGGAAAGAGTCTTTGAAATAATTTCAAATATGGACAATAAATATTCCGACATTTTAATGCTGAAATTGTTCTATGATTGCAGTAATGAGGAAGTTGCACAATCGTTGAATATTAATCCCGAACACGTTTCAATTCGTTTTTTCCGTGCTAAGGAAAAATTAAAAAAATTGATTATAGAGGAATACGGAAATGACAGACCTTGAATTTGAGCAGTACATAACTTCGGTTATTAAGGAATACGGTGAAAATTATATAGACGAGGCATTGATAGACAATACGCCGCATAAGTTTTCTCATGAATTTGAACGCAAAATGGATATTTTAATGGGCAAGAGCCATAAAAAAATCAAAATTACACCCAAAAAACTGCTTATTGCCATTACAGCGGCATTGTTGGCTATATTTATTATGGCATTGAACGTCAGCGCATTCAGAGAGGCGTTTATAAATTTCTTTATGAATATTTTTGATACGCATACTGTTGTGCAGTCCGTTGAAGATATGGATGCTCCGCTTGACTTCGTTGATGAATATGAAATCACGGCGGATATGTCGGATTATGAAAATGTTAACACCAGAGAATTTATTTCAGAACGTGCATATACTTATGAAAATGAAAATTGTACTATTTATTTTACACAGTACATAAAAGCATACTATGATATAGCCATAAATACGGAGGGTTATGACATAGAAACAATTTATATAAACGGCTGCGAGGGATTTTATGTTGATATGTATGATCAAAACGGAAAAATAATAAGTTGGGACAACGGTGATTATGTTCTATCTATACTTGTATTTTGTGAAAGCGATTTTGATTTTAGTAAAGATGAACTAATTAATATAGCAAATTCTGTGCAAAAAGTAGAATAATTAGAAAAATTTGCTGAAAAGTGTAATTTCACCCTCTTTCAAACGGTTATATAATATGAAAGGGGGTGAAGCCTTATGAAGAAACCGATAATTGCAATTTTGCTGGTTCTTTCGGTATTGTTTTCAACGGGAATTTCTGTTTATGCATATGGTGGAGAAAATACTGCTTCTCCATATTACCTTTATACAGGTTCTGTTAAAAGCACTCTGATAATTTCAAGCAAGACTGCATATTGTGAAAGCGTAATAACGGGCGACAGAACTGTCACTCAAATGTACGCAGCACAGTTTCTTGAAAAGAAAAACGGTTACAAATGGGAAACTGTTTACAGCGGCAGCAAGTCTGAGCCTGTAAGCGACACAAGCAAAGAAGTTACTATTTAAAATTTGAAAGGATCGTTTAGTTATGAAAAAATTAAAGAAAATTATTTCATTAAAAGTAAAACAATTTTTTGTTTATTGTCTTATCTTATTAACTATATTTATTACCGGTTGTAATTCTGATAGTCATGCTGTGCAAATCGGTAACATATCAAAAATATCTTTAGATAATATGAAAGTTATAGATGGTTTGCCTAACGATGTAAATTTAAATGTTGTAGATAGACAAACTTTCTCTGTGGATTTTGATTATTTGAAAAGTACAGGTGTTCCTGATGATGTAATAAAAGATGTAAAATATGCATCAACACCGTTAATTGTTAATGCTAAAGATTGTGTACTCTACTTTGTCTATTCTGATATTATGACTTCATTTGGAACACAAAAATACAAAATATATAGTGTTAATAAAGAAAATAATATGATTTCGTGTATATATCAATCTAATGATTCTGTTTTTAAAGAAACTTTATCCGGTGTTGTAGTAAACAATGTACTTTATTGGTCTGAATGTTTATATCAAACTGATAAAATTGGCTGGAATTTATGCTGTATTGATTTAAATACAAATGAATTTAGTGTGATATGTAATGACTTTGAAATTAATTCTGAAATTATACCTATACTTTCTTGCGATTCATCAAATATATATTGGTATAGTGTTAATGATAATAAATACAATTTAATGTGTTACAATGTAACCAATAAAACTTTTGAAATTAAATTTGAAGATATTGTATGTAATAATCCATATACCAGATACTTCTCAACAAATAATTCATCATGCGTATTAAAAAAAGGAAAGTTTGTCTATGGAGATATTTCACTGGCACCTGTTTCTTCTGAACTCATTGCAAGTTTTGCATCATCAGATAAGTATATTGTTTGGGTTCAATTACCACAAGAAGATACATATATTAATCAAACAATGTATATTTACAACGTTGAAACCCAAGAAACTCTTTATGTTAATGAAGAAGAACTTAATGGAAACATTTTGGGCTGTGTAATACTAAATGACTATATTTATATAAATATTTCAAATGGTTCTGAGGAGTACAATGGAATGTACTTATTTGATTTTGAAAATAATATTAAATATAATCTAAAAATATCTCTAAATAATGAAATATCGTTTTCTTGGCCTATAATTTTGGAAGATGAAAGTATATTTTTTTACGGTGAAAAAATATATCAATTAAGTTAAGGCAACACCGCACAATTGACGAACTCAAGAAAATGTGATATAATGATAACATGAACAGACAAATGACACTGGC
>CANQPL010000100.1 GCA_947625735.1 uncultured Clostridia bacterium
TTTTATCCGGTGACTCGGTAACTTTTATTTGAAATAAATCGGTGTGACCCTCGCAGGTGGAACCCGCTGCCGCCTCGTTTGTAAATTTTTCCGAAGTCTTTTTCTCAGTGACACGGTAACTGTCATATGGTATAAACTCCCTTATAAGCAGCTTCCCCACAAGGTCAGGAGCCACCTCACGCACATCACGAAGATAAAAGTCTTTTCCGGGATAAATAAGCCCGCTCACCGGTATCTGTCCTCATGGTCATTATTGCGCATTTCGTTTATAAAATTTCTATGGGCAATGCGGTTTTTTATCCTGTCAGATATGGGCTTTCCGAAGAATATAAGAAATGTGACAAATGCCGCCAGCACCGAAAGTATAATGCCGGCACCGAGCATACGGGAAACAGGAAAGAAAAGATAGGGTACCGCCCTGCCAAGACCGTAGAGCATATAGACAGCATCTATAACAGCCAGCCATTTTGCCTCCACAGGAATTATCATCATTAATCGGATTACCTCCCGCGGGCGGAGCGCCGCAAAAACCAGAAACAGGGAAAAATACAGGTAAGATGCATCTGTATACCCCGTAACAAAGCCGATCACAAGCAGCATGGCATAGCCTGTAAGCAGATATAATGTGAGTTCATGGCTGCCCCAGTCATTTTCCACCGAGCTGCCTATATAGTAGTAGAAGTAAACAGACAGCAGTACCCAGAACATTCCCGATGTCTGCGGAACAAAAAGAAAGGTGACCGCGCGCCATATCTGCCCCTGAAGTATAAGTCCCCTGTCAAATTCCGCAAGGGGTATGAGCTGATAATTTGTAAACATATTTCCGATATACAGAAGTCCCATAGTAGCCGCAATATAGGTCATAATGTTCTCTATGGCAAAGGTGCGGAAAAATCTTCTTAGCTTGTAATTCATAAAAATGCTCCTTGCAAAAAAATCACCATACTTATTTTTTTAAGTGTATTTTAAGTATATCACAGATGTAAAAAAAATGCAAGAGGATTTTTAACATTGGTAATTTTTGATTTTTCCGCAGATATAATAGTATATCCTGTGCTGATTTAAGGCTCCATAAAGCAGAATATCAAAATAATCCAAAAAATTCTACCCCATATTTTCCGTATCCATGGGAAAAATCGGCTCGGCTAAAAAAACGGAAAAAATTTTTTGAGAAATTTCAAAAAAACCCTTGACAAATCCGAAAAGATAGTGTATAATAAAATAGTCGCTTGAAGCTGAGGAAAATTCAGGGAGAAGCCTGAGGGAAATTCGGGGAGGAGCGGCGGAAGAAAAATGTGGGAGCTTAGCTCAGCTGGGAGAGCATCTGCCTTACAAGCAGAGGGTCATAGGTTCGAGCCCTATAGTTCCCACCATACGGCCCGATAGTTCAGTTGGTTAGAACGCCGCCCTGTCACGGCGGAGGTCGTGGGTTCGAGTCCCATTCGGGTCGCTTATTAAATGCGGATTTAGCTCATCTGGTAGAGCGCCACCTTGCCAAGGTGGAGGTAGCGAGTTCGAGCCTCGTAATCCGCTCCATTTTTCTCTGTTAACGGCGCTATAGCCAAGCGGTAAGGCAAAGGACTGCAACTCCTTGACCCCCGGTCCGAATCCGGGTGGCGCCTCTTTTATAAAGATAAAAACTGCTGTGCATCTGCACGGCAGTTTCTTTTTGGCGGGCGGTGTGACCCCGGCGGGATGACCCCGCTTGCAGGTTGGCGGGTGGAACCCGCAGCCGGGTCGCTCAACATTTTGCTCGAATATTTTCAATAGTGACCCGGTAACTTTTATTTTGCAGTTTGACCCCGCTTGCAGGTTGGCGGGTGGAACCCGCAGCCGGGTCGGCGGGGTGACCCCGCAGCCGGGTCGCTCAATATTTTGCTTGAATATTTTTAATAGTGACCCGGTAACTTTTATTTGCTGTAATGTCTGATTTCTTTTTACACCATATAATAGTTACCGAGCCACTGTGTAAAAGGCTCCTGCAAATCATACTAACGACCCGGCTGCGGGTACCACCCGCCCGCACTTTTATAATTATTTAATTCAGCTTTATAAAAACAGCCGAGCATGCATCAATTGTAAATTTATTTTTATGAAAATGAGCACCGTTTCCGAAGCTGTAAATCACTTCTCCCGGATTGCAGCTTACCTCAATTTCAAACGAATTACTGTTCGGATTTATTGCGGCAAGGATCATTTCACCGTCAAAGCTCCTTATGTATGCAAGAGGTTTTCCTGCCGCACCGTTACATATAAATTCTATCCCTCCAAGACTTTGCAGAGGGATATTTTTCTGCCTTATGGAAATAAGCTTCTTTATTTCGTTGAGTAAAGAATTTTCATCGTCAAGCTGTTTTTGTACGGTTGGACGTTCCGGATCAGGATCAATGGGAATATATAATTTATCTGCCGAAGCAGCCGAAAATCCCGCATTTGCGCTGTTATCCCACTGCATAGGCGAACGGGAACCCGTTCTGCCATAGCCGCCCTCAACAGACGTGAGTCCCTCCACATAATTCATTCCTATTTCATCGCCGTAATAAATGTACGGCGCACCGGGCATTGAAAGCAGAAAAGCAAACGCAAGCTTTTTATTGTCGCCGTGAATATGCCGTGCAAGCCTGTCCATATCGTGGTTGCCTGACGGAATACAGATAAGCCCTTTCCCGCCTGAACAATTGCAGCTGTCAATATATTTTTCAACAAATCCCGACGCATCACCGCCGCCATTAAAAAACGGTTTTTCACATCTGAAAAGATCATTGTAATGTGATGAACCGAAATGCAGCAGAAAATCCATATGAAATCCGCCTGCAAGGCTCTGATACGGTTCGCCCCACTCGGATACCATTGCCGCTTCAGGAAATTCTTCATCAAGAAATGTGCGGATATTCTGCCAAAGAGCAATAGTCCCCTTTCCGTCCTCATCATTTTTAACAAGCGAGCCCGCCATATCCACACGGAAACCGTCACAGCCCTTTGAAAGCCAGAAGCGCATAATATCTTTTAGGGCTTCCCTTGTTGCGACTGCTCCTGCTGAATCGGTTGACTGCTGCCATGGACGATCGGGTTTGTAAAAGCCGTAGTTAAGCGCAGGCTGATGTGTAAAAAAATTCACCGCACAGCTTCCGTCACGGTCGGATATTCCTCTCAAAGAGCCGTAACCCGCAGGTTCTTCCCAGATGCTGTCCGTCCAGACATAGCGGTCGGTAAACTCATTTCTCTCAGCTTTCATACTTTCCCTGAACCACGGGTGTTTCCATGAAGTATGCCCGGGAACAAGGTCTAGAATTATATGCATATCAAGCTTATGCGCTTCACGGAACAAATTTATCAGATCGTCATTTGTTCCATAGCGTGGTGCGACCTTGCAGTAATCGGACACGTCATATCCTGCATCGCCAAACGGTGATTCATAGCAAGGATTTATCCAAATAGCAGTACAGCCTAATTCTTTAATGTAAGGAAGTTTTTCGGTAATACCGTTTATATTGCCGATACCATCGCCGTCAGTATCCTTAAAGGACTGGGGATATACCTCGTAAAAAACGGCGTTATCAAGCCATTCCGGTCTTTTTGACATATCATCATCTCCAATGCTTTTGATTATATAAATTCAGATAAACACATAAAAATGCGGATAAAATTTATGTTTTGCTTTTTTTATTTTATAACAACCGTGTTATAAAGTCAAGCAGAATATAAAAAATATACAAAAATTTTATATAATCTTTCGCAAAAAAACATAATGTGCGAA
>CANQPL010000101.1 GCA_947625735.1 uncultured Clostridia bacterium
CATGGCAGTCTGACCATTCCGAGAACATATTCCGAACATTTCGGTGCATCACTTGCAAGCTGGCTGACAATACAGCGAAAAAACCGTGAAAAGGGACTTCTGACGGACAGCCAGATAGCGCTTTTAGACAGTATCGGTATGCGCTGGGAAAGCCCTGACGATATTTCATGGAACAAGAATTTTTCGGCGTATAAAAAGTACGTTGAGACGGGAAATGCCTTGCAAGTACCCGGCGATACGATTTTTGAGGGCGTTGCTATTGGCAAATGGCTGGCAATGATAAGGCGTTATCACAGCAGCGGCATTCGCTCCGATTACTTTACGTCAGAGCGTGAAAAGCAGCTTGAAGATGTGGGTATCATCTGGGATCAGGTGGATCATCTCTGGGAGAGCAATTATCAGGCTGCTCTTGATTACTATACCGAACACGGCGATCTGGAAGTACCAAAAGGGTACATTCAGAACGGTGTTAAATTATACAACTGGCTTGCGGATCTTCGTAAAAATTACAGGAACAACAAGCTGACCGAAGAGCAAGTTTCCCGTTTAAATGAAATAGGTATGCGTTGGCAATCAAAAAAAGATATTGTTTTTGACAAAGGTTTTGAATATGCAAAACAGTATTCGGTTGAACATGGAGCTGCCGATGCTCCTTTGAATTATCTAACTTCGGACGGGTACAAATTAGGCGTATTTCTCAGTAAATGCCGTGAAAAGTATGCAAAAGGGAAACTGTCAGAAGAACAGATAAAACAGTTAAATTCCATTAATATGGTTTGGAATAAATCACGAAAAAATGACTGGAACGATTGCTTTGAAAAGGCTAAAAATTACTATGAAACGCATGGTGACTTGAACGTTCCGCCGAAATATATTGTTGACGGCTTGTGGCTTAACAAATGGCTCAACGAGCAAAAACACATCATGCAGGGCAGACGTGAAGGCAAAAAACTGACCGACGAGCAGATAAGAAAACTTGCGTCCATTTCCTTTACAGCAGGGACAAAAGAGGAAAAATGGCTGCAAAAATACGGCGAACTCAAAAAATACTATGACCTTCACGGCAACATAAAACTGCCCATAAATTACACAGATTCCACCGGTCAGAATCTTTACACATGGCTGACGAATCAGAAGATCAGCGCAAGGACGGGGAAAATGGACGACAAAAGAAGAAAAATGCTTCAGGATTTAGGGGCAGGCAGCTTGTAAAAAAGGAGGCGGACGGCATGATAAAACTGTTTGAACATAATCAAAAAGCCTATGAATTGGCGGTGCAAATGCTGTCCGAAACCGGCAAAGCTGCGGTCATTCATCCAACAGGTACGGGAAAATCCTTTATAGGTTTTAAACTTTGCGAGGATAATCCGGACAAGAAAATTCTTTGGCTTTCGCCGAGCGAGTACATTTTTAAAACGCAATTAGAGAATTTGAAAGAAACAGGTGCGGAAGTTCCGGAGAACATAACCTTTATGACATATGCGAAACTGATGCTTCTGAATGAAAACGAGATTTTGGAGTTATCTCCGGACATTACCGTTTATGACGAATATCACAGGACAGGCGGGGCTTGCTGGCAGGAGGGTGTAAACCGCTTGATAAAGGCGTTTCCAAACGTTCCTATGCTTGGCTTATCCGCTACGAATATCCGTTATCTTGACAATCAGCGAGACATGGCGGAGGAGCTTTTTGACGGCAATATCGCAAGTGAAATGACATTAGGCGAAGCAATTGTGCGGGGAATTCTGAATCCTCCAAAATACATCTGCTCCATTTACAGCTATCGAAAAGACCTTGAACGCTATGAAAGGCGAATTGCTGCGGCGAAAAATAAAGCCGTCCGTGATGCGGCGGAACGTTATCTTGACGCACTTCGCCGCGCTTTGGAAAAGGCTGACGGTCTGGACGTTATCTTTGACAAGCACATGACCGACAGAAACGGCAAGTACATTGTTTTCTGCGCCAACAAAGAGCATATGGACGAAATGATCTCCCATGTTCCGGAATGGTTCGGAAAGGTGGACAAGTCCCCGAAAATTTATTCGGTATATTCCTATGACCCGACAGCATCAAAATCATTTTCGGATTTTAAGGAAGATAATTCCGAACATTTAAAACTGTTATTCTGTATTGACGCTTTGAATGAGGGTATTCATGTTGACAACATTTCAGGAGTAATTTTACTTCGTCCAACAGTTTCTCCTATCATTTACAAACAGCAGATAGGACGTGCGTTGAGTGCAGGAAAATCCAAAGAGCCTGTCATTTTTGACATTGTGATGAACATTGAAAACCTGTACAGCATTGATTCCGTCAAAGAGGAAATGCGTGTGGCAATGACATACTATCGCTTTTTCGGAGACGGCGAGGAGATCGTCAACGACAAATTTACCGTAATTGACGAACTCCGTGACTGCCGTGAACTGTTTGAAAAATTAAACGATACTCTCACCGCAAGCTGGGATCTGATGTATTCCTATGCACAGAAATATTACAAGGAATACGGAAACCTTGACGTTCAGCGGCGTTACAAGACACCGGACGGCTATTCTCTCGGAACATGGATATTTACTCAAAGACGCATTTACAACGGCGAATTAAGCGGCGTTTTAAGTGAAGAGCGAATCGAAAAGTTAAATGCTATCGGCATGATCTGGGACAGCTTTGCGGAACAGTCGTGGAAAAAGAATTATGCTGCTGCAAAAAAATATTTTGAAGAACATGATGATCTTGACATTCCTACAAGCTATGTTGACGAGGATAAAATTAAACTTGGAACATGGATAAACAATCTGAGGACATACCGTAAAAGCGGCATTCGCAGCGGGTATCTTTCTGAAAAGCATATTGCCGATTTGGATAGCATTGGCATGATATGGAGTGTTCCCGATTATGTTTTTGAGAAAAATTATTCTGCGGCGTTAGAGTATTTTCGTGAAAACGGGAATTTAAAAATGCCGGTGGGATATGTAGATAAAAACGGAATAAGGCTTGGCGCATGGCTTAATAATCTTCGCAGAAATCGGATAAATCAGTGTCTTAATCTGACCGAAGAACAGGTCGCAAGGCTTGATGAAATAGGTATGTGCTGGGAACAGACATTTACAAAAAAGTGGGAAACGGGATTTGAAAAAGCAAGGGAGTATTATCTGCAAAATAAGTCCCTTGATGTCCCGACAACATATATGACAGAGGACGGTTTTAAACTGGGTGATTGGATCGCCGATCAGCGGGAAAAATTCCGTCTGCACAAAATGAAACAGGAACGAATTGACAGACTTAACAGCATAAAAATGATCTGGCAAAAGGAAGATCCTTGGGAGGTGCGGTTTGCACTTGCGGAGGAATATTTCAGGGAACATCACGATTTAAATCTGCCTGCGGTGTACAACGTGAATGGGATTTGCCTTAGCAAATGGGTGAATGAACAGAAACAGGCGTACCGTGGAAATCGGAAAACATCTTTAAGTGATGAACAGATAAGACGGCTTGAAAGCATTGGCATTGACTGGAGAAATTC
>CANQPL010000102.1 GCA_947625735.1 uncultured Clostridia bacterium
TTTGTGCAGTAAAGCTGAATTTCTTTCCGTTATCCAGTTGTGTATAAGCGACATTGCCGATGACCGCAGGATTTTTAGGTTTGAATGTCTGCTTTTTCAAATCCACTTCTTTCTGTGCATTCACTTCCGCAACGGCATTACTATATTTTTCAGTATCAGATTTATTCACGGTAAATGTTGTTCCTGATGTACGTTTCAGACCGCTGAATCTTATACCCTCTGCATTTAATTTTTCTGCTATCTTGTCGGTCATTTCGGGAGAAGCGTGAAAATACTTCAAATCGGATTTATTGCCCAACTGATTGTACAGCGTGTTTCCGATGATATTTGACGAGGTTTTGACAGACTGTCTGGAATCCGTCTTTGTTTGTGGTGTGTTTTCAGTGGCTTTATTTTCCCGTTGTGGTTTCTTTGCAGGAGAAACAGGCGGTTCATTGGAATATTCCGTTGACGGAGGTGAAACAGGTTCATTTGCGTAGTAGTCCGCAGGAGGTTCGTTTGAATATTCCGTTGGCGGAGGAGGAACAGGTTCATTTGCATAGTAGTCCGCAGGAGGTTCATAGAGATTTGCTTGCGGATAATCCACATATTCATCGGGTTCTTGCGTGGGAGGTATCGGCATTTTATCTACAAAATTCATATCCTTGTTCTGCACTGCTGTTTCTTGAATTTTGACTTCCTCCGGAGCATTCGTAATTTCACCATTGGAAAGTTCACGAGTTGCTTTTAGTTTGATAAGTTCATTATCAATATTTTTACAGAGTTCCCTTGCGGCATTCTGAATTTCATCAAGATAATTTTTAAGTTGTGTCAACTTCTTGCCCTGCGACCAAGCAGCGATGTAGGGAAAGGTATACTCAGATGTGTCGATTCCGTATTTGTTAGCCACAATAAATGCAGTCGCTTCAGCCTGAATTTCCTTGTCATTTTTGGAAAGCTGTGCAGTAGGCAGATTCTGTTTTCTATCGTGGAGGAGTTTGTGTGCTGCTTCGTGTAGTGCCGTTTTGATTGTCTGGACATCAGACATTCCGTTGTTAATTACAATACGCTGGTTCTGAAAGTCAAAATACCCTTTTGCTTCCGTGGTAATATCTTCAAATTCCACCGGTATTTTGACAGCTTTCTGAATACCTGAAAGCATAGCACGTTTATGTTCTTCATCAAGATTTCCGTCCAGTTCATCCATAAGTGTCGGCAGGGGTTTTCCGCTTGTCTGACTTACATCAAAAACATAGACCTGTTTGAAAGCAAGTTTTTTCAAAGGTTCTGCAACGACTTCTGTTTTTACCGTACCATCGTCATTGTACTGCTTGATTCCCAAATCGTCAGTTACTTCTCTTTCGCTTTCAATGTAATCACCTGTTTTTACCTGTACCGGAGCAAGTATCTGAATACCCTTTTGTCCCTTGTCAACACTTCTTTCAAGTTCCTGCCATTTCTTGAATGAAGCAACAAATGTAGCGTTCGGCTTTTGCATAGCGATTAGCATTGTGTTCCTCATTGAATAGTTGGTAAATGAAGAACAGAATTCCAGATAATCCTTGAAACGTTTTGATTCAAAGACCTGTTTTACACCCTCATCAATGCGTTTTGTAAGTGCTGATATTTCTTCCTGCTTTTTCTTTCGGTATTCGGCTTGCTGTTCAGGTGTATATGTTCTATTTTGTTTTGGCATAATAACCGTCCTTTCTTTTTCCGCAGTATGCCGTGACAGCATACCACGGAATGATGAAATTCAAATGCTCTTATTCTTTTTTGGTTTGTTATTTTCTTTAACAGTTTTATTCTGCACAGTAACTGTTGATAAAGGTGCTTTTTCCTGTTGCTGTTCCTGTCCTTTTTCCTGCAAGCCCGAAATATCGAATTTTGAAATGGCGAAAGCCTTTTCTCGTTTGTCCTCAATATCCTCTGTTTCATCATTGGATTCACTATTGCTGTCCGGTGAGGAATCATCAATAGCAGCAAAATCATCAGCCTTATCCGTGCCAAGCTCTGCGTCCACTTCTGCCAGTTCGATAATATCCAGTTTTAACTGTTCTGCTTGTTCAAAAGGCTTGCCAAGTGTTTCTTTTGCAGCAGCAAGGTTAATTTTCGATTTTTCAATGTTGTCTGCAATGTCAGCTTCACGTTTTGCTATTCCGTCTTTTGCAAGATTTTCAATACGCCTTATGTTGCCAACGGCATTATCAAGAGCAACATCACAGTAATAGTCCAGTTTGCCGTGCAATTTGATATTGCAAAGATTCTGACTGAATAAATCGTTACCCTTGACTTTTTCGACAGAAATTTCAAATCCTGCATATGTACCGACCTTTTGACTTTCTCCGGATACGCTGCATTGAAGAATCGCCTTTTCAAGTGCTTTTCCGGCTTCTGCACGTTCTGTATATGTATTGTCGTTAAGCGTGATAGAAAATTCTTCCGGTTTATTTTTTTGGTAAGTCTGAATGTCATCTTTGGCTTTTTCAAGCAGTTTCGTATCTCTTTCAATGGCAGCAGGAAGTGTCCTTTCCGAAAGCTCTTGCATTCTGTACTGATTCTTATTATAATCCGCTTCAATGACTTTTAACTCCGCAATTTCATTCTGTAATTCAATACGCCGTCTTAATTTCGGGTTGCCTGTTGCCACCGCAGACATTACTGCATAATTGAGTACCATTTCGTCCACATCTTCACAGGTTCTTGCCGGTGCTTTTGAGGTCATTACCTGACTTATAAATTTTGCCTTTGATGTAATTATGCCAAGCATATATGCGTCGAATGTTCCCTCTGTCACATAATGATACACACCGACTTCCTTAAATCTGTTTCCTTGACGTAATCCACGTCCGTTTTGTTGCTCTAAATCAGCAGGACGCCACGGTATGTCAAGGTGATGAATGGCAGCCACTCTGTCCTGAATATTAGCACCTGTTCCAAGTTTTGATGTACTTGCGATAATAAATCGTTTATCGCCGTTTTTGAGTTCGTCATACATCTTTACCTTTGCCGTGTCGGTTTTCGCATCTCCTGCAAAGCATATCTCATTTTCGGGAATACCACGTTCTTTTAATCCTTGCTTTATGGCATCGTATACGGAAAAATGTTCACTGTCACCGTGTATAGCAATGTCGCAGAATACGATTTGAACGCCTTTTTCCTTGTCGGTTTGCTTATATATCTTTTCAAGATTATCAAGGAGCAAATTGACCTTGCTGTCAGGATTAGGCACAAATTCAGGATTGATTGTTCTGCTGTCCAATCCTAAAAGACGTGCTTCGTGAGTGTAGAGTAGGCAGTCGGCGAGGTAACAACAAAGGTTGTCCCTTTTCCGAAAGCCCCTCCCCG
>CANQPL010000103.1 GCA_947625735.1 uncultured Clostridia bacterium
GAAGTCAAAAAGGTTCAGAAAAGCCTTACGCCCTGATAAAAATCCGTATAAGCAAAGGTGCTGTAGGTGGTGCAATAAGCGGTGCTGTTTTTGAAACAGCTAAATCAATTCTTAATCAAATGTTTTTATAATGGTGACAAAGACGTTCAGCAAACAAACTTATTGATTTGCTGACAACCACACTTTCTCCGAAAGTATCTTCCGATGATAAGATAAAAACCTTAGGAAACGACTATGGTATTCCGGTAACCAATGAAATTTCAGAAAGGGTGAACAGTATGTGTAATATAAGCGCAGGATTTTTCAAAGACGGCGTAACCGAGGGATTTTTCAAGGGAAAAGACGAGGGTTTAGCCGAGGGCAGAGTTAAGGGTAAAGCCGAAAGAGATGTTGAGATAATAAAAACAATGCTCAGGAAAAATCGAACAGCTCGGGAAATTTCAGAATTGACAGACATTCCCATTGAAGAAGTCAAAAAGGTTCAGAAAAGCCTTACGCCCTGATAAAAATCCGTATAAGCAAAGGTGCTGTAGGTAGTGCAATAGGCGGCTCTGTTCCCGGAGCAGCCAAAATTAAGGCAACACCGCACAAAGCCGTCAGGCGTTCTTTGTGCGGTGTTGCTTTAAATTTGCGGAGTTTATTTTTTTGATGATAACGATAAAGTATCGGAGAGCGGGATTTTGTAATGTGTAATTGCTTTTTATCTGACAGAAAAAAGGTTTAAAAGTGCAGATTTGTTTTTCGGGTCAGTGTTTTTTGCGCTCCCCGTTTTTTATGGCACTGATGTGCCGTGCAGACTTATTTACACGCTGATAACCGCCGCAGATTTAAACTTCCCCGATTATACAATATAAATTTGTATGTCAGTCTCTCCCCGTGTTTTTTTCTTGCGGCGGTTATCCCTCCCCCCGTTTATCCGCTCCCATGCTTGATTATTGAGATTTGTCTGCTGTGCTGCTCCTCCTATGGGGCGCTGCCCCATACCCTGCGAGGGCTCCGCCCCTCGACCCCGCAGCCTTTTGAAAAAAGGCTGGCGAAAACTTTACCTTGTGTTTATTTTGCTTTGATTTTCTTTTTTGCGCCCTTGCCCTTGACTTTTTCTTATGTTTGTTTTGTTTTGCCCTTTTATCCTGCTTGTCCTTTTACTGACCGCTTGTCTCCAGCAGCGCATCTGCTATTCCCTCTGCGGTCATCTCCCCCGCATATATCGCCTGATCTATACTGTTCGCATGACCCCCTACTTCAATAAGCAGTGACCCGGTCGAAAGATCCTGATTGTAATGCCTGTAATCAAAAAGCACAGGACGTGTAAGCCCCGGATATCTTTCCTCAATATGCTGCTGAAAATCCGCCGCCGCTCCCAGATTTTTCATGCAGTCGGGCATTCCCATTGTGCCGTCGTCACAGCCGCATATTATCATGACCTGTGCGGCTGTTCTGCCGTCAATAGTGACAGTGGGAGCGATACGCTCCCCGTCCTCCCGTTCAATGGCGTCACGGTGTATATCAAGCACTACCTTTATTGAGGGGTATTTTTCCAGTATGCGGATAACCGTTTCTCTGCTTCTGTCGTATGACCCGTTATAAGCGGGATAATCATGGATCGTGGTGTCATGTATCGTACTTATCCCCCGTGCCTCAAAGACCTCCGTCATGGCATCTCCCACAGCCGTCATATTTTCGGAACTGTCGGTTGTTCTTGAAAGGTAATCGGGATCGTACCTGTCACGGGCATACGGCTCATAGCTTTCGGTGGTGTGGGTATGCATGATGAGTACCTGCGGCTCGTCCCGTCCTGCATCGGGGGTAATAGTAAAGTCCGCGCCCTTTAATGCGGCGGCGGTCACCTCCTCACGGGAAAGAGCCGTATTATTGCGTATCTGTCCTGCAATGGGAAGATCTATGTAATTTTCCCCCTCCCCGCTGCTGTAGGTAAGAGCGGTTATTTTCCCGCCTGCATCGGAAAATGTTTCGGGATAGGGGAGAGGTGATGCGCCCTTGCTGTCGGGCAGGGGGATATCCTCCACAGGCTGTTCCTCATTGACGGAAGAGGGCATCCGCAGATTGCCGCAGGAGATCATATACGCTTCTCCCGCAGGTATGAGGGGAGTATTTGTCGGAAGAGTATCGGGAGTGTTAACGGTTTTATTTTCAGGTGTACAAAGCATTTGCAGTTTTTCCGCCGCCTGCGGGATAAGTCCCGTAAGGCTTATAAGCTCGGTTTTTGCCGCAGCACTTCCGAAAAGGTAAGCGATATTTCCCGCAGATGATCCGGAAATAATACTGTTATCCCCTGTCCCCGCACATATCAGCGCAATAATTGCAGCAGCAAGGAACACACCCCCTCGTGAGGAGTTGTTATCCGTTTTTTCGGGAGTATGCTCCTCCGCATGGAAGATCCTTGTACTTCTGACAAGAGATATTTTTTTTCGATCGGTCATGATAATCGGTCCTTTCTTTTAACGGCTTTTTGACTATGTATATGCGGGACAAGATTTTTTTATGCAGTGAAGATTTTTCCCGTTTTTTTAGGATAACCTATTATACTTTTCGTGGACGGGGAATGAAAATAAATTGATGATTTGTGAGTGTTAAGAGCGGAGAACAGCGTTCGGAAACCGACTGCCAAATAAAAGTTACCGGGTTACTATTGATACTTTCACGCAAAATTTTTGAACGAGGTGGCTGCGGGTTCCACCCGCCCGCCCGCCGGCAGGTGCAGATTTGATTTTCTGATTTTTTATTTTGTTTTCCCCGTTTTTTATGGCACTGATGTGCCGTGCAGACTTCTTTTCGTCAGCAGATAACCGCCGCAGATTTAAACTCCACCCATTATTAATTATAATTTTTATGGAAAAACTCTCCACGTGGTTTTTTGCGGCGGTTATCCCTCCCCCCGTTTATCTGCTCCCATGCTTGATTATGGAGATTTGTTTGTTGTGCTTCTCCTTTGCTGGGGTTCCACCCGGCGAATTTCATTCGCCCGACCCCTTGCAGCCTTTTGAAAAAAGGCTGGCGAAAATTTTACCTTGTGTTTGTTTTGTTTAGATTTTTTCTTTTGTGCCTTAA
>CANQPL010000104.1 GCA_947625735.1 uncultured Clostridia bacterium
ATCCGATTTCTGCGCAGATTATTAAGCCATGCACCAAGCCTTATTCCATTTTTATCTACATATCCCACCGGCATTTTTAAATTCCCGTTTTCACGAAAATACTCTAACGCCGCAGAATAATTTTTCTCAAAAACATAATCGGGAACACTCCATATCATGCCGATGCTATCCAAATCGGCAATATGCTTTTCAGAAATATACCCGCTGCGAATGCCGCTTTTACGGTATGTCCGCAGATTGTTTATCCATGTTCCAAGTTTAATTTTATCCTCGTCCACATAGTTTGTCGGCAGGTCAAGATTACCATGCGAATCATAGTATTTCTTTGCAGCGGCATAATTCTTTTTCCACGACTGTTCCGCAAAGCTGTCCCATATCATGCCGATAGCATTTAATTTTTCAATTCTTTCTTCACTTAAAACGCCGCTTAATTCACCGTTGTAAATGCGTCTTTGGGTGAATATCCATGTTCCGAGAGAATAGCCGTCCGGTGTCTTGTAACGCCGCTGAACGTCAAGGTTGCCGTATTCCTTGTAATACTTCTGCGCATAGGAATACATCAGATCCCAGCTTGCGGTGAGAGTATCGTTTAATTTTTCAAACAGTTCACGGCAGTCACGGAGTTCGTCAATTACGGTAAATTTGTCGTTGACGATCTCCTCGCCGTCTCCGAAAAAGCGATAGTATGTCATTGCCACACGCATTTCCTCTTTGACGGAATCAATGCTGTACAGGTTTTCAATGTTCATCACAATGTCAAAAATGACAGGCTCTTTGGATTTTCCTGCACTCAACGCACGTCCTATCTGCTGTTTGTAAATGATAGGAGAAACTGTTGGACGAAGTAAAATTACTCCTGAAATGTTGTCAACATGAATACCCTCATTCAAAGCGTCAATACAGAATAACAGTTTTAAATGTTCGGAATTATCTTCCTTAAAATCCGAAAATGATTTTGATGCTGTCGGGTCATAGGAATATACCGAATAAATTTTCGGGGACTTGTCCACCTTTCCGAACCATTCCGGAACATGGGAGATCATTTCGTCCATATGCTCTTTGTTGGCGCAGAAAACAATGTACTTGCCGTTTCTGTCGGTCATGTGCTTGTCAAAGATAACGTCCAGACCGTCAGCCTTTTCCAAAGCGCGGCGAAGTGCGTCAAGATAACGTTCCGCCGCATCACGGACGGCTTTATTTTTCGCCGCAGCAATTCGCCTTTCATAGCGTTCAAGGTCTTTTCGATAGCTGTAAATGGAGCAGATGTATTTTGGAGGATTCAGAATTCCCCGCACAATTGCTTCGCCTAATGTCATTTCACTTGCGATATTGCCGTCAAAAAGCTCCTCCGCCATGTCTCGCTGATTGTCAAGATAACGGATATTCGTAGCGGATAAGCCAAGCATAGGAACGTTTGGAAACGCCTTTATCAAGCGGTTTACACCCTCCTGCCAGCAAGCCCCGCCTGTCCTGTGATATTCGTCATAAACGGTAATGTCCGGAGATAACTCCAAAATCTCGTTTTCATTCAGAAGCATCAGTTTCGCATATGTCATAAAGGTTATGTTCTCCGGAACTTCCGCACCTGTTTCTTTCAAATTCTCTAATTGCGTTTTAAAAATGTACTCGCTCGGCGAAAGCCAAAGAATTTTCTTGTCCGGATTATCCTCGCAAAGTTTAAAACCTATAAAGGATTTTCCCGTACCTGTTGGATGAATGACCGCAGCTTTGCCGGTTTCGGACAGCATTTGCACCGCCAATTCATAGGCTTTTTGATTATGTTCAAACAGTTTTATCATGCCGTCCGCCTCCTTTTTTACAAGCTGCCTGCCCCTAAATCCTGAAGCATTTTTCTTCTTTTGTCGTCCATTTTCCCCGTCCTTGCGCTGATCTTCTGATTCGTCAGCCATGTGTAAAGATTCTGACCGGTGGAATCTGTGTAATTTATGGGCAGTTTTATGTTGCCGTGAAGGTCATAGTATTTTTTGAGTTCGCCGTATTTTTGCAGCCATTTTTCCTCTTTTGTCCCTGCTGTAAAGGAAATGGACGCAAGTTTTCTTATCTGCTCGTCGGTCAGTTTTTTGCCTTCACGTCTGCCCTGCATGATGTGTTTTTGCTCGTTGAGCCATTTGTTAAGCCACAAGCCGTCAACAATATATTTCGGCGGAACGTTCAAGTCACCATGCGTTTCATAGTAATTTTTAGCCTTTTCAAAGCAATCGTTCCAGTCATTTTTTCGTGATTTATTCCAAACCATATTAATGGAATTTAACTGTTTTATCTGTTCTTCTGACAGTTTCCCTTTTGCATACTTTTCACGGCATTTACTGAGAAATACGCCTAATTTGTACCCGTCCGAAGTTAGATAATTCAAAGGAGCATCGGCAGCTCCATGTTCAACCGAATACTGTTTTGCATATTCAAAACCTTTGTCAAAAACAATATCTTTTTTTGATTGCCAACGCATACCTATTTCATTTAAACGGGAAACTTGCTCTTCGGTCAGCTTGTTGTTCCTGTAATTTTTACGAAGATCCGCAAGCCAGTTGTATAATTTAACACCGTTCTGAATGTACCCTTTTGGTACTTCCAGATCGCCGTGTTCGGTGTAGTAATCACGAGCAGCCTGATAATTGCTCTCCCAGAGATGATCCACCTGATCCCAGATGATACCAACATCTTCAAGCTGCTTTTCACGCTCGGACGTAAAGTAATCGGAACGGATACCGCTGCTGTGGTAACGCCTTATCATTGCCAGCCATTTGCCTATGGCAGCGCCCTCAAAAATCGTATCGCCGGGTACTTGCAAGGCATTTCCCGCTTCAACGTACTTTTTATACGCCGAAAAATTTTTGTTCCAAGATATATCATCAAGGCTTTCCCAGCGCATACCGATACTGTCCAGAAGTGCGATCTGACTATCCGTCAGAAGTCCCTTTTCACGGTTTTTGCGCTGTATTGTCAGCCAGCTTGCAAGTGATGCACCGAAATGTTCGGAATATGTTCTCGGAATGGTCAGACTGCCATG
>CANQPL010000105.1 GCA_947625735.1 uncultured Clostridia bacterium
ATTTAGGCGAAGCGTGTGTTCCATCACGCACGTCTGTCAACTCCCCCAACTTACGCTGTTCCCAATAAAGAGCAAAATATTGACTCGGTAATATTAAAGCTCTTGATTTTTTCTTTAAAAATGTTATAATAAGTAGAGAGATCGATTATTTACGCTCTGTTTCGGTGAAAGCATTGATGTCTTGATTGCCGGCTATAAAATTAAGGAGGACTTTTCGGAATGAATAAACAGCAGCTTGCGTCTAAAATATGGGAATCCGCAAACAAAATGCGGTCAAAGATTGAAGCAAATGAATATAAGGATTATATTCTCGGATTCATATTTTATAAGTTCTTGTCAGACAAGGAGGTTAAATACCTCAAAGAAAATGACTGGACAGACGAATATCTTCCGGAATTGACGGAAGACGATCCGGAAACGGTAGAAAGCATCCAGAAGAATATCGGATATTTTATATCATATGATAATCTTTTTTCGACGTGGATTTCAAAAGGACGCGACTTTGATTCCGACAATGTCAGTGTTGCGCTGTCGGCGTTCAGCCGCCTTATAAACAACACGCATAAAAAAGTGTTTGACGGCGTTTTTAAGACGCTGGAAACAGGCCTGTCAAAGCTCGGCGACACATCCGGCGCGCGGACTAAGGCTATACGAGATCTGATATATTTGATCAAGGATATTCCTATGGACGGCAAACAGGATTATGATGTCCTCGGATTTATCTATGAATATCTTATCAGCAATTTTGCCGCGAATGCCGGAAAGAAAGCTGGTGAATTTTACACTCCTCACGAGGTTTCGCTGCTTATGTCAGAGATTGTGGCCTCGCATCTCAAAGACAAAACAGAGATCAAGATTTATGATCCGACAAGCGGGTCCGGCTCGCTGCTTATCAACATAGGAAAGTGCGCCGCGCGCTATATAGGAAGCGAGGACAACATCAAATATTACGCGCAGGAGTTAAAGGAGAACACGTATAATCTTACGCGTATGAATTTAGTTATGCGGGGTATTTTGCCGGATAATATTGTCACAAGAAACGGCGACACTCTCGAGGATGACTGGCCGTATTTTGATGATAATGATCCTGTTCATACATATGAGCCGCTTTACGTCGATGCAGTTGTGTCAAATCCGCCGTATTCGCAGGCCTGGAACCCGACGGACAAAGATACGGATCCGCGTTTTAAGCGTTTTGGTTTAGCGCCCAAGGGTAAAGCCGATTACGCGTTTTTGCTGCATGATCTATTTCATTTAAGGCCTGACGGCATTATGACGATAGTGCTTCCGCATGGCGTATTGTTCCGCGGCGGAGAGGAAGGAACGATCAGAAAAAACCTTATAGAGCAGAACCATATAGACGCGATTATCGGACTGCCCGCCAATATCTTTTTCGGCACGGGCATACCTACGATCATCATGGTTCTCAAACAGAGGCGGGATAACACCGATGTGCTTATTATAGACGCATCAAAGGGATTTGAGAAAAAAGGAAAGAATAACGTGCTGCGCGCCTGCGACATCAAAAAAATAGTTGATGTTGTCACGGCACGCGCGACCGTTGATAAATTTTCGAGAGTGGTAAGCCGCGACGAAATACGGGATAACGAATATAATCTTAATATTCCCCGTTATGTCGACTCATCAGAAAAAAGTGAAAACTGGGACATTTTTGCCTCAATGTACGGCGGTGTGCCCGAAACCGAGCTTGACGATCTGCGCGAATACTGGGATGTTTTTCCCACGCTCAAAAACGCTGTTTTTTCAAAGAAAAATGACGCTTATTATGATCTTGATACGGACAATCTGCATGACGCTGTACGAAATTCGCAGGAGGTACAAGCGTTTTTTGACAGCTTTTCGGAAGCGTTTGATGATTTTGAGCAGTATTTATCCGATGAGCTTATAGACAATATGGGATCGCTGAATATTTCAAAGCAGGAATCGGAGATAAGCGACAATATTTTCTCACGGCTGAAAAATATTCCGCTTATTGATCGGTATGAAGCGTATCAGCTTCTTGACAATGACTGGACCAAAATCTCCGTTGATCTTGAAATTGTGCAGACGGAGGGATTTGAAGCCGTAAAACAGGTCGATCCGAATATGGTGCTGAAAAAGAAAGGCGGGAAGGAAGAAGAGGTCCAGGACGGCTGGACCGGTCATGTGGTTCCGTTTAAGCTTGCGCAGGAAGCGCTTATGCCCGAAAGGCTTTCGGATTTGCGTGAAAAGGAGAAACGCTTAACGGAAATCGCTTCTTTATATGATGAATTTCTGGATGAGCTTCCGGAGGAAGAAAAAGAAAACGACTTTGTGAATGAAAGCAAAACCGCTTTTGTCGGCGCCGAGATAAAAAAGGCGATCAAGGCAAACGCTGTTGACGCCGACGTTTTGGAAATTCTTAAAAAAGTCGACGCGCTTTTCGCCGAAGAAAAGACTTTAAAAAAAGCTTTAAAGGATGAAACGGCAAAGCTGCATATTGACACGAAAGCAAGAATAGAGCGACTTACCGATGAGGAAGCCGTTGAAATGCTGCGGCTTAAATGGATAAAGCCGCTTATTGATAATTTAAAAAAGCTTCCCGAAAACATTGTTAATACATTTACATCAAAGCTCGATGCGCTCTGCCGCAAATATGAGACCACCTTTGCCGGAGTTGAGCAGCAGATCAGAGAAACGGAACAGGAGCTTATAGGCATGCTTGACGCGCTTTGCGGCAGCGAATTTGATATGCGCGGACTCGCCGAATTCAAAAAAATGCTTGGGGGTTGTGAAAAATGACGAATAAAAATGCAATTCCCGAGATCCGCTTTAAGGGATTTTCTGATACTTGGGAACAGCGTAAGTTGGGGGAGTTGACAGACGTGCGTGATGGAACACACGCTTCGCCTAAATATTTTGCAACCG
>CANQPL010000106.1 GCA_947625735.1 uncultured Clostridia bacterium
TATTTGCCCTTCATGCGCTTGTCCCAATCCATTCTGCCCAGCACCATATCGGGATTATCCACAAAATATTTATTGCAAGGGATACCGTCCGCAGTCTGCGACATATGCACCCAATCAGGCACTTCCACCGTCATGGTTTCACGTTTTTTGAGAAATAAAATATCGGAGGTGATCTCGGTTCCTGCATTCGCCTTAAATGCAGCATTCGGAAGTCTGACAGCACCAAGCAGATCGCAGCGCTCCGCAAGGTAACGGCGAGCTTTTTCATTCTGCTTGTCCATTGTGAATTTGCTTGTCACCAGTGCCACCACACCGCCCGGCTTTACTTTATCAACGGCTTTTGCAGTGAAATAATCGTGAATTTTAAAATTATATTTATCGTATTTTTTATCGCTGACACGATAATCCCCGAACGGAATATTTCCCAGAACCACATCAAAGCTGTTGTTATTGAAATTTGTCTGCTCAAAACCTTTTATCTGTATGTGTTCGTTAGGGTAAAGCTGCTGTGCTATCCTGCCGGAAATGCTGTCAAGCTCAACGCCATACAGCCTTGAATTATCCCTCATATCCTCGGGCATTTTGGAAAAGGAATTCCCCACGCCCATACTCGGTTCAAGTACATTTCCTCCCTCAAATCCGAATTGTGAAAGTGCCTGATATACTCCGTCCGTTACCTCGGGCGGAGTGTAAAAACTTGTAAGCGTTGAAGCTCTCGCCGCCTTGTATTCATCGGGAGATAACAGCTCAAAAAGTTCCTTCTGCTCATTTTCCCAACCTGTCGTTCCTGTTTCCCCCAGATTACCCGCAATACTGTCCGCTGCCCTGTCTGTGGTGAACGCCTGCGGAATACCTCCCCAGCCCACATATTTTGCCATAACGGACTGTTCCTCGGGAGTGGCGAAACGGTTTTCAGATTCCACCTTCTGCAATGTCCTTATAGCCTCAATATTTGCTCTGAATTTGGTTTTTGCACCGCCCGTAACAACATCATCTTTATTAAAATGATATGTAACAGGCACGCCTGTTTTCGGCGGCTTGACCGTACTTACAGATATTTTTTCGGGAGAATTTACAGTGAAATTTTTATCCGATTTTTTATCATGAATTTCGGATCTGCTGTCGGGCATATTGGCAAGTGCTTCGGCTTTCATTTTCGCAAATTCGGCGGGAATGCCGATGTATGTATTCATATCGGCAAGCTCAATAAATTTTTCATAATCGGAAATTTCCGCAAGCACGCTTTCACTTGCAGCAAGCAGTTCCGCCGCTAATGATTTCAGATCATGCCCCCGGCCTGTTTCCCAAACGCCTCCGTCTATGGGAGTAAGATCGGGAGCATAAACAGTAAAGTCAACGCCCTCATCCGTCTGCTGAAGTGAAACAAAACTTTCATCACGAATATCCATAAAAACCGCTTTGTCCGGTCTTTCCTGTTGTGTATCATCAGTGATTGTCGGCTCGTCAATAACATCAACTGGAACGCCCGCCGCTTCTGCCTTTTCTATCAGACTGTCAAGCGGCGATTTGTTTTCCGTTTCAACGCTATACTGTGCAAGAATTTTTTTAGCATATTCTATCTCTGACTTGTCATATTCAGAGTCAGGATCTCTGTGCGCAATAACGTATTTCGCTCCGCGAATACGCTCATCAATATCCTTTTGAGTAATATATCTGTTTTCTGCGATCAGGCTGTCAATGCGGTCAGCGGCTTCATTCCATTTCATTGTAACTTCGCAGTCATTTTCCGAAAATGCGTCCTTCCTATATCTGATACCCTTTGAATCGTGCCACTCCTCAAAACCCGATCTGCCCATTCCCCCCTGTGCCGTATTCGTTTTTGAGAAATTCCACCTTTTCCTTTACGGAATGCTCTGTCTTAAAAAATTTTTCAATACGGAATTTTCCATCAGCAATGCCGCTGCCGCCTGTCAGAAACTTATCCTTTTCGTCCTCAGTAATGAAAAAACGGGAGTATATTCAAAATCCGACCTTGTAATGAAATCCTTTCTTTCGATTTGCAGGTCTTTTAATTTCTGCAAAATTTCTTTAGGCTTATGAAAATGAAAATTCAGTATATCACGGTTTTCCTCATACTGCCGTATAAAATCCGTCAGACCGTCAATGTAATTCTGAACCGTATTTTTATCGGTAAGAGCTGCTTTTATTGCAGCCATGCTGTCCGGCGCACCGCCGTCAAACATTTCTTTTGGAATGAAAAAATCATCTCTGTATTTTTCGTTTACTTCCTGATGAAGAAACCACAGGCTTTGGGATATATCCTTCATATTAACATCGGCTGCACGGTCGATAATATCCTGTGAGCAGTATTCGCCCTTTTCCGGCATTTCATTGATACGCTTTGCCGCCTGTTCCCAAGTGATATGTGTATTTTCACCTTCGGGAAAAACTGTATTACTCACGGCGGCAGTAATGCCGTCCTTATCAAACCATGCCGCCAGAAGCGATACGCTTAAATGATCAGGAGAAACATATCTGAATCCTCTGCCGTCCTCGCCAAATTCCCTGCGGAGGAAATCTGCATTTTCCGCAAGACTTTTTCCCTTTTGAAAATGCGACACAATGCGCTCCAAACTTTTAGGCTCGTTGCTTCCTCCCCTGAGAATATGGTCTATCATTTTATCATCGGGAGCAATATTTGAAAAAGCGATTTTTTTCTTTGATTTTGCTTTAGATTTATGCTCTGTAGGCTCGTTCTCTCCGAAAAATGATAGCTGTTCGACTTTCGGTATCGGGTCTACCTCCACAGGCTCTTTCTGTTCAGGCTTGGCAAAAACAAGTTCATCGGCAATTTCCTTGTCAAGATATTTGCCCTTTTC
>CANQPL010000107.1 GCA_947625735.1 uncultured Clostridia bacterium
GTAAGTTAATATTTATGCGGAAGTCTGTAAGGGCTTCCGCAATAATATAAGAATGATTACTTATTTTTCGTTTAAATATGATTTTAGTACTTCCAAAGTACCAGAAAAGTTAGGGTCAATTTCTTTAGCATCTTGCGAATGAAAAGATGATCCTTTATCAATATTCCAATCGCCTAATACTTCTCTAATCTCTTGTCTTGTAGCTTCATGTCCATAAGCCTTAATATAAAAACGTCCAAATGAGATTGCATGAATTCGATCACCATTTCGTATGGATTCAACCATAAATGATTTGCCTAATATAAATGATAATCTCGATAGAGCGGCGAATACAGATAATCCCGCAATGTTTTTTACGCCATACATTATAGAATTTACTAAGTCTTGTTCATATGAATTATACAAGGTTATGTTATAAACAAACGGAATGATGGCTATAAGAAAAGATATTGATAGAATATAGCATATATAAGATAGTACACGATTTCTCTTCTCATTTTTTTCAAGCTTTGTAAAGACGTCATTTAAAAATACTGTTAAGTTTTGTTCAATTATGGTAGTTCTTTCGCTATAATTATTGTTTTCTGCAAATAATGCACCTTGGATTTTATTTAGTTCAATTGTAATTTTTTCTAAATCTCTTTTAATGTCCGATGTTCCAATAATACACAATCTATCTTTAATATCTTCTGGTATTGCAGTGCCTTCCAATATGTAAGGAAAAATTATTGGGTATTTGTTAATAGTACTATAACCAATAGCGGTTTGAAGTTCACTGTTAGTAAAGTAACTTACTTGAAAATTTTCAGAAATTATAGGCAAGTATATATCAGATTCAAATAATGCTTTTCTAATCTTCTCATTAAAATTATCTCCTATTGTAAGAAGATCTTCATCGTAAATTACTTCGAATTCCTGTTTTAATAAATAATCTTTAATTTTATAAACTAATTCTTTATCATGATGTGAATATGAAAGATATATTTTCATTTTTCTACTCCCGGTCATTTTTCATCATTATACCACACTTCACTAAAAATGTCAATAAATATTTACAAAAGAAAGGAGCAAAAATTTGAGTAAATACAATACCGTCCTATACAACTGGACCGAAGTAACAAACCGCCTTATGAAAAGCAAGCAGGAGCTTGCACATTTCCTTAAATTTTCGGCGGCAATGTACAAACATAGCTTTTCGGACGCAGCTCTCATCTATCAGCAGAATCCGAACGCCACTAAGGTAGCCACACTGGAAACATGGAACAAGTTAGGCAGACTTGTCAATAAGGGCGAACACAGCATAGCGGTTTTCGGTGAGGGCAATACGGCAAAACACCTGTTTGACATAACGCAGACGAACGGAAAAAAGCTGCCCGAGCTGTGGAAGCTGACGGGGGACGTGTCCGCCGATCTGACTGCGGCAATCAACGAAAAATACGGCAGTAGCTGTAAAAACATTCAGGAAACCATTGCCGCTATGTCTGTTGATAATATAAAGGTGCGCCTGTCCGATATGCGGTACGCCGTATCGCAGATGAATTTATCCGAAGCAGATACAAAAAAGTATCAGCAGTCGGTGGTATCTGCGGTGCGTTTTATGGTATCAAGCCGCTGCGACCCGGACAGCGATATGAAATTATCGGGAGGAATAAATCTCAGTGCAGCAGATCTGTTCCGTGATACCCGTGATCTGGTTCGTTTCTGCGACTTGGTGCAGAAATCCGCAAAGGATACGCTGCTTGAAATGGAGCAGGAGATAGTAAAAATTCTTAAACAAAGGAGAGAGCAAACACATGAATTACAAACTCAGCCCGACAGGACAGTATCTTCCCGAAATGCAGTACACGGACGACCCGCACGAGCAGAAAATGCTTCAAAAGCCGATAGGCAGGTGGGGCAGACAGTGGCAGGAGTGGATGAAAAACGAATACCCCACGGAGGTGACGGTACTTATAATCGAAGGACGGTGGCAGATAATTCCTCGGGAGATAGACAGGGAAGCAGACCGCCGCTTCGGGGAGCTGGACAGAATGTACAGAGAGCAGAATCCCCGACCTCTGACATTCGGAGAGATTCAGACGTGGGAGAAAAATCGTCTGCTGTCGATAGAGCACAGGATAATGGAGGAGATAGTCTTTCAGCCGAGGAGCTGATAGAACGGTATAAAAACGCCGATTTCAACCGCCGCCTTGACAGCTATGAAATAGCGGGAAGAATGCTCCTTGACACACAGGATACAAAGCTCGACCCGATAAAATATTTCGATAAATTTGAGGCGGAAAAGTATTCCGATACTCAGGCGCAGGAGATACGGAATATTATCAAATCGGCACTGAATGTTCGGGAGCTTGATATTCCCGAGCCTGCTGTGCCTGTCCCGTCTGCCGAGCCTTTTGAATTTGTTAAACCGCAGGAAACCGACCCAATAATCATAAAAAATGAGATTATCGGAACATCGAATTTGCCGCCGCTTACAGACGAAAAGCTCATTAACGGGATAATTAAAAGCGATATGTTTTTCAAGATAAAGCGTGATAAGATCGCTGAATTTTTTGAAAACAACGAGGATATTGACAAGCGTATCGAATTTATAAAAAAGGCGTTCAATGACGATTTTTCCGAGCTTGATATTGGCAATGTGCGGGTAGGATATAAGACGGGGGAAAACGGCTTGCTGATATGGGAGGGAAGTTTTCTCTCCCGTACAAAGGAAACTGCGCTCTCTTGGAATTTGGTACAAAGTCTCACTGCCGATCTGATCGAAAAGGGCAAATATCTTGACA
>CANQPL010000108.1 GCA_947625735.1 uncultured Clostridia bacterium
GGGCAGAATGGATTGGGACAAGCGCATGAAGGGCAAATACGGCGATGACAGCAAGGTCACTGCCTGTTATGCCAATGAGGAAACTCCTTTGTCTGAGCAGCTCAAAGCGGCTATTTCCAAAATTGAGGGTACTATCGAAACCGCCAAATCAAAGGAAAAGGATAACTCGGATATTGTGATGATTCCCGCCGATCCGTCCGTAAGAAATTTTACTCACACGCTTGTTGACGGGCAGTTATATTTCCGTGAAAATGAAATCATGGTAAAGGTGCAGGAAACGGGAAAAACGCTTGACCGCATGATCGGTATGCATAAGATAAGACAGGCGGCAATGGCTGTCATAGAAGCACAGTCGGCAGGCTGTACCGATAATGAACTGGAAAAATTACAGTCGCAGCTCAATTATGTTTATGATAAATTCAAAAAAAGCTACGGTAATATTACCGACAGCGCAAACGAACGCTGTTTCAGACAGGACGATGATTACAACACACTTGCGGCGCTTGAGATAGTGGATTCCGAAAAGAAAACCGTGAAAAAAGCGGAAATATTCTCAAAGCGCACCATTCAGCCTTTTGTTGAGGTGACTTCGGTCGATACTCCGCAGGAGGCATTGCAGGTATCCCTTGACCGAGTGGGGCGGGTAGATATTCCCTATATGGCACAGCTTGTGGGCTGTGATACCGAAAAACTTATCTCGGACTTGGGTAATGATATTTTTAGGAATCCCGCAAAAATACGGGACAATGAGCCGTTTTCGGGATATGAGGACGCAAGCGAATATCTGTCGGGAAATGTAAGGGAAAAGCTGAGAATTGCACAGGAATATGCAAAACACATTGATGAAGCATTTCATAAAAATGCTGCCGCTTTGGAAAAGGTCATACCGAAAGATCCGGAGGCGGGAGAAATTTCCGTCCGTATCGGTGCGAACCGGATAGAATTAGCGGATTACAACAGATTTCTCAAAGAGTATGCAAAGGCTGATACGGGAATGTTCGGACACCCCGTGCAGCGTACCCGCATGGGAGAATACAAGATCGAGGGCAAATATCAGGACAAATCTGTTGCAGCAAATGCAACTTATGGTACATCAAGAATGAGCAGCTATCATATCTTTGAAAATCTGCTCAATCAGCGTGATATTCTTATCCGTGACCGCCGTGAGGAGGACGGAAAGGTATGGTATGAGGTAAATCCGAAAGAAGCATCTCTTGCTAAGGAAAAAGCTCGTCAGATGAAGGAAGCGTTTAAATCATGGATTTGGGAGGATATTGACAGGCGAGAGAAATATGTTGAAAAGTATAATAATCTTTTCAATGCGATTCGTGGGCGTGAATATGACGGGTCGCACCAGACCTTCCCCGGAATGAATCCTGCAATTAAGCTGCGTCCTCATCAGGAAAATGCGGTGCTTCGTGGTAAGCTGGGAGGAAATACACTGCTTGCTCACACCGTGGGGGCAGGGAAGTCGTTCGAGATGATCGCCACAACTATGGAGAAAAAACGGCTCGGACTTATCAATAAAGGCTGCGTTGTTGTGCCGAAACATCTGACTTTACAAATGGCAAGTGAATGGATGAGGCTTTATCCCAATGCCAAATTATTGGTAGCCCGTCCCGAGGATTTCACAAAAGATAACAGACAGAAATTCATTGCAAGATGTGTGACGGGGGATTATGACGCAGTTATCATGTCGTTCACGCAGTTTGAGCGCATACCCATGTCGGACGAATATCGCAGGCAGTTTATGGAGAATGAACTCAATGAACTGATGGAAGCACTCGAAGAAACAGACGGTACCGACAGGGTATCGGTCAAGACCTTGGAGCGGCAGAAAAGGCAGCTTGAGGAACGGCTGGAAAAGCTGTTATCCTCAAAAAAGGATAATTCCCTCTGCTTTGAAAAGCTGGGTTTTGATTATCTGGTATGTGACGAAGCCCATAATTACAAGAATTGCTTTGTTGCTACAAAAATGTCAAATGTTGCCGGAGTGCAGACAACGGCGGCGCAGAAATCCGAGGATATGCTCATGAAAACAAAGTACCTGAATGACAAATTCGGTTGTAACAATATCTTATTCAGCACAGGTACACCTTTGTCAAATTCCATGGTTGAACTGTATGTTATGCAAAGGTATCTGCGTCCCGATCTGCTTCAGAAAGCGGGATTGGAAACCTTTGACGATTGGGCGGGTACATTCGGAGAAGTGGTTTCGCAGCTTGAAATAAAGCCTGCGGGAAATGGATTTCAGATGAAAAACCGTTTTTCCAAATTCGTAAATATTCCCGAACTTATGCAGATGTACAAGGAATTTGCTGACGTTCAGACAGCGGATATGTTAAAGCTGCCCGTGCCGAAGTTAAAAACGGGAGAGCCTATTGTTGTAACTGCAAAGCCTGACGATTTGCAAAAGGCATATATGCAGGAGCTTGCGGCAAGGGCGGAGGCTATTCATAACGGAAATGTTGACCCGTCCGAGGACAATATGTTGAAGATAGTGCGCTGTTAAACGCACAGATGTATCTCCCTCGCAGAGGGATATTATTAGAAGAAAATAATAGGAACAATCGG